>NZ_CP011971.1:770000-1444311 GCF_001579945.1 Steroidobacter denitrificans | reverse complement strand
CAGCGGTTGGTTGCGAAGTCGCACGGCGAGCTCACTGCGTTGAAGGTCGCAATCTGCGCCTTCTTGCGCTCCTTGGTATAGCGCAGACCGAGATTCAGCTTCAGCGTATCCGTGAGTTCCACATCGACTGCACTGAACGCCGCCCAGCTCCAGTGATCCTGGTCGCCTCCCAGGGTGGAAATCAGCACGCCGAGCGGGGTGGCAAGAGTACGCTCCTCCCGGTAGAGAATGTCCTGGGTGAAGTAGTAAAGGCCGGCGGTGAGATTCACGCCACGCGCTACTTCACCCGAATAGCGCAGTTCGTTACTGAACTGCTCCTGTAACGTCCTGGTGCCGCCATGAAACAGGACCTGGGGCGTACCATCGACATCGGTGTAGCCGTAGTGGTCCAAATCACGCCACCCGAAGATGTTGGTGATCTTGCCGTTGCCGAACGCGACATTCCGGTTGAATTCGATGAATATCTGATCCCAGTTGATATCGACGGTCCCTTCCGAGCCGACACCGGTATCGAAGTTTCGATAGAACGCCATGTTCTGGACCACTCCACCGTCGCCGCGGGTCTCACCATGCTCCAATCGCAGCACGATCTCGGTATCGTCGCTGGGCGTCAGCAGAAAGGAGGGCCGCACGAAGAATGTTTCCTCTTCGCCATAATCGTTGCCGCCGGTCGTTCGATTATCGAAGTAACCCGTATCGTTTTTATAGTAGGCGGTAAGCTTCGCCGCCAGCACCGGCGCAAGCGGACCCTCGATGCTACCGGCGACCACATACTCCGGGCCGCTTTCGACCGCCATCTTGAGGCGGGCACCGAAATCGCCACTGGGCCGCTTCGTCCGTACCAGCACAGCGCCGCCGGTCACGTTTCTACCGAACAGAAGACCCTGTGGGCCGCGCAGGATCTCGACTCCGTCGAGATCGAACATGTCCAGCACCGTACCAAAGGTTACGCCTAGATAGACCTCGTCCACGAACAGTCCCACGGTCGGATCGATGGATGGAATCGAGCTGTTCAGGCCCAGGCCGCGAATGGCGAAATTCTGTACCCCGGGCGTCACGCCGACACTGTCGAGGCTGACGTTCGGAGCGGAGAAGGAAAGATCCTCGACATTGCGGACAAAGGCCGCATCAAGCTGGGCAGCTCCGAAGGCCGTAACCGCCAGCGGCACATCCTGGACGGCCTCCAGCTTGCCCATCTTGCGGCCGGTCACGGTGACCTCCTCGAGGATCACCGCGGACGTCTGGGCGGCGGCTGTCGTCGAGAGTGAGAGAATCGCAATGGCTCCTGCA
Source organism: Steroidobacter denitrificans (assembly GCF_001579945.1). Taxonomy (NCBI): domain Bacteria; kingdom Pseudomonadati; phylum Pseudomonadota; class Gammaproteobacteria; order Steroidobacterales; family Steroidobacteraceae; genus Steroidobacter; species Steroidobacter denitrificans. The sequence goes on along the minus strand of NZ_CP011971.1, from coordinate 1,443,021 downwards.
AGTCTGCACATGATTTCCCCCGCGGCATACTGATGAATGGTCTGTTTTGTAGTGCCATTGAACGTGCCGCAGAGCCGTTAGTCCAATTGATTCTTTTGCCTGATACGATAAGCTTGGCTTATTTTGGATATTCGTCAATTTCGACATATTGCAGCGCTGGCGGAACACCGGCACTTCAGCCGCGCGGCAGATGCGATCGGCATCACGCAGGCTGCGCTCACCCAAAGCATCCAGAAAATCGAGGAGTTCTACGGTGTCCTGCTGTTCGAGCGACGCTATGGCGACGTGACGCCCACCGCTTACGGTGAACTGGTCGTCGAGACGGCGAACGCAACGATCTCGAAAGTGCGCAACATGCAACGGCGTATCAGGCTGATGCAGAAACTCGCCGCGGGCCGGCTCATCATCGGCTGCGATCCGTACTTCGCGGAACCAATCGTCACGCCGGCGCTTATTCGGCTGCTCGCGGACTATCCCAAACTCAATTTCACACTGGAACTGGGTGGCTGGGAAACCCTGCAGGACAAGCTCATCGCCCGGGAACTCGACATGTATATCGGCTTTCCATACGAGGCGATGGACAGCAGGATCGTCATCGAAAGTTATACCCAGCCGCCGTTCATCGTTTTCGGCCGCTCGGACCACTGCATCATGCGCGCCGGACACGTCAGTCCGCATGACGTGTTTCAATACCCCATCGTGGTGCCGAAGGCGTCGCGCTGGCTGCGTCAGCGTCTGGAATCGATGGTGCACCTGGAAGCCCGGGGCGATGAGCCGCGCGGTTTGCCAGCCTACCTGCTGACCACCGACTTCGGCATCATTCGCCAGGTCGTTCGCAGCAGCGACGCGCTGGGCGCCGCTTTGCCGCGCGCGATCGAAGCAGACCTGGCCGCCGGCATCTTTTCACGCGTGCCGCTCGCAGAACTCGGCTTCGACTTTCCCTTGGTGATCGCCAGCGCCGCCCGTCACAATACGACGCCCGCCGCCGAGGCGCTGCTGAAGGAAATCCGCAAAGAGATCACGGCGATTGCGGCACAAACATAACGACGGGTAACGACTGGAAAACCCGCCTGGCGGGAGGCCGGCCATTGTCTCGGCCGCCGGATATGCCGCTGGTGCCGTGTAGTTGCGAGCCGACGAATGCGCCCGTATCGAGCCGCTGATCGATCAAGCCGCACGGCGCGGGCGGGATTTCACCGCGCCGCCGCCCAGCGTACCGCCATACAGATCCTTCGGATCCACGAGCATCGGCACCAGGTCGATCCGGCGGCAGCGGCCCGGCTGTTCGCCGACAAGACCGTGTAGAAATCGCAATGCCGAATGGTCCTCGAGCGCGAATCCCACCGAGTCGAAAACGGTGATCTCGGCGCTCGAACTGCGCCCTGGGGTGCCGCGTCGAACGATCTCGGCAAACTCGGTCACCACGAAATCCGGCGGCATTTGCTGAATCTCTCCTTCGATACGCGACTGCGGCTCATACTCGACCACGACCCGCACATTCGGACGAGCCAGGATATCGCGATGCAGTTCGGTCTTGCCCGGGCAATCGCCGCCCACGGCGTTCACATGGACTCCGGGCGCCATCATCAGCGGGGTCAGGATGGTCGCGTTGCGCTTGTCGGCCGTCACCGTGGTGATGATGTCGGCGCCGCGGACAGCCTCCGCAATGCTGGGCGCACGGATCAGCGCCAGATCGGACAGATCCGGCATGGCGCGCAGGTTTTGCTCGAGCTTCGCGCTCGCCAGCGGATCGACATCGAACAAACGCAGTTCGCGAATGCCGAGCATGCGGTGGAAGGCGATCGCTTGGAACTCGCTCTGTGCGCCGTTGCCGATCAAGGCCATGCTGCGGCTGTCGGGACGCGCGAGCCAACGGGCTGCAAGTGCAGACATGGCGGCGGTGCGCAGCGCCGTCGTGATCGTGAGTTCCGACAGCAGGATCGGATAACCGGTGTCGACTTCGGCCAGTACACCGAAGGCCATGACGGTGAGCAGGCCTTCCTGCGTGTTTCCAGGATGGCCGTTGACGTACTTGAACGAATACAGACGTCCGTCGCTGATCGGCATCAGCTCGATAACGCCCCGCCTGGAATGGCTGGCCAGCCGCACCGATTTCTCGAACTCGTCCCAGCGCGCATAATCCGCTTCGATCTCGGCGGCGAGGCGCTCGATGAACATACCAGGTCCGATCTCCTCGATCAGGCACTGAACGTCGTGGATGCCGATATAATCGATCATTGAGTGCTCCTGCATGGCTCCCGAACGAATCCTTGCCGGCGAAATCCGGCTCTTTATCATTCCCGAATATTCTAAGAATACGGCACGTCAGCCAGAAGCAGACAGACTGAACGGTTTCATCATCGGCGGTGACGAAATGTCAGTATAGTTTCCCGTTTCGTCAATGACTCCGCCCGGCGAGTCCGGCAGCGGATTCCGATATCGGACGAATCCGCCTGGCGGCCACGATGACATGCGGATGCGCGGCAGCGGTACCCCGGCCCTACCGGTGCGCCCGTCGACGCGCTTGGCCCTGCCCGCAATGCTTTGGCAGAATGCCCTCCTCTGCCCTCATTGGCCTCGCCGCGTGCCCACCAATCCTGCGATGTCCTTCTGCCCGAACTGCGGGCAGCCCCTCACCCGGAAAATCCCCCCAGGGGATCATCTGCTTCGCTACGTATGCACGGCCTGCGGTACGATCCATTACCAGAATCCACGCATCATCGCCGGCTGCGTGATCGAAACCGAAGGAAAACTGTTGTTGTGCAAGCGGGCCATCGAACCGCGGCTGGGTTATTGGACGCACCCGGCAGGCTTCATGGAAAACGGCGAGTCGGTGGCGCAGGGTGCCGCCCGCGAAGCCATGGAGGAGGCTCTGGCGAAGGTGAAAATCGGCTCACTGCTGTCCATCGTCAATGTGCTGCATGCCCACCAGGTGCACATCACCTACCGCGCCACCCTGGCGGAGCCCGGCTATGGTGTGGGCGTCGAAAGCCTGGAGACCCGTCTTTACGACGAGGCGGAAATTCCGTGGCAGGATATCGCTTTCCTGAGTGTTCGCTTCGCGCTGCAACGCTACCTCGAGGATCGTCGCCTGGGCGTCGAACGCATGCATGGCCAAGACATCGACTGGCAGCATGGGAAACTGGTGACCACCGAACGCTGATGGCACAATACCTGAGTGCCGCGTTCGATCGCGCGTTTTGTTGCCTGCCCGGAGCCATCGATGACTTTTGTCGTCACTGAAAACTGTATCAACTGCAAGCACACCGACTGCGTCGAGGTGTGCCCGGTCGATTGCTTTCACGAAGGTCCGAATTTCCTGGTGATCGACCCCGATGAATGTATCGACTGCACCTTGTGCGAGCCGGAATGCCCGGTTGGCGCGATTTTCTCCGAAGAGGAAGTGCCGCCCGACCAGGAGCACTTCAAGCAGATCAATGCGGAACTGGCCAAGCAGTGGCCGGTCCTGACCGAAAAGAAGCCGTCGCCGGAGGATGCTGCGGAATGGGACGGCAAGCCGGACAAGCTGAAGCTGTTGATTCGCTAGAGCTTACTGTCGCGCTGCGCGAGCATCTTGCCGCTCGAGGCTCTCCAGCTGCCCCAGCAGCTGTGCCGGCGGCAGGTAACCGCCGATATAGTCTCCGCTGCTGGTGAAGATCGCCGGCGTACCGCGCACGCCCAATTGCCTGCCCAGTTGATACTGCTTAGCCACCGGCGTCGCACCGCAGGCCGGTGCTTTCACTTCCTTGCCCTGCTTGGCATCGGTGATAGCGGTGCGGCGATCCTTGGCGCACCACACGGCTTCCATCTTGCGCCAGTCCTGCGTATCGGGGCCGCCACGCGGATAAGCCAGGTAGCGGACCTGGATGCCGAGCTTGTTGATCTGGCTCATCTCTCCATGCAGCTTGCGGCAATAACCGCAATCGACATCGGTGAAGACGGTGATCGTGTGCTTCACCACCGCCGGCTTGAAGATGATCATGTCGCGCTCGTCCAGGCCGGACAATGCGCCGATGCGCAGCTGCATGCGGCTGGCCTCGGTAAGATTCGTGCGGGTGTCGATCTCGTACAGATCCCCCGCGATGACATAGCGTCCATCCGCGCTGACGTAGGCAATGTCCGAATTCAGAGCCACCTCATACAGTCCCTCGACCGGCGCAGGCCGTACGTCCTCGGCGTCGACACCGGGAAACTTCTTGGCGATCGCGGCACGAACATCGTCGGCGGGCGTCTCGGTGGCGATTGCCGGGAGCGCAAACATCATGGTGAGCAGGCAGCAGTACAGTCTGTTCATGCAATCTTTCGACCTGATGAGATGCCCTCGGCCATGACGCGGCGGGCACCGCTTTTGCGGCTCGTAACGGCGGGGAAAACCATGCGGCATTCTAGCAGAATCCCTGCGGCTCGACCGGCAGGAGCGATATACCGGACAGCAGGCGCCGGGCGCGGCCGTCGGCCGTGCGGTGCCGAGGATGCCGGCGCGCCTGCGTCGCAGCCCGTCAGCCGCGCGGATGATGCTGCGCGTGCAGTTCCTTCATGCGCTCACGGGCGACATGCGTATAGATCTGCGTGGTCGACAGGTCGCTATGTCCGAGCAGCATCTGGACCACGCGCAGATCCGCGCCATGATTCAATAAGTGGGTCGCGAAGGCATGCCGCAGGGTATGCGGCGAGAGTGCCTTGTGGACGCCCGCCTTCTGCGCGTAGCGTTTGATGATGTGCCAGAATGCCTGCCGCGTCATGCGGTCGCCGCGGCGCGTCGGAAACAGATAATCGGTCTGGCGCTCCAGCAATATTTCCAGGCGCGGGCCGCGGGTAAAGCGCTGCAGCCAGTCGACGGCCTCTTCTCCCAGCGGAATCAGGCGCTCGCGATCACCCTTGCCGACGATGCGCAATACCCCCTGATTCATATTCACCTGGCTTCCCTTCAAGCTGACCAGTTCCGAAACGCGCAATCCCGTCGCATACAGCACTTCCAGCATGGAGCGGTCGCGATATCCCAACGGATCCTCGATTTGCGGCGCTGCCAGCAACGCATCGACCTCTTCTTCCGTCAAAGATTTCGGTAACGAGCGGCCGATCTTGGGCATCGCGATTTGGACGGTCGGGTCCTCCTTGATGACTCCCTCGCGGATTAGATGACGGTAGTAGCGCCGAAAACTGGACAGCTGCCGGGCGGTGGACCGGGGGCGAGCCCCCGCCTCCACCCGGTAGGCAATGAACGCGAGGAGATCCGCACGAGCGGCCTGGACGCTGGAACTGCCGCGCACCTGCAACCAGCGATCCAATGCCATCAGATCCGCGCGATAGGCGGACAAGGTGTTGGGTGACAGGCCGCGTTCCATCCACACGGCATCGAGGAAGCGGTCGATCATCGCTGCGGAAGGTGCCTGCGGCGTATCTGCGATACGCCTCGAGTCGACTGTCTCTTTGGTAACGGTACTCATCGCCCTCAGGCTTGACGCGGGACCGATTGCATGAACCGGCGCCACTATGCGGTGCCGGCAGTATGCGTAAGGCTATCGTTCGGTGGGCGTGACAGTTATCACAGAACCCCGGCCGGGTTTACATAAAGAGAAGTAGTTCACGGAAAATCACCGGCCGCGACGGCATGCGCGCGTATTCTCGCAACACTGGACGAGCCGGCCTGGGTACCGGCAGCATTGTAGTCGCGCTGCCGCCGATCTTCGGGCAACGACGCAGGATCAGCCGATTTCTTAGCCGATTTTCCTTATGATACTCCTTCGTGAGGCTCATCCCCGACTCGCTGGACATGCCCCGGATCAGGCCGGCACGACATGCATGATGCCGGCGGGATCTCGAGATTCATTTTTATGAGTCTTGACCGCGACACCTACTCTTAAGTAAAAACCCTACCCTTGAGTAAAAATATCTTCTCAATTCGATCCGGAAATGCCTGCCATGACTGAAGACATCTACATCGTCGCCGCCCGCCGCACGCCTATCGGCTCATTTCAAGGTGTACTGAGCAGCGTATCGGCGCCGTATCTGGGCGCCGCCGCGGCACGCGCCGCGATCCAAGACAGCGGTCTGGACGCCGGACGGATCGATGAAGCCATCATGGGCTGCGTGCTGATGGCCGGCGTGGGCCAGGCTCCGGCGCGCCAGGCGGCACTGGCTGCCGGCGTGCCGCAGAAGGTGCCGGCGACGACCATCAATAAGATGTGCGGCTCGGCACTGAAAGCCACGATGCTGGCTGCCGACCAGATTGCTGCCGGCTCGGCCAGGATCGTCCTGGCAGGCGGTCTGGAATCCATGACCAACGCGCCTTATTTGCTGCCCAAGGCGCGCGGCGGCCTACGTATGGGCCACGGGGAAATCCTGGACCATATGTTCTTTGACGGGCTGCAGAGTGCTTTCGACGGTAAACCGATGGGATTTTTCGCGGATGCCACCGCAAAAAAATACAGCTTCACCCGCGAGCAACAGGACAGCTTCGCGGCCGAATCGGTACGCCGCGCGCTGGCGGCGATCGAAGCCGGCCGGTTCGAGCCCGAGATCGCTCCGGTGATCATCAAGGATCGCAAGGGGGAGCGCACCGTCGCCAAGGATGAAACCCCCTTCAACTGCGATATCGAGCGAATCCCGCAACTCAAGCCCGCCTTCAACAAGGACGGCACGGTCACCGCCGCGAGTTCTTCTTCGATTTCCGACGGTGCAGCCGCCGTGGTGATAGCCGGCGCCGCTGCCGTGCGCGAGCATGATCTGCGCCCCCTGGCGCGCATCGTCGGCCATGCCAGCTACGCGCAGGCGCCCGAATGGTTTACCACCGCCCCCGTCGGGGCTATCCAGAGCGTCCTCGACAAAGCCGGCTGGCGAGCGGCGGAGGTTGACCTCTATGAGATCAACGAGGCTTTTGCCTGCGTCACGATGGCGGCAATCCACGATTTAGGCCTGGATCATGCCCGTGTGAATGTGAATGGCGGCGCCTGCGCACTGGGTCATCCGATCGGCGCGACCGGCGCTCGCATCCTCACCACGCTCATCCATGAATTGAAGCGTCGCGGCCAAAAGCGCGGCATCGCCTCGCTATGCATCGGCGGCGGCGAAGCTGCAGCGTTGGCGATCGAGCGAGTCTGAGACCGGATCCGACACGGCGCAAAGGCGCTACACTATTCGCCTGCCATCCAATCGAATCTTCGAAGGAGACTACAAACATGAAGCTGGAAGAAGCGCGCGCCGTCATCACCGGTGGCGCCTCGGGCCTGGGTCACGCCGTCGCGCAGCACCTGGTGGCTGCCGGAGCGAAGGTGACGCTGATCGACGTAAACGAAGCTGCGGGCCAGGCAGCCGCGCAGTCCTTGGGCGCAAATGCGTTTTTTCAGAGCGGCGACGTCACCAACGAGACCACGATCGACGCCTGCATCGCCAAGGCTCATGCCGAGATGGGAGGATTGAACCTGGCGGTGAATTGCGCCGGTGTCGCCTGGCCGCGCCGCCTTATAAACAAGGAAGGCCCGATACCGGGAGATTTCTTTCGCAAAGTGGTCGAAATCAATCTGGTGGGCACCTTGCTGGTGTCCAAGGCCGCTGCCGCTTTCATGCAAAAAAACACGCCGAACGAGGAAGGCGAACGCGGCTTGATCGTGATGACCGCCTCAGTCGCCGCATTTGACGGCCAGATCGGCCAAGTGGCCTACTCCGCCTCCAAGAGCGGCGTCGCCGGCATGACTTTGCCTATGGCGCGCGATCTTGCATCCAGCGGGATACGAGTGATGAGCATCGCACCGGGTATCTTTCGCACGCCCATGATGGCATCGCTGCCGCAGGAGGCGCAGGATTCACTGGCTAAGCAAGTGCCCTTCCCACCGCGTCTAGGCCGTCCCGATGAATATGCCGCCCTGGTCGGGCATATTTGTATGAATACCATGCTGAACGGCGAGTGCATTCGCCTCGACGGCGCGATCCGCATGGCTCCAAGGTAAGCAGCGGAAAGTAAGCAGCGGTAACGAATGCTTGCACACAATGCCTCGCACTTGGCTTATTTCTGAAGAGTCTGCGGAAATCAACTCATGACTGAACGCGAAGTGATGGAATATGACGTCGTCATCGTCGGCGCCGGCCCGGCCGGCCTGGCCTGCGCGATCCGGCTGAAGCAGCTCAAGCCCGAGCTAAGCATCTGCGTGCTGGAGAAGGGCTCTGCGGTGGGCGCGCACTCCCTTTCAGGGGCGGTTCTGGAATCTGCGGCATTGGAGCAGCTGCTGCCGAAGTGGAGTTCGCAATACACCGGCATGAAAGTACCGGCAGCGCAGGATGACGTAAGACTGATGACCAGTACCGGCTCCTACAAGATGCCGAATTTCGCCGTCAATCTTTCGCCTATGAACAATCACGGCAATTTCATCATCTCCCTGGGTCAATTGACACCCTGGCTCGCAGAGCAGGCGGAGCAGGCCGGCGTGGACGTATTCCCCGGGTTTGCCGCGGCAGAAGCGCTCTTCGACGACGGCCGGGTGAAAGGCGTGCGTATCGGCGACATGGGGCTTGAAAGGGACGGCTCGCCGGGGCCGAATTATACGCCGGGCGTGGAAATCCACGCAGGAACCACGGTACTTGCGGAAGGCTCGCGCGGCTCGATCACGAAGCAGCTGATCGCCAAGTTCAACCTGCGCGACGGCGTCGATCCGCCGACGTTCGGCCTGGGCTTCAAGGAGTTATGGCAGCTGCCCGCAGGCCGCGTACAGCCCGGCCGTATCGAACATGCTTTCGGTTGGCCGCTGGATAAGCATACTTATGGCGGCAGCTTCGTGTATCACCTCGACAACGACCGCGTGTACGTGGGCTATGTCGTCGGTCTGAATTACAAGGATCCGCGGCTCAAGCCGTTCGAGGTGTTTCAGCAATTCAAGCATCATCCGCGTATCAAGCCGTTGCTGGAAGGCGGGGAAATCCTGGCGGCGGGTGCGCGCACGATCGCCGCCGGCGGTTATCAGTCGCTGCCGAAGCTGGAAATGCCCGGCGCGATGTTGATCGGCGATGGTGCCGGCACGCTGAACGTGTTCAAGATCAAGGGTATTCATCAAGCGATCCGTTCAGGCGTGTGCGCCGCGGACCATTTATCGGAGCATGGCAGCAGCACCGGCTACGACGCACGCTGGCGCGCCTCGGAGGGCCATCGCGAGCTTCGCGCGGTGCGCAATTTCAAGCCGGCATTCAAGCGCGGCCTGTATTTCGGCATGTTCAATGCCGGCATCGAGGCGCTGCTGAAGGGCAGGACGCCTTGGACATTGCGCAATTCGGCCGACTGGTCGGCGCTGGAGAAGCTCGGTGACTATGCCTCTCCGGACCGCGCCTGGGTGGAGCGTTCGCTGCCGCCGCGCGATCGCCTGGCCTCGGTGTTCTTTGCCGGCAACGTCCACGATGAATCGCAGCCCATCCACCTCAAGGTACCCGATACCTCCATCTGCGTAGGCCGCTGCGTCACTGAATACGGCAATCCCTGCGAGCGCTTCTGCCCGGCAGGCGTCTATGAAATGGTCGATGACGGCCAGGGCGGACGCAGGCTGCAGATCAACTCGGCCAACTGCGTGCATTGCAAATCCTGCGATATCAAGGATCCGTACGAAAACATCATCTGGACCACCCCGGAAGGCGGTTCAGGACCGAACTACCAGAATCTGTGAGATGGGGCAGGATCCTGTAAGGCGCGGTCGCGTTCTGCACCGCCGAGGCCGGCGCTCGTCCATCCCACGGTAATGATCGCCGCATCGTCGTTCGAGACGCTCTATCAGAGCGAGTGCGTCCGTCTTGGCTATGAGCCCGATGCGGCACAGCAGCAGGTCGTGATGCTGCTGGATGATCTGCGACGCCGGCTAATGATGCCGACATCCCGCAGCCGGCTGCGGGAACTGCTGTCGCGCCGGCAGCCTGTAGAACAATCCGGCTTGTATATCTGGGGCAGTGTCGGGCGCGGCAAGACCTGGCTCATGGATCTGTTTTTCCAATCTCTACCCTTCCGCGACAAACAACGCAGCCACTTCCATCGCTTCATGCAATTCGTGCACGATGAGTTGAGGAAGCATGCGCAGCATGCCGACCCGCTGGCGCTGGTGGCTCAAAAGATCGCGCGCCGGGCACGTGTGCTGTGCTTCGATGAGCTGTTCGTGGCGGATATCGGCGATGCAATGCTGCTAGGCACGCTGCTGCACGAACTATTCGCACGCGGCGTCACCCTGGTCGCCACCTCGAACGTGCCGCCGGAGGATCTGTACAAGGACGGCCTGCAACGTGCGCGCTTTTTGCCGGCGATCCAATTGTTGAAAAAACACACCCGGATCGTACACCTGGACGGCGGCACCGATCATCGCCTGCGTCTGCTGGAACTGGCCACCACCTGGTTCGATGCCTCGTGCAAGGATACGGACGCCGCCTTGCAGGCCTTGTTCACGGCCATCGCAGGAGAGCCCGGACGGGCCGATGCGACCCTGGTCCTGAATCATCGCCGCCTGCATGCGCGCCGCCACGCCGCCGACGTGGTCTGGTTCGGCTTCAGGGAACTGTGCGACGGCCCGCGCAGCCAGGCGGACTATATCGAGATCGCACGGTGCTACCGTACGGTATTTGTGAGCGACATACCTGCCTTGGGCGAAGACTCGGACAATCCGGCCCGCCGTTTCATCGCCCTGGTGGATGAATTCTATGATCGGGCAGTGAAGCTGATCGTTTCTTCCCTACGGCCTGCGCAAGAACTATATGGCGGCGCGCGCCTGAGTTTCGAGTTCGAGCGTACTACCAGCCGGCTGATCGAAATGCAGTCACAGGAATATCTAGCCCGGCCGCATCGGCCCTAAGGGGCTGCGCTGCCGCAGGGTCCTCGCCCAGGGCACGAGGACACGGGGGTACGGAAGTCGACGGCATTCCCGGGCTGCGCTGCCCGGAGGCAGGCTGCCCGGAAATAGGCTGCCTGGAGGCAAGCTAGGCTGCCTCGCTCTGCGCATCCGGATCGTAGCTGAGGTTGGATGCCAACCAGCGCCGCGCTTCCTCCAGCGATATTTTTTTGCGTGCGGCGTAGTCCTTGACCTGATCCAGGGCGATCTTGCCGATTGCGTAATAACGCGAGGCGGGATGGGAGAAATACCAGCCGCTCACGGCCGCGGTCGGATACATCGCAAAGGAATCGGTAAGTTCGATAGCGGCATTCCCCGCGGGATCGATCAACTTCCACAAGGTGGCCTTTTCGGTATGGTCCGGACAGGCTGGGTAGCCCGGCGCCGGACGAATGCCGCGGTAAGCCTCCCTGATCAGTTCATCGTTCGTCAGCCGCTCCTCGGGAACGTAGCCCCAGAATTCGCGCCGTACACGCTCATGCATGCGCTCGGCGAATGCTTCCGCCAGCCGATCCGCCAGCGCCTTGAGGATAATGCTTGAATAGTCGTCATGCGCCAGGCGGAAACGCTCCAGATGCTCTTCGATACCGATACCGGCAGTCACTGCAAAGGCGCCGATATAATCGTGCAGACCCGATGTCCTGGGTGCCACGAGGTCCGCCAGCGAATCATGGAACTGTCCGGCGGGCTTGCTTTTCTGCTGACGTAGAAAGTGCAGACGTGCAATGGTCCGCTGGCGTGAATCATCCGCGTAGACTTCGACATCGTCGTCATCGACGCTGTTGGCGGGGAACAATCCGATGACGCCGCGCGCGCTCAGCCAGCGCTCCTGTACGATCTGCTTCAGCATGTGCCTGGCATCCGCATATAGACTGCTCGCCTGCTCGCCCACGACCGGATCCGTCAGGATATCCGGAAACGTGCCGCGGAACTCCCAGGCATTGAAGAACGGCATCCAGTCGATGTAACGCGTGAGCTCCTCGAGCGAATAATCTTCGAATACGCGCAGCCCCAGAAATCGCGGCACGGGCGGCACATAGTCGTTCCAACCGCCGTCAAGCTTGTTGGCGCGTGCCTGCTGGAGTGTGACCTGCGGCGCCTTGGTCCGCCTGTTCTTGTGCAATTCACGGCGGTGCGCATGATCGTCCTTGGTTCGATCCACGAACTCCGCGCGGTTATCGGTATTCATCAGTTGCTGACAGATGCCGACGGATCGCGAGGCATCCTTCACGTAGACGACCGGCCCCTGGTAATGCGGATCGATCTTCACGGAGGTATGCGCAGGGGATGTGGTTGCGCCGCCGATCAACAGTGGCAGATTCAATCCCTGGCGCTGCATTTCCCGGGCGACGTGCACCATCTCCTCCAGCGACGGCGTGATGAGCCCGGACAGGCCGATCATATCCGCGCCTTCACGCTGTGCCGTCTCCAGGATTCGTTCACACGGCACCATCACACCTAAATCGATCACATCGAAATTATTGCACTGCAGTACGACGCCGACGATATTCTTGCCAATGTCGTGCACGTCGCCTTTGACGGTCGCCATGACGATCTTGCCGTTGGCACGCGCCTCCGTGTCGCCTTCGGCCGCCTTCAATTGTTCAATGAAGGGAATGAGATGGGCGACCGCCTTCTTCATGACGCGCGCCGACTTGACGACCTGCGGCAAGAACATCTTGCCGTCGCCGAACAGGTCTCCGACCACATTCATGCCATCCATCAGCGGACCTTCGATCACCTGCAGCGGATGCGGGAATTCCAGGCGCGCCTCCTCGGTATCGGCTACGACGAATTCGTCGATCCCCTTGACCAGCGCATGTTCCAGCCGCTTGGCTACCGGCAAATTACGCCAGGCAAGATCCTCGGCCTTCCTGATGCCGGCTTCACCCTTGTAGCGCTCCGCAATCTCCAGCAGACGCTCGGTGCCATCCTCGCGGCGATTCAGTACCACATCCTCGACACGCTCGCGAAGTTCCGGATCGATATCCTCATAGATCGCCAGCTGGCCGGCATTGACGATGCCCATGGTCATGCCGGCCTTGATGGCATGGTACAGAAACACCGAATGCATGGCCTCTCGCACTCGATCATTGCCCCGGAAGGAGAAAGACACGTTGCTGACGCCGCCGCTGACATGCGCATGCGGACAGGCATTGCGGATCGCAGTGATGGCCTCGATGAAATCACGCGCATAGTTGTTGTGTTCTTCGATACCGGTGGCAATCGCAAAAATATTCGGATCGAAGATGATGTCCTCCGGCGGCATCCCGACCTGCCGGGTCAGCAGCTCGTAGGAACGCTTGCAGATCTCCACTTTGCGTGCAACCGTATCAGCCTGTCCCTGTTCGTCGAACGCCATGACGACGACCGCGGCGCCATAGGCGCGCACCTTGTGTGCCTGTTCCAGGAACTGCGCCTCGCCTTCCTTGAGGCTGATGGAGTTGACCACCCCCTTACCCTGGATGCGCTTCAGTCCTGCCTCGATGACCGACCACTTCGATGAGTCGATCATGATCGGTACACGAGAAATATCGGGCTCGGAGGCGATCAGGTTGAGGTAGCGGATCATCGCCGCTTCCGAATCCAGCATGCCCTCGTCCATGTTGATGTCGATCACCTGCGCACCGCTGGCGACCTGTTGGCGGGCGATATCCAGCGCCGCCGTGTAATCGTCGGCCTCGATCAGGCGGCGGAATTTTGCCGATCCCGTCACGTTGGTGCGCTCGCCGATATTGACGAACAGGCTATCCGGGCCGATGTTCATCGGCTCCAGGCCGGACAAGCGGCAGCGCGGTTCGAGGTTCGGCGGCTTGCGCGGAGCGATGCCCTCCATGGCCTCGCGTATGTGCCGAATATGCTCCGGCGTGGTGCCGCAGCAGCCTCCTACCAGATTGACGAAGCCGCTGGTCGCAAATTCCCGAACCAGCGCGGCCGTCTCACAGGCCTCCTCGTCATACTCGCCGAAAGCGTTGGGCAGCCCGGCATTCGGATAGGCACTGATGTACACATCGGCGATACGCGCAAGCTCCTCGATGTAAGGCCGCAGCTGTTTCGCGCCCAGCGCGCAGTTGAATCCCACCGCCACTGGCTGCGCGTGCCGTACCGAATTCCAGAAAGCCTCTACCGTCTGCCCCGACAGCGTGCGTCCCGAGGCATCGGTGATCGTGCCGGAAATAATGATCGGCAGATCCTCTCCAGCTTCCTGCTGCGCCTGGCGCACCGCGAAGATCGCCGCCTTGGCGTTCAAGGTATCGAATATGGTCTCGATGACAAACAGGTCGACGCCGCCTTCCAGCAACGCCTGCGCGCCGACCAGATAAGTCTGCGCCAACTGGTCGAAGTCGATATTGCGGAAGGCCGGATCGTTTACATTGGGCGACAGCGAGGCCGTGCGGTTCGTAGGACCCAGCACGCCCGCGACGAAACTCAGGCGTCCGGTGCGCGCCCTGTGATCATCGACTGCCTGGCGCGCGACTTTTGCGGCGGCAAGATTGATGTCACGCACGAATTCCTCGGCATGGTAGTCCGCTTGCGAGGGATGATTCGCGGTGAACGTATCGGTCTCGATGATGTCGGCGCCCGCATCCAGATACGCCGTATGTATTTGTCCGATGACATCCGGCCGGGTCAAGACCAGGATGTCGCTGTTTCCCTTGAGGTCGCAGGGCCAGGACTTGAAGCGCTCGCCGCGGTAATCCTGCTCCGTCAGGCCGTAGCTCTGGATCATCGTGCCCATCCCGCCGTCGAATACCAGGATGCGCTCGCCCAACAAGCGATGAAATTCGGCAATGCGTTCGGCGCGGGAAGTAACGTTGGACATGGGTTTGCTCTGCTTGCTGTGCGGGACTTGATCGGCTGCTTGGGATACAGGCGGGGAATGCGGACGGCTGCTCGGGATTCAGGCGCTGACGGCCTGCATCGCGACAGGACGCACGTCCAGGGCATGACAGATCGCATAAGTCAGTTCGCTGCGATTCAGCGTATAGAAATGGAATTCTTCTACGCCGTGGCGCTGCAGCGCCTGGACCTGCTCGATGGCGAACGCCGCGGCGATCAACCGTCGTGTATCGGCATCCTCGTCGAGCCCGTCGAATCGATGCACGAGCCAATCAGGCACGCTGGCGCCGCAACGCTGCGCCATACGCTGCATCTGCGGGAAACGCGTGATCGGCAGAATACCCGGTACGATGGCGGCGCTGATGCCCGCGGCGGCGCATCGATCCCTGAAACGCAGGAACAGCTCGGGATCGAAAAAGAACTGCGTGATCGCCCGCTGCGCACCCGCGTCGATCTTCGCCTTCAAGTAGTCCAGATCGAACGCCGGGCTGGACGCTTCCGGATGCGTTTCCGGATAGGCTGCCACCGAGATCTCGAAATCGGCTACGGACTTCAGTCCCTTCACCAGATCAAGCGCGTAGGGAAAACCGCCGGGGTGCGGCGTATAGACGCTTGCTCCCTGCGGCGGATCGCCGCGCAAGGCCACGATATGACGAATACCGTGCTCCCAGTAATTGTGCGCGATATCGAGAACTTCTTCGCGCGAGGCGCCAACACAGGTCAAGTGGGGTGCCGCCGTCAGCGAAGTCGTCTGCTGGATGCGAGTGACGATGTCATGCGTACGCTCGCGGGTCGAGCCGTCCGCACCGTAGGTCACCGAGACGAAACGCGGCTGCAGCGGAATCAGGCGCTGCAACGACTGCCACAATGTGTGTTCCATCTGCTCGTTGTTGGGCGGGAAGAATTCGAACGACACCGCAGGCCGTCCATACAGACCATCGGCGGCCCGTGCGATCCGCTCCTTGACATATTCGACTGACATCAAAACTTCCCCCTTGTCCGCTGCGGCACTGATTATTTGCCGCCGGCGCCTGTCGTCATGCCGCCGCGTCCGTGCGCGCCGCCCTGTGTGCCAGCGCAACGAGTAAATGCCCGGACTCAGTGTCGACCGGATGGATGCGGGCACAATCGAAGCCCGCGGCGGTACACCAGGTGCGCAGAATGGCGATAGGATTCGTGCCGCGTTCGCGGCCGTCGCTCGCTCCGGCGCCCAACGCGTCGAAATCTTCGATGATGATGGCACGGCCGCCATCCTTGAGTGTGCGCGCCAGTTCGCGCAATACGGCTACCGGACGCTCAGCACCGGCCAGCACGCGATCCGCTGTAGCGGTATCGAAGATCGGCGCGCTGAACGGCAGGTCATACATATCGCCGCGTTGCAGCTCGCAATGGCTCAGACCGGCACCGTGTACCCTGGCGCGCGCCAAGCGCAAGGCCTCGCTCGAAATATCGACGCCCACCGCGCGGGTCGCCCGGGCGCCGACCAGGCCGAGCAAATGACCGGAGCCCGTACCGATATCCAACAGCATGCCGACAGGCTCTTGCGCCAATTCATTCAGCACGATCCGATCGAGGGTTTCGCAAAAGGCTTCCTGATCGGCTTCGGGGACCTGGCCCGCGGCCTGCCGGCCGCGCGCCGCGATCATTCGTTCCATCCGCTTGCGGTCACGCCGCAGAACCTCGTCGTCCTGACAAAGCAAGGCCAGAATCTGTAACGCGGTTTTCCGGGCGGCACCGCCCGCCGGCACCCGGTAATAGACCCAGTGCATCTCGCGGAATCGATCCAGCATGCCGGCATCACACAGCAGCTTGAGATGACGCGAGACTCGAGGCTGGCTTTGTCCAAGCACTGCACAAATCTCCCCTACCGTCAGTTCGGCTCGCGCCAGCAGCGCCAGCAGACGCAGGCGCGTCGGTTCGCCGACGGCACGCAGGGAAGAAACGACGGAAAGGAAGCTCGCGGGCATCTCGAGAAATTATCGAAAATAAATCAGATATATTTAAAGGCTAAACAAATGAATTATAGATATAAAGATATCTTTATACTGTGATTCAATGTATCTTATTCCACAGCCTCGCGCCAGGGAAATTTTCACGCTGGCAGTGGATCTCCATTCGATTCAGGAAAAGACGGGTCTCCCGACAGCGACGGATGCGAACGGGCGCAGTGATGGACAGCGGTAGACGGTGACGGACGCCGGGGAATCCCGGCGGTCGTGGTCAGTGCAGGGTTTCACCGCCGGCCGGCGACGGCCCCGCGGCAAACAATCGCTCGACGTCCACGGCATCGAACCGATAGGCTCGATTGCAAAAATCACAGCAAACCTCGACTTGGCCCTGCTCCGCCAGCACGGAACGAACCTCCTCGGCACCCAGGGCCCGCAACATGCCGGCAACGCGATCATGCGAGCAGCGGCAACGAAAAAATACCGGGGAGGGCTCGAAGAGCCGCAGATCGTCCTCGGCGAACAGGCGGCGCAGAAGTTCCCGGCTGCTCAGATCATGTAATTCCTCCGGCTTGAGGGTGTCGCCCAGCAGCTGGGCCCGACGCCAAGCGTCCTCGATCTCCAGCGGATCCAGGTCGGCCGATCGGCGAATCGCCCCGAAAGGCGCCGTTGCGGCATCCTGCCCCACGCGCTGCAGCAACAGGCCGGCGGCGCCGGCCTGCGTCGCATGCAGCCACAGGCGGGTGGGCAATTGCTCGGAATTTTCGAAATATCCCTGCAAACAGTCCGCAAGACACCGGCCGGTCAAGGGAACCACGCCTTGATAACGCTGCACGCCCTGCCCGGCATCATCGGTTTCCAGGGTCACGGTCAATGTTCCGTCACCTGCCAGGACGGCCAGATTGCGGCGCTTCGCCCAGGGCTCAGGGCCCGTTCCGGAAAACGCGTTGTCCAGGATCCGCGCTGCAGCTCCGACTGGCATCTCGGAAGCTGATGCAGCCTCACCCTCACCAACCGAATCCTCACCCGCAGCATCACTCAAGTCATGAGCGTGACGCGCCAGCGCACGCACACCCAATCGGCCGGAACACTGTGCGAGCAGCAAATGCATCGGCCCACGCCCCTGTAATTGAAGACTCAGGGTGCCATCGAATTTCAAGGTCGCCGCCAGCAGCACCGAGGCCGCAACCGCCTCGCCCAAGGCATCGCGAACGGCGGCCGGATACTCGCGGTGCTCCAGCAGCGCGCGCCAGGATGCATCCAGGTGAACGATATGACCGCGAATCGGATAATGTTCGAACAGGAAGCGGTGCAGGCAGTCGCGATCACGCATGGCGAATACGCCGTCAACCGGCGAGTTTTTTCTTCAGCAACTCGTTCAACTGAGCCGGATTGGCCTTGCCGCCGGTCGCCTTCATGACCTGCCCGACGAAGAAACCGAACAGCTTATCCTTGCCCGAGCGATACTCGGCCAGCTGTTTTGGATTCGCCGCCATCACCGACTCGATCACGGTTTCGATCGCCGCCGTATCGGTGATCTGGCGCAATCCCTTCGCTTCGATGACGGCATCCGCATCCAGGCCATCGGCCCACATCGCTTCGAACACCTCCTTGGCGATCTTGCCGGAAATCGTTCCATCGACAATGCGCTCCAGCAGACCCGCCAGCCGCCGCGCGTCGACACGCGAGCGGGCAATCTCCAGACCATCCTTGTTCAAGGCCGCGGACAGCTCTCCCATGATCCAGTTCGCCGCAAGCTTTTCATGCCCTCCGCCATGCTCCGCGCCGAGGGCGGCCAGCACGGCTTCGTAATAATCACCCATCTCCCGGCTCGCGGTCAGAATGCCCGCATCATAGGCCGACAAACCGAACTGCTCCAGGTAGCGCGCAGCCTTCTGATCCGGCAGTTCGGGCAGGCTGATGCGCACCTGCTCGATGAACGATGGATCGAGAACCACCGGCAACAGATCCGGGTCGGGGAAATAGCGGTAGTCGTTGGCTTCCTCCTTGGAGCGCAGCGCGCGCGTCTCGTCCTTGTCGGGATCATAAAGGCGCGTTTCCTGGCGGATCGTACCGCCGCCCTCGATGATCTCGATCTGACGCGCCACCTCATGATTGATCGCCTTCTCGATGTAGCGGAAGGAGTTCAGATTCTTGATCTCGCAGCGCGTACCGAACTTGCTCTGTCCGAGCGGGCGTACCGAAACGTTGGCATCACAGCGAAAAGAGCCTTCCTGCATGTTGCCGTCGCAGATTTCCAGGTAGCGCACCAGGGTATGGATCTTTTTCATGTAGGCGACGGCCTCCCTGGCGGATCGCATATCGGGTTCCGACACGATCTCCAGCAGCGGGGTACCGGCACGGTTCAAATCGATGCCCGTCAGTCCATGGAAATCCTCATGCAGCGATTTGCCTGCATCCTCTTCCAGGTGCGCTCGCGTGATACCGATCGTCTTGCGCTCGCCGTCCTCCAGGACGATCTGCAGCGAACCCCGTTCGACGATCGGCTTTTCATATTGACTGATCTGGTAGCCCTTGGGCAGATCGGGATAGAAATAATTCTTGCGGGCGAACACCGAGCGCGCGGCGATGTCGGCGCCCACCGCCAGACCGAACTTCACGGCCATTTGCACGGCTGATCGATTCAACACCGGCAGGACGCCTGGGTAGCCGAGATCGACCAGGTTCGCCTGGGTGTTGGGCGCGGCCCCATACGCGGTCGGCGCACTCGAAAAGATCTTGCTTCGGGTCGCGAGCTGCGCGTGGATCTCGAGACCGATGACGGTTTCCCAGTTCATTACTCGTAACCCTTCGGGATTCTCTCGTGCCACTGCGTCTCGCGCTGATAGACATGCGCGACATTGAGCAGCCTGGCTTCGGCAAAATGCGGTCCCACGATCTGCAGCCCCACCGGCAGCCCGTCCTGAAACCCGCAGGGAACCGACATGGCCGGCAAGCCCGCCAGGTTCACGCCGCTGGTATAGATGTCATTGAGATACATCGTCACCGGATCGTCCGACTTGGTGCCGATGGCGAAGGCCGGCGACGGGGTCGTCGGTCCCATCAGGACGTCGACCTGGCTGAAGGCGCGCGCGAAGTCATCCGCGATCAGACGCCGCACTTTTTGTGCGCGCAGGTAATAGGCATCGTAATAGCCGGCGGAGAGCACATAGGTCCCCGTCATGATGCGCCGCTTGACTTCCTCGCCAAAACCCTCGGCGCGCGAGCGCTTGTAGAGATCCAGGAGATCGACGGGACTGTCGCAACGATGTCCGAATCGCACGCCGTCGAAGCGCGACAGATTGGAGGAACATTCCGCCGGCGCCACGACATAATAGGCCGGCACCGACAGGGGCAGATTCGGCAGGCTCACTTCCACGAGCTGCGCGCCGAGCCGGCGGTAGACCTCGAGCGCTTCGCGCACCCGCCGCTCGATTTCCTCATCCAGTCCCCGCTCGAAGAATTCCTTGAGCACACCGATCTTCAGCCCCGTCAAAGGCTGTGCGAGCAGCCCGACGTAGTCCGGCACGGGGGTATCGACGCTGGTCGAGTCCAGCGGATCGAAGCCGGCCATCTGCGCCAACAGCAAGGCGGCATCGTGCGCGCTCCGGGTCAGGGTGCCGGCCTGATCCAGACTCGAGGCGAATGCGATCATGCCGTAGCGGGATACCCGTCCATAAGATGGCTTCAGGCCGGTGAGCGAGGTCAGCGCGGCAGGCTGACGTATCGAGCCGCCCGTATCGGTGCCCGTGGAGGCGGGGACGAGGCGTGCGGCGACCGCCGCAGCCGAACCGCCCGAGGAACCGCCCGGCACCTTGTCCAGATCCCAGGGATTACGGACCGGACCGTACCAACTGGTCTCGTTCGAGGAGCCCATCGCAAACTCATCCATATTGGCCTTACCCAACATCACGGCGCCGGCTCGCGACAAACGCGCCACCACTGTCGCGTCATAGGGTGCGACAAAGTTGGACAGCATGCGCGAGGCGCAGGTGGTCAGAATGCCATCGGTGCAAAAGATGTCCTTGTGCGCCAGCGGTACGCCTATGAGCGCCCCCTCCTCTCCCGCGGCCAGTCGACGATCGGCCTGCTCGGCGGCGGCCAGCGCCGTCTCGGCCGTCACCGTGATGAATGCATTGAGTGTCGGATTCAGACGTTCGATGCGATCCAGGAAATGCCGGGCCAGCTCGATGCTGGAGAAACGCCGCGCACGCAAACCCTCACCGAGTTCGGCCAGCGATAAATGATGCAGTTCGGTCATGCCAATGCTCTTGCCGCCGCAGCCCTCGCCGGGACTGATGAATATCGCCTCATGGATGGATCACCTTTGCAGAACCGCCCGCCAGGTCTCTCAAACGGAAGGAGTCGCTCACTCGCGCTCACTCGATCACCTTGGGAACCAGGTATAGCCCCGCCTCCACTCGCGGCGCATTGCGCTGGTACTTTTCACGCTGATCCAGATCGACCGGTTCATCCGCCCGCAGACGCTGCACCTGATCGGCCAGCGGATGCGCCATCGGCTCCACGGCACCGGTATCGGCGGTATTGAGCTGATCGATGAAATTCAGGATCTTCGACAGGCCGTCGGCATAGGCCGGCACCTGATCCGGCAAGATCGCAAGGCGGGCCAGATGCGCGATATTCTCGACATCCCGGGGTGTCAGACTCATGCAATATACCTTTTGCGCCGGGCCCCGTGAAACACCAACAGAGCCCTTCCAAGTTGGAACCGAAGCTTGCGAAAAGCTTAAAAAACCGACTGCAATCATACACCTTCAGCTTGTGCAAAGTGCGACCCGTTGCTAGAGTACCGCAACTTTTTTGCCCTCCGGTCGATTCCGCAACAACCTATGTTCAAGAACCTGCGCGGGTACTTTTCGAACGACCTGTCAATCGATCTGGGCACGGCAAACACACTGATCTACGTGCGCGACAAAGGCATCGTATTGAACGAACCTTCGGTCGTGGCGATTCGCGAAGAACCGGGCCGGGCCGGCAAGAAAGTCGAGGCGGTCGGTCAGGAAGCGAAAAACATGCTGGGGCGCACGCCGGGGCACATCACCGCGATCCGCCCCATGAAGGACGGCGTCATCGCCGACTTCACCGTCACCGAAAAGATGCTCCAGTACTTCATCGAGAAGGTGCACGGCAATCGCCTGATGCGTCCCAGCCCGCGCGTGCTGATCTGTGTGCCCTACGGCTCGACGCAGGTCGAGCGCCGCGCGATCCAGGAGTCGGCCGAAGGCGCCGGGGCACGCTGGGTGCGCCTGATCGAGGAACCCATGGCTGCAGCAGTCGGAGCCGGCCTGCCGGTCAACGAAGCTCGCGGCTCCATGGTCCTGGACATCGGCGGCGGCACATCGGAAGTTGCAGTCATTTCCCTGAATGGGATCGTCTACGCCTCATCGGTACGCGTCGGCGGCGATCGTTTCGACGATGCCATCATCAATTACGTGCGCCGCAATTACGGCATCCTGATCGGCGAGGCAACCTCCGAAAAGATCAAGATCGAGATCGGCTCGGCCTATCCGGGTCAGCAGGTGAATGAAATTTCGGTCAAGGGCCGCAATCTGTCCGAGGGCGTACCACGTAGTTTCACCTTGAATTCCAACGAAATCCTGGAGGCGCTGCAGGAACCCCTGGCGGGCATCGTCGGTGCCGTCAAGGTCGCCCTGGAACAAACCCCTCCGGAGTTGGGCGCGGATGTCGCCGAACGCGGTATCGTACTGACGGGCGGCGGCGCTCTGCTGCGCGACATCGACAAGCTGCTGATGGAAGAAACCGGTCTACCGGTGGTGGTATCGGAAGATCCCTTGACCTGCGTCGCCCGCGGCGGCGGACGCATGCTCGAACTGATCGACGAACACGGCCCCGCCCTGTTCAATCTCGAATGACTCGCACCGCGCACCGGGAGTGAACCGCACTGCTCCCAAGCCGCGCAATACTGCCACGTGCAACGAGCGGCCTATGCTTGAGCGGCCTATGAGCGTCATCTCTCATCCATGGTGACGTTGAATTCCGATAGCCGACCGATCATCGGCCGCGGGCCGCCCCTCGGCGCAAGCTTTTTCATCCTTGCCGTCCTATCGGTCACGGCCATGGTGTTGGACCACCGCGGCGGATACCTGGAGACTGCGCGTCTCTGGATGGGCGCGGCGCTGCATCCCGTATATGTCGTGGTACAGGCGCCGTATGATCTGTGGAACTGGTTGAACGGCAGCTTCACCGATCGCGCCCAGCTACGCCGGCACAACGAGCAGCTGACCGAGGAATTGCGCCAGGCGCGTATCCGGCTGCTCCAGTTCGATGCATTGAACGAGGAAAATCGGCGTCTACGCGCCATCCGGCAAGCATCCGCCGGTCTTGCCGAGCGCACCCAGCTCGCCAGCATCATGCATGTCGACGTGGATCCGTTCCGGCATCGTGTACGTATCGACAAGGGTGCGGGGGACGGTGTCTTTCGCAGCCAGCCGGTTGTAGACGCCTTCGGCATTGTCGGTCAGGTGGCCGCAGTGGACCAGTACAGCGCCACGATCATCCTGATCAGCGATAATCAGCATGCCATTCCCGTGCAGGTCAATCGTAACGGTATCCGCTCGATCGCCGTGGGCACCGGGGATGTCAGCAAGCTGATACTTCCCTACCTGACCGTGCAATCCGACGTGCGTGTCGGCGATCTGCTCGTCTCCTCGGGACTCGACGGCATCTTTCCGGCGGGTTATCCCGTCGCCGTGATCAGCCAAATCGACAGAATTCCGAGCGCGACGTTCGCCATCGTCGAAGCTCGCCCGCTGGCGCAATTGGACCGCGATCGCGAGGTCCTGCTGCTCTGGGGCGAAGAACCGGCGTCCGCAGGGGAGATCGCCGAATCTCGGAACCCAGATGCCGCATCGCCGGCCGGGCCGGCGCATGATGGCGTGGCGGCGGCGGAACATCGCCGATGAGCAGACAGGACAGCCGCGGCGGACGTCTGCGTATCGCCGCCACTGTGATCGCGGCGTTGATCCTGGCGATCGTACCGCTGCCTGGCATCTTCGATGCGGCGCGGCCGGATCTGCTGCTGCTGCTGGTAATCTACTGGTCGCTGAGCAGTCCGCGGATCGCAGGCCTGACGTTTGCGTGGACCTGCGGGCTGGCGATCGATCTGCTCAAAGGCATGACCTTGGGCCAGCATGCGCTCGCCTTCCTGCTTGTGGGCTTCCTGGCCCACAAGTTCCAGTTGCGGATGCGCCTGTTCCCGATCTGGCAACAGACTTTGACGGTACTTTTGCTGCTGGCCTTGTATCAGTTCCTGGTCTTCTGGATCGACGGTGTCATCGGCCAGCCGGTGGTCACTTGGAAACGCTGGCTGCCGGTGCTCAGTGGTGCGCTGCTGTGGCCGGCGCTGGTCGCGCTCCTGGACACCTGGAATCGGCGCGTCCGGTAACCCGGTATGCCACGTCCCGTCCGCATCAAGGATCAACAGACGGAACTGCGCCTGTTCGAGCGCCGCGCGCTCGGCGCCGCCGTGCTCATGCTGCTCGCATTAGGCTGCGTGATCGCCCGCCTGGTCTGGCTGCAGGTTGTACGGTACGACTATTTCGCCGATCTGTCTCAAGGCAATCGTATCAAGATCGAGCCGATTCCGCCCAATCGAGGACTGATCCTGGATCGCAACGGATTGCCTCTGGCGACCAATGCGCCGTCCTATCAGCTCGAGCTCACGCGCGAACAGGTCATAGACATCGATGCGACTCTGGCCGGGCTGGCCGCACTGGGTCTGCTCGACAATGCTGATATTCCCAGCCTCAAAAAAGACATCCGCAGCCGCCGCGCCTTCGACGCCGTCCCCGTGAAGCTGCAACTCAGCGACGAGGAGCTGGCGCGCTTCGCTGCGCGTCAGCACCAGTACCCCGGAGTCGAGATCCGCCCGCGGCTCACCCGCCACTATCCGCTGGGCGTCAGCAGCGTTCACGCAATCGGCTATGTCGGCGCAATCAGCGAGGAGGACAAGAAGAGCCTCGACATGAGCGCTTACGCGGGCACGACGCTCACCGGCAAAAGCGGTGTCGAGCGAGCCTATGAAAAGGAGCTGCATGGCCGTGCCGGCTATCAACAGTTGCTGGTCAACGCCCAGGGACGCAGCGTCGAGCGCATCGGCACCGAGACGGCCCATCTCGAACGACGCGAGGCGATCGCCGGCAACGACCTGTTCCTGACGATCGACCAGCATGTGCAACAAGCCGCCGAGGAGGCCCTGCGAGGCCAACGCGCCTCGGCCGTTGCGATCGATCCGTCCAATGGTGATGTGATCGCCTTCGTCAGCACACCCGCCTTCGACCCGAACCTGTTCGCGCGGGGTCTGAGCCGCCGTGAATACCTGGCGCTCACCGAAGACCTCAATCGACCCATGTACGATCGCGCCCTTCGCGGGGTATACCCGCCCGGATCGACCATCAAGCCGCTGATGGCCCTTGCGGGCCTGGAGTACGGCGTGATCACTCCGACCCAGTCGCTGTTTTGCCGCGGGCAGTATCGCATGCCCGGCGTCAGCCGCCCCTGGCGAGACTGGAAGCCGGGCGGACATGGCTCGGTCGACATGCGCAAGGCGATCGCCACTTCCTGCGACGTCTATTTCTACGATCTGGCCAATCTGATGGGTATCGATCGCATCCACGATTATCTGGCGCAGTTCGGGCTAGGCAAACCGACCGGTATCGATATCGCCGGCGAACGCGGCGGCATCCTGCCATCCACACAATGGAAACGACAGGCGTTCACGCGTAAGGAAGCACAGACCTGGTATCCCGGCGAGACCATCAGCGTCGGCATCGGCCAGGGCTACATGTCCGTGACACCTTTGCAGCTTGCCCATTTCACGGCGACGATCGCTGCTCGCGGCCGGCGCTTCCAGCCGCGCATGGTGCGCGCGATCCGCGATGTGGAATCCGACCAGATCCGCGAAATCCTTCCCATCGCCCTGCCCCCGGTCACGAACAGCAATCCCGACGCCTGGGACGTCGCGATCGGCGGCATGTACGATGTCGCCAATGCTCCGCATGGCACGGCGCGCGCCGCTGCCGCCGGCACCGCTTATCGGATCGCAGGCAAGAGCGGCACGGCGCAGGTCTTTACGGTGGCGGCACACGAACGTATGCGCAAGGCGGACGAACTCGCCGAACATCTGCGCGATCACGCGCTGTTCGTCGCATTCGCGCCAGTGGAAGCGCCGAAGCTCGCCGTGGCCGTGATCATCGAGAATGCACCGGGCGGCGGCTCCGCCTACGCCGCGCCGATCGCCCGGCGTATCCTCGATGTTTACCTGCTCACACCCGAACAGCTTGCGGAACAGGACGCCAAACGTAAACCGGCGCCGGCCCCGCGGCCTGCCGCGGCAGCACGGTCCACGACGGAATGAACTACGACACGCTCGATACCTCACGCACCCAGCGCACCTTGAGCGGCGGCGCGCGTCTATTGTTCGCCTTGCACCTGGACGGCCCGCTGTTTGTCGCCTTGTGCCTGGTCGGCGCGGTGGGAACCATCGTCTTGTTCAGCGCCTCGGGACGCAGCTTCGACGTCCTGGAAGCGCAACTGCTGCGTTTCGGACTGGGCCTCATCGCCATGACCCTGCTGGCTCAGATTCCGCCACGCCTGATCCGAAGTGTGTCTCCATGGGCCTATGTCGCCGGCCTGCTGCTGCTGCTGACGGTCATGTTCACCGGCGATGTGGCAATGGGCGCTCAACGCTGGCTGGATCTGGGCATCCTCCGATTCCAACCCTCGGAAATGATGAAACTGGCCGTGCCGCTGGCGTGCGCCTGGTTCCTCAATGAGCGGCCTCTGCCGCCGAGCGTGCCGACGCTCATGGTGTTGATCGCCGCGATCGGCGTGCCGACCTTGCTGATCGCCGAACAGCCCGACCTCGGCACTGCTTTGCTGGTAGTGGCCGGCGGGGGCATGGTGGTGCTGCTGGCCGGATTGCAACTGCGCTACATCGCCGGATTGATCGGTTTGCTGATTCCGGTGGCATTCGTTGCCTGGGGGTTCCTGCTGCATGACTACCAGAAACAGCGCGTCCTGACGTTCCTGGATCCCCAGAGCGATCCGCTGGGTGCGGGCTACCATATCATTCAATCCCAGATCGCGATCGGTTCCGGGGGAGTGTTCGGCAAGGGGTATATGAACGGCAGCCAGGTCCAACTCGAATTTTTGCCGGAGCGCTCGACCGACTTCATCTTCGCGGTGATCGGCGAGGAATGGGGCCTCATCGGCTTGATTACCGTGATCATTCTGCTCATGTTCGTCATCGGCCGCGCCCTGTATCTCGCCACGACTGCCCACGACACCTTTTCACGTCTGGCCTCCGGAAGCCTGGCGCTCACTTTCTGCGTCTACGTGTTCGTGAATACCGGCATGGTGACAGGACTGCTGCCTGTCGTCGGCGTACCCCTGCCGTTCATCAGCTACGGTGGTACTGCGATGGTGACCCTCATGGCCGGTTTCGGTATTCTCATGTCGCTATGCGCAAAACGGAAACTTGTCGGCCGCTGACAAGTCCTAAATTTCTCCACTATCGCCGGCTCTACCCTTGCTGAAACCTCTCCTCGCCCTGCTGCTGTCCACCGCCCTCGCCCTGCCTGCCCATGCGCTGGATCTGGCGCGCGAGGAGGTCCGTGGTTTCATCGACGAGATGGTCCGGGATCATGGCTTCGAGCGGCCCGAGGTGGAGGCGCTGTTGCGCGAAGCAGATATCAAGCAGCCCATCCTGGATGCCATCAGCCGGCCGGCCGAACGAGTCGTTCCCTGGTACGAATACCGCGAACGGTTCCTGACCCCGACACGCATCCAGCAAGGTATGGATTTTCTTGCCGAGCATCGTGACCGGCTCGCCCGCATCCGCGACGAGAACATGGTCACGGCGATCCTCGGTATTCTGGGGGTGGAAACGGCCTACGGCCGTATTACCGGCCGCTATCGGGTGTTGGACGCATTGGCGACTTTGGCGTTCGATTATCCGCCGCGCAGCCCTTTTTTCCGCAGCGAACTGCGTGAATTCCTGATCCTGGCACGCGAGGAATCCGTCGATCCGCTCACGGCATTGGGATCCTATGCCGGCGCCATGGGAGCGCCGCAGTTCATCTCCTCCAGCTATCGCCGCTACGCAGTGGATGCGGATGGCGATGGACGGCGCGATTTATGGGCCAATTGGGACGACGTCATCGATTCGGTGGCGAACTATCTGCACATGCATGGCTGGCGCGATGGAGAGCAGGTGGTCGTCCCGGCGACGCTGGCCGATGAGAATCTAGACCGATTCGATCTCAGCAAGATCGAACTGAATGAAACCGTGCGCTCGCTGCGCGCCAAGGGCGTGCTGTTCCAGACGGATCTGCCCCCGGAAGCACCCGCGATGCTGATCGTCGGAGAGGGCAAATCGCGGCCGCAGTATCGCGTCGGCTTCAACAACTTTCATACGATCACCCGCTACAACCGCAGCGCCCTGTATGCCATGGCAGTGAACGATTTGGGTGCGGCCGTTCATCATGCGGCGAATCCTCAGGCGGCGGTTCCACACCTCATGAAGGATGAGAGACGATGAGGCTGGCCGATCCTGGCCTGCTGCGGCGTGGATGGCCGCTGATGGTGCTCATCATGATGGCCGGCTGCGCCGGTACGCCGGTGACTCCGCCGACCGCGCCGCGCGATGTGGCCGCCATACCTGAGGCCGTGCCGCGGGCCGAACCACGCTCGACGCGCGGCAATCCGCCCTTCTATGATGTATTCGGCAAGCGCTATTTCGTGCTCGCCAGCGAGGCGGGATACGCCGAACGCGGTGTGGCCTCCTGGTACGGTCCGGGATTTCACCAGGCCACGACCTCCAACGGCGAGCGCTACGACATGTACGCCATGACGGCCGCTCACAAGACCTTGCCGCTGCCTTCCTATGTGCGCGTTACAAACCTGCGCAACGGACGCAGCGTCGTGGTGCGAGTGAACGATCGTGGTCCTTTCAAGGATGAACGCATCATCGATCTGTCCTATACCGCGGCGCTCAAGCTGGACATGGTGAAGGAAGGAACGACTTTCGTGGAAGTACGCGCATTGTCCGCCTCACCCGAGATCGAAACGGCCACGGCGGCCGGGGCGGCTCCAGGTGCGCCGCCGGACTCTACCGCATCGCCTGCCTCCGCGGCGGCCGGCGCGCTGTTCGTGCAGGCCGGCGCCTTCAGTTCCCAGGAGAACGCCGCACGCCTGGTGGAACAACTGCGCTTGCAAGGATTGCCTGACAGCTTCGTGCGCCAGGATCGCCTCGGCGGACAAACCTGGTACCGGGTCCGTGTCGGTCCGATACCCAGCGTTCTCGAGTTCGATCGGATCCTCGGACAACTCAAGTCGCTTGGCGTCGCCGATGCACGCCTGGCCGCCGACTAGCTAGATGACATCATGGCCCTGCTTATGATTCTTGTCTGTAATCGGTGAAATATAGCCTCGTTCCTGGTGCCTGGCCGTCATGCATTTGAATTCATGGCGGCCAGGCACCAGGAACGAGGCTGCAACCCCGCAGCGTATCGCCGCACCCTCGATGGAATTTTTCGGTCATCGTCTGTCATGCAACCACGTATTCAGCTCGCCGCCTGGCTACTCGCCCCCTTCTTCGCGCTGGCGCTCACCGCCTGCTCGGATTCCACGCCGCCGCAGGCGAATGCCACCGAACTGGCGGTTCCCCTGGGTGATTCTCCGGCTGATTCGAGGAGTGACTTGAGCGGCGGCTTGGGGGGTACGAGTTCCGCAGTCAAGCCGCCACCCATTCCGGCAGCACCGCAAATCAATGCTCGCGGCTATATCCTGATGGATTTCGTCAGCGGCCAGGTACTGGCGGCGACCAATGAGAATGAGCGTCTGGAACCCGCCAGCCTCACCAAGCTCATGAGTGCCTATGCCGTTTTCCACGCTTTGAAGGACGGGCGCATCAAGCTCGATGATCCGGTGCGCATCAGCACCTACGCCCGCGCACAGGAAGGCTCGCGCATGTTCGTGGAGGCCGGTTCACTGGTCAGCGTCGAGGATCTGATCCAAGGCATGATCGTGCAGTCCGGAAACGATGCAACCGTCGCGCTGGCTGAGCATGTCGCCGGCAGCGATCCGGTCTTCGTGGATTTGATGAACCAGTACGCCCGGCAACTGGGCATGACCAGCACTCACTTCCAGAACAGTCCCGGCATGCCCTCCCCGGAGCATTATACGACCAGCCGCGACATCGGCCTGCTCGCGGCGGCGCTGATCCGCGACTATCCGGAGTATTATCATTGGTACTCGCAGCGCGCTTTCACTTGGAACAGAATCTCCCAGCCCAATCGTAACGGCCTGCTCGAGCGCGATCCCAGCGTCGATGGCCTCAAGACCGGCCATACGGAATCCGCCGGCTATTGCCTGGTCACCTCGGCCAAACGCGACACCATGCGTCTGGTATCGGTGGTCATGGGCGCACCCAGCATGCGGGCGCGTGAAGATGCCAGTGCGGCACTCCTGAACTATGGTTTCGGCTTTTATCAGACCCGTAGACTGTATGCGGCGAATGCGCCGGTCATCTCGCTGCGTACCTGGAAAGGCAGGGTAAACGAAGCCGTCCTGGGTGTTCAGCGTGACGTCTATGCGACCTTCGGACGCGGTCAGGAGCATCTACTCAAGGTTTTCGTCGATGTCCGTGAGCCCTTGATCGCGCCGCTGGAACACGGCGCAGCCGTGGGGCAGCTACGTGTCATGCTCGGCGATCAACAGCTCGGTGCCTATGCTCTGCATCCGACGGCCGATGTTCCGCAGGCAGGCCTCTTCGGGCGCTTGATCGACGGCATGAAGCTGTGGATGCACTAGCGGCAGCCCGCCGGGAGCAAAATCGGCAGCCCGTGGCGAAGCGGCTGCCATGGCCGGATCGGTGGATAAAGGCATGTCCGACACTTTGATGCAATTTCCCTGTGACTTTCCTCTCAAGGTCATGGGCCGGCACTGCGACGATTTTCGCAGTCTGGTGCTGGGTATCGTCCAGAAACACGCCGGCCCGGTGGATCCTGCATGCATCGAGGAACGACCCAGCAAGGATGGGAACTATCTAAGCGTGACCTGTACGTTCAGCGCCCAAAGCCGAGCGCAGCTCGATGGCTTGTACATGGAGCTGACGTCCTGCGAGCGGATCATGATCGTGCTTTAGGGCTGCCCCATTCGAGTACGGGTGGCCACCCCAGTGCCGCCGATAGTTGCGGCGCCAGGCGCTCGATGACCTGCGGCAACGTTGCCTCGATGCCGAGCAAGCGCAGATCGATGACCTCCAATCCCCGATGACCGCAGGGGTTGATCCCCTTGAAGGGTTCAAGGTCCATGGAAATATTGAATGCGAGACCGTGATAGCTGCAGCCGCGGCGTATCCGCAGGCCGATACTCGCAATCTTGCGGCCGTCGACATAGATCCCCGGCGCCTCGCGGCGGCCCACGGCCTCGATACCCCAGCTGAATAAAGCGGCGATGACCGCGTTTTCCAATCCCATGACCAGTTCACGCACGCCGAGTCTCAAGCGGCGAACGTTCAGCAAGGGATAGACGACCAATTGTCCGGGACCGTGATAAGTCACTTGTCCGCCCCGATCGATCTGGACCAGCGGAATATCGCCGGGTGCCAGCACATGTTCTCGCGCCGCATTCATGCCCAACGTATAGACCGGGGGGTGCTCCAGAAACCACACTTCGTCACGCGTGTGCTCGCCGCGCATGTCGGTGAACGACTGCATGCCGCGCCAGGCGGATTCGTAGTCGATGCGGCCCAGCCAACGCAGGATGGGCGGATGCGCCTGAACCGGCGGCTTCACCCGGTTCGGCCCAACCCGATCCGGCCCAATCCCGCATTATTGCGCTCCAGCGCGCGCTCGGCACGGTAGCTGGAACGCACCAGCGGCCCCGATACACATTCCAGGAAACCCTTGTCCAACGCCCATTCACGGTAACGTTCGAACTCTTCCGGAGTCACCCAACGCTCGATCGCCAGGTGGTTGGGCGTCGGTCGTAAATACTGTCCGAGGGTAAGGATATCGATGCCGGCGACACGCATATCGTCCATGGTCTCGGCGATCTCCTCATCCGTCTCGCCCAGACCCAGCATCAAGCTGGTCTTGGTGAGCACCTCGGGACGAAAACGCTTGGCATGTGCCAGTACTGCCAGGGACTGCTCGTAGCCCGCCCGGGGATCGCGCACTGGATGCGTGAGGCGCCGCACCGTCTCGACATTCTGTGCAAATACATCCAGGCCGCTGGCCACCACGGTTTCCACATCGGCCAGCACCCCCTGGAAGTCCGGCGTGAGCGCCTCGACGGCGGTATGCGGATTCAGGCGTTTGATCTCACGCACGCATTGTGCGAAATGCGCGGCGCCGCCATCAGCGAGATCGTCACGATCCACCGAGGTCAGCACGACATACTTGAGCTTCATCAGTTGCACGGTACGCGCGCTGTTCAGCGGCTCCAGCGCGTCCAGCCAGCCGTGAGGATTACCGGTATCCACGGAACAGAACCGGCAGGCACGCGTACAGACCGAGCCCATGAGCATCAAGGTCGCCGTACCGGCGTTCCAGCACTCGCCGATGTTCGGACATTTCGCCTCCTCACAAACTGTCGCGAGACGATGCTCCTTGACGGTATCGTGCACCGCCTGGAATACCTTGCCCGCAGGCATCGGTGCGCGCAGCCACTCCGGCTTGCGGCCGAGGGACAGCGGATTGGCCCGGGCGGTCGCCTTGATGCCGTCCTTGATCGCGCTGAAACCCTGCTCCGTGCGGTATTTATCGCCGCTGCGCGGCCTGTCGGCTGGCCGTTCGATCGGTATGCCTTTGAATTCGTTCACGCCTATAAGATCCTCGCAGATCACCCAATCCCGGCCTGACAGGAATCCGTCATTGTCCTGCTGTCATCGTCCAGGTGCAAACCCTCAGGAAGATTTCGTGGCGCCGCATCGCCGCGCAAAGCGATCTCATCCTTGATGCATGCCGGGCGGTCTGATAGATAGCCGGCCCGCCGCGCCTGTCTGCCGTCACTCGCCTCGCGGCTAAGGAATACTCTGGGAACATGCTGGAATTACGCTGGAATTACCCTGAAACCACTCTGGAATCACCCCAAAGTCACTCTGAAATCACCCTGGCGCATATCATGGACCGCCGATGGCCGACATGCTCAGGCGCCCGCAGGAAATAGAGGCAACATGGCATCCGAACTCGACGATATTCTGAATCAGGCCGCCCTCTGGCACGACGCGGGACGCGGTGTGGCGTTGGCGACAGTGGTGCGTACCTGGGGCTCCTCGCCGCGACCGATCGGCAGCCACCTCGTGGTCAACAGCGAAGGCGACTTCGCCGGATCCGTATCCGGTGGATGCATCGAGGGTGAAGTCATCACCGAGGCGCTGGCGACCATCGCCGAGGGTCGGTCGCGTCTGCTCGAATTCGGCGTCAGCGACGAACGCGCCTGGGAAGTAGGTCTTTCCTGCGGCGGCCGGGTGCAGATCTATATCGAGAAAATCACATGAAATCTGGTCTTCTTGCCCGCCTGAGGGCAGTACGCGCCGCCAAGCGTCCCGTCGCCCTGGTCACACGCCTGAGCGACGGCGCCCAGGTTCTGATCGATGCCGACGATGCAAGCGGCGATCTAGAACTCGACGCAGCACAACTCGAAACGTTGCGGAAACGCCTGGCCGGCGGGCGGAGCGGGCTACTGGACGCCGAGGGTGATATCTTCGCCCGCATCTATGCTCCTGCCGTCCGACTGATGATCGTCGGTGCAGTGCATATCAGCCAGATGCTGGCGCCGATGGCGATGATGGCCGGCTATGAGGTTACGATCATCGATCCGCGCAGCGCCTTCGCCAGCACCCGGCGTTTCCCCGATATCGTCATGAACGCCGGATGGCCCGACCAGGCGATAGCGCAGCTGGCTCCCGATGCACAGACCGCCGTCGTCACCCTCAGCCACGACCCCAAGCTCGATGATCCGGCGCTGGCTGCTGCATTGGCCAGTCCAGCCTTCTACATCGGTGCGCTGGGCAGCAGGCGTACCCACGAGAAACGTCTCGTACGGCTGCGCGAGCGCGGACTGGAAGACCAACTCGGCCGCATTCATGCGCCGGTCGGTCTGGATCTAGGCGGGCGCTTGCCGGCGGAAATCGCGG
This sequence comes from Steroidobacter denitrificans, assembly GCF_001579945.1. Taxonomy (NCBI): domain Bacteria; kingdom Pseudomonadati; phylum Pseudomonadota; class Gammaproteobacteria; order Steroidobacterales; family Steroidobacteraceae; genus Steroidobacter; species Steroidobacter denitrificans. The sequence goes on along the minus strand of NZ_CP011971.1, from coordinate 1,409,203 downwards.
TCGCCATCCTGGCCGAGATCATCCGTGTACGCTACAAGGGTGCCGCTCGATGATCCGGTCCCCGCGGGTCGCCGCACTGGTGCTGGCGGCGGGATACTCCTCACGCATGGGCGAATGCAACAAATTACTGTGCCGCATCGATGGCATCACGCTGATACAGCGCGCCGTCGGCGCGGCCTGCAGCTCGCGCGCCTGCCAGGTGATAGTGGTCACCGGCCACGAATCCGAACGCATCGAGGCTGAGCTGCAAGGCTGGCCCGTATCGTTCATCTATAACCCGGATTACAGCAGCGGCATGGCCAGCTCGCTGCGCCGAGGCCTGCATGCCTTGGGCAGTGACGCCGAGGCGGTGATCGTGCTGCTTGCCGATATGCCCGGCATCGATGGCTCGACCATCGACCGCATGATCGATGCGTTCGATCCGGCGCAGCCATTCGTACTGGTACCGGAGTACGAGGGACGGCGCGGGAATCCCATCCTCTGGCCGCGCCGCTATTTCGGTGACATGGCGGCGCTTTCCGGTGATACAGGCGCGCGCGGCCTGCTCGAACGCTACGCGCAGGAGGTACGCAGCGTAGCGTTCGATTCGCCGGTCATCCTTGTCGACGTCGACACTCCCGAGGCACTGCGGCAACTGGCGAAAAAATAACCCTGGGGCTCAACCCCGGAATTCAGGTCATCCCGGGGTTTCAGTCCTTGGATTTCGGTTCTCGGATTTCGGTTCTTGGGCTCAGGCCGAGGCGTAGGTGCGCAGCGCCCAGAGTTCGGCCAGCTGCTCCCATTTCGAAGCGTCCTTCACCGTTTGAAACGCCTTACGCGCCAAATCTCTCTGACCCAGCTTCATATAGGCTATTCCCAGGCTGATCTGTGCCTCGTCCGTATCCAGTAAGCCGCCTTTGGCAAGACCGCTGGTCAAGGCTTGAACCGCGTCCTGATACTTGCCATAACTCAAATAGGCCTGTCCCAGCGCGACCGAGGGCTGTCCCTTGTCCGCCTTTGCGGCCTCCTTGGACAGCTGCGCGAGCGAGGCCTGATCCTCGATCGCCAGCTTCTTGGCGCTGCCCAGCAGGCGGTCATAGCGGCCCTGTTCGGTCTTGTCGGCGCCTTTGAGTGTGCCTAACTCGATACCCTTCTCCACCACCTGCTGGGCTTCGCCCGGCACGCCGGCGTCGATGGCGAGTTGCGCCATCTCGACATAATCCCCCTTGTCCTTGAGCGCGCCTACCTCGTTCATGAGCCGGTAGTAGCCCAAGGTCACGCGATCACCCTCGGCCTTGCGGCGGTAGATGTCCAGCAAATTCGCCCAATACTCGTCCTTCGGATGGTAGCGAACCAGTTTCTTGAGCGCTTCGCCGATACCGTCTCTGTCGTCCAGGTTGAACCTGGAGCTCATCACGATCTGCAGCCAGTTCTCCTGCGGCGTGCGTCCGGCACGTTCCGCACGGGTCACGACACCCGACATGGTCGCCGCGGCATTCTGATAATCCTTCAGCAGATAGTAGGATTGCGCAAGCAGCACGGCCATCTCCTGATCGCCCGGATTCTTGCTGAGCCAGCGCTTGGACCATTGTGCCGCCTTGCCGTAATCCTTCACCTGAAAATACAGCTGCGCCACGGTCTTGGTGCGATCATCCACCTGTTCGGCGGGCAGCATGCCGGAGTTCAGCACCCGCTCGAACACGGGCGCGGCTTCCCCGTACTTTTTCTGCTGGATGAGCACATAGCCGAGGAACTCATCGATCTGATAGGTCTCGAACGGCGTTTTCTTGGGTACCGCCTGGGCCTTCTTGATCTCGGCCAGCGCCGTATCCCATTGCTTCTTGCCCATGGCGTCCTGCGCCTTCTTCAGGGACTCCGCAACCGCTCTGGTGGTGATTTTCCGACTGCCCTGCTCCGCTGCCTGAACGATGGCCGGTGCCAATACAAGCGCCGCCGGAACGATGCCGACGGCCAGCCCCCGGGCAAGTTTGAGCGCAATGGCAATGGTTCTTACTTGAATCATAACGCTTTCCCGATTCACTGCGCCCCAGGCAGGCGCTCTTCCAGAAACTGCCGGCATGGATGATCATTTCCATGCCGACGCACGATTCAGGCGTCACACCGCCTTCGCGGCATAACACGGGACCCGGGAAATCCATCCACAGGGCCAACTTTCAGGACCAACTTTACGAAAGTTTCCTGACGCACAGCTGAACGAAAGAGCTGAATGAAAGGACTGAACGAATGGTTCACTCCATGAACTGTTCGTTGCCGACGAAACCGATGCGCTGCATGCCGTTGCGCTGTGCGATTGCCAGCACCTTGGCAACGGTGTCGTAGTTCGCTCGCCGGTCGGGCCGAATATGCAACTCGCGCTGCGGCACTTCGGCGGCGGCATTGCGGAAATACCCTTCGAGCACGTGCAAGGAGGCAACCGTGCTGCCGTCCCAGATGATGGTGCCGTCCCAGTCGATCTCCACACTAATCGGTTCGACGCGCTCAGTCTCGGGTGGCGGCGCACTGTTCGCGCGCGGCATGTCCAACTTCACCGCATGCGTCATCACCGGCAGCGTGATGATGAACATGATCAACAGCACCAACATGACGTCGATCAACGGTGTCGTGTTGATTTCTATCATGGGCTCGTCTGGGCCGCCCCCGCCTACACTCATACTCATGGGATTGATACCTCGGCTGACTACTGCGCGCGCCCTTCGGGCTCGGTGATGAACCCGACCTTCATGATGCCCTTGCGCTGAGCGTTGACGATCACACGGCCGACATACTCGTAGCGCGTGTGCTGATCGGCTCGCACATGGACTTCGGGCTGCGGCTGCAGACGGGCGATACGGTCAAAATGCTCCAGAAGCTGCTCGTCGTTCACCAAGGTCAGATTCCAGAATATCTGACCTTGGCTGTTCACCGCGATGGTGATGTTTTCCGGCTTTGTCTCGGTGGGGATATTTTCCACCTTGGGCAAATTCACAGGCACCGTCTGGGTGATCACCGGAACGGTGATCATGAACACGATCAGCAGCACCAACATGACGTCCACGAGAGGCGTCGTGTTGATCTCGGACATGGCCCGCTCTTCGACCTCGTCTTCCAGGGCCGTATTCAAAAACGAACTTGAACTCATTGCAATGGTACTCCAGCGAGCCCGTCCGGCTGTTCCATCTACTTGCGTGCTGCTGTGGCCGTGGCAGAACGCGCAGCCGCTCCCGTGGCCGCCCCGGCGCTCTGATCGACGCGAGCACCGCTCACCAGGAAGGAATGCAGGTCGGCCGAGAAGTAGCGTAGTTTGGCGATGATGTCCTTATTGCGATCCATCAGCCAGTTGTAGCCCCAAACCGCCGGCACGGCCACGAACAGACCGATGGCCGTCATGATCAACGCCTCGCCGATTGGGCCGGATATCTTGTCGAGGCTGGCCTGGCCGGCCAGAGCGATCGCGATCAATGCGTGATAGATACCCCACACCGTACCGAACAGGCCGACGAAGGGCGCCGTGGAACCGACTGTCGCCAGCAGCGACATGCCTTTCGTCAGACGCGAATTGACGCTTTCCACCGAGCGATGCAGCGATACGATGACCCACTCATGCAGCGGAATCTGATCGGTCAAGCGGCCTTCGTGGTGCTGGGCGGCCTTGACGCCATCTTCGGCGATCATGCGAAACGCGTTGTCCTTGCCGGTCAGCTTGGAGACGCCGTCACGCAGATTGCCGGCAGACCAGAAAAGCTTGTCCACCTGCTTGTAGGAGTTGCGCAGACGCCGCTGATCCCATGCCTTCGTCAAGATCACATACCAGGAAGACAATGACATGAGAAGCAGAATGATCATGGTTGACTTGGCGACGGTGTCGCCCTGCGCCCAGAGCTGCGCAAGACCAAACGGATTCTCGACGCTTTCGGTGTTCGGAGCCATGGAACGATGTCCTCTACTATAGAAATATATGACTTGAGGTCGGGGTGGATTAGAGTTCGAACGTCTTTAACAGACTCAGTCCGTGAGCTTGAATGTGACGGCGAACTGCCCCCACATCGGTACCGGCTTGCCGTTCTCGGTGCCGGGCCTCAAACGCCAAGAGCGCTTTACTTCTCTTACTGCGGCTTCGTCCAGGCGCGTATAGCCACTTGACTGCTTCACGCGTGCTTCGCCGACACGACCATTTTCGAGCACATAGACATCGAGAATGACCGTACCCGTCTCACCGGCACGGCGCGAGGCCGGCGGATATTCGGGTTGCGACAGCGGACGACGCGGATCGGAACGCGGTGCAGTGCGCGCCACGGGCTTGGGCGGAGCCGGCGGCGGCTGCGCGACCGGACGCTGCGTCGTGGTCTGGGTGATCGCTGTGGCCGGCGGCGCCTCCGCCGGAATGTCGATGGCAATATCGGGCGGGGGTACGAATGGCGGCGGCGTCTCGATTTTCGGTGGCGGCGGCGGCGGCTTGTCGTCCGCCTCCGGCGGAGCTTCGATGATACGGGTCTCGATCGGCCCCAGGACGGCCGTCACGAGGCTCCTGGACAAACCGGAGTTCAACCCCCAGAACAAGCCCACGTGCAAGAGAACGATACTCAGGAAAACCAGGCCGCGTCTTGTAAAGAAGGATCCGTCTGCCGATGGTGCGTATGCCATGCTGTGCTGCTCAAGTATGTAGGCGCAGGATCACCGTCAACCCTGCTGAACCAAGGCGCAACCAGGTATTGGTCGTTTGCTGGTCGTTCGATAGCGTATGCGCGCAGCGCGGCATACAACCCCCGTTTCCCCGGCCGGAAGGGTAACGCCAGGGAAGGGTACGCCGGCAATTCCGGATTGACGTTACAGTTATGCAGACCGTAGAAACGCCGCGCAAGGTATAAAGTTTCTAACCGGAAGGCAAGCGCCGCGAGACAGAATCTCGTCCCTTTGGTGGATGCAGATGATACATCCCCGAGCCGTACTCGCCCCGGCTTACAGCCGTCAAAGACGGCTACCGGCGGTTGCAGCCGCGGTACCTTCCCATCATTCAGCATCGAAAAACCGGGGAAAAAACCCAGGAAAAAATCGTGATAAACATGTGCTGCGGCGGCATAAACATGTGCTGTGGCGGTACCGCGCCGTTCGTTCCCCTCGAGCGCACCCATCCAAAGCCCTGCCGGCCATGCTGCAAAGAGCGGCGCGAGAAGTTCCATGAACGGTACGACCGCGCAGGCATGTAATGGTTGCGCATGAACATCTGCACGACATTACTCTTCTTGATTGCCAGTCTCGAATTAGAGGGCTCATGTTAGAGGGCTCATAGGCGCCTTCATATATATGGAGCCTTCACTTTCCATCGCAGCTTGTTGAATTCAATATAAAACCGATCGGCCCCGACCTTCAGTCAACCAGCCGGAGCCGTATCGCCGCGAACGAGTTGCGCATCGAGCTGTGCCAGTTGCTCCGGTGTGCCGATGTTGTACCAGGCTCCCTGGTAAAGCTCGCCGCTGATGCGGCCGCGGCGCAGCCACTCGAACATCAGGGGCGCAAGTGCGAATCGTCCACCATCACACGCGGCGAAAAAAGCCGGCCGAAACACGCCGATATTGGCATAGGTGTAGCGCGGACCGCCGCCGTCATGCAGCCGGCCGTTCCGCAGACAAAAATCCCCGTGCGCGTGGAACATCGGGTTGGCCACCAGGACCCAATGTCCAAGGTCTTCACTCGCCGGCAATGTCAGGCAACGGGCCAGAGGGTAATCCGTCCAGATATCCCCGCTAAGTACCAGGAAGGGATCGGGACCCAGCATTTCCAGGGCTTTATAGATTCCCCCTCCCGTATCCAGCGCCTCATCGCCTTCATCGCTGTACTGGATGCGCAGGCCGAAACGCACGCCGTCGCCAAGCGCCTCGCGGATCATCGCCCCTTTCCAGGCCAGGTTGATGACTACCTCGTCGACGCCTGCGGCGGCAAGATTCTCCAGGTGATATTCGATGAGCGGGCGCCCCCCGACCGCCAGCATCGGCTTGGGACAGACGTCCGTCAGGGGTCGCATACGCTCTCCGCGGCCCGCGGCCAGGATCATCGCACGCATCCAGCCATCCTCCCAAGCGCCGCAGATACCTTCATGGCAGCTCTCGCATGGGTCCGGCATCGCACATCGCCCGATGCGAGGGAACTCCCGGCTCGGACCGTTCCACGGAAGCGAGCCGGTGCATCGCAGGAAGCAGTTGCGTGTCGATGAATATTTCCAGCGGCAGCAGTTCCCGGTATGCGCGAGCGACTGCGTGCACATAGCCCAGCGTGCGCGGAATATCCTGCAGATAACCGGGTTTGCCGTCGCGATGCCACAGCCGGGCAAAAATACCGATCGCCTTGAGATGCCGCTGCACTCCCATCAGATCGAACCAACGGCGAAACTCTTCGGCCTGTATCCCAGATACGCCCAACCGCAAGGCGTCTGCGCGGAATCGCAACAGCCAGTCATGCACCTGCCGCTCGGGCCAGGCGATGTAACAATCCCGCAGCAGCGATACCAGATCGTAGGTGAATGGCCCGCACACGGCATCCTGAAAGTCCAGGACACCAGGGTTGGCGCCGGTCCGGCCACCGCACACCATCAAGTTGCGCGAGTGATAGTCGCGATGCACGAACACCCGCGGCTGCGCCAACGCCGACGCACATAACACATCGAATACCGGCGCCAGCGCCGCCAGTTGCGGATGCTCCGGTGCGATGCCCAGATGACGGCCGCAGAACCAGTCGGGAAACAGCATCATTTCCCTGCGCAGCATGGCCTCATCGTAGCTCGGCAGCGTTCGCGCGTGCACGTGCGCATGCTGCTGGATGCGCAACAGGGTCTCGATGGCGTCGCCGTACAGCATCTGCGCATCCGCACCCGTCTGCAGCGCCGCCAGATAGGTCAGTGACCCCAGATCGGAATTGAGCAGAAAACCCTGCGCCAAATCGTACTCCAGGATATGCGGGACATTCACGCCCGCCTCACCCAGCATGGATGCGATGCGGACATAGAGCTCCATGTTTTCCTTGTCCGGTGGCGCATCCATGGCGATCCAGGAGCATTCCGGGCGCGTCACGCGAAAATAGCGACGAAAACTGGCATCGGCCGACGCCGGCTCGATCCGGAAATCCCGGGTTCCGAACACCTGCTCCAACCAGCGTTCCAGCTGCTCGAGCCGCAAATCCGGTACAGACCCCGACAGGCATGATGAGGATGACAAGCGTGGACTCCGGGATTTCGATTGAACGCCTGAAAACAGGCGGGCATGAGGGGCGATGCTCATTATAATCGCAGCCGATGATCCTATCTGCTTCCACAACAATAGCGACAACGGCGAACCCCGGGGCACGAGCATCGACTCATATGCCGGTGTCGCAGCGTCCCTCCTGCGCCAGGACAGCCCCGGGACGCGTACCGATCGTCCGGGCGATACTGGCTGCGCTGCTCACGCTGGCCGGCGGCATTGCGGCCGGCGACTGTCCGGACCGCAATGTCCTGCACGATATCCGCCTCTTGCGCGGACAGGCACCCGCCTCCACGGACCGGCATACACCGGAGGCCGGCTCCGAGAAGGAAGCGGAGCGATCCGTCGATTTCGAAGCCGACAGCCTGGAGGCGACGCGCGACGGCGAAATGCTCCTGAAGGGCGATGTGGTCATCCGCCAGGGCGGACGCCGGCTCGAAACCCGCAATGCCGTCTACGACAGTCGTACACAAAGTTTTCGCGTGGATCAGGGCATGGAGTATTCCGATCCGGCGCTGCGAGTGAGCGGTACGGGTGCCCGACTGGATTCCCAGGGCGCCGCGATATTCGATTCCGCGCAGTTCGAACTGCGCGGACAAAGCGCACGTGGCTCGGCGGCGCGTATTCGCGCCAGTACCGGCGGCGAGCTGCAGCTCGACGATGTACGCTACACGACCTGTCCGATCGGCAACGAAGACTGGGTTCTGCGCGCCGCGGATATCGACATCGACCAGAACGCCGGTGTCGGGGTGGGACGCGGCGTACGCCTCGACTTCAAGGGGCTGCCGATCTTCTATACGCCGTTCATTTCCTTTCCGGTCGGAGACGAACGCAAATCCGGCTTTTTGTTTCCCTCCTTCGGTACATCCTCGCGCAACGGTTATTCACTCTCCGTGCCATGGTACTGGAACATCGCGCCGAACTACGACGCCACGTTCACCCCGACCTGGTACTCCAGGCGCGGTGCCCGCCTGGATAGCGAATTCCGCTTCCTGAACGCCTTGGGACAAGGATCTTTGCAAGCCAACATCCTGCCGCACGACCAGCGCACCGGCGTACAACGCAGCCAGCTGATATTCTCCGATCGTTCCGACTTCACCGGACGACTGCGCCTGGACATCAACGCCGCCAATGTCAGCGACAGTCAATGGTTCGAGGATTTCGGGCTGGGACCCGAAGGCACCAGTATCAGTTATCTCGACCGTTCGGCGAAACTGACCTGGATGAGCGATCGCTGGCTGGCAAGCCTGTACGCCCAGAATTTCCAGACCGTCGATAGTGCCGGCATCGATCCGCTGGATCGGCCGCATACGCTGCTGCCGCAACTCACCCTGCACGGTTCCTACCCTGACCAGGCGTTCGGTTTGACCTTGGACCTCGACATGGAACTGGCGAACTTCCGGCACAATGTCGCGGCTGTGGATTCCGGCTGGCGCATCGATATGGCACCGGGGCTGCGCATGCCGCTGCGCGGCGCGGGCGTCTACCTGGAACCCGCCGCCAGCTGGCGCTACACCGCCTATCGCATCGACGACGTCGAGACTCCTCGCGACGACTCGCCGTACCGCTCTACCCCCCTGTTCAGCCTCGATGGCGGCCTGGTCTTCGAACGCCTCTCCGGCTCGCGGCAACAGCGTCTACATACGATCGAGCCGCGGTTCATGTATTTGTACGTGCCCTATCGCAATCAGGATGCGCTGCCGGTCTTCGACACCGATATCGCTGATCTCAACCTGGTGCAGCTGTTTCGCACGAACCGTTATGTCAGCGCTGATCGACTGAGCGATGCGAACCAGCTCAGCGTGGGGTTTACCTCGCGTTTGCTGGATGCGGCGACGGGACAGCAATTCTTGTCGGCGACGATCGGTCAGGCGTACTACTTCAGCCGGCCTCGGGTCATGCTGCCTGGAGAAGTACTCGACAGTCCGGAATCCTCCGACATCGTCGCGCAACTCGATCTCAGAGCCTACCAGAACTGGAGCATCAACATGGGCGTCCAGTGGGACCCGGGCGAGATTCGTGCCGAGAAGGGCGATCTGCGCGTGCAGTATCAGCCAGCACGCGATCGCGTCGCAAATCTCGGCTATCGCTTCCGGCGCAACCACATCGAGCAGGTCGACGGTTCTTTCGGCTGGCCGATCGCCAAGGACTGGAATGCGTATGCCCGCATCGTCTATTCGCTGGAAGACGAAATGATCCTGGATCAGTTCGCCGGCCTGGAATACCGCTCTTGCTGCTGGCGTCTGCGCTTCGTGGCACGACGCTACGTCAGCGACCGCACCGGCAACCGGGACACCAGCATCCTGTTACAGCTTGAACTTAACGGCCTGTCCAATGTCGGAGTGGGCGCAGACGCTTTCCTGGAACGATCGATTCGAGGATACTCGTTCGATGCCGAACAGCCATGATACGGGCAGGGTACCCATGCCAGAACCCATGATCTTTGCCGTGCCGACCTCGACCGGCGCCGCCGGATCCGCCCTGCCCGGGCGCCGCGACTCCGCGCCCCGGCGCCGGTTGCGAGCCGTCCGGCCGGACAGCCTCTTCCTGGCGATCTGCCTTGTCCTGGCGAGCCTGGCCGGCATGGCGCATGCCCAGACACGCGAACTGTCCGCCAACGGCACACTGCTGGATCGCATAGCGGCCGTGGTCAACGACGGCGTGGTGCTGAACAGCGAACTAGACAAGCAAACCGAGGATGTCATCGCACGCCTGCAGCAACAGAATACCGATCTGCCGCCGCGCAATGTACTGCGCCGGCAGATCCTCGAGCGCCTGGTGATGGAGGAGATCCAGGTGCAGCGTGCCGACCGGCTGGGCATCCAGGTCTCCGACGAGATGCTCAACGGTGCGCTCGACGATGTCGCCCGGCGCAATGATATCAACTTTGCCGACCTGCCCCAGGCGCTGGCGCAGCAAGGTATGGATTATCGGGATTTTCGCGACGAAATCCGCCGGCAGATGACCTTGCAGCTGCTGCGCCAACGCGACGTGATCGCGCGCATCAACGTCTCGCCTCGCGAATTGGAGCAGTTCATGGCGCGCCAGCGCAATGCGCCGGACCGCAATGCCGAATACAACGTCTCGCACATTCTGATTTCCGTACCGGCTGCCGCCTCTCCCGAACAGATCGAGGCGCGCCAGAAACGTGCTCAGGAAATTCACGATCGTGCCGCCGGCGGCGAGGATTTCGCACAACTCGCAGTCGCATACTCCGACAGCAGCACAAACATCGAAGGCGGCTCACTGGGCTGGCGGCGCGGCTCGCAGCTGCCGTCCATCGTGTCCGATCAGATTGCATCGATGAAAACGGGCGATATTTCAACACCCGTACGCACACCCAGCGGCTTTCATATCTTCCGGCTCAATGAAATGCGCGGCGGCGTACAACAGTCGGTCGTGGCGCAAGTTCACGCCCGCCACATCCTGCTGCGCACTAATGAACTCGAGGACGACCAGACCGTGCAGCAAAAGCTCGCCGACATCCGCAAGCGCATCGTCGAGGGCGGCGAGGACTTCGCAGCCATCGCCTCGGTAACATCGCAGGATCCGGGCTCTGCCGCCGACGGCGGCGATTTGGACTGGGCCGGACCGGGCACATTCGTACCCGAGTTCGAGCAGCAACTCGATCGGCTCAGCGAGAATCAGATCAGCGAACCGTTCAAGACGGCGTTCGGCTGGCACATCATCCAGCTGCTGGGGCGACGCATGCACGACATCACCGATGATGTGCGCCGCAACCGGGCGTTCGCCGAACTGCGCGAATCCAAGGCGGAGGAAGAGACCGAATTGTGGCTGCGGCGCCTGCGCGACGAGGCGTTCGTGGAATACAGGATGTAATGCCGCTGCCGCGGCTCATCCTCACTTCGGGCGAGCCTGCAGGCATCGGACCGGAGTTGTGCCTGGCGGCCGCGGCACGGCAATGGTCCTGCGACCTGATCGTCGCCTGCGACCAGGCGCTGATCGAGCAACGGGCGCGACAGGTCCACGCCGACATCCGCTTCGCCCCCTACACGCCGGGGGCGGCGCGTCAGGAGCACGTACCCGGCACGATGCGCCTGCTCCACAGTCCACTGGCAAACGCCGCCTACCCAGGCCGGCTCGATGCATCGAACGCACATTACGTGTTACAGCTGCTGGATGCCGCCATCGACGGCTGCAGCCGAAGGGAATTCGATGCGATCGTAACCGCGCCGGTTCAAAAAAGCGTCATCAACGATGCCGGCATCGCATTCTCGGGTCATACGGAATATCTGGCTGAGCGTGCCGGCGGCGCGCATCCGGTCATGATGCTCGCCACGAAGAAGCTACGCGTCGCCCTCGCCACCACGCATCTGCCCTTGAGCACGGTCAGCGGTGCGATTACCGCCGAGCTGCTGGAGCGCGTGCTGATCATTCTGGATCACGATCTGCGCGATCGCTTCGCTCTGCCTGCACCGCGCATCCTGGTGTGCGGACTGAACCCCCATGCCGGTGAATCAGGGCATCTGGGCCGCGAAGAAATCGAAGTCATCGAGCCGGTACTACGGCGCCTGTGCAAGTCCGGCATGCGTCTCATCGGTCCGGCGCCGGCCGATACGGCGTTCACGCCGCACATGCTGGCCCAGGCGGATGCGGTACTGGCCATGTACCATGATCAAGGGTTACCGGTCATCAAGTACGCGGACTTCGGCGCTGCGGTCAACGTAACCCTGGGTCTACCGTTCATCCGTACCTCCGTCGACCACGGTACCGCTTTGGATCTGGCGGGAACAGGCAAGGCCGATCCCGGCAGCCTGTATGCCGCGATCGAAATGGCGATCGAAATGGCTGCCAAAGCGAGGCGGCGCCAGCGAACTGCGCCCGATCGGACACTTCCGGCGCGATGACGCCGGTTCGAACGCCCCGCTGACGTTACTCGATCGATGACCCCCGGCGGACAGCGCATGCATCGTGCTCGAAAACGTTTCGGCCAGCATTTCCTGCATGACAGTGCGGTGGTGTCCCGTATCCTGGAGGCGATCGATCCGCGGACTGACGACTTCATGGTGGAGATCGGCCCGGGACTGGGTGCGATCACCCTGCCCCTGCTGAAACGGCTAGCCGAACTGCATGCCATCGAGATCGACCGTGATGCGATCCGGCATCTGCGCGAACGCACGGCCTGGCATCCAGGCTTCCATCTTCATGAAGCGGATGCCCTCGAATTCGACTTGTCGCAGTTGCGGCCGCCGCAAGGCGGCGGGGCGGATGCAGGCAAGAGCGGCGAGGCCGCGCTGCGGGTCGTCGGCAACCTGCCTTACAATATCTCCACGCCGCTGCTGTTTCGACTCATCGAGCAACGCCAGTGCATCAAAGACATGCATTTCATGCTGCAGAAGGAAGTCGTGGATCGCATGGCGGCGCCCGCGGGCTCGGAGCACTATGGGCGCCTGAGCGTCATGCTCGCGCCCTGGGTAGCGGTCGAGCCGCTGTTCGACATCGGCCCGGGAGCATTTCGTCCGCCGCCGCGCGTACGCTCTACCTTCGTACGCCTGAAGCCGCCGGCGGCACCCCTGGACATTCGGCACCCCCGTCAATTCTCGACGGTCGTCGCGGCCGCATTCTCGCAGCGGCGCAAGACATTGCGCAACGCTTTGCGAGCGCTGCTTTCCTCGGATGAAATCCTGGCTGCGGGAATCGATCCCGCGGTACGCGCCGAAACCCTTTCGGCAGCGGACTTCGCCGCGCTCGCGGCTCAGCTCGCACGAAAATCCGCTGCCCCGCCGTCCGCAGACGGTCATGTGCCGCCGAAGTGATATATTTGCTTGCGGCATCTGAGCCGCCCGGGACGCGATGAACGGCGTCTACCGCTTTTTCGAAGGCTTCGAGCGGAAGCGTGGAGATTTCGAGGACCGCACATGAACTCGGGCTACAAGAAGATTCTGCTGGCCGTCGACCTGTCTCCCGACAGCCGAATCGTCGGCGAGCGCGCCCGGGACATTGCCGCCTGTCATGGCGCCGAAATCACTCTGCTGCATGTTGTGGAATATGTCCCGGTCGAGCCCATGGGCGAAGCTCTGCTGCCCACGGTGCAGATCGAAGACGAACTGGTGGGGAGGGCACGACAGCGGCTGGCGGAACTGGCCGGCGTACTTGCACTACATGACTGCCCGCAATGGGTCGAAACCGGTATCATCAAGACTGAAATCGTGCGCGCGGCACAGCGCATCGGGGCGGATCTGATCGTCCTGGGAAGCCGTGAGCGCCATGGTCTCGCCATCCTGCTCAATTTCACCGAGGACACCATTCTGCACGCCGCCCCTTGCGATCTGCTCGCCGTCCGCCTGCAATGAACCGCGGCGCCTGATATCGATCATGACCATTCCCTTTCGTACCAAAGCCCGCGGCAATCGTACCGGGCAGGAATCCGCCGAACCCATGCCCGCCCACAGGATTCGTATCGACGTCAGCACCTGCTACCTCGACGAACAATCCAAGCCGGACGAGGATCATTACGCTTTCGCCTATACGATCACGATCCGCAACGAAGGCAGGGTGGCAGCCCGCCTGCTGACCCGCCATTGGCTGATCACCGATGCGAACGGCAGGGTGAAAGAAGTGCGCGGAGAGGGAGTCCTCGGCGAGCAGCCCTATCTTATGCCGGGCCATGGATTCCGCTATTCCAGCGGCGCCGTACTTGAGACCCCGGTGGGAGCGATGCAGGGCAGCTACCGGATGCTCGGCGATGATGGCGCTCACTTCGATGCGCCCATCGCAGCCTTCACGCTGGCGATGCCCGGCCTGCTTCACTAGTACGCGGCGTCGGCGCCTCGCATGGCCACCTACGCGATCGGCGACATCCAGGGCTGCTTTCAGGAATTCGAGCAGATACTCGATCGGCTGCGCTTCGATCCCTCGCAAGACCGGCTATGGCTGGTGGGCGACTTGGTCAATCGGGGCCCGCGTTCACTGGAGGTGTTGCGCAAGGTGCGCGCCCTGGGTAAGGCCGCCACCACCGTTTTGGGTAATCACGATCTGCATCTGCTGGCATTGGCCTCATCGCCGACGAGGCCGGTCAAAGCCGAAGACTCGCTGATACCGGTGCTCACCGCACCGGACCGCGCGGAGCTGCTGGATTGGCTGCGCCGACAGCCGCTGCTGCATCATGACGCCGGGCTGGGCTGCACCATGATCCATGCGGGTTTGCCGCCGCAATGGGATCTCGCCACCGCTCGGGCCTGCGCCGATGAAGTCGAGACAGCCTTGCGCGATGCCGATCAAGGACCTGCCCTGCTCGCCGCGATGTACGGCAACCAGCCTGATCGATGGTCGCCTGGTCTGCAGGGCATGAACCGGCTGCGTTTCATCACGAACTGCTTTACCCGGCTGCGCTATTGCCGGACCGATGGCAGTCTGGAGCTGAAATTCAAGGGACCGCCGGATGCAGCTCCGCCGGGTATCATGCCGTGGTTTCGGACTCCTGGCCGTCGCTCACGCGAGCTGCGCATCGTGTGCGGGCATTGGTCCGCACTGGGTTATCACGAGGGTGACGGCGTCCTGAGCATCGACACCGGCTGCGTCTGGGGGCAGCGGCTGTGCGCGGTGCGCTTGGATCGCCCTGCCGTGCCAACGTTCGTTCCCTGTGTGTCCTCGGGTCTATCCATCAGCGATGATTGACCATCAGCAATGATTGAGATCCCCGGCGATCGCCAAGAACACCTCTGCCCCGCAGCCGGCGGCGGCCCGGCGGCACAAGACGTCTCGAACCACAGGCCGTCGCTGTCATTGGCGGCGTTCGGCCCGGCCGTCGGTCACGACTCCGGCCGCTGATCTTCCACGTCCTGCACATCCGGCGACGGCTGTTCCATCAGCGCCTCCATCTGCAAGCGCAGCCTCCTCGGTACCGACAGATTCGACGAACACCGCGTGTCGTCCTGGACGATCCGCACGGCCAGTTTTGAAAATACCTTGCGGCGCAGCTCGCGAACCAATTCGCAATCGCCGGAGTCCAGGCCGAGCGGGCCGCGAGACAGCGTAACGGTCTTCCAGACGGCCGGAAACCGTGCCATCTCCGCGGATTCCTCGGCCTGTTCGCCGCGCACGCGTGCCACCAGTACGCGCTTGCTGTGACCTTTCTCATACTCGGCGAGCGCAGCAGGCGTTGCCTCGACCGGCGAGCGCAGGTGAATGTGTACGCGCGGCATTCGTGCCACTGAGAAAGGACAGGCGATGTCGCGAACGCGCGCCGTTACCTGCGCGCCCAACCCGCGAAAAATATATTCGATCCGGTCTTCCAGCGAGCTACAGGAATAAAACGTCGTGAAGCTCTGGAAATTGAAATCGATTTCCTGTTCCTTCCAGATGGCTTGCACCGCGGCGAACGCCGGCTTCTCGGTCGCCGTACCCTGCGCAGCTGAAAGTACCCCCTCGGCGGTCGCCGTGCCCTGCGCGGCCGAGACTGCCCCCTCGATCACCGCGCCCTGCTCGACCGGCACCACCTGCGCAGCATCATCCTGTGCAAGCGATCCGGTACACACCCCAGCATGACCGGCCAGGAGCATGACGCCTGCGCAGCGCAGCGCAGTACCACATTTCTTGAGTAAGCGCGGCAGCGTATGAATCAATGGCATCCCGGCCTGCTGCGTCGGCGCAGAAACCGGCGGCAAACCTCGGATGCCGAGCCGATGCATGACCTGCTCCATATCCACCGTCTGAAGATCCCATGTGCTGCAGATGAGCTGTCTGCATTCTCAGGCGTAACGCAGGGATTGCAAGTCGCCATGCCGCCCTGCGGGCATTACCGATATCCGGTGTTGGCTGCAGCCGGCGTCTTGCGTCGCGGTACTCTGCACAATGGCGCTACATCAGCGGCGAGGCGGTGGATCTCGCACGCAGAACGCGGATGATTTGGGCTGCTCACCCCCTGCGGACAGCTCATCTCTTGCGGGAAGTCGCCGGCCTGGCAGTTCGAGCCGTTCTCGTCTCCTGCCCGAGCGCAGGCCGCGCACCTCCGCATCGCTCAACCTGCGCCACTGGCCGGGCTTCAGGCCCGCCAGGCTTACGTTGATGATGCGCACCCGTTGCAGGCGCACGACCTTGTAGCCGAAAAAGGAGCACATGCGCCGGATCTGCCGATTCAGGCCTTGAGTCAAAATGATCCGGAATGTCGCAGGTGCAAGTTGGACGATCTTGCAGGGCTTCGTGACCGTACCCAGGATGCGCACACCGCTGGCCATGCCGTCCAGAAAGATCCGGGTCACCGGCCGATCGACGCTGACCAGATACTCCTTCTCATGCACGTTCTCCGCCCGCAGGATCTCGTTGACGATATCACCATCGTTCGTCAGCAGGATCAGTCCTTCCGAATCCTTGTCGAGCCGGCCGATGGGAAAGATCCGCTCGTGATGATCCACGAAATCGATAATGTTACCCTCGACTTCGCGCTGCGTGGTACAGGTGATGCCTACCGGCTTGTTGAGCGCGATATAGATGCGCTTTTTTGCAGCGCCGCCGATCCGCTCCCCGTCGAGATATACCGCGTCGCCGTCCGCCACCTGCGCGCCCAAGGCCGCGATCTGCCCGTTAATCGTCACCCGGCCAGCTTCGATTCGTGCGTCCGCTTCGCGGCGCGAGCAGATACCGAACCCGCTGATATATTTATTCAGACGCATATCGGACAGGCGACACGTGTACGACCTGTCGCTTCGTTCCGCCGCGGGCGGCGGCCAGGCGGAAAGTCGATTCAGGCGGAAGGAATGAAATCCTCATCATCCTGGTGCTCACGTTCGAATTTAAGAAAGTCGTAGTACCCGCAAACCTTGCCGTAGGGATAGCGTCGACAGACGTTCGGGCGCGCCGGATAGACCGTGCAACGGCGCTCCTGGGTATCGAAAAGGCGGCAGACCGACTTGTAGAT
This sequence comes from Steroidobacter denitrificans, assembly GCF_001579945.1. Taxonomy (NCBI): domain Bacteria; kingdom Pseudomonadati; phylum Pseudomonadota; class Gammaproteobacteria; order Steroidobacterales; family Steroidobacteraceae; genus Steroidobacter; species Steroidobacter denitrificans. The sequence goes on along the minus strand of NZ_CP011971.1, from coordinate 1,392,118 downwards.
ATGATCTTTCTGATGGCGCAGGATCTGCTCGTCCGCTTCCTTTGTCTGGTAACGATAGGTGAACTTTCGTCTAGCCGCCTCCAGCGGCAGACCGAAGTGGCGCGCCAGGCGTGCGATGTCATGCTCGCTGACCGCGATGCGTGCATGGCTGCAGCAATAGCCGGGACATTTCAGACAGTCGAAACGAGGTTTCACCGTGGGATTCTCTCGAGCGTGATGAAACTGAAGGCATGCGCATGAGCCTCGTCCGCGGCGTGCCGCTCACGCTGAACTTCAAGCCATTCATCCGGGACCAGCGCGGGAAAATACACATCGCCGGCGACGCGCACATGCACCCGTGTCAGGTGGATCATCCCCACGCGCGGCAGCACTTGGCGATAGATCTGCGCGCCGCCGGCGATGACCGCCTGCGGCGCCGAACCCACGGCGGCGATCGCCGCATCCACAGACGGCACGACGATACATCCGTCGAGTTCGAGACCCGGCTGTCCGGACACCACGATATTGGTGCGCCCGGGTAAAGCGCGTCCGATCGATTCGAAGGTCCGGCGTCCCATGATGATCGGCTTTCCCATGCTCAGGGACTTGAAGCGCCTGAGGTCATCCGGCAACCGCCACGGCAACCGGTTACCCTGACCGATGACGTCATTCTCGGCGGCCGCGACGATGATGGACAACAAGGGCTTGGGCGGCATACAGCGTCAGGACGCCTTGGCGTCGAGCGGCTCCGGATCCAGCATCGTGCCGCGGCAACTCCTTGCGCCGCAGCGGCATGCGTACAGGGCGAGTTCCGCTGGCTCGTCGGTGCTTTCCCAGGTCAGTTGATAGTCATAGCCCAATTCCTCGCCGGGGCGGATGTCGCGGATGGCATCGATGAATACTCGGGAATTCTCGATCACCGTTTCGCAGTTGGGGTCGCAGCTGTGATTGATGAAACGCGCGTCATTGCCCTGCCTGCCGGCATCGATGACGGTACGCGTGCTGGCGATGAACAGGAACGTGTGGCCATCGTCCTCGGGCTTGTTCTCATAACGGCGATCCGCTTCCGCATGCGAAATCCGCTCGCCCAGATATTCCAACAGGCGCGTACCCTTGCGAATGGGCGCAACGGCATATACGCCGCGTCCGTGGATCGGTGAATTACGCGCCTCGAGGAGCGGAGAAAACGCATGCTGCGGCCCGCGTGTCCGGGATCTCGAAGCGGATTGCGCTGCCGGCTTCGACCCGGAGCGCGATCCGGATTTCGTCACTCGTCCGGATGCCGACTTCAAGACAGCCGATCCGGTTTTCGCGCTCGCGGAGCCGCGGGTGCTCTTCTGTTTTCCCGCCTTGCTGCGCGTTGCAGACACCTTCTGCCGGCCTGAGCGCGCCGTCGCGGATGAACCCGCGTTACGAGCCGGCGTGCCGGATGTGGATGGCTTCTTCCGGGAGGCTGTACGAGATGCAGAGGAACCCGAGGACTTGCGGCGTACTTTGCTGGGCATAAAGATTTACCGATGCGATGTCAGGGAAGGATGACCCGGAAAAAAGGGTGAGCGGCAGGGATGCTCTAAACGGCAATGGGCGCCTTGATGGCCGGATGCGCCTGGTAATCGAGAAACTCGAAGTCCTCGTATTCGTACTCGAAAATCGAGGGCGGCTTGCGGCGGATGGCCAGCCGGGGCGGCGCATGAGGCGTGCGTCCCAGTTGCTCGTCGGCCTGTTCGAGATGATTGAGATAAAGGTGGCAATCGCCGCCCGTCCAGATGAATTCACCCGGGGCAAGGTCGCACTGCTGCGCGAACAGATGAGTCAACAAGGCATACGAGGCGACATTGAAGGGCACGCCCAGAAACAGATCGGCGCTGCGCTGATAGAGCTGGCAGGATAATTTTCCTTCGGCCACCCAGAACTGGAACAGGGCATGGCAGGGCGTCAATGTCATCGATTCCAATTCGCCGACATTCCAGGCGCTGACGATGATACGGCGCGAATCCGGATTACGGCGGATCAGATCGATCGACCGGCTGATCTGATCGATCGTCCGCCCGTTCGGCGCCGCCCATGAACGCCATTGCCGGCCGTAGATCGGCCCCAGTTCGCCCTGCTCGTCCGCCCACTCATCCCAGATCGACACGCCGTGATCGCGTAAATAAGCGATATTGGTATCGCCGCGCAGAAACCACAACAACTCGTACAGGATCGATTTGACATGCAGCTTCTTGGTCGTGATCAACGGGAAGCCGGCGGCAAGATCGAAACGCATCTGATACCCGAATACCGACAAGGTACCGGTACCGGTGCGATCGGCCTTGCGCACCCCTCGAGCACGAACATGACGCAATAATTCAAGATATTGCTGCATGACTACCTTCGCTCACACCGCAAGCAGGTTGCCGCTGCGTTCGTTGCGCCGATAGGCAACGGTCATCATGGCAGCACCCGCCAGAATCATCGGCAGAGACAGAATTTGCCCCATGGTGAGCCAGTCGAACAGCAAATAGCCACGATTTTCGTCCGGAACGCGCACGAACTCGATGGCGAACCGGAACACGCCGTAGCAAAGCAGAAACAGCCCGGACGGCGCAAGCCGGGGCCTGGGTCTGGAGGTATACACCCACAAGATCAGGAATAACACCAGCCCTTCCAGCAAGCCTTCGTAGAGCTGCGATGCATGCACCCGCAGGATGCAGGGATCGATGCCGAAGCGGCTGCACAACCGCAAGGCTTCGTCGGCCGGGACCGGGTGCAGCCTCTGCGGATCGACGATGAAGCCCCAGGGCATCTGGGTGGGCTTGCCCCACAGTTCACCATTGATGAAATTGCCGATACGCCCCGCCAGGATACCCAGCCCCGGCAGCGGCGCCAGGAAGTCGGCCACATCAGCCATCCGCCGGCCACGGCGGCGGGCAAAGATCACGACGGCCAGGAGCACTCCGATCAACCCCCCGTGAAACGACATGCCCCCTTTCCATATCTGCACGATGGTGACGGGATCGGCCAGAACCTGCTCGCCGCCATAGAACAGCAGCCAGCCGATACGCCCGCCCAGAATGACGCCGATCGCAGCGAAAAAGATCAAATCATCGACATCGATCGGCCTCCAGGTCGACTGGGAAGCTGCCGCTCTGCGCCGCCCCAGCCACCACGCAAGCACGAATCCGATGACATACATCAATCCATACCAGCGAACCGCCAGCGGGCCGATGGAGAAGATGATCGGATCGATCGACGGATAGGGAATCATGGTCAATCCTGCACGCTGCGGCAAAAATACGCTTTCAGATAGCGACTTTCCGCGATCGCCGGATGAAGTGGATGATCCGGCGCCTGGCCCCGGACCTCGATGATCTGGGTAAACCGGTTCAAATGGCGCGAAGCGCGCTGTACGGCGCCCATCAGATGGTCGGGCTCCAAATGCCAGGAACAGGAACAGGACACCAGGATGCCATCGCGTTCCAGCAATTGCAGCGCCAATTGATTCAGCCGCTTGTAGGCCGCCGTCCCCTTCGGGATATCCTTGCGGCGCTTGATGAAGGCGGGCGGATCGATCACCACCACATCGAAACGGCGCCGTTCGGCATGCAGATTCTCGAGAACCTGGAATGCATCGCCGCGGATCACTGTCGGCTTGATGGCGTTCGCGATTGCGGTCTCCTGCAGCGCCTCCAGCGCCGCCGCCGAGGAATCCACGCAGGTCACCTCCGTGGCGCCGGCGCGCGCCGCCCCCAGTCCCCAGGCACCCAGATAACTGAACACATCCAGGACACGCGCGCCGCCGACATACTTACGCAGAGCCAGGCGATTCATCGCCTGGTCGAAAAACCAGCCGGTCTTCTGCCCGCCCTGCAGCGACACATGGAAATCGACCCCGCCTTCGGGAACCTCGATATGCTGCGGCACCTCGCCGAAGGCGGTTTCCACGTAGGCAGGCAGTCCTTCCAGCTCGCGTACGCCCATATCATTCTTCCATAGCATGGCCGCCGGATCGATCACCTGGCGCACGGCGGCCTCGATCTGCGGACGCAGCGCCTCCATGCCCGCGGTGGCGGCCTGGCCGACCACGATATCCCCGAATCGATCCAGCACCAGCCCCGGCAGCGCATCGGATTCGCCGAAGACCAGCCGGTAGAATGGCCGCTCGTACAGCGAGCGACGCAGCGACTGCGCCACCTGCAGGCGGTGAACCAGCAAGGATTTGCCCGGCAGGTGGGCCGGATTGCGGCTGAGAATACGCGCGCAGATCAGCGTGTGCGGATTGACATAGGCGTAGCCCAGGAACTTGTCCCGGTCGGACAGGATCCGGCAGATCGTTCCGGGCTCGATGTCCTGCAGCGGCGTGCGCGCCGTGTCGACTTCATTCGAAAATACCCACAAGTGGCCTGCCGAAAGGCGGCGATCCTCGCCGCGCTTCAGGCGCAATTCAGGTAAAAGTGCAGTGTCGGCTCGAGTATTCATGTTTATAGTCGTACATTCTATCCGAGCATCGTCGATATCATGCAGTCTTCCATCATCACACCTCACAATCGTCTCGCCGACGAGACCAGCCCCTACCTGCTGCAGCACGCCGGCAACCCCGTGGACTGGTATCCCTGGGGGGAAGCGGCATTCCAGCGGGCGTGCCGTGAAAACAAGCCGGTCCTGCTCTCCATCGGCTACTCGGCCTGTCACTGGTGCCACGTCATGGCGCACGAGTCCTTCGAGGATCCGGCCGTTGCCGCGCTCATGAACGAGTTATTCGTGAACATCAAGGTCGACCGCGAAGAACGCCCCGATATCGACCGGATCTACCAGCTGGCTCACCAGATGCTGATCCAGCGCGGCGGCGGCTGGCCGCTCACGATGTTCCTGTCTCCCGATACGCGACAACCCTTTTTCGGCGGGACCTATTTTCCCAAAGAGGCGCGTTTCGGCTTGCCGGCATTCGACGATCTGCTGCAACGAGTCAGCGAGTTCTACCACAGCCGTAGCGCCGACATTGCGCAGCAGGGACGGGCGCTGCAAGTGGCGCTCGAGGACTTACAGCCCGCACCCGCCGACCGGGAACAGACGCTGAGCGAAGAACCTCTGACGCTGGCACGCGAACAGCTCGCCGCCGGCTTCGACGCGGAGTTCGGCGGCTTCGGTGCCGCACCAAAGTTTCCACACCCGATGAACATCGATTTCCTGCTGCGTACATGGCGCGCCAGCGCAGGCAGTGAAACGCCGGATCTGCATTCGCTATACATGGCCAGCCTGACGCTCAGGCGCATGGCCGAAGGCGGCATCTACGACCAGCTCGGCGGCGGTTTTGCCCGCTACAGCGTCGATCGATATTGGATGATTCCGCATTTCGAAAAGATGCTGTACGACAACGGTCAGCTATTGCGGATCTATGCCAATGCCGCGCTCGCCAGCGGCGAGCCTGCCTTCCGGGAGGTCGCTTCACAGACCGCGGACTGGATCATGCGCGAGATGCAGTCTTCGCAAGGCGGCTATTGGTCGGCGCTGGATGCAGATTCCGAAGGACACGAGGGTCGCTACTATGTCTGGGATGCACTGCAAGTACGTGCGCTGCTGCCCGAGGATGTCAACGCGGTCTTCGCGCGGCGTTTCGGCCTGGATCGCGACGCCAACTTCGAAGACGCATGGCACCTGCACGCCTGGCGCGGCGAGGAAGATATCGCGCAGGAACTGGAGCTCCCGGCAGAGGAAGTCGCGGCGCGGCTCGAACGGGCCCGCCGAATCCTGCTCGACGCTCGCGGCCAGCGCGTCCGTCCGGCCCGCGATGAGAAGATCCTGGCCGCCCGGAACGGGCTGGCTGTCGCCGGCATGGCCGTCACCGCCCGCGTACTGGAACGTCCCGAATTGACGCATTCCGCGACACAGGCGATCGATTTTATTCACGAACATATGTGGCATGAGGGCCGTCTGTTCGCAGCGCATAAGGATGGTCGCGCCCGCTTCCCCGCCTATCTCGACGACCACGTGTTCCTGATCGATGCCCTGCTCGAATTGCTGCAGACCCGATGGCGCAGCGAGGATCTACGATTTGCGATCGAACTCGCCGAGATTCTGCTGACGCACTTTCAGGACACCGCGGCAGGCGGTTTCTTTTTTACCGCCGACGACCACGAAGCGCTGATCCATCGCTCCAAGTCTTTCGCCGATGACGCTTTGCCTGCCGGCAACGCCATCGCGGCGCAGGTGTTCACCCGGCTGGGTTCGCTGCTGGGCGAGACGCGCTACCTGGATGCAGCGGTCCGTACGCTCCGTGCGGCATGGACGCCGCTGCAGCATTATCCGCAGGGACACTGCGCGATGCTGATCGCTTTGTCGGAACATCTTCAGCCTCCGGACATGGTGATCATTCGCGGCAGCGCCGCAGAAGCCGCACGATGGCGCGACGAGTTCACCCGGATGTACGCACCGCGCAGGCTGGTATTCGCCATCCCCGACGATGCCGCGGCACTGCCGCCATCGCTGGCGCAGAAACGGCCGATGAACGAAACGGTGGCCTATATCTGCCGCGGGACCACGTGCTCGGCGCCGGTGCGATCACTGGCCAGCCTGGTGGCGCTGACTCGCTAGATTCCGCGGCGACAAGCTCGGACCACGCAAATTCGGGACAGGGAAAGAGCGCCGGAGAAAAGCCGCTCAACCGCGATGCGGCGTCTTTTTTTTTCTCTTGCGCTTCAGGTGGCGTACGCGCTCGATACCGGCCAGTTGCTTGGCTCGCGCCGACTCGATGGAGGCGGTCAGGGAGCGCTGCCCCCAGGATTTGAGTTGTTCAGGATCCTGGACGACCTCCACCGGAACCCGGTGATGATCGGTGGTCAGATCGAAGGCATTCGGATAGGGCTTGAACTGCGGCATGCCGCGTGATTCGTAATCAGCGATGTTGATTTTGTCGGTGTGCAGATACAGCACTTCCTCGAACACGATGCCCAGCAGGCGCTCCTCGCAGAAAATACCGACGCCGCCGAAGATCGCTCGGTTTGAGATGCGTCCCAGGAACCCCAGCTGCTCCGAGACGTAAATGACCAGGCTCGATTTCACCCGCATATCGAGCGACTACCCTTCCAGTGTGGTTGCAGACCGCACCATCGTAATGATTGGTAGGGTGCGCCCCTCAAATCGCAATACCGCAGCAGCTCGCCGGCTGCACGATTCCGAAGTTTACATGCCGGACCGGCACTGTAAACACGCCCGCGACGGCTGTCACCGGCTCGTGAGAAGTATGATCGTTCCCGCATCCTCGGATTGCGCCGCACCGATTCGCTCGGCGGACCGCTCTGGCGTCAGACCCATTCCAGCCGGCATATGCGCAAAGCGCGCCGAGCACCCCGCCCGACTCCGAAGGTCGTACAGGCTCAAAGCAGGTGCCGCCGGATCCGATCCCGCAGCGCGCCATGCTCGGCAGGATTGAATTCCGGGGCCTGTGTCCAATCGTAAAGCCAGGGGTGGCCGGTACGCATGGCTTCAGGTTCGTCCGCGAATCGCGGATGCACATGTGCATGCAATGCCGGATCGAGATTGCCGAAAATGGCATAGTTGATTCGCAGTGCGCCGGTGGCTTCACGCACCGCTTCACCCAGGGTACCCAGGTCCGTCATGAATGCGCTGCGCTGTGCCGGCGAGAGCACATTGAGGTGAGGTACGACCGGGTCGGGCAGCAACAGACAATAACCTCGCAACACCTGGCGCTGTCCCATGACGGCCCAGCCGCAGCCGGTTCGGGCAATGCAGGCAGGTTCGGTACCGGCCCGGCAGGCCTCTACCAGGCGATGAATGTTGGTCGGCATGCACGCTCTCCCAGCCGGACAGGCGAGCCTAGCCCGAGCGAAAAATGAAATACACGGCGCCCAGTATGCACAATGAAGCCCACAGATAGTCGAGCTTGAGAGGCTGCTTCATGTACAGCAGGACGAATGGCACGAACACTGTCAGCGCAATCACCTCCTGCAGGATCTTCAGCTGCGGCAGGCTCATGACGGTATAACCGGTACGATTGGCCGGCACCTGGAAGAGATATTCCAGAAAGGCGATACCCCAGCTAAGCAGCGCAGCAACGATCCAGGGTTGCCGGTTCAATTCCTTCAAGTGGGCATACCAGGCGAACGTCATGAAGACGTTGGACAAACTCAACAGAACGAGACAACGAACGACTGGACTGATGACCATATTCCGAGCGGGCGACTGGACTTCGAGGGCTCGACGGGTTCAAGGCTGCAAGTCGGTGGGCCGTGGGCCAGGATACAGCGCACGATCGCGGCGTGGCCGATGAGGGCTCTACTCAGGCCGCCGGTTTGCTCGAACCGCCACCCGCCGACCTGCGATGCAGTTGCACGACACGCCGCGTATCAGCCGGCTGTTCGTTCATGACGACGACTTTGGCGCGCTTGAAGAAATTGAAATCCGTCGCACTCGCCCAGGTGTATGCACCCATCATGCGTCCGATGACCAGGTCGCCCACCTCCAGCTGCGGCAGCAGGATGTCGTCGTCGATCACATCGATGGAATCACAGGTCGGCCCCGCCAGCACGCTCTCATGCAGTTCCCCATCCTTCAGCACCGAGACGGGATACTTGGCGTGATCGAACAACTGGCCGCTATAGGATCCATACAGACCATCGTCGAGGTAATACCACCAGCGCCCTGCACGCTTCGCCTTGCCCATCACGGACGAGACGGCGACACCTGCGGGCGCGGCGATGAAGCGCCCTGGCTCCGCGATCAGGCGTACATGCCTGGGCAGCGTGGCCAGCGCCGCACGGATCGGACGGCAGAAATCCTCGATGGACATGACCGTCTCCCCGTAGGCGACCGGGAAGCCACCGCCGATATCCAGGATATCCAGCGCCGGCAGACCGGCCAGCAATGCCTCGGCGATCAAATTACGGCAGGCATCGATAGCCTCGATGTACTTGCCCGGATCAGTCGCCTGCGATCCGACATGAAAAGACAGACCGCGTACGCGAATACCCAGGCGCCGGGCCTTTTCGATCAGACCCAGCACCGCTCCCGGCTCGCAGCCGAACTTGCGCGACAGATCCACGACTGCATCAGGACTGCGGAACGATACGCGCAGCAGCAATTCGGCGCGCTTGCGGTAACGCACGAATTTGCGGATCTCATCCTCATTGTCCGCGACGAAGGTCGTGACGCCGTAGCGCAGAGCATCGCGAATGTCGCTGTCACGCTTGATCGGATGCGTGTGGATGCAGCGCTCGGCCGGAATACCCTGGGCCTTGACCAGTTCGACCTCGCCGGTCGTCGCCAGATCGAAGAATGCCCCTTCGTCATACAGACACGACACCACGGCCGCGTGCGGCAGCGGCTTCAGCGCATAGTGCAGATCGACGCCGGGCAGCGCCTCTTTCAATACCCGGTACTGGTGACGCACCTGAGCACAGTCGACCACCAACAAGGGTGAGCCGAAACGTGCCGCGAGACTGCGAATTTCGATTGCCGTCAGCGCCGTGGAGTCGAAGGGATGAGCAAAGGAAAAAGCATGGGCATGCTTGGCTGCGCGTGGCAACACCTGTAGACACCTCTGAAAAAAGCTGCGGACTCACTTAACCAACCAACAAGAGCCATCGTCCGGCCGTCGGAGGATTTCCCCGGCATCCGACCGCTCTCACGAGTTCTGGTCGAGCGGCACCTGCAGCTTTCGCGTTTTCTCTGGGTGCTCTCTTACACAGGCGGGCGCAAATGTAACAAAAATGTTTCGCGATGCAAGCGTCGCTGACCGATTTATTCAAAAAAACCAGCCATCGGCCGGTGGCTGGTTCAAAGTCGCTCCGAGCCCTCCCCGCCGCCGCCTGGTCAAGCCATCGCAGGGTTGCGCTCCCCGCCCATGGCTTCCATCAACCGTGCATTTCTCTTGATGCACGGTTGATGGAAGCCATGGGCGGGAGCGCCTCCACGATCCTTTGGAAACACGATAAAGCTTGTCTTGATCCCAGTCTCTGCCGATGCCGGCGTCGGGTTGCGCGGGGTCAGGTGGGTGCGCCATCCTCGCCGAAATCAGCCACCCACGCCGCGATATCCTGATCGTAGGTCACGATGTTCTCGGCCGTCGCGGCACGCCTCAGCCGGTCGCGCACGGCATCCCATTTCTCACCTTCCGGTACTTCCTCGACCAGAATGATTTTCGCGCCGGCCTTGTCCAAGGTGCGCAGATGGGCATAGAGCGATCGCGCATACAAATCGCTACGCATGCCGGCATTGATCCAGGTCATATAGCGATTGGCCGTGGCGGGGGGGCGCAGCGCCAGCACGGCCACTTTCTCATGGCGACTGGTGAACTCGTTCATGACCTGTTCGAGCCGGCGGCTGGGTACGACATTGACGGGAGTCTGTGGCGAGTAGTGCCGCAGAGTCGAGCCTGGAACGCGCGGTACGCCGGCCCCCGGTCCCATCTCGACCGTCGGCACGATCTCGCGCAGCTGCGATATGCTGATGCTGCCTGGCCGCAATACGCGCGGCACATCGCCCACACAGGTGACGATCGTGGATTCCAGCCCTACCTTGCAATCCCCGCCATCCAGCACAACCCCGATGTCGTCGCCGAATTCCTCACGCACATGTTCGGCGCGGGTCGGGCTCACGTGACCGTAGCGATTCGCAGACGGCGCGGCGATCCCCCCGCCGAAGGCGTTGAGCAGCTGCTGCGCTACCGGATGATTCGGTACACGGATCGCAACCGTATCCTGCCCGCCGGTGATGACGTCACTGACTGCCGGTGCGCGCTTCGCCACCAATGTCAGCGGCCCCGGCCAGAACGCATCCGCCAGCTTCTTGGCTTCCGGCGACATGTCGCGCACCCAACGCTGCAGATAGCGCGGATGATCCACATGGACGATGACCGGATGCGTGGCAGGCCGTCCTTTGACGCGGAAAATCTTGCGCACCGCTTCCGGATTATTCGCATTGGCGCCTAATCCATAGACGGTTTCCGTCGGAAACGCCACAAGCTCACCGGCGCGCAAGACTTCGACGGCATGCTGGATATCCTTTTGCGATACTCGTGCGATGGCCATAGGACATGCATCATAACAAGCCGGCCCGGGCGAATCGCTGTAACACCCTCGGTACGATCACAATTCCATGAAATTCGTCGGTGCGACGGCGGATATCCGCCATCCGCCGCCACCAAAAGACGATGGCCCCCTGTAAACGGGCCGCGCGGCCGTCTCAATCCAACGGCACGCGCATCCAACCCTGCGGGGTTGCCTGCAACTCGTAAGTAGGCCAGTAACGCTTGTCCAGCTGCAGTGTGATGACATCGACGGCACCGTTCCAGGCGACGGTCTTGAGCCGCAGCGACGCCCGATCGTCCTTGCCTTGCAACGCGGCGATGAATGCGTCCAGGTCGGCCACGAACTGCCCATCGACTTCCACGATACGGCGGCCGGCCCACAGCTTGTAGCGCGCCGCAGGCGAACCGAAGGAAAAGTACGAAACGAATACCCCTTCGGGGGCGATGCCGCGCTGCGCAGCCAGCGCACGGTGGGGCTTCTGCAAAACGGCCCCCGCCCATACCAGGATGCGGTCCAGATCGCCTCCCGCCAGGGCGACCGTAGGGACCTGGAACGTCTGCTGCGCTCCGTTGCGCAGCACGGTCACACGCACGATCGGCGCCCGCCCATCCTCAACCTGAGTCTTATCCGGCGGCGTTTCCAGCGGATCCGGATGGCCGGCAACATGCACCGCCGGGTTCCGGCCACGTTCCTGGACGACCTGCTCGAGCTCGCTGAAGCGGTTGACCAGCGCACCTTCGACCTCCAGGATCAGATCGCCCGGCAACAGCAGACCGCTGGCGGGCGAACCGCCGACCAGTCGTTCGATGCTCAGCACCTGCCGCCGCCCGGGACTGTGCCGTTCCAGACGCCGCACCCACCGATCCGACAAGCCAAGCTTGCGGGCACTGGCCAGCGGCACGGGCCGCAGTTCAGCCTCCAGCGAGTACAACGGGCTGCCTTCGCGCGCCAGCGACAAGGTCTGCGCCAGCAGCTCCGCCGGAATACCGCGATTCTCCTGCCGAAGGTCGCGGCCGGCTTCGTAGGCGAAACTCGCCCAACCCGCGAGCACCTCGCCGTTCTTGTTCACCAATACGCCGTCATAATCGCCGGGTGCATTGACCAGGCTGACGGTCTCCAGGTTGGTTTCGCGAAATCGCAGCGTCCTGGTCAACGGATACAACACGGGATCGATCGACGCGACCTGGGTCGAGCGTGACAGCACCTTTCCGTCCTGACGCATGCCCACCACCCAGACCGGTTCGCCCGGGCTCAATTCCTCGGGGCGCAGGCGCGCCGCGCGCACCGGGGTAGCGCCGATCAGGCGGGGATCGTAGGAAATCACGGCCAGGTTGTGCAGCGGATGTATGTACTTCACACGTCCGGGAATTTCGATCGATCCCGCGAAGGTCACGCGCACATCTCCCAGCGGGATAGGCACCGTGTTGCGGTCGATCACGACCAGGCCGCGCTGCGCATCGACGATCAGGCCCGTACCATGGTAATTCCGCTCGCTGATGCCCGATACCGAATATGGCATGTCGAAATTCACCAGCACCAGCGAGGGTGCGACGCGATCCACGATCGCATCGGCTGTTTTCGCGAAACTCGTCGTGGCGGTCTGCGGCAGCTGCGCCTGCCCATCCGGCGCCCAACTCACGCAGGGCCAGGTGCCGCGCGCGTCGTCACGCCGGCAGGAACGCGCGGGAAACCAGCGCCGATCCATGCGGATCACGCGCACCTGGGTGGTATTGGGCTCCTCCAGGGTGAAAAAGCGCACCGCGGCACGCTCGCCGTCCTGGAGTCTCTGCAATAGCGGTTCGAGTTCATCGAGACCGCCGATGTCCCGTCCATTGATGGAGGTCAGGATGGCCCCGCGGGTGATTCCCGCCGCCGCCAGCACATAGCCGGGATTGGCAACATAAATGCCGCGGATCGGCTTGTTGATGTGCCGCGCCTGCTGCCAGGACAGGTCGTGCACGACGGCATCGCCGAATTCCAGAAAGCGATCGGGCGTGATTGCATGCAGATCCTGAACGACGATATCACGCTCGAAGGCCTGTCCGCCGCGTTCGATCGACAGTCTGATGCGCTGTCCGATCGCGCCGTCCAGCGCCCTGGCCAAGGCATCGAAGTCGGCGCTCAGCCTGCTGTTGACACGAATCAGGACGTCGCCCGGCTCCAGCATCTGCTCGGCTGCCGCTCCAGGTTGCACTTCCGCGACCACCAGCATGCCTGTCTTGTCCGGAAAGCTGCGGCGCATCGCGCTTTCCGTGGCCGTTTGCAGCCCCAGGCGACGCACCTCGTCGAAAGGGGTGTACCGGAATATCGTCTGCAAAGTCCCGCGGGCGACGGGCTTACCTTCCTGAATCAGCTGCAGCGCGCGCTGTACACGATCCAGCGGTAGATAGAAGCTGGAAGCCGCCGCGCTGCTGCCGCCGGCATTGAGCGCCAGCACCCGGCCTTCGATGTCGATGACCGGCGATCCGGAGGAACCGCCGGAGGTGCTGGAGGCGGCCTGGTAGTAGAACGTGTTGAAGTCGTTGTACTTGCCCACTCCATAGTTCGGCGCCTGCCGGTCGAGCCGGGCCAGGGTACCGGCAAGTATCGACAGCTGCTCACCGGCATCGTTGCCGATGACGCGGATTTCCCGGCCGACCTGCGCACCTTGCGGATACAGTTTCAGCTCCGCCGGTTTGATGAACCGCAGCTTGGCAGGATCATAGCGATAGAAGCCGAAATCATGGATCGGATCGCGATAGACCGGATAAAGCGTCACTTCCTCGCGGTTCAGGAACACCGCCTGCGCCGTTACCGGACCGGGCGTGACGACATGGCGATTGGTGAGAATCAACCCGCGGCGGGCATCCACGACGAATCCCGTCGCCTGGCTGGAAATGTTCCATTCGGTGTCGAAGGCACGCGCCAGATCGACCTGTATGGTCACGACGCCCGTGGCGACCCGCTCCAGGGTACGCGTCCAGCGTGAATCCTCGGGTACCGGCACCGGCGCGGCTGGCACGGCATCCTGCGGCGGCGCCGAAATGTCGGGCGCGGCGGCGCGGGACGGCACTGCCGCCAGCGTGGCGGCCACGATGACGGCGTGAGCGAAGACGATGAGGGTTCTATACATGCAAGGAAGCTGCAAACGATCCAACGATAGGAGCCGGAAAATGCACAACGGTTCCTCCGCCACCCTTGTACGGCATGTCAGCCCAGCAACAAAAAGCCCCAGATCACCATCAGTACGGCGAAAGATAGCAGTACCGCCATGGAACCCACGTCCTTCGCCAGTCCCGAAAGTTCATGGCGCTCCAGGCCGATGCGGTCCACCACCGTCTCGATGCCCGTGTTGAGCAGTTCCACGATCAGCACCAGCAACACCGCGGCGATCAGCAAGGCTTTTTCGACCGGCGTCGAACCCAGCCAGGCGCCCAGAGGAATCAGCACCAGTGCAAGCGCCACCTCCTGCCGGAACGCCGCCTCGAAGCGAAAGGCGCCCTTGAACCCCTGCCAGGAATTGATGAACGCGAGCCGTAGGCGATACATGCCCGAGCGCTTGGGACGATCCTGCATCTTTACCTCTTGAGTCGACCGTCCGGGATCGCCCTCCAAGGACGCGATCATGAACGATCTCAGCCGGGATCCTCCCGATACGCCAGATCCAACTGCTTTGCGGCGCGGACGTCATCCAGACGCCGCACCGGCAAAGTATACGGCGCGCCCTTCACCTTCGCGGCATCCTGCTGCGCTTCCCGCTGAATCGCGATCAAGGCATCCACGAAGGCATCCAGTTCCTGTTTCGACTCCGTCTCCGTCGGTTCGATCAGGAGGCACTCCGGCACCAGCAATGGAAAATAGGTCGTCGGCGCATGGAAGCCGTAATCCAGCAGCCGCTTGGCGAAGTCCATGGCATTCACGCCCAGTTCCCTCGCCTGGCGCTTCATGGTGATGATGAATTCATGGCTGGCGCGGCGTTGCGGATAGGCCGGCTCGAAGCCTGCCTGCTGCAGGCGCGCCAGCAAATAGTTGGCGTTGAGCGTCGCATACTCGGCCACCCGCTCCAGACCCGCACGGCCCAGCATGCGCATGTATACATAGGCCCGCAGCAGCACGCCGGCATTGCCCATGAAGGCGGACAGCCTGCCGATCGTCTGAGGTAGGTCGCGCTCATCCATCCACCGATACCGATAGCGCAGTTGCGCATGCCCGGCGGATACTTCCTCGCGTTCCACGAATGGAACCGGCATGAACGGCAACAGGCGCCGTCCGACGCCCACCGCCCCCGAGCCCGGTCCGCCGCCGCCGTGCGGCGTCGAAAAAGTCTTGTGCAGATTCATGTGAATCACGTCGAAACCCATGTCGCCCGGGCGCACCTTGCCGAGGATGGCATTCAGATTGGCGCCGTCGTAATACAGCAGACCGCCTGCTCCATGTACCAGGCTCGCGACCTCCTGGATGCGGCGTTCGAACACGCCCACGGTTGAGGGATTCGTCAGCATGATGCCCGCCGTCTTCGGTCCCACCACCTGTTTCAGCGCCTCGATATCGATATCGCCGTTCTCAAGGGTGCGTACCTCGATCACCTTGCAACCGCACATGGTCGCGGTCGCCGGATTCGTTCCATGCGCCGCATCGGGCACGATGATCTCCTCGCGTGCCGTATCGCCGCGCGCCTGATGGTAGGCCCGGATCATCGCCACCCCGGCAAACTCGCCCTGCGCGCCCGCCATGGGCGTAAGCGACACGCCCTGCATGCCGGTCACTTCCTTGAGCATTTCCTGCAGTTCATGCATGCAGGCGAGAAAACCCTGGCTGAGCGACTCAGGTGCCAGCGGATGGCGGCCCAGCATTTGCGGTAGCATCGCCAGTTCGTTGCAGGCGCGCGGGTTGTACTTCATGGTGCACGAACCCAGCGGATAGAAGTGGGTGTCGATCGAGAAGTTCAACTGCGACAGCCGGGTGAAATGCCGCACGGCCTGCAGTTCCGAGACTTCCGGCAGCACCACGCGCCGCCGGCGCCGAAACTTCTCCGGCACCTCGGGGGGTACGGGGGGTGGATACTGCGCAGGCGCGCCGCGGCCCGGGCGGGAGTAGGTGAAAATCAGCGGTTCATGCATGGCGCTCATGTCAGGATCTCGGCGAGGACGTGCGCATAGGTCCGGATATCCTCGGGCGTGCGTGTTTCGGTGGCGCACACCAGCAGTGCGTTGCCCAATCCGGGAAAATGCCTGGATAAATCCAAGCCGCCGGCGATATTGCGCCGGGCCAGTTCCTGCAGCACACCATCGACCTGGCGATCGAGTTGCAGAACGGCTTCATGGAAGCGCGGGCCGGCGAAGCGAAGCCTGACGCCATCGATACCGGTCAACGCCTCGACCAATGCCGAGGTATTCGCCTGGCAGGCTGCCGCCACACTCTCCAGGCCCGTGGCCCCCAGCAGCGACAGATGTATCGCCGCCGCTGTCACCAGCAGCCCCTGATTCGTACAAATGTTCGAGGTCGCCTTGCTGCGCCGGATATGCTGTTCGCGCGCCTGCAAAGTCAACGAAAAGCCGGGCTTGCCGTCCAGGTCGAGCGTGCGCCCGATGAGACGCCCGGGCATCTGGCGCACATATTCCATACGGGTCGTCATGAAACCGAAGTAAGGTCCGCCCGAAGCCAGGGGCGCGCCCAGCGGCTGACCTTCACCCACGACGATATCCGCGCCTTTTTCGCCCCACTCCCCCGGCGGCTTGAAGATCGCGAGCGACACGGGATTGACGACGGCGATCAACATCGCCCCCTGGGCATGGGCCCAATCGGTGATCGCATCGACATCCTCCAGCAGCCCGAAAAAATTCGGATGCTGTACAACGACCGCGGTGATGTCCTGGCCGCTGTAGCGCTCCAGGGACGATAAGTCCAGCGTGCCCGCCTCTTCCCCATACGGCAGAACATCGAACTTCAAGGACTGTCCCGTGGTGATCGCCCGTGCCACATGGCGATAGTCCGGATGCACTGTGGCCGGCACCAGGATGCGCGCCGAGCGGGATTGGCGGTGGGCGCGCACCGCCATCAGGCAGGCTTCCGCAAGCGCCGATGCACCATCGTACAAGGATGCATTGGATACCTGCATCCCGGTGAGATTCGCCATCATGGTCTGGAATTCATACAGGACCTGGAGGGTGCCCTGGCTCGCCTCCGCCTGGTAGGGCGTGTAGGCGCTGTAGAATTCACCGCGCGAAACGATCGCCCACACCGCTGCAGGAATATGGTGTTCGTAGGCTCCGGCACCCAGGAAGTTGAGCGGCTGTCCATCGAGCTGCGCACGCGCATGCATCAGACGCGTGATTTGCATCTCGGTCAGACCTTGCGGAAGGTTTTCCGGGGGCGGGGTACGCAGAGCGGCGGGAATCTCGTCGAACAGCGCGTCGATATCCGGCGCGCCGATCGCCGCCAACATCTCGCTGACATCGGACGGTGTATGCGGGATGAACGGCATATCAGTGACTCGCCGCCTCGACGATCTTCGCGTACGCAGCCGCGTCCAGCAGACTGGACAATTCACCCAGGTTGGAGGGCTTCAACTTGAACAGCCAGCCTTGTCCGTAGGGATCGGTATTGACCTGTTCCGGCGATGTGCCCAGCGACTCGTTCGCTTCGATCACTTCACCCGACAGCGGGCTGTACACATCCGAGGCCGCCTTCACCGACTCGACCACGGCGGCGACCTCGCCCTTGCTCAATGTCCGCCCTGCCTCGGGGATTTCCACGAATACCAGATCGCCCAGGGCGTTCTGTGCATGATCGGAGATGCCGATCGTGATGCTGCCGTCGCTTTCGAGGCGGGCCCACTCGTGGGATTCGTTGAATTTCAGATCGGAAGGAATGTTGGACATGGACTGACCTGCTGGTTTGAAACTATTGGGATGTCAGGAAGATCGGAAAACCAATCCGGAGAAACCGGCTCAGAAACCGACCTGGAGGATTCACGAGCCTTGGCAGCTTCAGGCCCCGCCCATGGTTTCCCCTGCCGTGCATTTCTCTTGATGCACGGCAGGGGAAACCATGGGCGGGACCTGCGGACCCCTGTGATTGTTTGCCGTGAGAAGCCTCGAGAGCGGAGATGTTGAAGAACGCTGCCCCGGCGTCCCGAGAGGCATTTTGCGGGACCGAAAGGCATGGCTTGAAGTCGTTCATGCCAGGGCGATCAGATCAGCGCCTTGCCGTGGCGCACGAAGGGAATCTTGACGACCTGCGCCGGCAGCTGCTTGCCGCGAATTTCCACCGAGACCGATGCACCGGTCGCAGCGGGCACGCGTGCCAGACCGATGGAACGCTCCAGGGTGGGAGAGAATGTCCCGCTGGTGATCTCGCCCTCGCCGACGCCTGGAACCAAGACTTTCTGATGGCTGCGCAGCACGCCCCGTTCCTGCAGCACCAGGCCCACGAGTTTGCGCGCCACGCCGGCATCCCGTTGCGCCTGGAGCGCTGCGCGTCCGATGAATTCCCGATCGGCGGGGTCGAAGGCCACCGTCCACGCCAGCCCGGATTCCAGCGGCGAGACCTGCTCATCCATATCGTTGCCATAGAGGTTCATGCCCGCCTCCAGACGCAATGTATCGCGCGCGCCGAGGCCGCAGGGCCGGATCGCGGCCTGGCGCAATGCCGTCCATAATGTGGCTGCCTGCGCGGCGGGCAGCATGATCTCCCAGCCGTCCTCGCCGGTGTAGCCGGTGCGGGAAATGAAATAGGGCGGCTGTTCGCAGCCCGAGAAGGGCTTGAGGGCAAGCGCCGCGGCGGCATGATCCCCGATCAGAGCGGCAGCACGGCTTCTGGCCTGCGGCCCCTGTATCGCAATCATCGCCAGATCCGTGCGCGGCCGGATGTCGACTTCGAATCCCGGCGAATGTTGTGCCATCCAGGCAAGATCCTTCTCCCGGTTGCCGGCATTGACGACCACACGATACCTGGAGTCGCCCAGGAAATAGACGATCAGATCGTCGACCACGCCGCCGGCTTCGTTCAGCATGCAGCTGTACAATGCCCTGCCGGGTTCCGTCAGCCTGGAAACCTCATTGGCCAGCAGCCTGCGCAAATAATCGCACGCGCCCTTGCCGGCGACATCCACCGTCAGCATATGGGATACATCGAACATGCCGGCATCGCGCCTGACGGCATGATGCTCCTCGATCTGGGAACCGTAGTGGACCGGCATGTCCCAGCCGCCGAAATCCACAAGACGGGCACCAGCGGCGACATGGATATCGTACAGGGGAGTCTTCAATCCCATCACATAATGCTCCGGCCGGGCGGCGGACCGCCCATGACAAAGGTGACACACGGACCGCCCGCGCGATCCGCCGCCCTCTGTCCTTCGACCTGAGAGATCCGGCGTGAACCGTACGGCATATGCCGGCCGGTCCTCGCCTCTCCCCTTCGGTGAGCGCGACGAAACGCCTGGCGTTACCGTCACGACTACTCTCCAGAGCCCTTCGAGCGGCGATTCATGACGAATCGCCCCAACGACATGCCGTTCTTTTGCCTGAGCGTTTCCGGGCGGTTGCGCCTTCGGCGGTGTCGAACCAGACAAAGGCCGGACAGCGCGCCGCAGCGCTCGATCCGGCCCCGTCGGCGACACTCTCTCCGGCCGTGTCTGACGATGGGTTCGGCTATGGTAGCCGAGCGGATAGGAAACACAATGGTCCATCGTTTCACGGGCACCTCCCATATCCGGGATCCATCGGGCGCGGATGCTCTTTTGCGCTCCCTGCACCCGAGTCGGGCAGGCGCGGTACAATGCCTGTCTTTCCCTTCTCGAGGCTTCCGGATCGTCCCCCGCCATGTCGATTTCCACCCGCCGTCCCAGCATTCCCGTCCGCGTCGGCTCCGTCACGCTAGGAGGAGACGCTCCGATTGCGGTGCAATCGATGACCAACACCGACACGGCGGACGTCGACGCCACGGTGCGTCAGGTTGCAGATCTCGCTCGTGCCGGTTCGGAGCTGGTGCGGGTGACCGTCAACACGGCCGAGGCCGCCGCCGCCGTACCCCACATACGCGATCGCCTGGCGCGTACCGGAATCACTGTGCCGCTGATAGGCGACTTTCACTTCAACGGTCACAAACTGCTGCGTGCGCACCCTGCCTGCGCCGAGGGGCTGGAAAAATACCGGATCAATCCCGGCAATGTGGGGCGCGGCAGCAAGCGCGACTCCCAATTTGCGGAAATGATCGAGATCGCCTGCCGCAACCAAAAACCGGTACGCATCGGCGTAAACTGGGGCAGTCTCGATCAGGATTTGTTGACTCGGCTGATGGATGAGAATTCACGCCGGCCGCAGCCGCTGGACGCCATGCAAGTGACGCGTGAGGCTCTGATCGTCTCCGCCCTCGACTCGGCGGCTCGCGCCCAGGAATTGGGATTGCCCGCCGAACGTATCGTAATTTCCTGCAAGGTCAGCGGCGTACAGGATCTGATTGCGGTCTATCGCAATCTCGCCGCACGCTGCCGGTTCGCATTGCATCTGGGACTGACGGAAGCCGGCATGGGCTCCAAGGGCATCGTCGCCTCGACCGCCGGCATGGCGGTGCTGCTGCAAGATGGCATCGGTGACACGATCCGGGTATCGTTGACGCCGGAACCCAACGGCGATCGCACCCAGGAAGTGATCGTCGCCCAGGAGATGCTGCAGACCATGGGGTTGCGTTCATTCATGCCCATGGTCATCGCCTGTCCGGGCTGCGGACGCACCACGTCCACCTATTTTCAGGAACTGGCACAGAAGATCCAGGGCCACATCCGCCAGCAGATGCCTCTGTGGCGCGAACGGTATGTGGGCGTGGAAGAAATGACCGTTGCGGTCATGGGCTGTGTGGTCAACGGACCCGGCGAGAGCAAGCATGCAAACATCGGCATCAGCCTGCCCGGCACCGGCGAGCGCCCGGTCGCGCCGGTCTATATCAACGGCACGAAAGGACCGACACTCAAGGGCGAGCGCATCGCCGAAGAGTTCCAGGCGCTGATCGAAGATTATATCGCAACGACCTATTCGAGGAGAGAATCGGCATGAGCAAGCATCAGACCGGCATGGACGATCCGGACCGGAACGGCAGCGGCGCTGCAAGCAATCTGACCTGCGAATTAGGCGGAAAACACTGCGTTCCCTGCGAAGGCGGTATACCGCCGCTGACTCCTGAACAGGCTACATCCTTGATGCAGCAACTGGACAGCAAATGGAATCTTATCCAGGATGCCTCGGGCCTGCGAGCTGAATGGAAGTTCCGTGACTTCTATCGCACCATGAGTTTCGTGAATGCGATCGCGCATGTCGCCAACACCGAGGATCATCATCCGGACCTGGAAATCGGCTATGACTATTGCCGCGTGGTGCTCACCACGCACGCGATCCAGGGGCTATCTGAAAACGACTTCATCTGCGCCGCCAAAATCGACGCCCTGCCGCGCACCTGAACCTCAGCACCGCATAGCCCTCCAAGACCCACCGCCTCGGCCGTCTGCGAAAATCATCAGGAAACTCGCCGGTCCCGCCCAGGGTTTCCATTGCCATGCATCAAGACAAATGCATGGCAATGGAAACCCTGGGCGGGACCGGCACACCGCCAATAGCCGTTGGCCCTGAATAGTGGTCGGAACGGGGTTTCTAGGCCACCGCAGCGGCGACTTCATCCGCTTCGATCATGGGCCCGACCGGGTGCTGAAACCATTGTTTTGCGAAGGCGACACGTGCCTGAGGCGCCGCGCTGAAATCGGCTCTCGCCTCGCATAGCTGCAGGCGCCGCAACAAACCCTGTCGATTGGCGATCTGGATTGCCAGACCGGGGCGCGCGTTCAGTTCCAGCACCAGCGGGCCTAGATCTCGATCCAGCACGATGTCGACGCCGATGTAGCCCAGCCCCGTCAGCTCATAGCATCTTGCCGCGATATCCAGGATCACGTCCCAATCCGGAACCTGCAGTCCGGAAATCACGTGCGTGGTATCGGGATGGTGCGTCACGACCTCCGTACCGACCACGCCGTCGAGCGATACGCCGGTAGCGATATCGATTCCGGCGCCGACCGCGCCTTGATGCAGATTCGCCTTGCCATGTGAATCCCGTGTGGGCAGGCGCACCATCGCCATGATCGGGAAGCCGCGAAACACGATGACCCTTATATCGGGCACGCCCTGGAAGCTGATACGTTCGAACAAAGGGGAAAAGCGAACCATGTATTCCACGATGACGACATCGGGCACGCCGCCGAGGCTGAACTGGCCGTTGATCGCATTCGAGAGGTGATGGGAGAGAGCGTCCTCATCCAGCAGCGTGCCCCCCACGGTGCGGTAACGGGAGCCGCTGCGCCCCGCGATCACCACGATACCGTCGCCCGCGCTGCCATGTGCCGGCTTGAGTGCGAATGCCGCGTGATCGCGTACTATCTCGGGCAGCCGACGGATCTCGTGCTGGGTTTCCATGACGCCGTAGAGTTCGGGTACGGCGATGCCCGCCTTCAAGGCCAGGTGCTTGGTCTTCAGCTTGTCGTCGACCAGCGGATACAGGCGGCGCGGATTGAAACGCAGGATATAGTCGCCATTGCGCTTGTTCAGGCCGAGCACTCCTGCACGTGCAAGCCTGCGGTAACGCCCCAGCATCATCAGCCGCCCTGGGGCAGCAAGGCCCTGAAACGCCGCAATTCGAGCAGCCGATATCCCGTGTAACGTCCGGCGAACAAGGTCGCCGCAACGACCAACAACAAAAGTTCCGGAAACACGAACATCAAGTGCTTGAGCCAGGCGATCTCCATGACTACATAAGAGATCGCGGCGACGATCAGGCTGCCGATACCCTCCTGAATCGCCTCCGAGGCGCCGCGCTCCTCCCAGACGATCGACATGCGCTCGATCGTCATCGAAATGATCACCATCGGGAACAGTGCGATCGACAGTCCAGGTTGAATATCCAGTTTCTGACTCAGCACGCTGATACCCGCCATCAGCAACACGACCACCGTCAGTACGCAGGTCAGGCGCGGCACCAGCAGCAGTCTGAGCCTCTCCAGGTAAAAGCGGATCAACAGTCCCAGAGAGACGATGACCGCGAACAGCACGATGCCCCACAACAGGCGGGTCTCACGGAATGCCAGCGCGACCAGCACCGGCATGAAGGTGCCGAAGGTCTTGATGCCGATGAAATTGCGCAGCAGCATGATCACCAGCGCGCCGATCGGCACCATGAGCAGTACGCCGTATACCGCCTGGGTCGCAATGGGCAAGGAGAAGAGAGAAAAATCGATGGAATGCGAGCCCAATCGCTCGGCCCGCCGTTCGGCGATCAGCATGGAATCCAGTAGATTCTGCTGAGCTGCCAAGGTCACATCCAGCAGCGTACCGCCGTCGATATCCGCGATAGGATCGTCGCCGCGCCACCAGATCAGAAAATCCCTGGGTAGCCCCTGCTCCAGCGACTGCGGATTGAAATACAGCCACTGTACGCCGTCGTGCACCTCCAGCAGCGACTCGACCCGGACCTGTCCGGTCTCGCTGCGCAGAAGTACGCCATGGGCGAGGCGGGCCGGAATCTGCGCGCCTGCCAGTATCACCGTCGCCAGATGCGCGCGCTCCACGGGAGTGCTGGTTCGGCGCAGGAACACGCCGACGTACGGATCGCGCTCCGCCATGTTGATATGGCGCAACAGTCCGGTCGTGAAGCTCGCCACATCCGCCGACTGGCGGCGCACTTCGGCGATCAACGCCTCCATGGCCGCCCGCGAAGCGTCATCCATGAGCGGCTGCTCAGGAAATGCCGGCGTCGTATCTTCCGCGATGCGCGAGGCATCACGGTATACGAGCGCACGATAGTACAGGACCTGGGATCCCTTGGCTTCGCGCAAGGTCCACTGAGCTTCGCGCCCCGCCGGGGCGCTGCGGGTCGTGAGTCCGAAGCCGCGGGACACGAAACTCTCATCCAGAATCGCATACCCCGGCGTCAGTCCGGGAATGCGCAATGTCGCCTTGACGGCAGCAGGGCCGGGCTCGAATTTGATCGCCGCCTCGATATTCCAGACCTGCGTTTCCTGCTTCGGTTGCAACGGCAGACCCAGAACATGCGCCTTGTACGTGAACAGCGCCAGACTGACTGCCACCAGGATCGCCGAGAGCACATGGATGTGACGATTGTTCATGGGAACGACGCGGGAAGGCACGATGCAGACGCATCTTCGCGGCCGGTATGCCGCGAAGACTCCGGCAGGACGGCGGGTTGGCTCACGACCATCCTGCCGAACGCGAGGCGATACGTGGAATCTCCCCGCGCATGCCCAGCGCCCGCCCCATGAAGAATCTCTTGGTCAGGCCGCTGTGCTCGACCGCGGCAAGTCCGGCACGGCGGGCGGTGGACAACAACGGGTGCGAGTTACTGAACACTCGATTCAAGGTATCGATGAGCCCTAACGCCAGGGTGTTCTCACTCTTGCGCCAACGCTCGTAGCGGCGCAGCACACGAAGTTCGGCGATCGCCTCGGCACGTGCCCCGCGCGACAATGCATCAGCCAGGATCTGCACCAGCGCGGCACAATCCATGAAGCCCAGATTGACGCCCTGGCCCGCCAGCGGATGCATTGCGTGCGCGGCGTCGCCGACCAGCACAAAACGCTCCCGGCAATATTCGCGCGCATGTTGCAACCGCAGCGGGAACACACCCCGAGGTCCGGCAAGTTCAACGTCGCCCAGGACATGACCGATGGCGGCGCCGATCTGGCGCGATACCTCCTCGACAGGACAACCCACCAGTTCGCGCGCCTGTTCAGGCCGGGTCGTCCAGACAATGGAACTACGTCCATCGGCGAGCGGCAGGAAGGCGATAGGCCCCTCGGGCAGAAACCGCTGCCAGGCTGTATATCCATGCGCACGCTCGGTACGCACATGCGTGACGAAGGCCTGTTGATCATACTCCCGACCGCGGGTCTCGATGCCGGCCAACGCCCGGCTGCGGGATGCGGCTCCATCGCTGCCGATCACCAGCATCGCGCTGATCCGGCGTCCGTCTCCCAGGCTCAGCACCGCCCGCTCGTTGTCGAACTCCAGTCCCGTCAGCTCCGCGCGCAACAGGGTCACTTGCTCGCGAAATGGCGCGCACTCGTATAACGCCCACTGTACACGCCGATTCTCGATGATATGACCCAGATTAGGCTCGCCAACGGCGCCGGCACTGAAACGGATGACACCCGGATCATCCGGCTGGCGCGGCGCATCCCAAACGACCATGTCGTCATAGGCGCATATATGCTGCGCCGGCAACAGCGGCCAGGCACCCACCGAGCCCAGAATGCGCTCCGCGGCTCTCGAGAACGCGGATACGCGCAGATCGATCTCGGCGTTCCCGTCTTGCGGCGGCGGCATTGTGGGAGGCTGCGCTTCCAGCATTGCAATGCGCAGGCCGGTCAGTTGCGGATTCGCCGCCGACAAGGCGGCGACGCATGCGCCCACCATGCCGCCGCCGATCACGACGATATGAAAGTCGGGACGCTTCATCGCAACGGTGCACCTCGGGCCAGCTTCGGGACGCGGCCGGCTGCACCCAGCGACAGCCGGGACAACATGCTCTTGGCAGCCGGCATGAGATCCAACGCCAGCATACCTGCGTTACGCAGCAACTTGACCGGCCCGAAGGGCTGCGTGGACAGGCGCACCAGGCCATCGGTGAACCTTATGATGTTGGCGCGATCCGCGCGGCGCCATTCACGATAGCGTTCGAGCATCACTCGATCGCCCGGATCGAAACCGGACAGCAACGACTCCGGATCGGGCAGCAACGACTCCGGATGGGGCGCGGACCGCGGCTCTGCATATTGTGCGCGCCCATCGGCAAGCACCTCCGCCAGGCTGGCCGCATCGCGCAGGCCCAGGTTGAAACCCTGGCCGGCGATCGGATGCAGCGACTGGGCGGCGTTGCCGACGATCGCCAGCCGCGGCGCCACATGCTCATCGGAACGAGTCAGCGACAAGGGATACAGGTGCCGGACTCCTACGCGCACGAAGCGTCCGAGGCGAAAGCCGAACGTCTCCTGCAACTGCGCCAGGAAGGCCGGTTCGGGCAGACGAGCCATAGCCTCGGCCTGTGCCGGATCGACTACCCAGACCAGCCCCATCCGTCCGTCCGGCATCGGCAACAGCGCCAGCGGACCGGCAGGAGTAAAGCGCTCATAGGCGACATGATCATGGAATCGCTGTGCAAAAACATTGGCGATCAAGGCAACCTGTTGATAGTCCCGGCGGCTCGAGCCCACACCGGCACATTGGCGCAAGGTGGACTGTGCGCCATCGGCGGCCACCGCCAGTCCGGCCCGGATCACTCCCCCGCCGGAAGCGCTCCCCTCGGAAGTGCTGAACTCGATGTGTTGCCGCCCATCCCGTAGATACATGCCGGTCACACGCGCCGGCGCGATCACTCTCACGCCTTCTTCTTCGAGGCGGCGCCACATTGCCGCGCCCATGATCCGGTTGACCACCACGTAGCCCAGAGCATCCACACCCTGCTCGGCTGCATCGATGCGCGTAAAGCCGAAGCGGCCCTGATCGGAAACGTGGATATGACGAATGGCCGCCGCCTCACGCTCGATGAGCGGCCACACGCCCAAGGACTCGAAAATTCTGCGACTGCCGTTCGACAGGGCGGTGGTACGTTCATCGAAACTCGGCTGACCGGCGCTCCCCGCGGGACTGGCTTCGACCAATACGACTTTCAGTGACAGCCGGGTCAAGGCCAGCGCCAAACTGGCGCCCACCAGGCCGCCTCCGGCGATGGCGATATCAGTGTCGATATCCACTGTATCTGGCTTATTCATGCGTTCATCAGTCGCTCGATATCATCCGGATCCTTCGCCAGCGCGGCGGTCAACACTTCGTTGCCCTCGCGGGTGACGACGACATCATCCTCGATACGCACACCGATATTCCACCAACGCTTGGCGACGCCACGCATCCCGGCGGGGATGTAGATACCCGGCTCGACGGTCAAAGCCATGCCCGGTTCCAGCACCCGCCACTGCTCGGCAACCTTGTAGTCACCCACATCGTGCACATCCATTCCCAGCCAGTGCCCGGTACGATGCATAAAGAACTTGCGATAGGCTCCTTGCTTGATCAGCGCCGGCACCCTGCCCTTGAGGATGCCAAGCTTCACCAGCCCCTGAGTGATGGTCCGCACCGCGGCATCGTGCGGCTCGTTCCAGTGATTGCCGGGGCGGGTCTGGGCGATCGCCGCCTGCTGCGCCTCCAGTACGACCTCGTAGACGGCGCGCTGCTCCGGCTTGAAGCGCCCATTTACCGGAAATGTCCGGGTAATGTCCGAGGCATAGAGATCGAACTCACAGCCGGCGTCGATCAACAGCAGATCACCGTCTTTCAGGATATCGGTATTTTCGTGGTAGTGAAGGATGCATGCGTTGGCGCCGCCGCCGACGATCGGATGGTAGGCGATATCGGCATTGTTGCGCTGGAATTCATGCAGCATTTCCGCCATCACTTCATATTCCTTGCAGCCGGGACGGACAAACCGCATGGCCCGAAGGTGTGCAGCGACGGCGATACTGGCCGACTGGCGCATCGCCTGCAGTTCCGCCCGGGACTTGAACAAGCGCATGTCGTGTAACAGGTGATCCAGGGCGACGAATTCCTGCGGCGGCGGCGCGCCGGTGCGAGATTGAGCCTTGAGCGTATTCACCCAGCCGACGACGCGATGGTCGAATTCCTGGTGCAGGCCCATCGTGTAATAGACACGCGAGCGGTTTTCCATGAGCCCGGGCAGTATGTCGTCGATATCGCCGATCGGAAATGCGTCATCGGCGCCGTAGTCGCGCGTCGCGCCATCGGGACCGGCACGACGGCCGTCCCAGGTCTCCCGCAAGGGATCGCGATCGCGCACGAACAACACATACTCGGCCTGGGCACGTCCTGGAACGAGCACCGCGACGGCCTCCGGTTCGGAAAACCCGGTGAGATAGAAAAAATCGCTATCGGGCCGATAGCGATAGATCACGTCGGAGTTACGCGTCTTCTCGGGCACCGCGGGCAGGATCGCAATCCCGCCCTTGCCCATCATCTTCATCAACTGCCGGCGGCGGCGGGCAAACTCGTCTTTATGCATGGGTCCTTCGGTGCATCATCGCAGCACATCGTCGAGAGAGCAGAATATCGCGCCGAAACACCATTACGAAAGCTCAGGCGAAACGGCTGAAACCGGCAGCTTGCCAGGAGTGGCCAAGGGATCCGGTCAATGGATCTGGGACGGGTCCAGTCCGGCGTCGCGCTCGCCGTGCTCCCGGATATCATCGTCGTTTCGGGCTTCGTTCCGAGCCATGGCCGGCGTTTCCCTCACGACATCGATCTCGTCATAAATCAGCTGCACACCCACCCGGACGTATTCCACGATCTCGGCGTACGCCGATTCTTCTTCCTCATTGCCCTCCTCCAGCTCGAGGATCGCGCGGCCGATCTGAGTGAGATCGCGCAACAGCTCGCTCACATCCGCGGACACCGCCTCCAGTCCGACCGGCTGGCCGGTCCCGAATCCATACAGGAATCCCTGGCACCACTGCGACAGAGCCGCGACACGCGTATGCAGCGGCGCATCATCGTCCGGCAGCAGCAGGTCGAAACTCATCGAACCGCTATGCAACGTCTGCCGGGTATCGGTGAACAGCAGGTCCAGCGCCTGCCGATCGGCCTGAACCCGTTCTTCGTGTTCCGGAATCATCTCCTCCAGCCAGCATTCCAGCGGATAGTGCGCGCGGGTACACAGCACGCCGCATAGATAGCCATGCCCTTCGGACGGCGCCAACGAGCAGCTCAGCTCCTCCAGGGCGCGAACGATCTCGGGAAAAGTAACGGATAACATTTGCGGCTATTTTAGCACCTGGCCGGTTTCGGTACCTGCCGGCGATGAAATGGAGCTCTGCTCATGGTTTGGATGTCCCGCTCCTGGTCCTTGCCGGCCATGGATCCGACGGCACGGCCGGCAAGGACCAGGAGCGGGAGCGGGAGCGGGACATCCCCCCGGGATGGGCCGCGCCATGGCAAACGTGGCAAGTCCGTAGATCGAGCGGAATGACACCGGCCCCGGTCCCGGTTTCGGGCACTGTTTGACCCTGCTGGACCTCGACCGCATAATCGAATGCATGAGCGCAGCCAACCCACCGGCAGATCTCGAACAGGAGCTAAGGCAGCTGGAACGGCGGCTCGATGAGTTCGTGGCGCTGTCTGCTCGCCTGCAAGAAGAAAATCGCGCTCTGCGCCAGCGGCAGGATTCGATGATGGCCGAGCGTGCGGCCCTGTTGCAAAAGAATGAGCAGGTTCGCGGCCGGGTCGAGGCGATGATCGGACGCTTGAAGGCGATGGAGCACAGCGCATGACGGAACGTCTGTCGCGAGTCAGCATTCGGATCCTCGAAAAGGAGTACCAGGTCGCCTGCCTGCCCGAGGAACGTTCAGCGCTGCTGGACTCGGCCGAGTATCTCAATGCCCGCATGCGTGAGATCCGCGATACCGGAAACATCGTCGGACTGGACCGGGTTGCCGTCATGGCCGCCCTGAATCTATCGAACGAGCTGCTGAAGATGCGTGCTCGTGAGGAGGCTCCGCTGGAAGCCGCTCGGCGCATTCGCCAGATGCGCGAACGGGTCGAAACCGCACTCGATCAAGGTGCTCTCGAGCAGGATCATCAGGCGCTGTAAATCAGGCCCGTCCTTGGCGACGAGCATCCTCGGCGATCGGGCTCTCCGGCCGATGCATGTGTCGCACCAAGCCCTGTGTGGTCGACGCCGGACGCAACAAGTGCGATGATGACTGCGATGATGGCTTGGTCCACCGGCAGACAAGCCGCGATAACGGCTGCGGCTGACGCAAGCCGACCTGTCCACCCAAGGATGCGGGGAACGACCGGGAACCCAGGGATGTCTGATTCGATATGGCGCCGCCTGCGGTGTTCGACATGTGTCGGGTTACCTCTCGACCCTAACGTAAATACCCAGGGGCTCGGCCTAGCGATGGCGGTGTGCAAGTCCGTTTTGGGCGGGAAGCCTTAGCTGTCGTGGCTGTGTCCCACCTT
The DNA here is from genome assembly GCF_001579945.1 of Steroidobacter denitrificans. Lineage (NCBI taxonomy): Bacteria > Pseudomonadati > Pseudomonadota > Gammaproteobacteria > Steroidobacterales > Steroidobacteraceae > Steroidobacter > Steroidobacter denitrificans. The sequence goes on along the minus strand of NZ_CP011971.1, from coordinate 1,362,051 downwards.
ATTGCTCCGTGTCGAGAGCAATGGCTCATGACGGCACATGCGGGTGGCGCCTCCCTTCACGTGAACCCTTCCGACCTGCAAGACCCACGCCTGCAGCTGCGGCAGAAAATGCGAGCGCGCCGCCGGCAATTGTCCCGGGCGCAGCGGACTGCCGCGGCGCGGCATTTCGCTCGACACCTGGCACCGCTGTTGCGTCCGGGCAAGCGAATCGCGCTCTATCTCCCCCATGATGCGGAAGCCGACCCCGGGGTGATCATCCACCGGGCGCGTCAGCGCGGCTGCACTCTCTATCTGCCATGCATCACCCATTACCGCCGCAGCCGCATGCGCTTTCTGCGCTTCGACCAGGACACCCGGCTGCGAACCAACCGATACGGCATTCGCGAACCCGATCCCGCTCATGCTCCTGACATCGCCGTGCGCCTGCTGGATCTGGTGCTGCTGCCGCTGATCGCTTTCGATGATTACGGCGGGCGATTAGGCAGCGGCGCGGGTTTTTATGACCGCCATCTGCATCACCTGTGCCGGCAGCGCCAGTGGCGGCGTCCCAGGCTGATCGGATTGGCATATGAATTCCAACGCGTGACGCATCTGAAAAGCGCTCCTTGGGATGTACCGATGGATGGCGTTGTTACCCCACTCGGTCTGCACACGCCGCGGCGCGCCGTATCGAAGCATGGCGATCCATGCTGAAGGGGCGATCATGAACCACTGGCTGATGAAGACCGAACCGGCAACATTCGGCATCGATGACCTGGCTCGCGCACGCAATCACACTACGGCGTGGGACGGTGTGCGTAATTTCCAAGCCCGAAATTACATGCGGGAGATGCGCCTGGGTGACCTGGCATTTTTCTATCATTCCAGTTGCGACGTCCCGGGTATCGCCGGCATCGTCAGCATCACACGCGAGGCCTACCCCGACCACACGGCCTTCGACTCCGAAGACCCTCACTTCGATGAGAAAAGCAGTCCAGCCAACCCACGCTGGTTCATGGTGGATGTGAAACTCGTCACCAAATTCGATCGGGTCATCGCACTCGAGGAACTACGTCGGTACGGCCAGGACAAACTGAAGAACATGGTGATCCTCAAGCGCGGTAACCGGCTATCCATCACGCCGGTTTCGAGGGCCGAATGGAATTTCATCAACTCGCTGCTGTGAACGATCTGCTTTTTAAAATCGATTCGAGGACCTGCTCGAAGTTGCTGTAGAAATTTCCATACAACTCTTGCTTGCTATTTTCATTTTATGTATATACTGCGCGCGGACTAACTCGATATGGAGATTGATAATCATGGCAACTAAAGCAAAGAAGACCACCAAGAAGAAGGCGACCAAGAAGAAGGCCGCCAAGAAGAAGTAAGAATCTTCTGGTTGATCTTGATGAAGACTGTGCCCGCGAAAGCGGGCACAGTCGTTTTCGAGCCTGGAAAAACCGACGCTTTGCACTGCGCCTGGTTGTGGAGAATTTCGATGACCGCCGACCGGAAAAAACAGCAAGCCGCACAGGCTGCTCTCGCCCACGTGCGGGAGGACCAAATCATCGGCATCGGCACCGGTTCGACCGTCAACCATTTCATCGAAGCCTTGGCTGCGCAAAAGCTGCGCATTCGGGGAGCGGTATCGAGTTCGGAAGCCACCACTGCGCGCCTGAAGACGCATGGCATCGAGGTGCTGGACTTGAATTCGACCGGCGAATTGGACATCTACGTGGACGGCGCTGACGAGTCCGATCGCCAACTACGTCTGATCAAGGGAGGTGGCGCGGCGCTGACCCGGGAGAAGATCATTGCGGCCGCATCGCATCGCTTCGTGTGTATCGTGGACGACTCCAAGCTGGTCGAGGTGCTGGGACGGTTCCCGCTACCGGTCGAAGTGATTCCCATGGCACGCGCTCATGTCGCCCGCGCGCTACGCAGGTTGGGTGGTCATCCCGTCTACAGAGAATCGACCCTCACCGATAACGGTAACCAGATCCTGGATGTTCACGGCTTGAGCATCCTCGATCCGATATCGCTGGAGCAGGCGATCAATCAGATCGTGGGTGTGGTCACCGTCGGCTTGTTCGCCTCCCGGCCGGCCGACGTGCTGATCGTGGGCGGCGAAACAGGAGTGGTCAGCATGACCGCCTGAAGCGGCTGGTTCCTTCGCGAGGAAGGACCGGGTTGAGACATACCGAGCGCCCGGGACAGGCCGTGAAAACAAAAAGCCCTGAATTTCAGGGCTTTGTTTCGAGTTTTGTTTTAGGACTTTTCGGACGCTTACCCCCGCGCCTGACACGGCGCGGGATGGGTAGTTGGCTGGGGGACTAGGATTCGAACCTAGGTTGACGGAGTCAGAGCGTCCGCGCGGTCATATTACCAGCAGCTACTATTTTCTAATACGCTCTACTTTTTCTTCTCGGATCAAACACTTACACGTAATTTCGCTGTTACTTTTCGCCAGCATTTCCTAACCTAACCGCGTCTGCAACTGCGGACTTATTGCGGTGTCAGGCAAAACTCAGGAGATTTTATGGCGATCACAAATGCGCAATGCGAGAAGTTCAAGTGTGGCAAATACGCCACAGGCAAGAACGCCGGGCTGGTGAAAGAACAGGACATCCTTTGGGACAAGGGCGATGGCGCTGTGAAGGGATTGGGTATGCGCCTATCCTCCGCCACAGGCGTCCGCACGTTCGTCCTCCGGTACCGTGTCAAGAATGGGAAAGAGATTGTGCAGACTATCGGCCGCATGAGTGACGGCTGGAGGCTGAACCACGAGAGTCCCGATTGGGATGCCCGCCAGAAGGCCCGCGATCTGATCAGACTCATGCGGCAGGGGGTAAACCCTGTCGAGCAATTGGCCGAACGACTGCGGGTCGAAAAAGCTGCCGAGGCCAAAGCGCTGGCGTCGGCCACCACGCTGCGCGAGTGCATGGAAGCCTACCTCACCGTCAGCGGCAATGCGGAATCCACGAAGAAAAGCTACCGCAGTGGGTTCAACCGCAACTGGCCGGAGTGGATGGACCAGCCCGCCAAGGATCTTACCCGCGATAAAATTTTGAAGAAGTATCGCTCGATCGTGGATCGGGGCTCCCCCGGTGAGGCCACCCTGCAAATGGACTACCTGCGAGCCGTGCTTAACCATGCACGCCGAGCGCATGAAGACGAAGAAGGCAACCCGACTATCCTAGCCTCCAATCCAGTCGCCCGCATGTGGGAGTTGTCCAAAGGCTTGAAGCACCAGGGCCAGGAACGTGACACGCGAATTCCCCTGCCCAGGATCGGCGCGTGCTGGAACGCTCTTCTGGCAATGGGTACGGCGGCCACGGTGGAGAAGCAGCGCACAACGGCTGACCTGATCCGCTTCATGCTGCTCACCGGCACGCGGCGCGGCGAGGCGTCCAAGATCGAATGGCGCGACTGTGACTTTGAGAATCGCAAGGTGACGTTCCGCAAAGAGAACATCAAGACCGGACGCAGAACCAACCGCGATTTCGTGCTACCGATGAGCACGGTCCTCCACGACCTGCTCAAAGCACGCCAAGAACGGCGCGGTGCGTCGGACTATGTTTTCGCCAGCATCGGCAAGAAGGTTCCCGTTGTCCAGAACGCGGCGAAGCAATTTGCCGAGCTGTCCGCGATTGCTGGCGACCACGTTCACTTCCACGCACTGCGCCGGACGCATGAGGACATCGCCACGGAAGCGGGCGTGGACCCGTACACGCGGGAAATGATGCTCAACCACTCGTCGAAGGGCAACGTCCACGGTGCCCACTACGCCAACAATCGGGCCTTCCTGGTGGCAGCCGTGCAGAAAGTGGCCGACTGGATTTCCCGAGAGGCCGCCGTTGCAGATGAGCCGAAGGTTGTGTCCCTGTTTCCGTCCAAGACTGCTTGACACGCGGACCTATTCCGCCGACGATGAACATTCTGACGGCGCATTCTGCGCTGGTCACCCTCACAGCCGGGTCTGAGGTAACACCTCCCGGTATTCTCAAGTGAGGTGTTGATATGAGCAATTCCAAGACGACCAAGGCCGAGCAGCAGCAGATCGCTGAACTGGCTTCCGTTCCGGCCCACAGGCGCGGTCGTGTTGACCATGGCTTGTGAACCAAAATAACTCTCGCGTAAAGTAACTAAAACGCTTAACAGCCAGCCGCATGCCGCCGCTGGTGGACACCCTCCGCGACCGAGGTGAAATCTGTCGCCTGGAGGATTGTGCCATGCGTACCCTTGATCAGTTCCCCGCCGCTGAAGTAGTCAATCCTGACAACTGGATTGGCGTGAAGCAATTCGCCGCCATGCAGCGAATGAAGCCTCAGACGGTTTACAACCTTCGGGATACTGGCGGAAACCTCCCGCCCATTCACAGGCGCGCCGGTAGCACCCGCATCATGTTCTTCGTGCCACAGGTACGCGAGTGGATGAACGATCCCAAGTCGTTCATCACCACCACCCCGCCCTCGCCTCCTCCTCCCGCTGATTCGCACGCAACGGACGCACGCTCCGTGCGCCTTTAACCGTAAGCCGATGTTTTTGTTCCGGCACTAGTGCGCCGGTCGGCTGCGAGTCAGTGATGAGTCTGGTTTCATTCACGAAAACGCCCGGTTAGAGCCGGGCGTTTCGCAAACGGAGATAAAAATGTCCAATACAAGCATGGGTACTGTACCCAACGAAGGCCAAGAATCGCAAACGAGCCCTGCGAATGCCGCACACGGCGCACTCTGGGCGCGCATACCTACCCCACTGCGCGAGCGTGCCCAATGGGTACTAGCCGGCCTCGACAAGCGCCCGCTCGCTGTAAATGCCGCTGGCATGCTGTACGACGCGAGCAGCACCAACCCACTCACATGGATGTCGTTCGACTCTGCCTGCCAGTGGGCGACTCACTTCGGATACGGAATCGGATACGTCCTGCATAAAGATGACCCGTTCACCTGCATTGATTTCGATGTGAAGGATGCCGATTCGCGCGACAAGGAAGGAAAGCCCATTCCGCAAGACAAATGGACGCAGCAGCATCACATGGAAGGCTTCTGGTCCCTCGTCCAGAACCTTGGAACCTACACCGAGAAGAGCCGCAGCGGAAAGGGTCTGCATGTTTGGGTCCTGGGCAAGGTCGGAAAGGGCATCAAGGACAGCAAGCATTTCGTAGAGGTGTATTCGCAGGAACGATTCATGATCTGTACCGGCGACGTCATCCTCGACTATCCGATCCAGCAACACCAGGAATGGCTGAATCTCGTTGTTGAACGTCTCGGTAATAGGCACACGGCTCCGCTCGCGCCGTTACAGGATGAGCCGGAGAAGGAGGGCGACACCGAGATATTGATTAAAGCTCGCACCGCAGCCAATGCCGAAAAATTCAATGCGCTTTGGAATGGAGCATACTCGGACCTCACCCCCGGCGGCACCCTCCTCTACGGCTCCCAAAGCGAAGCCGATTTCGCGCTCGTTGCGATCCTCTGCTTCTGGACCAAGAACAATGGACAGGTACGGCGGCTGTTCCGTCAATCCGCGCTCGGCCAGCGCGCGAAGGCGACCAAAGACGACCGCTACCTGAACCTGACCATCGACAAGGTGCGCGCTCGCGAAGCCTACAAGAAGGAAGTCCAGTTCACATTCCTTCGGGAAGGCGAACCCATTGAGGACAGTAATATTGAAGCGCCCGAAATGGATTTGCAAACCATGCTCAATTCGCTAGTAGCAATCAGCATGGACAAGACCTATGTAGCGTTCTTGGACATGCCCACCATCTGCGTGCCATCGAACGTAATGGCGGCGCTGCTGGCCCACAACACCTATACGGTTACAGACGCGAAGGGAAAGGAGAAGGAGGTTCCCATCTTCAGCGCATGGATGAAGTGCGCAGACCGCAAGAACCTCTACGGCATCACGTTCGATCCGAGCACAGACGATTGGAGAGCGCGCAACGACGAAGGCCACTACTGCCTGAACCTATGGAAACCGATTCACAACGATCCGCCCGCCGACTGGCAACAGCGAGTTAAGCCCTTTCTCGATCACGTCCGCTATTTGATCCCAGTGGAGAACAATATGCCGGACGCGGATATGTACGAATGGTTCCTCGACTGGCTAGCACACATGATCCAGCGGCCCGGCGAACTGCCTCATCACCACTGGCTCTTTGTAACGTCCTCGCAAGGCATCGGTCGCAATTGGCTGGCAGACGTGCTCGGCATGGTGCTGAAAGGCTATGTAGCGTTGAGCTTCGACCTTGCCGCCTCCCTCCGCCGAGGCTTCAACGGAAGGCTGTCGCGGAAGCTACTTGCGGTGACGGACGAGATAAACGAGGGCGGCGCTGCGGGCGAACGCTGGCAGCACAGCGAGGACTTGAAGCGACTGCTGACGGAGAGCGTGCGCGCCCTGAATCCGAAATGCCAGGCCGAAAGAACCGAGCGCAATTGCTGCCGATTTCTCATGTTCAGCAACTACGAAACGGCGCTGCCATTGCAGACCGCCGACCGGCGCATCAACACGATCAAAAACCCATCCGTGCCTAAGCCGGATGACTACTACACCGGCATCTACCGGCTAATTGACTGGAAGTACGAGGAGCGCGACCAGTTCATTTCCTCGGTACGCGAATACCTTCTGCGGCGCGACCTCTCCAAGTTCAACCACGGTAGGCGCTCCGTTATGAATGACGCCAAGCAGACCGTGATCGAGGCCAGCACGTCGCCGGAGGAGCAGCGGGCACAGGAATTGAAGGGTATCCACCCGCACCCGATCATTATTACGGACCACCTGTATCACTACGTCTTTGGGACGCTACCCGACTACGAGACGCCAGTGGCGGCGAGCGTGACCGGGAGACACTTCAAGTCCCTCGAGAAGATCGCACGAAAGAGCGGCATCGTGCGCGCGAAGATGAAGCTCTACTACCCAGCCGAAAAGAAATACCGAACGGTCTGGTGCCTACGCGATGCACAGGTGTGGCGGAATGCCAGTGACGAACAACTGATCGCCGAACTGAACAGGCCATCGTAAATGTCGAACTGTTTATCCTTGTCTCACCTACCGCAGGCTGTTCCAAGTGAAACTGCCGTTGCCCCTCTTAGCCCTTGTTTCCCCATGTTTGGTTTGGGCCAGACGACAATAGGAAAGCGCAGCTATAGGGATATGGCCCATGGGGACGCAAGGGCAATCAGGGCAAACGGCTCATCACGAGGCGGCACGAACACGCACGCCGGATACCTAGGAAAGGAAACGATTGTTTTTATTCGCTCGACACCGACGCAGGTCGAGTGGGTCTGGAGTCTGCGTCAACACGGGCAAAACGCCCATAAGGAACCCAAATTATGAATCGGAAGATTGTCCAAATTTCTTGTGCCTTGGCCAGCCACATTGGTGACCCTGACATGGTCGCTGCCGTCTGCAACGATGGTACGGTCTGGCTGCTCCACGGGAACACAGGAAGCTGGGTACCGACGCCCGACATCCCGCAGCCTGACAGTCAGACTTCGGCGACGGCAGCAGTGCTCGGCGGAGCCGCACCACTACACGGAGGCCGGCGTCAGTGGACGGATACCGCGTCCAGTGAAGCTGTGCCGGAGACGGGGTGATCGCAATGCATTGTGGTCCTTGCTATGACGCAAAACGATTTGTGTAAATGGCAGCATTGATCTCCTACTGCTAAGAGCAACAGCCATGCCATTCGTCAAAGGTCAGTCAGGCAATCCTGCGGGTAGACCAAGAGGCATTCCAGATCGGCGCACTGCTCTACAGCGCGCCTTGACCGAAGCCGCACCCGCCGTGCAAGCCAAGATAATTGAGCTTGCCATTGAGGGGGACGTGCAAGCCGCAGCCCTTGTTCTGAACCGTGCCGTACCGACACTGCGGCCGATCGCCGCTCCCGTTGTATTCGACCTAGATCGCTCGCTACCCCTGTCCAAGCAACTGGATCAGGTATGGATAGCGATAGCAAACGGCGAACTGAACATAGACGAAGGCAAGGCCATCACGCACATGCTGCGGCAGTCTGCCGAGATTGCCCTGCTAGACAGAACCAGCGATAACGCAGCTGAAATTGTCGAGGCGCTGAATCGTTTTGCCCGCAGCGATTTTGTGAATGCTTCCTTACCCGCCGACACCTCCGCCCTCACCCCGGACACCCCATGAACGCTATCGAAATTGTTACCCGCCACCACCATCTGATGAGCTACTGCGAGCCCGTGCTGGAAGGCATAGCGTCTGCGAAGAACGCACGTTACTACACCTTAGAAGAGCGAGCGATGGCCGCAGTGGAGTTGGTCTATCGCTGGATTGGTGCGCATGAGCAGTTGCCCGAAATGGTCTGGCGTCTGGTGCATAATGACACTGTGCCGTTCCCTGTTGGGCTGATATCGCCTTCGGAAGACCTGCAGAATAGCCGCGACAGTCTGCGTGCCTCGTTTGGTCGCAAGCAAGCCGACATCTTGCTACGCGGCATTAGGACGCCTCCTTTCGCGGCTGTGCACTGATGCTGGAAAGCCGGCGACCACCACGGGTGGAGGGCTAGCTGCCGCACCGGTGTCGTTTTTGGGGTGGGGTTATAGCTTTGTCCGTTCGGCATCGGCCGCCTTCTCTTTCCCTATCTGTTCCGCCCGAGCGTCTGCGGTCATGACGGAAAGAGAGCCAACATTCGGGCGGCTTGCCAACGTTAGGTCCGGACTTGCCAGCCTAACGTAAGTCCCGGAAGGCAACTCCCACTCTGCTATCAGGCCCTCAAATTTCGCGCCCGCCCCATTCTGTAGGGACAGTCGTTCCAGCCGGGTCGGTGTCCCGAATTTTTGATCTAACAGAGCAAGATCTTGAGTTTGGGAACCAATGCCGTCTGTTCGGGTGAAAACCGAAATCAGATTTCCGCCCTTCAATATTGCCGTGAATGAATAACCGTTGCCGATTGGCGGTCTGTTCTTGTGTGCGAACTTCACCACTATCTGCTCGTCAACGAGAGGCCCCTCACGGTACATGCGTTTTGTCTTTTTGAACTTGTAAGAGCGCTCGTAGCACATCCCATCATGAACAATGGACCTGTAGACGTAGTCTCCGAGTATCTTCGTTTTTTCGCATTCGGACAGGGTGATCGGCGCGTTTAATTCCAGTCCAAATATCGTGTCCGATGAGGTTTGTTGAGCCTGGCCGGTTCCGACCATTACAAGCCCAGCCAATACAATAGCTCTCATATCCGCAATCTCTTGTTGCGCTCCCGACGAGCCGTCCAATAGTAACCCGCCCCCTAAATGGGAGCATAGATAATGGTCAGTAATGTGACCCGCTCCTGAATTGGGGACGGGATTGGATGACCAAGCAGCTAAGGACGGCCCGGCACCGGGCACTGATAACCGCCCTGGCGGCTGCTCGTCACGATGCTGGGATGACACAGAGGGAGTTAGCGGCGGTCCTGCGGCGTGCCCATTCGTTCGTCGGAAAGATCGAATCCGGCGAGCGCCAGCTAAATGTTCTGGAGTTTTGCGAATATGCGGACGCGCTGGGGGCCAGCGCGCCAGACCTTCTCAGGAAGATATTGGACCGAGGTTAACCGGAGAAGATACTGCCGTTACGATTTGCTCTAGCCCAACGGGAGCCGTGGCATAGCGGCGAGTCCCTCGTAGATCCAACCTCCGCGGCAGCGGGACGAGGCAGCTCCTACCTGCCTGACGCTGCCTTCAACGTGTGACAACGACACCCACTGTCGTTTGTCCGGCAGCGCGAACGTAGCGGGCGACAGGGGCGACGATCACCACACTGCCGCCTTAGGTACTGGCGGCACCGTTGCGCAGCCTGTAGCGGCGCACATGCCGGTGCGGAACGTGTCAATCACTTTGAGACACCGGATGCTTGCCGGAACCGAAACCGCGTCTTCCGACGGTCCTAAGGGCCGCAGGAGCATCTGACCGGCGGTGCGTTCAGACGCCAGTTTTCAGGTTTCACGCAATGTCTCACCTGGAGGAGCGTAAGGCCACGTCCTCGGTCCATCGTGGGTATCGACCACAAGGATTCAGGTTAGATTCCTTCGTCATAGAATGCGGTCATCGCAGTAGCGAACCAGAAAAGCTGATCGTCGCTGAAGTCGTCCCGCACCCATTCCGGAAGACTGTTTCTCGGAAACTGTAGCTTCGCAAGCGCAACGGCAAGGTGCTGCAGCTTGGTGTTGATGCGCGTCTCGATGTCTGCGGCCGCGATGCCACTGCCGAGAGCTTTCGCCAACGCCAGCAAAATCTCAAGGAATACAAACTGCGTTGTCTCCGGAGCGTCAGGTTGGCCGACAAACGCCCAGAACTCGCGACCGATGCAGCGGTACACCCGTACCGATCTGGTGCTCTGATCGATCAGGATTCCGGGCTTGTTGACCGCGTCCTCTTCCTCGAAACCTTGCTCAAGGAGCTTTACCAGAATCTGGTTCTCTTTGTTGTTCGTCGTCCGATCCGTGCCGTAAGTCAGTCCCAGCACGATGTCGAGTTCGCTGACATTGGGGTAGGTGCTGCGGGTGTCGTCCATCCAAGCCTTGTAGTTGGTTAGGATGGCATGGGTCATCCCCGCTACCTGCGTGTCGTTGATGGTGTTCGGGCCGCTCTTGATCGATGTCAGAAAGCGTCGGTTTCCGACTACACAGGAACGATCGATCTCCCGCCATACTGAGCTTAGACGCTGCTGCGCGCGAGCTTGGCGGTCCAGTCCGGTGAGTTTCGCGAATTCGGCCAATTTTTCCGGGGCATCCGTCCAACGATGAGTTGCGGCGATCGGATATTGACTGACGAAAGCCGCTTCGATCTGTTTTCCGAAGGAAGTCTCCAGCGCCATATAGAGCTTGCTGTTGAACAGGAAATCGCCGAAGCGAGCCGGGTCAGCAAGGTTCATCACGCTGGCAGATGTCATCAGAACATAAGGATTCGTCCTATAGTCGGCGAGGCCATTTCTGCGCTCGAAGGCGATCGGGAGATTGGTGCTGATGTACCCTGTCAGCGCGGCGGCCAGCGTGTCGACGCGGGCTTCATCCACTTGGTTGAATAGTGCAACGATTTCTTCGGGACTGAAGACGTGACGCCGAGATTTGAGGGCATGGAAAAAGGGGTTCGCCCGCGGTTTCGAAGCCATTGGTGTCCTCCTAAATGGCGCTTACGCGGCGAAGTGTCTGAGGCGCGTCGTAGGTCGCGCGCGAGTTCTCTTCCCCATCTGACCAGACGAAGGTTTCTCCCCTCTTGAACCACTGGCGCGTCCTGACGTGCGACTGGACGTATACGATGCGATAATGCTCTGGAGGTTCCGCCGCCGGCTGCCAGCCCGACGCGGCGAGGCGGTCCATCTGTTCCGCCACTACCTGCCCCGTCACTTCTCCGAGCCTCACCGGAACCGCATTGCCGACTTGTGCGTATTGTTGCTGCGTCGTGCCACAGAATTCCCAGTCCGAGGGGAACTCTTGAACGGCAGCGTATTCCTTCAACGAAAGCGCACGAACCTCGGATGGATGGCACAGAGCGGTGCTGGCGTGATTGGGCATCGTGACCAGCGTAGGGCATGGAAGGTCGTAGCTCAGCCGGCGCCACCATCCCGAACGCCCGCCTTTCGCGAACCACGCCCGGCCCATGGATTCCCGCTGCTGTTCCTCCGGCAGGCTGCGCCAGTTGGAGCCTGGCGGCACCATGCTTAGAAAGCTCTTTTTGCGGGGGCTGAAATCCATGATCACATCCCCTGGGTCATCTATGTCTCCTATCGCGTCGCCCAGCGTGCGCCAGGGAGATAGGGGCCGAGGCTCATCAAACAGCGTTCTTACGTTGTCTGGCCGCTGCGGCCCATGGGTGGGATCAGGGAAGTCAACGGTGGTGTTGTAGCGGTTGCCGATGAATATTGCTCGCTCTCGAAGTTGGGGTGCACCGTAATTGACGGCATTCACCTCAAAGCAGTCCATGTGATAGGGGCCGCCCGTCGCCTTCTGCAAGTCCTCAGCGAATAGTCTGACGACCGATCCCGGCATCTCATCCGGCTCCAGCGGTCTAGCGTTACGGTCGGCAATACGACGATGGCGAAGGGCGGCCGACAGGAGACCACGAACGTTCTCCATAATGAAGAAGCGGGGCCGGATTGCTTCGATAAATCGGAGGTACTCCCAGAGCAGCGTTCCGCGAGGATCCTGCACCGTTCCCCGGCGACCCGCAGTACTGAATGCTTGGCATGGCGGCCCCCCGACAACCAGATCCACGTCTCCCGGTGCCAATCCGCAATCGTCCAGGATTTTCAGAGGATCGAACTTGCTGATGTCTCCCTCATAGACCCGTAGCTGGGAGTGCAGCCGTCCGGCACGCTGGTTCGCCCTGATGGTGTCGCAGAAGGATTTCTCCTTCTCCACGCAGGCGAGGACTTCGAAACGCCCCGTCCTTTGTAGCCCGATGTCGAGCCCCATCGCCCCAGAGAACAGGGAGATCACTTTGTATGTTCGCTGGGTGCCGTTGGTGCTATCACCTGTCATTTGATCGTCTCGTATCTGCGTCACGTCGAATCGCAGAAGTGTAGCTGCTCGCTTCCATAATCGACAGGAACAGCCTTCAAATCCGAGGCTTGTCGGCATTGTTGGGTTCGGTCAACAAATTTTGCCGAATACAATCAAAATAGTTCTGGCAGATGGGGTGGGCTCGAACCCACGGTGGACTCACGCCCACGCCGGTTTTCAAAACCGGTCCAATCGACTTTTGCCACTTTTCCACGCTGCGCATCTGCACTCAGACCCAGAGCCGACGACGCCCCTCGTCCTGCCATGGACACCCGCTCTGCTCGACCGGCGAGCCGCACCATGAAATCGCCCCTGGTTCGTTGCCAGAGCCTACGGCGAAAGCCCATTTTGCCAGCTCAGTGCTGACTCAATGCGGACTCAGGGCGGGCCGCCCTAACAAAAAAGCCACCTAGCGGGCGCTAAGTGGCTGTTTTTGTTGGCTGGGGGACTAGGATTCGAACCTAGGTTGACGGAGTCAGAGTCCGTAGTCCTACCGCTAGACGATCCCCCAATACCGAAGCCGTTCGACAGCCTCGAAACGGCTCAGCGCTTCGAGAACTGGGTGCCGCGGCGGGCTTTGCGGAAACCGACCTTCTTGCGCTCGACCTCGCGTGCATCGCGGGTCACATAGCCTGCGTCACGCAGCGGCTTGCGCAGCGTCTCGTCGTACTCGATGAGGGCTCGGGTCAAGCCATGACGGATAGCGCCTGCCTGGCCGGTAATCCCACCGCCCTTGACCGTCACATCGACGTTGAAACTCTGGGCCATGCCGACGGCCTCCAGAGGCTGGCGTACGATCATGCGCGCGGTCTTACGGCCGAAAAATTCATCCAGCGTGCGATCGTTGATACGAATGTCGCCATTGCCCTTGTGCAAAAACACACGGGCGGTGGAGGTTTTGCGTCGGCCGGTGCCGTAGTTCGTGGAAATCGCCATATAGGTTCCAGCCTAGTCTATCTGTTCCGGTTCACTCTATTGCAGTTCGCTGCGGTCCGGTCGAATCAAATTTCGAGCGGCTTGGGCTGTTGCGCTGCATGCGGATGCTCGCCGCTGGCGAACACGTGCAGCTTCTTGAACATCTTCCGGCCCAGGGAATTCTTGGGCAGCATTCCCTTGACGGCGAACTCGATCGCGCGCTCCGGATGCTTGTCCAAAAGCTTCTCCAGGCTGGTGGACTTCAGATTGCCCAAATAGCCCGTATGATGATGATAGAACTTATCCGTCATCTTCCGGCCGGTCACGCGGATCTTACCCGCATTGATGATCACTATATGATCACCGGTATCGACATTCGGCGTATAGGCGGCCTTGTGCTTGCCGCGCAGACGCGTAGCGACCTGCGAAGCCAGGCGGCCCAGGGTCTTGTCCGTCGCGTCGACCACAAACCAATCGCGACGCACCGTTGCCGCATTGGCAAAGACGGTTCTCATTGAATTCTCCGGGAAAATCTTTCGCCAGGGGGCTAAAAGGCGGGCAAGTCTAAAGGAGCGATCGGACCTTTGCAAACTCCCTTGCGCCAATCCCCTTGCGCCTATTGTGCCTGCCGGTCCCGGCTGCTTGCCGCAGATCCTGCGGGAGGCGCCACGAGGGCAGGTCAGAAACCTTCCATTCCAGCTGAGACGGGCCTCGCCTATCGCCCTACCCTTTGTCCTCCGTGACTTCTCTTTGTCTCTATATTTTATCGAATTCCCCTAGACCTCTCAGCAGGCCTCTCAGCCGGCCCGCTGGCTCCCAGCCACCACCCGGTTCCAGCATTGTCATCCGGCATATGCCATGGCCCGGCCGTACACCTATAATCCAGAATTATGACCACTTCGCCTGTACCTGCCACGATCCCGACCGGACGGCATGATGACCTGATCGATCGCCTGATCGCCTCGCTGGACCAGTCGCTGCGCACCGTATTCGGCAAGAACGTCTCCGCCCGTCCCTACCCGGCCAAGGGTATCCCGGAAACCATGGAGCGGCCGGCCGATCGGCGCCACGCGGCCGCGCTCATGCGCGTGAATCATTCGGGCGAGATCGCCGCCCAGGCGCTGTACCAGGGACAGGCACTCGTTGCCGGTCAAGCGGCGACCCAGGCATCGCTGATGCAGGCCGCCCGGGAAGAAACGGATCATCTAGCCTGGTGCGCACAGCGGATCGATGAATTGGACGGCCGTACCAGCCTGCTCGACCCGTTGTGGTACGCAGGCTCATTCATGATCGGCGCATTCGCGGGACTCGCCGGTGACCGTATCAGCCTCGGCTTCGTCGCCGAAACCGAGCGCCAGGTCGTGGAACACCTGGAAGGCCACTTGCACCGCCTGCCTCCGAACGATGCGCGTACACGTGCCATCATCACCCGGATGAGCATCGACGAGGAGCACCATGGTGATACCGCATTGCGTACCGGTGCCGCGCCACTGCCCGGAGTTGTGCGAGCAATGATGAAATATTCCGCCCGCATCATGACCCGCACGGCATACTGGTTGTAGCTGAAGAAAGTGCTGCAAGACATTGAATACTTGCGATTATGGCGTATCCTGTATTAAAACGTGAACGGCGTCACCCTGCAGCGTCGTCACCTGACCCGCAAGATGCACAATAGTCACTTAATGAAGGGGAAAGGGGTCTAGATATGGATGAGGGAACGAGACCATTGAGCGACATTCCGGCGATCAATCGATTTCTCAGCTATTGCCGTGTTCGCACGGTACCCTCCAAGACCGTCGTTATTCATGCCGGCGATCTCCCCGATGTGCTCTATTACATCGTGAGCGGCTCGGTCGAAGTCATGATCGAAGACGAGGAAGGCAACGAGATGGTGCTTGCCTACCTCAACAAGGGACAATTCTTCGGTGAAATGGGACTGTTCTACGAGCAGCCCACCCGCAGCGCCTGGGTGCGTACACGCCAGCAGTGTGAACTGGCGGAAATGACTTACCCGCGCTTTCGCCAACTGGCCGCGGAAAGCCCGGGCCTGGTGTTCGAACTGGCCACCCAGCTGGCCACCCGCCTGGATCGCACGAATCGCAAGCTAGGCGATCTGGCCTTCGTCGATGTTACCGGCCGTGTGGCTCATGCCATCATGGATCTGTGCGGAGAACCGGACGCCATGACCCATCCGGAAGGTATGCAGATCAAAGTCAGCCGCCAGGAACTGTCGCGGCTGGTCGGCTGTTCGCGCGAGATGGCCGGACGAGTCCTCAAGGTACTCGAGGATCAAGGTCTGCTGCGCGCCACGGGCAAGACGATCGTCGTGTTCGGCGCCCGTCCCAAGATGAAATCCAGGCCTGCGCTCGCCACGGCGACCGGCCGCGCGTTCCAGGCTCGCGGCACCGGAGACGACCTCGACGAGGAAGACTGATCGAACGGTCGCGATGCTATCGAACGTGGCTCAAGCAACCTCGCCAGCCGCCCGCACGGCGGCGATTTGCGCACGCATGGCCGCAATCGTGGCACGATAGTCCGCAGCACCGAAAATCGCCGATCCTGCAACGAACGTATCAGCGCCGGCCTGAGCAATCGCACCGATATTTTCCGTTTTTACGCCGCCGTCGATTTCCAACCGTATCTCCCGCCCACTGGCCTGGATGCGCTGTCGTGCCGCCTTCAGCTTGGGCAAGGCCGAGGGAATGAAGCGCTGTCCGCCGAATCCTGGATTCACGGACATCAACAGGATCATGTCGATCTTGTCGATCACATGATCCAGCCAGTTCAGCGGCGTGGCGGGATTGAATACCAGCCCCGGCCGGCAGCCATGCTCCCGGATCAGCTCGATGGTCCGGTCCACATGTTCGCTCGCCTCGGGATGAAAGCTGATCCAGGTGGCGCCCGCGCGCGCGAAGTCGGGAATGATCCGATCGACCGGCTTGACCATCAGATGCACGTCGATCGGCGCATCGAACCCATGCTTGCGCAGGGCTTCACAGACCAGCGGACCGATCGTCAGATTCGGCACGTAGTGATTGTCCATGACATCGAAATGGATCATATCGGCCCCCGCATCAAGCACTGCGCGGACGTCTTCTCCTAAGCGGGCGAAATCGGCCGACAAGATGGAAGGCGCAATCCAGGGCTCCATCATGACGATTCCCGCACGCGATTCGACCTGAGTTCCGGACCGCCGGTCCGGGACGCTGCATTCCCGATCATGACATGCCTCTCGTTTCGCGTAGCAATTCATAGGCGGCGAGAATCTGCCGCGTCTTTTCCTCGGCAAGTTTCATCATGGACTCCGGCAGACCTTTGGCGACCAGCTTGTCCGGATGATTTCGGCTCATCAGGCGCCGGTACGCCTTGGTGACTTCCGCATCGGATGCACTGTCCTTCACACCCAGCACTTCGTAGGCGGCCGCGATGCGAGCCACGCCGGGTCGGGCATCCGAACGACGCGTGGAGTGTTGCATGCGCAGCAACGCCTCCATCTGCACCATTTCATACGCCGAAACACCCAGCGCTGCGCAGACACGGGTGAGCACCTGGCGATTCGCCGTATTGAGGCTGCCGCCCAGTACCGCCGCCTGCAACTGGATCTGCACGAACATGCGGCGCAAGTCCGGGCGATACCGGCACGCCGCGCGCAACCGCTGCAATACCGCAGCCAGCGGAAAATCACGCGCCTTGCCTTGCGTGAACAGGTCGATCGCCCGCTGAACTTCACGCTCGCCGAGGCGAAAATCGTTCATGACGGCCCGCGCCGCACGGATTTCGTCCTCCGATACGCGACCGTCGGCCTTGGCCACATGTCCCATCACCTGGAACGTTGCGGTGAAGAACGTCTCCTGAATCTGAGGAGCGTGAGCATGATCCGCCTCATCGGCCGCCCGCGCGCCGCGCCAGCCGGTTTCGGCCTGGGTGTCGACCAGGTGGCCGATGAACGCGCCGAACAAGGCGCCCAACGGTCCCCCGGCGGCAACGCCGATCAATGCTCCCAATGCTTTACCTTGCCAAACCATTCGATCTTGAAGCCCTCTTCGCCCACTGCGACAATTCCGCCGCCGCTATAGTATCAGCGTGATCGATATGCAGGGCTGCAGGTGAGGCACCGCCGGCCGTGCGCCGCGGGTTGCGCGCCGGGCCCTGCATTGCCGAAATCCTTCTTTCTCCACCCGGAGCCCGAGCGCAACATGTCCGCTTCCCAGCCCTCCCCGCCCATGCTCGAGTCGAACGTCTCCGGGCTGACTCGGATTCATCAGGGAAAAGTTCGCGATATCTACGGCATCGACGATCGGCACATGCTCATCGTCACGACGGACCGCCTGAGCGCCTTCGACGTCATCATGCCCGATCCCATCCCGGGTAAAGGCAGCATGCTGACCCGTATTTCGTATTTCTGGTTCGACAAGACCCGCCATATCGTTCCGAACCATCTGGCCGAAATGCCTCTGGCCCAGGCCGTGCCGGATACGAATGAACGTGCTGCGCTGGCCGATCGCAGCATGATCGTCAAGCGCCTGCGCGCGCTGCCGATCGAGGCCGTGGTGCGCGGTTACCTGATCGGTTCAGGATGGCGAGACTACCAGGAGACCGGGGCGGTCTGCGGTATCACCCTGCCCGCCGGGCTGCGTCAGGCTGACCGGCTGGATACGCCCATTTTCACGCCGGCGACCAAGGCCGCGATGGGCGATCACGACGAAAACATCAGTTATGAACGCCTTATCGAACTCATCGGCGGCCAACTGGCCGAACAGGTCCGAGCAACCGCCCTGGCCTTGTATGGCTTTGCGGCCGAGCACGCCCTCGCCCGCGGCATCATCATTGCCGACACCAAATTCGAGTTCGGTCTGGACGAGGGCGGACGGCTGACGCTGATCGACGAGGTGTTGACGCCGGATTCTTCACGATTCTGGCCGGTGGATACCTATCGGCCCGGCAGCAGCCCGCCGAGCTTCGATAAACAGTTCGTACGCGACTACCTGGAAACCTTGGATTGGGACAAGCGTGCTCCGGGACCGCGTCTGCCCGCCGACATCATCGAAAAAACCGCGCGGAAGTATCAAGAGGCGCTGCGCCGCCTGATGAGCGCCGCGATACCTGCCGCAAAGTCCAGCTGATCATCCCCAGCGGCGATTCCCGCGGCGCAGCGCCGCAGCAGCGTTCCTTCGGCGTTATATCATCCGGAATCCCGGGGCGTGGAATCCCGGGATACCGAATTCCGGACATATCCTCGATCCTGACGCTCCGCCGGCCCGGCGTTGCATCGGTATGATGTTCAGTTCACCCGGCGCCGGCGATACGACACGTTGGCCATTGAAATCGAGGTGACCGCATGTCCCGAACGATTACGCTCATCTATTTCATCTTTGGCGCTACCTGGGTCTTCATCACTGACAGATTGCTGACCCGGCTCGATATCCCGGTCGCCGACCGGCTGCAATGGCAGACCTTGAAGGGGTGGATATATGTGCTGATATCGACCGCTTTGCTGTATCTGCTGTTGCGGCGTCAGCAACGTCGTGACGCCGCCAGCATGGCCGCACTGATGCAGTCCCAGGAGGAAGTGCAACGCATGAACTCCGATCTCGAACAGCACGCTCGCCGGCTGGAACTGGCCAACCGCGAGGCGGAGTCCTTCGCCTACGCCGTATCGCACGATCTGCGCGCTCCTCTGCGCGGCATGTTCGGCTTCAGCCAGATACTGCTGGACAGCGCGGCAGACGGGCTGGACGAACAGACGCTGCACTATCTGCGGCGCATCCACGATGCCGGCCAGCGCATGTCCTGTCTCATCGATGACTTGCTGAACCTCTCGCGCATCAGCCGCAGCGCGCTCGAACGCAGACCGGTCGACCTCACCGGCCTCGCCGCCGACGTGGCCGCCTCGATGCAGGAACGCTACCCGGATCGCCCGGTGCAAGTGCGCATCGCCGGCGACATGCACGTTCATGGCGATCTGCGGCTGCTGCGCATCGCAATCGACAACTTGTTGAACAATGCCTGGAAGTACACGGGCCGCGAAAGCCATCCGGAGATCGAGGTCGGCGTGCAACGGACATCCGCGGGAGCCGTCTATTTCGTGCGTGACAACGGTGTCGGATTCGACATGAACTACGCTGAAATGCTGTTTTCGCCATTTCAGCGCTTGCACGCCGAAGCGGAATTCCCCGGTAATGGCATCGGCCTGGCCACGGTACAGCGCATCCTCAGCCTGCATGGCGGGCGCATCTGGGCCGAAGCCCAGCCCGGGCGGGGCGCCACATTCTATTTCACGCTGGAGCCCTAGCGCTTCCTGGCGCACACCCTGGATACACACCCCGGGGCACACTCCCGGGGTATTCGCCCTGAGTACTCAATCTGGGCCCCTCACCCCGGAGCACATTCCGATGCGGCGGCGGCTTGCCCTGTGACCGCCCGCGTGTCAGTCTCGGCACACATGATCGCATTGCTCCTGTCACGTCTGGAACGCTGGCTGTTCGAGCCGCCGGAATCCTTGATCGGCACGCCGCTGGGGATGCTGATGCGGATCCTGCGTTATCCCTATGCACTGGTGCGCGACATCCTGCGCGGCGATCTCACGCTGCGCGCCATGAGCCTGGTGTACACCACGCTGCTATCGATCGTGCCGCTGATCGCGCTGTCATTCTCGGTCTTGAAAGGGTTGGGCTATCACCGCGAGCTGGAGCCGGTGCTGTACAGATTCCTGGAGCCGCTCGGAGACCGCGCCGCCGAGCTGACGACCCAGGTGATCGGCTTCGTGGACAATGTACGCGGCGGCGTGCTGGGCTCGATCGGCCTGGTATTTCTGCTGTACACCGTGATCTCGATGATCCAGAAGGTCGAGGAAAGTTTCAATTTCGTCTGGCGCGTCGAACAGCCGCGCAGCTTCGGCAGGCGCTTCAGCGAATATCTGAGCGTCATGGTCATCGGGCCGGCAGTCATCGTCGCGGCACTGGGCCTGATAGCCACGCTGGCCAATACCACGGCGTTGCAAGCCATTTCGCTGCATGAACCGTTCGGCACGATCGCCGTCAATCTCGGCAGGCTGCTGCCCTACCTGCTGGTCACCGGAGTGTTCACATTCATGTACGCCTTCGTGCCCAACACGAAGGTACGTCTGCCCGCGGCTCTGATCGGCGGCATCTTCGCGGGTGTGGCCTGGGCCGCGGGTGGGGTCGTGTTCGCCTCGTTCATCACCGAAAGCACACGCACCATGGTGATCTACGCGGGCTTCGCCATCGTGATCGTCGCTTTGATCTGGATCTATGTATCCTGGTTGATTCTTCTCGTCGGCGCGCAGCTCGCGTTCTATGTACAGAATCCGCAGTATCTTCGTCCCGGACGCGGGGAAATCCGCTTGAGCTCGAGCCTGCGCGAGCGAGTAGCGCTATCCATCATGTACCTGGTCGTGGGCGACTACCGGAAGGCGCAACAGCGCTGGAGTATCAACGAGCTGGCCGAACACCTGGACCTGCCGGGCGCGGCGCTGGGTCCGATCGTCACTGCGCTGGAGCATGCCGGTCTGTTGCTGCTGGCGGAGGACGATACCTGGGTACCGGCGCGCGACCCGGACTTCATCGAACTGGTCGATGTACTCAAGGCGGTGCGCCATGATGACGCCGGACCGCGCCTGGGCCGCGTACGCGATATCGCTCCCGCCGTCGAAATCGCGAACAAGGCCGAAGCGGCCATGCACGACAGCCTGGAGGGACGCACGGTGAAAGAGCTCACGCGGCAGAAACAGCAGCAATAGAGCTGCCTTGCCGATCTTCGGCGACGGATCCTCAGGCGGTTATTCCCCGGCGATCGTCATCCGCTCCAGTAGTACGGAGCCGGTGCGGATGCCGCCGCGCTCGTCCACATCGCCGCCCACCGCAACGATGCCGCGATACATCTCCTTGAGATTGCCCGCTATCGTTATTTCATGAACCGGATAGGCGAGTTCACCATTCTCCACCCAGAAGCCTGCGGCGCCACGCGAATAATCACCGGTCACGCCGTTGACACCCTGCCCCATCAACTCCGTGACGACCAGGCCACGCCCCATCCGACGCAGCAGGACTTCGAAGCCGTCCTGGCCGCCGCGAACGAGCAGATTATGAACGCCGCCGGCATTGCCGGTGGTTTTCAAGCCGAGTTTGCGTGCGGAATAGGTGCTCAGGATGTAACCCGTCAGGACGCCTGCGTCGATCAATTCGCGATCGCGGGTAGCCACACCCTCCGCATCGAACGGCGCGCTGCCCAGTGCGCCGGGCAGATGCGGACGTTCGCTGATATGCATCCAGGAGGGAAAGATCTGCTGGCCCGCGCTGTCCAGCAGAAAGGAGGAACGGCGGTATTGGCTGCTGCCGCGTACCGCCCCCAGGAAATGTCCGAACAGCCCGCGCGCCATTTCCGGAACAAAGAGCACCGGCGCAGTCTGTGTCGCGAGCTTGCGGGCGCCCAGGCGCCGCAAGGCACGCTGTGCGGCGTGCCGGCCGATGCTTTCTCCATCTTCCAGCGCACGCCAATCGCGCACGGAGCTGTACCAGTAATCGCGCTGCATCTCGCCATGCTCCTGCGCCACGACCATGCAGCTCAGGCTATGCAGGGTGCTGGCATAATCGCCGATAAATCCGAGCGAATTGCCGAACACACGCAGCCCCTGATGACTGGCCAAGGTGGCGCCCTCGGAGTTGCCGATACGCTGGTCGGCGGCCAGCGCGGCTGCCTCACAAGCCACGGCCATCTCCCGGGCCGCATCCGGGCTGATCGCCCAGGGATGGCATAGGTCGAGATCGGGAATATCCTTGGCCAGGGAGTCCGGATCGGGTAGACCCGCGCAGTCGTCCTCGGCGGTAAATCCCGCAATACTGAACGCTTTCGCGACGGCATCGCGCACAGCCTGCCGCTTCAGATCGCCGGTGCTGGCGGAGCCGCGGCGCATGCCGCGGTAAACCGTCACGCTCATGCCGCGATCGCGTTGATACTCCAGGGTTTCGACCGCCCCGAAGCGCGCGGTCACGGACAGTCCCGCATTCACACTGACAGCGACCTCCGCCTGCGAGGCGCCCAGGCTGCGGGCCTCCTCGATGGCCATCGCCACGATATCCTGGAGTTCCTGGCGTGCAAGCGGAGCCGATGAATCGGCGGCGACGGGTGTAGAGATTGAGTGAGTCATGGCGGAATTCTACCAGCGCCGCGACAATGACGGCGTTCCCGTCCGCCCGGCCCGCAAGAAGTCCGTTCATCGAGTTGCCGGCAAACGTTGAAATCCAATCCGGCTCGAGCCAGGAGCGTCCACTCCGAGGCATCCACTCCCGGCGTCGAGGCAGCGTCCTCCGCGCGGCGAGATGAATCCACTCCGGGGTATCCACTACTCCAGACGGCGGCCAACGCCGGACGGCAGGCCAGCTTGCACGGGATGCGCGGCTACCGCACTCTAGCTTCATGAACGAAGCAGAATCAGAAGCCGATGAGCGCCCCAGCAAGGGCGAGCGCAAGCGCCACAGCGAGGCGTTGCAGAATCTGGGTGAAGCCCTGATCGAGCTGCCGCAAAGCGAGCTGGATGCATTGCCGCTGCCCGAGCCGCTGCGCGAAGCGGTGGCGCTGGCACGCCGCATCACCAAGCACGGCGGTCTGTATCGCCAGAAACAATATATCGGCAAGCTGATGCGCAAGATCGACGCCGAGCCCATACGCCAGGCGCTGCAGGCGAAACGGGAGCGGGAACGGCATGCGGCGCTGCGCTTCCGGCGCATCGAACAATACCGTGAGCAACTGCTCCAGGAAGGACCGACGGCGCTGGATCGCATCGCCCCCGGACTACTCGAACCGCAACTCGCCGCCCTGAATACGCTGATCCAGCGCGCCCGCCGGGAAGCGGCCGCAGGAGGCCCGAAGCATGCGGGACGAGAACTATTTCGAACCCTCGATGAACTGCTTGGTACAATTTCCCGATGAAACCTCTGGTCGGCATCATCATGGGATCCCAGTCGGATTGGGAAACCCTGAAACCCGCCGCTGACATGCTGCAGCGTCTGGGCATCCCCTTCGAAATGCGAGTGATATCGGCGCATCGTACGCCGGATCTGTTGTTCGAATATGCCGGCAGCGCACGGGCGCGCGGTCTGGAGGTCATCATTGCCGGAGCGGGCGGCGCGGCGCATCTGCCCGGCATGGCTGCCGCCAAGACCAGCCTGCCGGTGCTGGGCGTACCCGTGCAGTCGAAAATGCTCAGCGGTATCGATTCACTGCTGTCCATCGTACAGATGCCGGCCGGGATCCCGGTGGGTACTCTGGCCATCGGTCAGGCAGGCGCGACCAATGCAGCGCTGCTGGCGGCCAGCATCCTGTCCAACCATTCTCCGGCCATACTCAAGGTACTCGAGGATTTCCGTACCGAACAGACAGCCCGGGTGCTGGCCCAGCCGGAACCCGGAAATCCTGTCACGAGCGCCGTCCCAACTCCATGAAGGTCGGCATCATGGGCGCCGGTCAGCTGGGTCGCATGCTGGCTCTGGCGGGTTACCCGTTGGGACTGCAGTGCGAATTCCTGGACCCGAATCAGGATTCTCCCGGAGGACAGGTCGGTCCGCTCATCAGCGGCGGGTTCGATGATCGCGAATGTCTCGCACGGCTGGCACGTGATGCCGCCGTGGTCACATTCGAGTTCGAGAATGTGCCGATGGCGGCCATGGATCTCCTGGGAAAATGTACTCCTGTGTGGCCGCCGGCAGAGGCGCTTGGCGCCTCCCAGGACCGCCTGGATGAGAAAACCCTGTTTCGCCGGCTGAAGATTCCGACGCCCGAGTTCGCCGCCGTCGATGGTCTCGAGGATCTACGCCGTGCGGCACGCCGGATCGGCTTGCCGGGCATCCTCAAGACGCGCCGTCTGGGCTACGACGGGCGCGGCCAGTATCCGCTGCGCCGCCTGGACGATATCGAGCCGGCCTGGAGCCTGTTGGGCAAGGCGCCGCTCATTTATGAGAAATTCATCGCTTTCAGTCGAGAGGTCTCCCTGATCGGCGTGCGCAGCACTCGGGGCGAAACACGCTTCTATCCCCTGTGCGCCAATACCCATGAAGCAGGCATTCTGCGCTACACCACTGCACCCTATCGCAACGCACCACTGCAAAAACAGGCAGAAACCTACCTCAAGCGTCTGATGCGGCATTTCGACTATGCAGGCGTGCTGACGGTCGAGTTTTTCGTGCGGCGCGGGCAGTTGATCGCCAATGAAATGGCGCCGCGAGTCCATAATTCGGGGCACTGGACGATCGAGGGCGCCCGCACCAGCCAGTTCGAGAATCATCTCCGGGCGGTGCTCGGTCTGCCCCTGGGTGATACTGCGGCGGTCGGCCATAGCGCCATGGTCAACTTCATCGGCACCCTGCCGGCCGCCGGAAACATTCTGCGCCTATCGGGTGTACACTTTCACAGCTACGGCAAGGAACCACGGCCCAATCGCAAGTTGGGGCACTGCACCGTGACATTGCCTTCGCGGGAGGCGCGCGACCGTATCCTGCGGACTCTGCTGAAGCTGAGAGCTTGAGGCTGTCATCGCTCGAACACCTGTTTTGAAAGCTGCCGTGGTTCACCGTACACTGGCTGCGATCCAGGCATACTGCGGCCGCCATCCCACACCTGCTACGCCGATCAACAGGTTCGCCGCCATCTCATGTACCTCGAACTTTTCAAGCTACACGAGTTGCCGTTCCGGCTGACTCCCGACCCGACATTCCTGTATTTGTCCAAGCACCATGCACGTGCCAAGGCGTACATGGAGTCGACGATCTGGTTTACAGACGGCTTCGTCGTCATCACCGGCGAGATCGGCTCGGGCAAGACGACCTTGATCGAGACCTTCCTGAAGGAATTGGAGAAGGATGTCGTCGTCGCGCAAATCAACCAGACACAGGTGTCGGCGATCGAATTCCTGCAAAGCGTGCTGGTGCAGTTCGGCTTCCAGCCTTTCCGGATGAGGAAGGCCGAATTGCTCGCCACACTGAATGAATTCCTGGTCGAACAATACGCCAACGGACGGCGGGTGCTGCTGATCGTGGACGAGGCTCAAAACCTCTCCAACAAGGTGCTGGAGGAAATCCGGCTGCTCTCCGGCGTGGAAACCACCAAGGAGAAGGTGCTGCGCATCATTCTAGCCGGACAACCCGAACTCAATGACAAGCTGAATTCACCCACTCTGATCCAACTCGCACAGCGCATCCGGCTGCGTTTCCATCTGACGCCTTTGTCGATGTCGGACACCAGCGCCTACATTCAGCATCGTCTCGAGGTCGCAGGCTCGCAGGGCCGGCAGATCTTCGATCCCGATACCTTCGGGCTCATTTATCGCTACACCGGCGGCATTCCCCGGCTGATCAACACGCTGGCCGACACCTCGATGATGGCTGCTTATGCACAGGATCGCGACGCTGTGGGCATGGAGGACGTGCAGGCGGCGATCGAGGAACTACAATGGGTTGAATACGCGGATCGTTCCGTCCGAATGCCCGCATTCAGCGGCACGGCCATCGGAACCGGTATCGGGATGCCGGCCGAAAGACGCGTGGTGCTCGGTCGCATCCTGGTCGGCGTCAACGGCCAGACGATCGCCGAACGTGAGCTCACACCGGGACGTTTCATCATCGGCCGCACGCCCGACAACGACCTGCAGATAGACAGTAAATACATCAGCCGCCACCACGCCCAGATCATTACTTCCATGCATACTTCGGTGCTGGAGGATCTGAACAGCACCAACGGCATCTACGTGCGCGCCAAACGCGTCCGCCGGCGCATGCTGAACGACGGTGACGTCGTGCAGATCGGCCAGCACGAAATCATGTACTTCGACGATCGCATGGCACGCACGCGCATCCCGCTGGGCGATGGGGAGGACGACGCCGTGCCGCTGCTGCGGCCGGGCAGCGGCGATGCGGACGATGCGGGATTGCCGGAGAACCCGGCACATCGCTGCGATGAGTCTCATGCTGCCGAGGATCCGGCGGATCTATCCGCGGCGCAGGAATAGCTGCGTTGAGCGTGCGCTTCCCGGCAGCCGCTCCGCGTGCAATGCGGCTACTCCAGAGACGCTGCCCGCTCATCCGGCGAAAGGTGTCCCGCAGCGCTCGACCATTCGGCTCAGTCATCCAGCGACCGGGCGTCATATTGCGCCTGGCGTGTACGGTAATCGCGCCGCCGCAGCCATAGCACCAGTCCGGCGGTCACGCCGAGCGTGCCTGCCACCATGAACACGCTCGGCAGCCGGCCTGCCGGAAGCAGCCAGGCCGCACCCAACAGGGCCAGACCGGCCAGCATGTAAATGTAGGGCAACAGCTCGTAGATGGGACGGGCGATCCACATGGTTTCAGCCGGATGACGCGAATGGATGGTTCGACGGCCATCCTAGCAAAATCAACCCGCGCCCGTGCCGCCGACCGTCAAGCCGTCCACCCGCAGGGTCGGCTGGCCCACGCCCACGGGCACATCCTGGCCCTCCTTGCCGCAGGTGCCCACGCCTTCATCCAGCTTCAGATCCCGGCCCACCATGGATACGCGTCTGAGCACATCGGGACCATTGCCGATGAGCGTCGCTCCCCGCACCGGCGCGCCAAGCCTGCCGTTTTCGATCACATAGGCCTCGCTGGCCGAGAACACGAACTTTCCGGAGGTGATGTCGACCTGGCCGCCGCCGAAATTTCTGCAATACAATCCCTTTTGCACCGAGCCGATGATTTCCTGGGGATCGTAGCGGCCCGCAAGCATGTAGGTGTTGGTCATGCGCGGCAGGGTCATATGCGCAAAGGATTCACGCCGGCCGTTGCCGGTCGGCGCAACCCCCATCAGACGAGCGTTGAGCTTGTCCTGCAGATATCCACGCAGTATGCCGTTTTCGATCAAGGTGGTGCATTGCGTCGGGGTGCCCTCGTCATCGACATTGAGCGAGCCGCGACGTCCCGTCAGGGTACCGTCGTCGACCACGGTGCACTGTTCCGAAGCCACCCTTTCGCCGATGCGCCCGGTGAAGGCCGAGGTTCCCTTGCGATTGAAATCGCCCTCCAGTCCGTGGCCGACCGCCTCGTGCAGCAGCACTCCCGGCCAACCCGGCCCCAGCACCACCGTCATCGTGCCGGCCGGCGCCGGCACGGCCTCCAGGTTCACCAGTGCGCTGCGCACCGCCTCGTGAACCAGTTCCTTCCAGCGATCATCGCGTAAAAACCGCGTAACTTCGTACCGTCCGCCGCTGCCGCAATAGCCCTGCTCGCGGCGGCCCTTGTGTTCGACGATCACGGCGACATTCATGCGCACCAGCGGCCGGACATCGGCGGCCATCGTGCCGTCGCTCGCCATCACCAGCACGACTTCATGCGCGCCCGACAGGCTGGCCATGACCTGCGTCACTCGCGGATCCTGACGCCGGGCCTCGATATCGATTTTTTCCAGCAGACGCACCTTGTCCGTATCGTTCAAGCCCTCGAGCGGATCGATCGCGCCATACAGCCGATGCCCGGTACTGGATCGCCATGCCTGCACGGAGGTGTTGGCGCCGCTGCGCGCAATGGCTCGCGCGGCCATCGATGCCTCGGTCAACGCCGGCATGACGATCTCGTCGGAATAGGCGAAGCCGGTCTTCTCCCCCGCCAGCGCCCGCACGCCCACGCCCTGCTCGATGCTGTAGGAACCTTCCTTGACGATGCCGTCTTCCAAGGACCACGACTCCTCGCGGCTGAGCTGAAAATACAAATCGGCATAATCGACGCTGTAGCCCATTACGCTGCCCAGCACCCCGGCGATCCGTTCTTCATCCAGCCCCGAGGGCACCAGAATCGATCGGCGCGCCAGTTCCAGCGGCTCGGGATGGATGAACGACGGCGCAGGCTCCAGGGCTGTCGCGACGGTGTCCAGGTGCAAGGCGTTGTCGGTCACGGAGGGTTGGCTGGGCATGCAGGCTCTCGATACGGAAAATCACGATGACGGACATAAGGCGAACAGCGGACAGCGCACTGTCCGGGCGGCCGGGATACGGCCTCGGCGGCCGCCCGGATGCGGTCGGCAAGGCGGCTTCTTCGGAGCACGTCAGGCCGGCGGCGCCTCGAGCGCCAGCCGCCGATGCGCCAATGCGGGGAAGCGCCTGCGCAGATCACATTGTAGAGTGCGGTCGATTTCGGCAACTGCAAGTCCCGGACCGGCCTCCCGGACCTGGGCCAGCACCTGACCCCAGGGATCCACGATCATGGATTCCCCCCAGGTCTCGCGACCGTTCAAGTGCCGGCCGCTTTGTGCCGGCGCCAGCAGATAGCACAGGTTTTCCACCGCCCGGGCACGCACCAGCAGATTCCAATGCGCCCTGCCGGTCGAGGCGGTGAAGGCGGCCGGCAGGCTGAACACCTCGGCGCCTTGCGCCTGCAGCGCCCTGAAGAGTTCGGGAAATCGCACGTCGTAGCATACCGCCAAACCCAGGCGACCGATGGGCGTCGGAACCACCACCAGTTCGCTGCCCGGCATGATGGTGGCCGACTCCCGATAGCGCTCCTCACGCTCGGGAATCTCCACGTCGAACAAATGGATCTTGTCGTAACGCGTGACACAGCGGCCGCGCTCATCGAACAACAGCGAGGCCGCGGCCACTTTATCCGCGCTGCCTTCCCGCAGCCGCAGCGGCACAGTGCCGGCGAGAATCCACAGGCCGAGTTCGCGCGCGCAGCATTCCAGGAACGTCTGGATCGGCCCCTCTCCGGGAACTTCCGCCACGGCGAGCTTATCGGTTTCCCGTCTGCCCAGGATCGCGAAATTTTCCGGCAAGGCGGCTATGACTGCGCCCTGTGCCCGTGCCTGCTCGAGCAGCCTGCGGGCGACGGCGAGATTCACCGCCACCTCGGGTGCAGAGGTCATCTGGATGACAGCGGCCAGCGGCATGATTCAACGGCTCCTCGAGTCTGTTTCGACGCCCGGCCTATGTAGCGACGGCCGGCCCTCCTTGCCGACGATATCCGCCTTGCCCGCCGCGGCGGCATCCACCCGCTCGACCACCGGCTCCTCCCATGGCCCCGTGATGCGATAGTAGCCGCGAGTGATGCCTTTCAAGGGTTCCTTGAACACTTGCGAGAACAGCAGCAGCGCCGCGCCGATCGCCGGCCCGCCCGCCAGTACGCCGGCCATCGGCAGCGACGCGCCCAGATTCCCGGTCACGACCGCGGTCTGGTCATAGTCGCGCGTCCCCAGGCCCGTGCGGCCGGCGATGCCGATTTCCACGGCGGGTCCGCTCAACAGCAGATTGCTGGTGTAGGCATTGCCGTCCTGCAACTGGAAATCGCCATGTACATTATCGAACGCCAGACCCTTGTCGGTGAGATCGCTGAAATCCAGCGCCAGGCGGCGTGGCAGCGCGGCAATGCTGAACAGGCCCAGCACCCGTCCTGCGCCCGGTTGCAGATTCATCAACTGCCCCGCCTCGGCATTGACCGAGATCGTACCCGAGGCGCGCGCCAGAATATTGCCGCCGAAACCTCCTGGCCAGGATACGCTGGCGCCCACTCGCCCGTGGCGCGCCTCGATGAACGGGTCATAGCCCAACGCGCTCAGGGTCGCCTCCACATCCGTGCTGGTGATCGTCATCGTCAAGGACGAGTGCTGCCCCTCACCGGTGCTCAGCCATGCTCCATGGCCCTCCGCACGCGCGGCTTCGCTGCGTACACTGATCGAATCGAAGCGGATACCCTGCGGTACCCGGCTCGCCTTCAGATCCAGGGCGCCGATCGTACGATCGCCCCAGCGCAGATCGGAAACATGCAACTGCAGGTTCGGCAGCGCCTGCGGATCGCCGTTGCGATCCGCGGCGCCGGCATCCTCGGCCTCGGCCTCGGCCTCGGCCTTACGCAGCACCAGCCGTTCCAGATTCGCGCGCAGCGGCTGGGTACCCGAGAAGCGGGCGGGAATGAGCACCTGTCCGGCACCATCCGGCCCGGTGACATCGACGCGCCAGCCCGCAGAGGTTGCCTGCAGCAGACCGCGCACGTCATGCCATGCATAACCGAACAGACCAAACTCGTCGATACGCAGGTTGGCGGCTTGCAGGAAATCCGTCAACGGTGCGGAGCCGGCGCCGCTCGACAGCGCCAGCCACTCGTCCAGCACCAAACGCCGCAGTGATCCCTCCAGGCGCAGGCCCCGATGGGCGGGCAATGCCGGGGGGATGCCGTCGGCGCGCACGCCGCCGCGATCGAGCCGCCAGCCATCCTGCGTTCCTCGATTCGCCTTGGCGCGCGTCAAACGGATCAGCGAGCGCACCTCCCCCAGCGCGCCCCGCGCCAGTACGGCATCATCCGCCACCAGTTGGACGCCGAATTGCAAAGGGCGATGCTGCTCCGCACGCTTGCCCAGCGGTTCGGGCAACGCGATGGCCAGTCCCGCAAGATCGGATTGGACATTCACGCTCCAACTGCGCGGCGCGGCCGCGGATGCCGGTCGGAACGTGGCCGTCGCCTGCCAATCGGCCGCACCCTCGATCCCGACGGCCGCCGGCAGTTCCAGCAAGGTCCGCAAATGTGCGGCGGCGGCGTGGCCGCGGCCGGTGAGCACGGAGGTGTCCGGATCCTGCCCTTCCCCGACATGCGCCTGCACCTCGAAATCACCGCCCAGCCAGCGACCGCGCAGATCGGCGGCGGCAAGTTGGCTGTTGCGCAGCGTCAAGAATCCCGTCACCGCGCTGGCGGGCGCCGCCACGCCTTGCATCGAGACCTGTGCATCCGTCAGGCGGGTGGTCACTTCGAGGATCCGATTCTGGAACGACTTCACCGGCAGATCGAGATATACGCTACTGCGGATCGGTCCCTTCCCCGACAGCCGTGCAAAATCGGCACCCAGATTCGCGGCGACCGGGCTGCGCTGCAAAAAACGTAATCCCTGCTGCAACCGGCCTTGCACCGCCGTCTGGATCACGATGTGCAGTTCCTGCAGGTCGGCGACATGCGCCCGCGTCTCGCTCAGCTGCAATTCATCGATATTCGCACTGCTGGCTCGCACTTCGAGGGATTCATTGCGAAACTCCACCTCGGCGCTGATATCGCGCGCCGGCGTCCACCCCGGCTGATAGTTGAAGATGGCATTCTCGACATGCCCTCGCGCCAGGAAGCTGCCGGCGCCGTCACGGAACGGAAACGAACGAACCGGTCCCTGGAAGGTCACCTGTCCGCTGCTCAGCCTGCCGGCTACGAAGGCATGATCGAACCATTCCATGGTACCCGCCGTGAGTTTGCCCGCCGGCACGTAGCGGGAAGTGGCACTGACCTGCAGATCCTGCAGCTGCAGATCCATATGCAGCAGCGGTGAAGCGCCGTTTTCGGGCAGCGCCAGTTCGATCCGCCCCTGGGCGCGGCCATCGGGACTTTGTGCATGCAACTCCTCGCCCGTAAGGATCCAACCCGCATCGTTGCGCCGCCAAAGCAGCGCCCCTGTCAACGACTGCACCTCGAGCGGTTCGCGGAATAGCCGCGGCAGATCGAACCGCAGGTCTTGCGCCGCCAGCGTTGCCTGACCGCCCTGCTCGGTGGCCTGCAGCTCGCCGCTCAAACCCGCCAATCCCGGCGCTCGCCCGAGCGGTGCGAACCCTACTCCCTGCAGGCGGGCGCTCAGGGTGTAATGCGGCGGCGCCTGCGCCTGTGCCTTGCTGTAGGCCACTTCCAGATCCTGCACATCCCCGCGCATGTTCAGCGCGCGCAGCCAGGCCAGGGACGCCCGTTCGGGCAGCACTGCCAACAGGGGCCAGAGATTCTGCAGAATCAGATGGTCGGCCCGGCCTGCAAAGCTGAATTCACCTTCCGGGCCCTGCGACCAGCGCGTCTGGATATGCCGTGCGCGCCAGGGTGAAGCGGCAGTCGACAGGTCGATGTCGCGCAACGACAAGCTCCAGGCGTCGGCCTCGCGTTGCAGCTCCAGCGTGAAGCCGAGTTGTGTATAACTCAGCAAAGGCGGGATGGAATCGCCTGCATCCGCATCCGCCGGCTGCGGATCCGTCACGCCGGTTGGCGGTTCGGGCCGTCCGGGATCCATCGGACGGGCATCCGCGGGACCCAGGTCCGAGGCTGCCAGACCGGAGGGCTGCGGCATCGAGAGGCGAACCGGCTGATGCATCGGCTCGGCGCTCGGCAGAGGGATCGTCCATTGCGGCATCGAGGCCGAAACAGAAACGAACGCCACCTCGGCCGACAGCTGTGTCAAGGCCGCCCCGCGCGTCTGCCCGCTCAACTTCACTGAACCATGACCGGCTTCCAGGGTAGGCCAGGCATCAGGCATGAGCTCTGCCCAACCCGCCAGATCGATGTTCCTGCCTTCCAGGGCAAAAGTCGCTGCCAGTGCGCCGTAGTCTTCCAGCGCCCCTGCGATGTGCGCACTGAACGTCAGTCCATCACCCAGGGAATGCGGCAAAGAAGCGGCGCCCTGTAGCTGCATCGAGCCGGAGTCGCGCGTCAGTATGAAATTCACCCCGGACAGCGACCAGGGACCGCGACCGGTGATTTCATCTTGAAAGCTCACAACCGCATGCCGCACCTGGAAGCGGCCGGTCGGCAGTTGGTCGAGGGCGAAGGCGCCCGATCCGCCGCGCTCCGGCAGCGCACTTTGCCCGAGCAGTTCGATCCGGCCGCTGTGGGTCCGCACCAGACCGATCCGCGGACCCTCCAGGGTGAAACGTCCGGCGGCCAGCCGTCCCGTGCGCAATGCATTCCATACATCGAAGCCGACGCTGCCGCGGCTCGCCGCTGCCAGGACACGGGTGTGATCGGGGGTCCGCACCACCGCATCGTTGAACACCAGTTCGGGACCGTACAGGCGCAGTCGAGCGCTGATTGTCCGAAATTCGATGACCAGACCGCTGCGCTCGTTCAGCCAGTCCTGCAGCTGCCCGCGATACTCCGGCACGCGCCCGACGACAAAACCGAATGCGCCGAGCAGCAGACCCGCCAGGACCAGTACCGCCGCCAGGCAGCCCAGCAGCCGCTTCAGTCGTTTGCCGGCACGCGATGCCACCTGGTCACGCTCTCACATCAGCACCACGTCGTACTGATCCTGCTGATACAAGGCTTCCGTCTGCAGGCGGATCGGCTTACCCGTATGCACCTCCAGCTCGGCCAAGGCCGCGGACTCCTCGTCCAGCAGCCGCTCGATCACATCCTGATGCGCCAGCACCATCAGCTCCTGGAACTGGAACTGGCGAGACTGCCGCAATATCTCCCGGAAAATCTCATAACAGACGGTCTCGACGGTCTTGACGAATCCACGCCCCTCGCAGGTTGGACAAGCGGTGCACAGCATGTGTTCCAGGCTTTCGCGGGTGCGCTTGCGGGTCATTTCCACCAGACCCAGCGGCGAGACGAACGAAATCTGGTTTCTCGCCTGGTCCGAGGACAATGCCTTCTCCAGCGCCTGCAGTACCTGCTTGCGGTGTTCCTCCTCCTCCATGTCGATGAAGTCGACGATGATGATGCCGCCGAGGTTGCGCAGGCGCAGCTGGCGGGCGATCGCGACGGCCGCTTCGAGATTGGTGCGGAATATCGTCTCCTCCAAGGTCCGGTGGCCGACATAGGCGCCGGTATTCACGTCGATCGTCGTCATGGATTCGGTCTGATCGAGGATCAGGTAGCCGCCGGACTTCAGAGGTACCTTGCGCTCCAGCGACTTCTGGATCTCCTCCTCGACGCCATATAGATCGAAGATCGGGCGCTCCCCGGCGTAGATCTCGATACGATCGAGCATGTCCGGCATGAATGTACGCGCGAACTCCAGCATGCGCCGGCCGGTTTGCGGATGATCGACGCTCACCCGGGCCACGCCGCTGGAAACGACATCGCGCATCACGCGTATCGCCAGCGGCAAATCCTCGTGTACCAGGTTTCCCGGCCGGGTCTGGGCGGCCTTTTCGCTCAGCATGGCCCAGAGTTTCTGCAGAAACAGCATGTCGGCCCGCAATGCTTCGGGCGTCGCGCCTTCGGCTGCGGTACGCACGATATAGCCGCCGGGTTCGTCGCTGCGCAGGAACAGCTTGGCGGTCTCACGCAGGCGATGGCGTTCGGCTTCATCTTCGATGCGCGCCGAAATACCGATGCCGCGGCCCTTGGGCATGTAGACCAGGTAGCGCGAAGGAATGGTAATGAACGTGGTCAGCCGCGCACCCTTGGTTCCCAGCGGATCCTTGAGCACCTGCACCAGAATCTCCCCGCCTTCGCTGACCAGGGACTGGATATCGGCGCTGCGGCCTTCATCCACCGGCATATCCGGATGGCCGTTCTCGCCGATCGCGGGATGGACGATGTCGGAAGCGTGCAGGAACGCCGTGCGCTCCAGGCCGATGTCCACGAATGCCGCCTGCATGCCGGGCAGTACTCGCGAGACGCGCCCCTTATAGATATTGCTGATCAGGCCCCGGCGATTTGCGCGCTCCAGGAAAATTTCCTGCAGCACCCCGTTCTCCACCAGCGCGGCGCGCACCTCGCGCGGACTGACATTCACCAGGATATCGGCCGTCATCCGCGAACCTCGGCCGTTGCGATCCGCGAGTTCCCGGTCTGCCCCGGCGGTTCGGCATGCCGGTATGGCCCCGGCGCCTGCGGGTCCATGCAATCCTGCTGGCCCGTGAAATGCAGTCCCGCTGCCGCCAGCAGCCGTCCCGTCTCGAATAGCGGCAGCCCCATGATGCCCGAATAGCTGCCGGCGATATGTTCGATATACAGGGCCGCTCTGCCCTGAATCGCATAGGCGCCCGCCTTGTCCGCCGGCTCGCCGCTGTGCCAGTAGGCCGACATTTCCTTCTGCGACAAAGATCGAAAGGTTACTTCGCTGACGCTGAGCGCCAGATCACAGGCATCCTCGCGGCACAGCGCCACGGCCGTGTAGACCTCATGCGTGCGTCCCGACAATAACGCCAGCATGCGCAGGCCATCGGCTTCGTCCCGAGGCTTGCCCAGGATGTTTTTATCGATCGCCACGGCGGTATCGGCCGCCAGCACCGGCAGGCGCGCCGCCTCCGCGAGTTGCGCCCACAAGGTGCGGGCCTTGGTGCCGGCCAGCCGTTGCACATAGCATGCCGGCTGCTCGGCGGCATGCACCTGCTCATCGACAGCGAGCGGCCATACATGGTGCGCGACGCCGATCTGATGCAGCAGCGCGCTGCGCCGGGGCGAGGCGGAGGCCAGATAGATCAAGGGCTTGGAGATATTCGACATCTGGCGAAGGATACAGGCCAAATGGGGCGACGGACATTCTTTCGCGGGCCGGATTAACGAATCGTCAATCGGCTTGCGGCCGGACTGGTGAATCTAGCCCGAGGCTGGATGCGTGAGGGGCCGGTGGCCGGACTGGCTGTTCGACAGGGGTACAACGCCCCTTCCGGCAGCCGGCAGGACGGATCGTTCAGGCGCAGGGTTCAGGTGCAGGGTTCAGGCCCGGTGGTAGGGGTGTCCCTTGATGATGCTGACGGCGCGGTATAGCGCCTCCGCGGCGATCACCCTGGCCAGGGCATGCGGCAAGGTCAGCGCCGAAAGTGACCACTTCATGCGGGCGCGGGCATCCACTTCCGGCGCCAGACCGTCCGGGCCGCCGATACAGAAAACGATGTCGCGGGTATCGTGCATGCGCGAGTCTAGAAATTGCGCCAACTGCTCGCTCGACAGGGCGCGGCCGTCCACCTGCAAGGCGACGACATAGGCCCCCGGAGGCATGACGGCCAACATGCGCGCACCCTCTTTTGCGACCGCCTGCCGGGGATCTCCGCCGGTACGGCGGCCCAGGGCGATCTCATGGAGTTCCAGAGGATGATCGCGGCCGAAGCGCCGCGCATATTCCTGAACGCCTTCGTCGACCCAGCGCGGCAACCGGGTACCCGCGGCGAGCAGAATCAGGCGCATCTGGAATCCACTCCGATCGCCGCCGCCGCGATAGGCCGCTGCCCGTGCCCGTTCATGGCATGCGCATCGCGCCGCTTGCAACCGCTGCCGCCGGCCCCCATCGCAAACGTTCCGGCGCCGCCCCTCAGGCGCTTTGCCCGGCCGCCTCGCGGCGTGCCGCGCTCACATCCCAAAGACTCTCGAGGCGATAGAACTCGCGCACCCGCGGCAGCATGACGTGCACGATCACGTCCTGCAGATCCACCAGTACCCATTCGCCGTCGCGCTCTCCCTCGACTCCCATGGGACGGAATCCCGCGCTTTTCGCGCGCTCCACCACCCGATCGGCGATCGAGCGCACATGCCGATCCGAATTGCCGCTGGCGATGATCATGGTATCGGTGATGTCGGTGAGTCCTTGCACGTTCAGACGCTTCACGTTCACTGCCTTCATCTCGTCCAGAGCGTTCTCGACGATCGATACCACATCGGGCGTGCCCCTCTGCTTGGCCCGACTCCGGGCAACGGCGGAACTGGTCGCGGCGGGCCTGGATGCAGCGGATTTGGCTGCGGCAGACTTGGCTGCGGTGGACCTGGTTGCGGTGGACTTGATTGCGGTGGACCTGGTTGTGGTGGACCTGGCTGCGGCGGTGGAGGTCCGCGCAGCGGAGTTGCGGCGAGCGGCAGGCGCAGCAGCCTCGCCGATAGGTTTTCCGGAAAGCTGTTTCTTTGGCGCCGCTTTACCCGACACGTGCTTTTCCCGGGTATTTTTCCCTGATGTTTTCCCTGATGCCGCCTTGCCGCGAACGACCGCTCCCGATGCTGTTTTTCCGAGAGAGGATTTCCTGGCGGCCGGCCGGGTCGCAGGCGCCTGGGCATCATCGGCAGCACGCCGGACGGTCTTGGCGCTTTTCGCAGTCATGGTCACCTTGCTCATCGTGCTCGTGCTCTTTTCGCGGTCATGGTCACCTTGCTCATCATGGGGCTGATCGTAGGGCTCATCCTGGCGCTTGTCCTGGGGCTTGTCCTGGGGCTCGTTCTGGGGCTGATCTTGGGGTTTACTTTTTTGTTCGATAGCATCCGGATTCCTCGATGATCCCCCGCACCTCCTCGGGCATCAGATAGCGCGGATCGCGGCCCGCGCCGATCAACTTGCGGACCTCGGTCGAAGAAATCTCCAGCTGCGTCACGGCATGGATGAGAATCCGGCCGGCGTGCGCTTCGTGCAGATCATCGATCCGGCTCGTACCGCGGTCGACCAGCAATTCCCCCAGCAGCCCCATGGCCGGCGCCCGCCAACCGGGGCGATGGGCGACGACGAGATGCGTCAACTCCAGCAATTCACGCCACCGGTACCACTTCGTCAGTCCCAGGAATGCATCCATACCCACGATCAGGCATAACGAACTCTCGGGGAAGTCCGTTCGCAAAGAACGCATGGTATCCACGGAATACGACAAGCCTTCACGACGGATCTCGCGATCATCGACCTTGAAACCGGATTGATCCCGGATCGCCGCGCGCACCATGGCCAGACGTTCCGCCGCACTGGCTACCGTGGTTTCCCGGTGCGGCGGATTGCCTGCCGGCAGGAAGCGGATTTCGTTCAAACGCAGCGCTTGCAGCAGTTCGAGCGCGGTGCGCAGATGGCCGAAGTGAATCGGATCGAACGTACCGCCAAAAATCCCGATCGTGGTCATGGTAGATAGGGTATCGCCACGAAGTCCGTCAAGCCGCGGCGGCAAGGTCCACGCCTGCGAGCCTGGCCACCAGCCGCTCGAATTCCACCCAGGGATCGGTACGCAGCACGCCCTTGATCGCCCGGTCGGCCCGTTCCGCCTCTTGCAGAAGGAGGCGTATCGTCGCCGGTCTGAGCCGCCCCAAGGCGTGCTTCATCGCCGCCTGGCGCGGACGCCAGACGAACACGGCATTCATCGCCGCCTCCGCACTCTGGCCATGACGCATCAGGTACTGCGCTCGCACCAGCCATTGCAGATCCTTGTTGAGCGCCCAGAGCACCAGGGTGGGTTCGAAACCTTCGCCACGCAAGCCCTCGAGGATGCGCAAAGCACGGGCCGCCTGACCTCGCATCGCCGAGTCGCCCAATTGCAGCACGTCGAAGCGCGCATTGTCGGCCACCGCCTCCAGCACGGTCTGTGCGCTCACCGGGCCGGGTGGCAGCAACAACGCCAGTTTTTCCACTTCCTGATGTGCCGCCAGCAAGTTGCCTTCGACGCGCTCGGCCATCAGGGCCGCCGCGTCGGCGTCGGCCTTCAGCCCATGACGTACCAGACGATCGCGTATCCACGCCGGCAGGCGGGTCCGCTCCAACGGCCAGATCTGTACCAATACACCCTGCTTGTCGACGGCGCTCACCCACCGGGCATTTTGCGTGCGGCCGTCCATCTTGCCGGTGATGATGAGCACGAGATTGTCGGTGCCGGCCGCAGCCTGCCCGGCCAGATCCACGATGGCCGCCGCACCCGGTTCCCCGGGTGCAGGATTCGCCATGCGGATTTCGATGATTTTGCGTTGCGCGAACAGCGACAGCGCGCGGCTATCGGCCAGCAAGGCCTGCCAGTCGAAGCCGCGTTCGATCACATGCAAGTCCCTTTCGGCATATCCCTCGGCACGCGCGCGGGCACGTATGGCGTCGGCCGCTTCATCGACCAGCAGCGGCTCGTCCCCCGATACCAGGTAGATACCCGCCAGCTTGCGGGCCAGTTCGCCTGCCAGCTTGTCGCCGGAGATTTTCACGAACGGCGCTGCCGCTTCATGGCCATGAAGAGGAAATTACAGCGCCGCAGCGCCGCGATCGGGGAGAAATACAAGGGGAAAATCAAGAATACTCGTAATAGGTGCACAGATTGCCATGATCGAACTGCCCGCCGATTATGGCCCAAGGCCGACGACCAGCGCCAGCAACGCGGCGATGTGGAAGTCATTCCAGGTTAAGATGCATGCGATGCGCTTCGACCTCACCGATCTCACCCTGTTCGTACATGTCGTGGAAGCCGGCAGTATCACGGCGGGTGCCGAGCGTATGCATCTGGCGGTGGCCGCGGCCAGCACCCGCATTCGCAATATGGAAATCGAATTGGGTACACCCCTGTTGAATCGCGAGCGCCAGGGCGTCCATCCCACCCCCGCCGGCCAGGCGCTACTCCCTCATGCACGCCAGATACTGCAGCAGGCCGAACGCATGCGCGGCGAACTCGCTGAATATGCCGAGGGGCTCAAAGGCCATATCCGGCTGTTGTCCAATACCAATGCATTGACGGAGTTCCTGGCCGAGCCGCTCAGTCGATACCTCAGTTCACGTCCGCACGTGAATATCGACCTGGAAGAACGCTTGAGCGACGAAATCGTTGCGGCCGTCGCCGACGGCAAGGCCGATATAGGCATCGTCGCGGGTACCGAGGATGTCACCGGCCTGGAGGTGCATCCATTCCGGGTCGACCGCTTCGTGCTGGTCACCGCCGCCTCGCATGCGCTGGCATCGATTCGAAGCATCGCCTTCCCGGAGGTGCTGGATCATGATTTCGTGGGCCTGGACCGTACCAGTTCGCTGCAGCGTTTTTTATCCGACAAGGCCGAGCGCGCCGGACGCCGCCTCAAGCTGCGAGTGCGCCTGCGAAGTTTCGACACGGTCTGCCGCCTGGTGGAGTGCAACGTCGGCATCGGCGTCGTGCCGGAAAGTACGGCATCACGCAATATGCGCACCATGGCGCTGCATCGTATCGACCTGACTGACGATTGGGCGCTGCGCAAGCTGATGATCTGTGTGCGCCGTCTGGAAGATCTGCCGCTGCACGCGCAGGAGTTCGTCCGCCATTTGACTACACCGGCCGCCCCCTGACAGGCGCACTCCGGCTGAGCGCTTCAGATGTCGCGCGCGGTGCGCGGCAGCGGCCGGCCGCCGTCGCGAGCCCCGCGCAGACTGGTCAGGGCGATCCCGAGCAGCACCAATATCCCGCCGGCAACGGCACGCAGCGACAAGGGTTCCTGCAAAACGACTACGCCGGTGGCCACACCCACGATCGGGATCAGATTCGTGTACACGCCCGCCTGGCCGGCAGCCATACGGACCAGCGCCATGTTGTAGAACACGAAGGCAAGGCCCGAGGCGATCGCCCCCAGATACAGTACGCTCAGCCAATCGAGCCAGCCCAGGCTGTAAAGTCCCAAGGCGGGTACTCCAAGTGCCGCGGTTTCCAGGATGGCGAACGGCGCCAGCATGAGCCCTCCGGCACCGAACAGCCCCGTCGTCACCACCACGGAATCGAACTGCGCGACACGCTTCACCAAAGAGGTATACAGACCCCAGCACACCACGGTGGCGAACATGAGCAGATTGCCCAGCATGGCGGATCCGTCCTCACCCGGCGGCGCAAGGCCGGCCGCGGGCAGAGCCGCCGGCGTGCCTGTAAGCACCACGATCACACCCAGGCCGGACAGCGCGATGCCGCACCAGCGCAGCACACCCGCGCGCTCGCCCAGCCAAAGCATGGCCACCAACGCCGTGACCGCCGGGATGCAGCTTTGCACCAGCGCTCCCTGGGAGGAGGAGATATGCATCAGCGCCGCATTAAACCGAAGTTCTTTCTGAATTCCCCCGTTGGGTAATTAGTTAGCCGTTGCGGATCAGTGGCTTGCGAGTCTTGTGTGGTCTTTCTGCGCAAAATATGTACCCATGTAAATAGTTGCAACGGGGCCAATTTAGCGTAGAATACGCGCATGCATATCGATGTTGTACCCAACCGTAAGTCCCGCCCCGCCTACCTGCTGCGCGAGACGTTCCGCGAGGGAAACACGGTCAGGAAGCGCACGATCGCGAACTTGTCCAGCCTCACCGATGAGCAGATCCATGCCTTGCGCGCGATTCTCAAGGGTGAGCCCCTGTACCCACTCCAGACGCTGTTCAACGTCGTGGGATCGCAGGCACACGGCCACGTCGAGGCGGTGCGCCTGGCCATGACCAAGCTGCGCCTGAGTTCACTGCTGGGCACGAAGCCCTCACGCGAACGCGATCTGGTGCTGGCCATGCTGGCCGCCCGGGTGCTCTGCCCGCGCACCAAGCTCGCCACCACCCGCTGGTGGCACACCACCACCCTCGCGCAGGACTTCGGCGTGGCGGATGCGAGCGAGACGGAACTCTACGCCGCCATGGACTGGCTGCTCGAGCGCCAGGGCGCGATCCAGAAAAAGCTGGCCCAGCGGCATCTGGGTCCCGACAGCGTAGTGCTCTACGACCTGTCGTCGAGCTATTTCGAGGGAACCACCTGCCCGCTGGCGAAACTCGGCTACAGCCGCGACGGTAAGCGGGGGATGCTGCAGGTCAACTACGGCTTGCTCACCGACCGCCGGGGCTGTCCGGTCGCTGTATCGGTCTACGAGGGCAACACCTCAGACCCGCAAACGCTGATGCCGGAAATCGCGCGGCTGAAGCAGGAGTTTGGGGTCGAGCAGCTGGTGATGGTGGGTGATCGCGGCATGATCTCCCAGAAAGCCATCCATACGTTGACGAAT
Organism: Steroidobacter denitrificans; assembly: GCF_001579945.1. Lineage (NCBI taxonomy): Bacteria > Pseudomonadati > Pseudomonadota > Gammaproteobacteria > Steroidobacterales > Steroidobacteraceae > Steroidobacter > Steroidobacter denitrificans. Next base: position 1,320,267 of record NZ_CP011971.1, on the reverse strand, counting down.
GAACAAGGCGTACGCTGGATCACCGCGCTCAAGAGCACCTCCATCCGCACGCTGGTGAACCAGGGACATGTGCAGTTGGATCTGTTCGACGAGCGCAATCTGTTCGAGCTTGAGCACCCCGATTATCCCGGTGAACGCCTGGTTGCCTGCCGTAACCCGGCGCTCGCGCAACTGCGCGCACACAAGCGCGAAGAGCTGTTGTGCGCCACCGAAAAGCAGCTCGAGAAGATCCGCGCGTCCGTGGCCAAGGGGCGCTTGCGAGGCCAAGATAACATCGGTGTGCGGGTTGGCCGCATAGTCAATCAATACAAGATGGCCAAGCACTTCGCACTCGATATCCGCGAGGATCTCTTCGGCTTCGAGCGCAAGACCGACGGTATCGAAACCGAAGCCCGCCTCGATGGGCTCTATGTCATCCGCACCAGCGTCCCGGCCCAGATCATGGACGCGGCCGAATGCGTGCGCCAATACAAATCGTTGGCTCAAGTAGAGCGCGCGTTCCGAACGCTGAAGAGCGTGGATCTGCGCATCCGGCCGATCCATCATCGGCTCGCCGAGCGAGTACGCGCACATATCCTGCTGTGCGTACTGGCCTACTACATCGAATGGCACATGCGCGAAGCCTGGCGCGAGCTGCTGTTTGCGGACGAAGACCAGGCCGCCAAAGCCACGCGCGATCCGGTGGCGCCGGCGAAGCGCTCTGAGGCCGCGAAACGCAAAGCCCTGACGGGTCGGCTTCCCGACGCAACGCCCGCCCACAGCTTCTCAACGCTCCTGGCGGAGTTGTCCACGATCGTGCGAAATACCTGCCGCGCCGCGCTGCCCGGCGAGTCGACATCCACGTTCGCCGCGGTGACCACCGCGAACTCGAAACAACAGCGCGCACTGGAGTTGTTGCAGAAGATCACCGTGTAGCCAGGCGCGAGCACCCCAGGCTCAGGTTAAGTATCTGAGCCTGCGAATAAATTTACTCTTTCTTCACAAGAACTTCAGGTTAAGTATCTGAGCCTGCGAATAAATTTACTCTTTCTTCACAAGAACTTCAGGTTAAGTATCTGAGCCTGCGAATAAATTTACTCTTTCTTCACAAGAACTTCAGGTTAAGTATCTGAGCCTGCGAATAAATTTACTCTTTCTTCACAAGAACTTCAGATTAAACAATCCGTAGTACAGCGCCACGCCGGCCAAGGCCATCGCGGCGATCGTGCCCCAGGGCATGCGGACGGCCGTAACCGATTCCGCGGCCAGCTTGCGCCGGCGCGTCCATGCCAGGGGCAGCAAGCTCAGAAAGGCGATGGTGACGCGCAGGAACGCAAGGGTAAGCGGCGGCAGGCGCTCGCCGACTTCCTTGGTGACGGCAAAGGTACTGCCCCAGATCAGCATCGTGATCAGCAGCAGGATAACGGCTCGGCGGTGCTCGAGCATGCAGCGGGTCATGAATGTCGAACCGGCGAAATGCCGCCGGACAGCGGCCGAATGCCTGGACGCCGGGCCGGCGCGCGAACAGGTTCCGCACCTCCCGCGGGATTCAAAGCGCAGCCAGCCTCCTGACCACCAGTGCAGCCAGATCCCTGGCCAACGCCTCGCGCAGAATGCTCTGTTCCCGCTGATTCGCCAGCATCGTCGCCGTGCTGTAGCTGTAATCGCGCGTCAATTCGAGCTTCTGTGCTTCGATCAGTTCCTCGCTGCCCTCCGCGCCTTGAGCAACCACCGAATACTCGATCGCATAATAGACCTCATATTCCTCCGGCGTGTTGCGCGCGGAAACCGACAACACTCGCTGGTCGCTGTCGTCGTTTAGGATACGAATGACCGCCGTGGCATCGCGACGCTCCTCGGTCAGACGCGCCCCGGAAGCGCGCAGAGCATCACGCAGAGCGCGGCTGAAATCGGTATAGCGATCTTCGGTGTCCACATAGGTGATCGCCATCCGCTCCGGCAATCGGGCGGTTCCCTGCAGCTGCCAACCGCAGCCGCTCGGAACGATCAGCCAACAGCCCAGCAATACGATGACAAAGCGCCGGATACCCTCGTGAAGCACGCCAGAACCGCCGCGCAACCAGCCAGACAACATCATCTTTACCTTTTCGTCATGCCGCATATCCCGTACGAATCCGGTCGATACGTTCGCTCCGGATTTTCTCGATCCATGTCTTGGCTCGACCATCCTGGCGCACGGCCGGCGGCGAGGCATGCCAGGATCAGCCCTGGACGACCACATTGGCCAGTTTGCCCTTGACGACGATGACCTTGCGCACCGTCTTGCCTTCGACCCATTTGCTCACACCCGGATCCGCCAGCGCCGCCGCGCGGACCAGCGCCTCGTCCGCGTCGACCGGTACGATGACCCGTCCACGCAACTTGCCGTTGACCTGCACCACGATCTCGATGCTGTCCTTGAGCAATGCCCGGGGGTCGGGCATGGGCCAGGCGCGATCGATCAGGCCGTCCTCATGCCCCAGCGCCTGCCACAGCCCATGACAGACATGCGGGATGATGGGCGAAAGCATCTGCACCAGCAGTTCGAGTGCCTCACGCCTGACCGCGCACCCCTGTGGGCTGGCATCATCGAACTTCGCCAGGATGTTCATGAATTCCATCACGGCGGCAATGGCGGTGTTGAACACACGGCGGCGCCCCATGTCGTCGGTCACCTTCGCCAGGGTTGCATGCGCGGCGCAACGCACCTCCCGCTGGGTTTCATCGAGCGAATCCGGATCCAGCGCGGCGCTGGGCTGCGGTGCGGCGGCAAGATGCTCGTACACCATTCTCCATAGCCGGCGCATGAACCGCGCCGCACCCTCGACGCCGTCGTCGGACCATTCCAGCGTATCCTCCGGTGGAGACTTGAACATCATGAACAGCCGTACGCTGTCGGCGCCGTAGCGCTCCACCAATGCGGTCGGATCCACGCCGTTGTTCTTGGACTTCGACATGGTCCGCATGCCTTCCCACTTGACCGGCAGGCCATCCGCCGTCGAATGCGCACCGACTCTCGCCCCCTTCGCGTCGAACTCGATCTTGACGTCGGCCGGGTTGAAATACTGGATCCGCCCATCCTTGCCCTGGCGCGAATAGATGTCGTTGAGCACCATGCCCTGGGTGAGCAGTTTCTCGAAGGGTTCCTTGACGTTCAGCAGGCCCAGGTCGCGCATGACGCGCGTCCAGAATCGCGAATACAGCAGATGCAGAATGGCATGCTCGATACCGCCGATGTACTGGTCGACCGGCATCCAGTAATCGGCGCGCTCGTCAAGCATGGCGGCGTCGCTGTCGGGACAGGCGAAACGGGCGAAGTACCAGGAGGAATCCACGAATGTATCCATGGTGTCCGTTTCCCGGCGGGCAGGTCCCTGGCACTTCGGGCAACGGCATTCATGGAACGACGGCGTTTTCGCCAGGGGATTGCCGCTGCCATCGGGCGTCAGCCCCTCCGGCAGCACTACCGGTAAATCCTCATCCGGCACCGGTACGTCCCCGCATGAGGGGCAGTGGATCAAGGGAATCGGACAGCCCCAGTAGCGCTGCCGGGAAATACCCCAGTCGCGCAAGCGCCACTGCACCTGCCGGTCACCCAGGTCGCGGGCCTTCAGCTCCGCGGCAACCGCCTCGACCGCCTGCTCGTGGTTCATGCCGTCGAAACGCCCGGAATTGATGCATGTGCCGTAGGCGCCGTATTCCGGCTGCCACGGGTAGGGCACTTCATCTCCCTTCGCATGACGAATGACCGGCTTGATGGGCAGGCCATGCGTGTGGGCGAACTCGAAATCACGCTCATCATGTCCCGGCACGCCCATGACCGCGCCTTCGCCGTATGTCATCAGCACATAGTTGCCGACCCACACCGGGATCGTTTCACCGGACAGCGGATGCGTCACATACAATCCGGTCGCAACGCCTTTCTTTTCCGTGAGCGCAAGGTCGGCTTCCATGGCAGTGCCGCGCTTGCACTCCGCGACGAAGGCCGCAACGGCAGGGTCGTTTTGTGCCGCGTGGCTGGCCAGCGGATGTTCGGCCGCGACGGCACAGAACGTTACGCCCATGATGGTATCGGCACGCGTTGTAAAGACGTTCAGCCGCTTGCGCTCGCCGTTCAATTCATAGGGAAACCCGATGCGCACCCCCTCGCTGCGCCCGATCCAATTCGCCTGCATGGCCCGCACGCGCTCCGGCCAGCCCGGCAGCTCATCGAGCGCCTCCAGCAGATCCTGCGCATACTGGGTGATGCGCAGGTAATACATCGGAATTTCGCGCTTCTCGACCGGCGCTCCCGTGCGCCAGCCGCGGCCGTCGATGACCTGTTCGTTGGCCAATACGGTCTGATCGACCGGATCCCAGTTGACGATTCCGGTCTTCTTGTAGGCGATGCCTTTTTCCAGCATGCGCAGAAACATCCACTGGTTCCAGCGATAATAGGCCGGTTGGCAGGTGGCCAGTTCGCGTTCCCAGTCCAGCGCGAACCCCAGCGACTGCAGTTGACGCTTCATGTAGGCAATGTTGTCGTAGGTCCACTGCGCCGGCGGCACCCCGTTGGCGATGGCGGCATTCTCGGCAGGCAAACCGAAGGCATCCCAACCCATGGGCTGCAGAACATTGCAGCCCTGCATCCGCATGAAGCGGGTGATCACGTCGCCGATCGTATAGTTGCGTACATGCCCCATGTGCAGACGCCCGCTGGGATAGGGGAACATGCACAATGAATAAAACTTGGGCCGGGTAGTATCCTCGCCGACGCTGAAGGCGCGCCGGGAAGCCCAAAAGGCCTGGGCCTGCGCCTCGACGGCGGCAGGGTCGTAGCGTTCTTGCATGGAGGTCGATCGCGGCTCAATGGGAAGCGGACAAGGATAGCGGCAGCCGCCCCCCGGAACCAGGGGACATCTCTAATTTGGCCGGAGCGGCCCGGAACAGTCCCGGAGCGGCTCGATGCCGTCCCGACGCCGCCCTGCCGCGCTAGTCGCCCAGCGCGGCCCGCAGGGCGCTGATTTCCTCGGCACCGTCGCGCATGATGTGTACGCACTTGTCGTTATCCAGGCCCAGGCGCCAGAAGGCGCTGACGCCTTGCATGTTCAGCTCCAGGTCGGCTTCCTGATCGATGAATGCCGACATCATCACCGCGACGCTGAGCACATCCGTGACATCCGGCTGCAGGACCGAGCGCTCCACGCTTTCGTGCTCGCCGACCGCCTCGGCGATATGCTCGGGAAATCCCCAGTTCTCCACGATCGCCTTGCCGACATTCGCATGCCAATCGCGCATGACCTGCGCAAGCAGCTCGGCATCTCCCGCCAGCCCGGGATGGCGATGGGTCCGGGCCAGGATGTAGAGCTTGCCGACGTTGTGCAACAGGCCTGCCAGCATCGATTCATCGACATTCATATCGGTGCGTGAGGCGATCGCGTGGGCCAGCGCGGCCACCAAGGTAGCCTCCTGCCACAGCGATTCAAGCTCCTTGGCGATATGCTGCAATTCGTTTGCGCGGCGCAGTTGCAAGATCGCAAAGGACACCGCGGCAGTACGCACGTTGTTGTGGCCGATGCGATTGATCGCGGTCTTGAGCTCCGAGATCGCGCGGCCGCTTCTATTCAAGGCGGCGGAATTCGCCAAGGTGAAAACACGCGCTGCAAGCCCGGCATCCGAACTTACGACACGAGCGAGTTGCTCATTGCTTACGTGTTCGTCGGCGAGCACCTTGCGTACACGCACGGCCACCTCCGGGAACGACGGCAACTCCACCCTGCCGCTGGAGACCTCCTGCGCAAGTTCAGTGACGAAGGCAAAGGCGGCCGAACTGCCGGCCGGCACGGTCGGGACTTCGGTTTCGATCGGATAGGTCGTGCTCATGAGTCGTGATCCAGTCTGATTTCCAAGGTCGAATGCCTCCATGGCAGATCCGCCGGCCGCATCCTTCAAGTAGCTGTACGGGCCAGTTGCATCGCCTGATGAGTCGTATGCTTTCTGAGCAGCTCCGCGGCGATCTGCTGCAGCGGCAACACCTGCTGGGCGGCACCCAGGCGAACAGCTGCACCGGGCATGCCCCATACGACGCTGCTGGCTTCGTCCTGGGCGATCGTGCAAGCCCCGGCCTCCAGCATCTCCTTCAAGCCTCGCGCACCGTCATCGCCCATGCCGGTCAGTATCACGCCGGTGGCGTTCGGGCCGACATTCCGGGCGAGCGAACGAAACAATACATCGACGCTGGGTCGATGCCGGTTCACAGGTTCCGCCCCGCTGAGGAAGCAGCGATAGCGCGCGCCATCGCGTTCCACCAGCAAATGCCGATCGCCAGGGGCAATATAGACGTGACCGGGCAGAATGTATTGGCCATTCTGCGCTTCGCACACCGACATGGCCGAACAGCGGTTCATGCGCTCAGCAAAAGGCCTGCTGAATGCCGCGGGGATATGCTGAGAAATCACCATTGCAGCGGCATCCGCCGGCAGCGCAGCGAGCAGCTCGCGGATCGCCTCCGTACCGCCGGTGGACGCACCCACGGCCACGATGCGATCGGTGGTGCGCAGCACGGAACACGCCGCCGCGGATGCTCCGAGGCCTGCTTCGACGCCGATTCCCGGTTGCTGGAGACCCGCCGCCGGCGGGGCCGCGGCGGGAGCGCGGACGCGCGCGCGCGCTGCCGCTTTCACTTTTTCGATGAGTTCGTCGGCATAGTCCGCCAGGCTGCCGGCGATATCTATGCGCGGCTTGGCGACGAAGTCGACGGCGCCCAGTTCCAGCGCCCGCAAGGTCACCTCCGCGCCCCGCTGGGTCAGGGAAGACACCATCACCACCGGCATGGGCCGCAGGCGCATCAGATTCTCCAGGAAGGTGATACCGTCCATGCGCGGCATTTCCACGTCCAGGGTGATCACATCGGGATTCAGCTGCTTGATGCGCTCGCGCGCGGCATACGGGTCGACCGCGGTACCGACGACCTGAATCTCCCGATCCTTGCCGAAAATCTCGCTGAGAATCTTCCGTACCAGCGCAGAATCATCGACGATGAGCACTTTGATGGTCATGGCTGGACATTCCTAGAACAGATCGATCTCGCCGGCCACCGGCGCTTTCTCCAGGCCATGCAGATAGCGCTGCTCCTTGGAAGCGACGCCTACGCCATGGCGTGAATTCAGATGACGTACCCGCGCACGGCCGCTGAGCGGAAAGTACTGCACATGGCGAGGCGAGGTTGAGCCGACATCCTCGGACGTCACTCGCAGGCCCTCCTGGCATAGATAATCCCTGACGAAGGCGACGTTGTGGGTGCCGACATCCGTGAGGCTGGACAACACTCGCCCGCCGCCGAAGATTTTCACTTCCAGGTCGGCACGCCTGCCACCGACGCTCAGGATACGGTTGATCAACTGCTCCATCGAGGCGCTGCCGTAGCGGGTCGCGCGGCCGGCGACATTATCCCAGGTATCGTTGCCGGAACCGCTGGGGCGCGGCAGCATGAAATGATTCATTCCGCCGATTCCCAGGCGCGGATTGCGAATGCAGGCGGACACGCACGAACCCAGCACGGTATCGAGGATTTCGTCCTGACGGGTGACGTAGTAATCGCCCGGCAGCAGCTTGACGATCTGCTGTCCAGCCGCGTTGCGATAGCGGCGGATGGATTCGAAGCCGGGGGACGGATGCGATGATCTGGCTTCAATCATGGGAATCGCCTGTATTTCTACGATAGATTGTCTTGCCGACCAGACGAAGCGGCGCCGTGCCGTGATGGATGGATTCGGAATGCCCGATGCACAGATAGCCGCCCGGCACCAGCAATTCTGCGAATCGGCGCACCAGCCGCTCACGCGTCGGCTGATCGAAATAGATCATGACATTGCGGCAAAAGATCACGTCGAAAGGCCCGCGCATAGGCCAGTTGTGCAGCAGGTTGAGCGTACGAAAGGTCACCCTGTCACGCACCTCCCGCTTGAGCATCGCGCGGCCCGTCTGCTCGTTACGGCCCTTGTGAAAAAACCGGCTCAGGCGTCCCTGCGGAACCGCCTCCAGGCGCTCCACCGGGTAAATCCCACCTTGAGCCGAGGCCACTACGTTGCTGTCGATATCCGTCGCCAGGATCTTCAGATCCCAGCGGGCCGAAGAACCTATCGCCTCGATGGCAGTCATGGCCAGGCAATACGGCTCCTCTCCGGTCGAGCAGCCGGCCGACCACAGGCGGATCCGCCGGCTCGCAGCATTGCGCTGCATGGCTTCGGGAAGCATGTAGGAGGCAAGCGCCTCGAAATGATGATTCTCCCGGAAGAACGCCGTGACATTCGTGGTCAGGGCGTTGATCAGCCTGACCAGCTCTTCGGGGCCGGATTCCCGCACATGGTCGCAATAGGCTGCATAGGATGACAGCCCCAGCTCGCGCAGCCGCCGCCCGAGCCGGCCCTGCACCAGCTGCCGCTTGTTCGGGCCCAGCACGATGCCCGCGTTCTCGCCGATGACATGCCGGATGAACTCGAACTCGGCGTCGCCAAGCACGGGACCGTGCACGATCGGATGAGGATCGACGGCGTCATCCAGCGTGGTGGCGCAGCGGTCCACAATCGATGTCACGACAACGTCAGGCCGCTGACAGGGCTACAGCCTCGGCGACTTCCCCGCCGATGAGGCGATCGATATCCAGCAACATGACCATGCGCCCGGAAATCGCCGCAATGCCTTCGATGAATTCGGTGCTCACCTGTTCACCGAACTCGGGGGCGGGCTTGATATCGTCGCCGGCCACATCCACCACATCGGACACTCCATCGACGACCAGGCCGAAATCCCGACGGCCCACCGCCGACTCCACCGACAATACGATAATGACGGTCAGCGGCGTGTATTCGGCATGTTCCAAATTGAAGCGCATGCGCAGATCCACGATCGGAACGATCGAGCCGCGCAGATTCAGCACGCCCAGTACGTGCGCGGGCGCCTGAGGAATGCGCGTCACCGGCGACCAGCCGCGAATCTCCTGAACGCGCAGGATGTCGACTCCGTAGGTCTCCTCTCCCAGCGTGAAGGTGAGCATCTGGTTCGAGACGGTCGACTGGGGGCCCGTGTGTTGACTCATGAAATGGACTCCACTGAATTCCTAGAATTCGCTCCAGCTGCTGTCATCGCCGCTGGCGCGGGCCAGCGGTGCCGGGCGGGACACAGCGTCGTGCGCCGCACGGGCGCGCGCACCGACGTTGACGGCAGGCCGCCTCGGCGTAAACGCGGCAGCGGCGCTGTGCGGAAGCGCGCTCTCCACGGACGACTGAGCCGCCGTCGCTGCGCCACTGCGGAAATAGCCGATCTGCGCCACCAGAGTGTTGGATTGCTGCTCCATGGCCTTGCTGGCGGCGGACGCCTCCTCGACCAGCGCGGCGTTCTGCTGAGTGACATTGTCCATCTGACTGACGGCATTGTTGACCTGCTCGATGCCCGCGGACTGCTCCTCGCTGGCCGCGGCGATCTCGGCGACGATATCGGTCACCTTCTTGACGCTTTCCATGATTTCCGCCAGGGTCTTGCCGGATTCATCCACGAGTTCCGAGCCGACCTTGACCTTGTCGACCGAATCGTTGATCAGCTCCTTGATCTCCTTGGCGGCGCTTGCACTGCGCTGCGCCAGATTACGCACTTCCGTGGCGACGACCGCGAAGCCGCGTCCTTGCTCGCCGGCGCGAGCCGCCTCGACCGCGGCGTTCAACGCCAGCAGATTCGTCTGGAAGGCGATTTCGTCGATGACACCGATGATATCGGCAATCTTGCGGCTGGACTCGTTGATCTCGCCCATTGCGCCGATGGCGCGATGAACGACGGCGCCGCCCTTTTCCGCCTGTTCGCGCGCACCCACCGCCAGCTGGTTGGCCTGGCGGGCATTGTCGGCGTTCTGTTTCACTGTAGCGGTCATTTCCTCCATGCTGGAAGCGGTTTCCTCCAGGGCCGCCGCCTGCTCCTGGGTACGCTGTGACAGGTCGTCGTTGCCGTGCGAGAGCTGGCGCGCCGCGGCGCCGACCGCGTCGGCGCTGCTGCGCACACCGCCGACGATCTCGACCAGCTTGCCGTCCATGCGCTTGAGGGAATCCAGCAGGCGCCCCAATTCGTCATTGCCGGCCGCGCTGACTTCATTCCCGAGATCGCCACCGGCGATGCGGTCGGCGATATGCACCGCGGCAGCGAGTGCCTGGCTGATGGAGCGAACCAGCAGGAAGCCCACAAAGGCACCCAGCGTGATACTCAGGATGATTGCCGCGATGATGATCGCGCTCATGCGCTTGAAGCTCGATTCCGCCGTCGCCCGCATGCCCTGCGCGACCTCGATCTGGGTCTTCAGCAGTTGATCGCCGGTGGCGCTCAACTGCACATAGGTCGGGCGCGCCTTTTCGATCAGGGTGGTTTCGGCCTTCTGGAATACGCCAGACTCGGCAGCCGCCAGCGCCTCCTGGACGAATGTGATGACATCGCCCCCCTGGCGGCTGAACTGATCGACGATGTCGCGTTCCTTGTCGGTCAGATCGGTGGCGCGTAATTTTTGCAACAACTCCTTCACGGCCGCCTCGCGCTCACGCAGCAGGCCGCTCGCCGCCCTGACCGCAGGCGCATCCTGGCGGATGATCACATCCTCCGCCATCTCCAGCACTTCCCGTTCGTATGCTTCGATCGTGCCTACCCAGCCGGTGGGCATGAAGCGGTTGGAGAAAATGCCGTCGAGATCGGCATTACTGCGATAGGTGCCCGAAAGCCCCAGCATGCCGACCACGATCATGACCACGCCGGTCATGGCCAGCGTCGAAAAAAGTTTCGCCTTGACGCTGATATTGAAAATACTCATGCCGATTCCTCAACGTTGGTTCGAATATATATTTTCGAAGACGAGTCAAACTGAAACTCAAGCGGCCACGCGCTGCATGGCCACACGTACCAGGCCGGAAACATCCAGGATCAGCGCCACCGCGCCATCTCCCAGGATGGTCGCGCCGGACACCCCATCCACACGACGGAAATTGCTTTCCAGCGATTTGATGACTACCTGCTGCTGTCCGAGCAGATCGTCGACAAACAAACCTACCTTGCGCCCTTCGCCTTCCACGACCATGATCAAGCCTTCATGAAGTTGGGTGGTGCGGGGCTGGACGCCGAACACCTCGTGCAGGCGCATGACCGGCACGTAGGCATCGCGAAACCAGAACACTTCGCCCTGGCCCGCCACGCGATTGACCATGCCGGGCTTGAGCTGCAGCGACTCGATGATCGTGATCAAGGGCACGATGTAGGTCTCCGTGCCCACCGCCACCGACTGGCCGTCGACGATCGCCAGCGTAAGGGGCAGCGTGATGATGAAGCGCGAGCCGGCGCCGGGCGTGGAGCGAACCTCGATCGTCCCACCCAATTCCTTGATGTTTCTGCGCACCACGTCCATGCCGACGCCGCGCCCGGAGATGTCGGTCGTCTGCTCGGCCGTGGAGAATCCGGCGCCGAAAATCAGATCGTGAATGGCCTCGTCGCTGAGCACCTCATTCGCTCCGACGATACCGCGTGCACGCGCCTTCGCGAGAATCTTTTCCTTGTCCAGGCCGCCGCCGTCGTCGCTGACCTCGACCGTGATGTTGCCGCCCTTGTGGTAAGCCTCCAGATAAACCGTGCCATGGGCCGGCTTGCCCGCCGCCAGCCGCACCTCGGGCTGTTCGATACCATGATCGACGCTGTTGCGCACCAGGTGCACGAGCGGATCGCCGATCTTCTCCAGTATCGTCTTGTCGAGTTCAGTCTGATCACCGGTCATTTTCAGGGCGACTTGCTTGCCCAGGCGCTGGCTGACGTCACGGACCATGCGCGGGAAGCGGCTGAACACGAAACTGATCGGCAGCATCCGAACACGCATGACGCTTTCCTGCAACTCACGGACGTTTCTTTCGAGTTGCGCCAGTCCCGAGCGCAGCTGCTCGGCCACATGGCCGGGAATCGTCGCGCCTAATTGAGTGAGCATGGATTGGGTAATGACGAGTTCCCCGACGATATTCATGAGCTCGTCGATCTTGTCCGTGCTCACACGAATGGAACTTGCATCGCCGAGTCCGCTTTTGGCGCCTTCGGTGCCTTCCGCGGGCGTACTCGTCCCACGTGCGGGCTCGACCGCCGGGCGGGCCTCGCCGACCAGGCTGACGACATTCCCGGAGGCCGCTGCGCCCGTTGGGGCGCCGGCCGACGGCGAGTTTCCAGCCGGAGCGCTCGTGGGTTCGGCGGATGCCGCCGGGGACGCGAGCGGCCGGACCGCGTCGATGCCGGAATCGCCGGCGCTCAGGCCATCACTGGACGCCGAATCCTGTTCGATATGCAATTCACAGTCGCCCTCGGCCCAATCAAACACCTGGGCGATGACTTCCCGCGTCACCTCGGTGTCGAGCGTGAGATCCCACGACAGATAGCAGGACTCAGGCTCGAGTTCGGTCAGCGGCGGCAGGTCTTCGCTTCGGGCCGTCACCGTCAGATCGCCGATTTCCGCCAACTCACGCAGCATGCGCAGGGGATCGTTGCCGTGCGCGAACAGCTGCGGATAGGGCTTGAACTGGATGCGCCAGCGCCGCGCCATCAAGGATTCCGGCAGAGCCTGAGCGACCGGCGCCGACAGCGACTCCGGTTGTGAGGCGGCCGCGGCCGGGGTTGGGGTCGGGGTCGGGCTTGCCGCGGGCGCGTTATCCTTCTGGGCGATCGTCAATTCGAGGTCGAACTGCAAGTCCGCGACCCGCTGTGCGTCGATCGGTTCCTTGTGCTGTACCGCGCGAAGCATCTCACGCATGACGTCGACCGATTTCAACAGCAGGTCCGTGATCGGGCGCGTTACCTGCATGCGATTGCCGCGAAGCTCGTCCAGAAGCGTTTCGCAGGTATGGGTAAACGAGGCGACTTCGGAAAAACCGAACGTCGCGCTGCCGCCCTTGATCGAATGCGCGACGCGAAAGATCGTGTTGATCAGCTCGGGATCCGGCGCACCCGGGTTGAGCTTGAGCAGCGCCGACTCCATCTGGTCGAGTGCTTCGAAACTTTCATCGAAGAACGCATCGTGAAATTGCGCAAGATCGATCGCCATGACTACCTCAGCACGCGGTGCATCGTCGCAACCAGTTGCGCCGGGTCGAAGGGCTTGACGATCCATCCGGTGGCGCCTGCCTCCTTGCCCTCTCGCTTGCGCTCCACCGAACTCTCGGTCGTGAGCATCAGGATGGGTGTATGCCGGTAGGATGATTCGGCGCGCAGCGCCCGGATCAGCTCGATGCCGTTCATCTCAGGCATATTGACGTCGGACAGCACCAGATCGAACGATGTCTGCCGCGCCAGTTCGAGCGCCTCCTGACCGCTGGCCGCCTGAGTCAGATCGAAACCCGCATCAGTCAGCGCGATGCGCACCATGTCGCGCATCGACGGCGAATCATCAACGGCAAGGATGTGCGTCATAGCGAAGCTCTCATGGCTGACTGTTCATGGCTGGCTGTTGAGCCGATTCCTTGGATGCCGAAACCGTCATCGCAGCGTCCATCGGCGGTAACGATAGCAAGGGCTCGACGCCGAGTACGGCGGCCGCCTCGCGCACGATCGCCGTGTCGCCTGACCAAGCGATCGGGTAGCCCTGCCCGGCACGTTCGCGTGCAAAGGCGCACAACAGCTGTATGGCGGCCGTATCGATCCGTTCCACGGCATGTGCATCGAGCATGACGAGAGCGGGTTCGGCGACGAAGTCGCACAAGGATTGTTTCAAGGCGGCCGCGTCTTTTACGCAGCAATGGCCGGCCAGCACGACATGCGCGCCCGACGCGGCCGTCCCCGGCGCGTGTGCCGCGTCCTTGACGCGAGCCGGCGCAGTGGAACGGTTCTTTCTTTTCGTCGTCTTCATGATGAGTGGTTGGCAACGGCAAGCTGACTGACGCGATTGATCAAGTTCGCTTTATCGTATCGGCACCTCGCCGGGTGTCTTTAGCATCCTCAAGCTCCAGGGACATCTGCCGTTAATAGAGTGAAGTAGTTCACGCTATGGCGCCTGCAACTTTCGATCATGCGTGTCGAGCTGTTGAATTTTCGCGGGATGGGAGCCGGCTCCAGTCCCAGCCTGCTGTCGGAATGGCGCGTCGGCGCCATCGTCCAGGCCGTTGCCGTGCGCGATTCCACCCAGCAGCAGCTGTGGCTGGACATCGGTGCACAGCGTCATCCGGCACGCATCGCCTCCGGCGATATGACCGGCCCTCGTCACGGCGAAACCCTGCAGCTGCGTGTACTGCGCAATAGCCCGGTGCTTGCACTGGAGACGCTCTCATCTTCCGCCTCGAGCGAAGCCGACTTCATGACGGATGCATTGCGCAAATATGTACCGCGCCAGGAAAGCCCGGCGCTGCTGCTGGCGAACCTGGCATGGCTCGCACAGGGCAAGGGCGGCACTCAAGGCCTGCCGCGGGAAGTGACGCTGGCGGCAACCGGCTTGTGGCAGGCGCTGCCGGAGACGGCCAAGCTCGGCGATCCCGCAGCGCTGCGCGACGCCCTGGTCCGCTCAGGCGTATTCCTGGAGGCGCACCTGGCCGCCGGCGCAAACGCGGCGCTGCGCTCGGACCTGAAGGCACTGCTGCTGTCGCTGGTGCGTACACTGCAGTTGCAAGGCGCGCGTGCATCGGCTGCCGGTCCCGGCACTGGGACGCATTTCCCGCTGCCGGCCTCGGGAGGCCCCCTGACTCCCTTGCCTGCCGCTCCTGCCAGTCTTGCCTTGCTCGATACGCCTGCGCCGCAGCTCAACGAACTGGCGCGGCATGCCGAGGGCGCTCTGGCGCGCCTGATGACGACCCAGATCGCCAACTACGCCGCGGGTACGCCGACACAGCCCATCCTGATCGAACTTCCCGTGCGGCACGAGGAACGAGCCTATGTGCTGCGCCTGCGCATCGAGCACGACGGCGCACCGGCGTGTCCGGCTCACGAAGGCCCCGGCACATTGGGCGAGCGATCCGGCAGACCGAACGAGGATTCACCGGATGAATGCGCCGCGCAGAGCTGGAGTGTCGAGGCCGCGCTGGATCTGGGCACGGCGGGTGGATTGCATGCCAAGGTGACGCTTGACGGCCGGCGTATCGGCGTGCAGCTGCGAGCCGAATCGCCGGCCGTCGTGGAAGCGTTGTCCGCACGTGCGGGCGAACTCGAAGCTGCACTGCGAGAGGCCGGACTGGATATCGACAGGATCATGTGTCTGCACGGCCTGCCCGCCGGCGATCCTCGCACACGTACCGTGCGGTTACTGGATGTGAAGGCATGAATGAGCGTCCCCGCCCACCGCTTGCCGTCGCATTGCACTACAACCGCTGCGGCGCGCCGCGCGTGGTGGCCAAGGGCGGCGGCGCGCTGGCGCAACGTATCATCGACACGGCACGCGAGCATGACGTGCCCTTGCAACAGGACAGCGCACTGGCCTGCGCATTGTCGCGTGTCGAATTGGGCAACGAGATTCCGCGCGAACTCTATGTCGCCGTCGCCCAGGTATTGGCGTTCGCCTGGAATGTCACCGGGAAACGCGACGTCGGCTGACTCTCGCCGACCGATGGGTAGGATTGGTTAGGCCTGTCGTCACTAGCTGACCACGCTCAACAAGGAACCGCGCTTGCGGCTGGCCGCAGCGGCGCTGGCTGGACCGGACATCTTCGCATTCATGTGCCCCATTTCCGCATCGGACGCGAGGGATTCCCGCGTCTTGGCGGCATGCAGGCGCGCCAGCAGTTCCGCCTCATGCCGGGTGATTCCGCAGCTGGCGACGAGTTCCTCGGCCGTGGCGCCGTTGCGGACCAACCGTGCCGCAAGATCATAGCCGCGCTGCGCCGAGGTGATCGTGGCTGGCGCCAGCCGGACCTGCGACTCGGTGCGCTCGCCCAAGGCCTCGATGCGCGCATTCATGACGCTGACCGTCTCGTGCAGGCTGCGTAATTCGGAAAACGCCTGTTCGAATCGATCTTGCAACGCGCGTGTCTGGCGCTCGTCGGCCCGTCGCCAGCGCGCAAACGCCAGGGCGAACACCCAGAAAGCACCCGCCAGCAGGATGGCGCGGGCGGCCAGCGCCATCGTTTCCAGCGACGGATTCGGCAGAATTTCGAACATCGCAGCTCCCCTGAGGTCGGTCATGCACCGTGGATGCCGGCGTCAGAATCCCGACGCGAGCAATCCGGCCCAAGAGACCACTAGCAGGATGCGTGCCAAACCCCGCTAATCCCGGAATAGGTGCCTGGCACCTATTCCGGGATAATTCAGATCAACTCATACCCGGCAGCGACAGGACCTCGGTACCCTTGTCCTTGGCGGCCTGTGCCTTGCTGACGGCATCCAGGGCATTGCCGGCATCGAAGTCCGCCGTCGCCTCCGCCCACGAGTTCTTGATGAATTCCAGGCCGTCCTTCGCGTTCTGGAAATTCGCGCTGCTCACATTTCTGGGCAGAGTGCGCATCTTGCTCAGCGTGCCGATACGGGTTTGGATGGCGGACAGCATATTAGGCACATCGGCGCTCAGGGCGGTCCATTGCTCTTTCGCTGCGCTGATGGCGGCTTCCATTTCGTCGCGCCTGGTATCGATCGTTTGTTGCAAGGCGGAAACCTGAGCGGAAACGGACGTTGCTGCCGCAACCACGGCCTTGTAATCCTTGTTGGCCAGCGACTCCTTGAGCGAAGCCAGCGCATGGTCCGCCTGCTGAAGTTCCTCGGATGCGTATTGCTCGGCATCGGCGCGCAGCGAACTCAGGGACGTTTCGATTTGCGCGACCGCCTGCGTGGCAGGTTCCTTCTGGCCGGCGCAGCCGGTGACGATCAGCGCCAGCGCCAATACGGACCAGAACAGTGACTTTTTCATCGAAGGCTCCTTACATTGATTCTTGATTCGTAATGGCTTCACTACTCGATTCGAGCCGGCAAAGCCGCCCGCTCCGGAATCCAACGCCCGGTACGACGTCGGATGACGAACCAGACCGGCCGTAACCCCACATCCTCCATGGACACCGGAATCACCGCGCGTCAGGACATTCCAGACCGAACATCCTGCACCGGCCGGACGATCTCGCCTCAAGGAATCAGCGGCTTCTGTTCCGGAAAGATCTTGTTCGGATCGCTCAGGATATTGCGGTTGGCCGTCAAGATCTGCGGATACGGTCCGGCATCGCCATAATACTGCTTCGCGAGCTTGGACAAAGTATCGTCTTTCTCTATGGTATGGTACTGAGCGTACGGATTTTCCGCAGGCTTTGGCTGCGGCTTCGCCTCACCGTGATCCGCTGGCGCGCGGCAGCCCCGACGCCGCATTCTCCGACATATCGCCTGCCGCCTCTTGCGGAGCGGAGATCATCTCCTCCGGCGCGGGAGATGCTGTATTGGAAGCATCGGCTGTATTGGAAGCATCGGCAGGTTCCCGCGCCGCATCGGTCGGGTCTTCATCGTTCCCTCGCTGCTGCCCTCGCTGCTGCGCATATTGTCCTTCCGGCAGACTGCCACCGCTCAGGATGACCAGCAGCACCCGCCGATTGGCGTTGCGCCCTTCGGCGGTATCGTTGGATTGCGCCGGGCGGTGTTCGCCGAGCCCGATCACGGCGAGACGAGCCGGATCGATGCCCTGGCGCATGAACAAATGTACGACACCGGCGGCGCGCGCGGCCGAAAGCTCCCAATTCGAAGGAAACGCCTGCGTCCTGATCGGCCGATCATCCGTATGACCCTCCACCCGTATCGGATTGGGATAGGGATTCAGCACGGCGGCCAGCTGCTGCAATACTTCTTTCGCATGATCTGACAAGGTCGCGACGCCGCTCGGAAACAGCACGTCGGTATTGATCTCCACTTCCACCCACAGGCCATGCCGGCGCACGATGATGAGTTTCTCCCGGATCATATCCGCCATGGCGCGTTCGACTTCCTGCGCCACCGTTTCCAGCTCCTGCATGGCTGCTTTGCTGTGCAGCGCCTCGGCCGCATAACTCTTATCGGCTACATTGCCGGCGTCCTGGCGTTCCGCCTCTCCCGCCAGCCTCGGCATCGGTTCCAGCATCTGGCGCGGCTGTCCCTCCAGCATTGCCTGCTGTACGATGCTCATGCGGATATCCGCGCCCGATCCCACCTGCTTTTCACCGGCCTGTACCGGTGCGAAGGTACGCGGGGAGCCGCGAAAGGCGGCGACCAGGGAATCGGAAAGGATGCGATACTTGCCCTCGTTCACCGAGGACATGGCATACATGACGACGAAGAACGCCAGCAGCAGGGTGATCAGATCCCCGTAAGGGATCGCCCATGCCTCATGGTTGACATGTTCCTCGTGTTTATGGCGGCGGGCCAATGCTGCATCCGGGTTAGTGCAGATAGCCCTGCAGCTTCGATTCGATGCTGCGAGGATTTTCGCCCTGAGCGATCGAAATCATCCCTTCGATGACCATCTCGCGCGCTTCGCTCTGAGCCTGGATCGCAACCTTGAGCTTGTTGGCCGCCGGCAGAAAAAACAGGTTCGCCATGCCGATACCGTAGATGGTCGCGATGAATGCCGCCGCGATCCCGTGACCGAGCTTGGATGGATCGGCCAGATTCTGCATCACCGCCATCAGACCCATCACCGCGCCGATGATGCCCAGGGTCGGCGAATATATGCCCATGCCCTCGAATACCTTTGCCGCTCGCGTATCGGCCTGCTCGCGCACGTTGAGATCGACCTCGAGAACGTTGCGGATCACGTCCGGTTCGCTGCCGTCCACCACGAGCTGCAAACCCTTGCGTACGAACTCGTCGTGCTCCTGCTCGATCATCGGCTCCAAGCCAAGCAAGCCTTGCTTGCGCGCGGTATTGCTCCACTCCACCATTTTTTGCACCAGTACATGACGCCCGATGGTCGGCGGCCGAAACAACCAGGGCAGCAGCCGCAGGGCGCGCTTCATGACAGGCAACGGCGTCTGCACGCAAATCGCCGCCACCGTACCGACGATCACGATCATGAACGCTGCCGACGACAGCAGTGCCTTGACACCGGCTCCCTTGAGTATCGCGCCGCCCAGGATTGCGGTGGCGGCGAGCAATAGGCCGATGAGACTCAGGACATCCATGGATGACTACATCCCCAATCCCGACAACAGCGCATCCACGTCCTGCTGCCCACTGACCGCCGGACCGCGGTCGATACCCGGGATCGCCGGTCCGAAGCCGCGGCGTGTCTCATCGGACAGCACCGCTGCGGGTTGGGTCGTGTGGGTACCGGACAGCTGCACCAGATTCCCCAAGGCCACTTCCAGTTCGCGCACCAGCTTCATGACGCCACGGATGATCTGTCCGGTGAGATCCTGATATCCCTGCGCCAGCAATACTTCGGACAAGTTGCTGCGCACCAGTTCGATATCGGTTCGGGTTGTCTCCAGGAATTCATCCATGCGCAGGGTCAGGCTGCGAAATTCATCCACGGCGATGTTGCGCGCACGAAAGCGTTTCCATGATTCGACGATCTGTGTTGCCTCGCGCACGGTGCGTTCGGCCAGCGGTCCGGAGCGTTCGACCAGATCCATGGTTCGATGAGCCGCCTCCTCCGTCAACTTGAGGACATGATCCAGACGATGATGTGCATCCGGAACCTCCTTCTGCGCCAGATCCATCAGCCGCGAGTCGACACGAAAGGTGTCCAGGGCCGACTGCAGGCCGCCGGTCAGCTTGCGCAGTTCATCGAACAGCATACGTTCACGGCGCTGCACGAGCGCATCCAGCTCCATCAGGAACTGCAGCTCATCGCCCGCCTCCAGGGCACCGGTGAGCGCGGCGACGCCGGCGCCGTATTCCTCGCGCAGAGCGGCGATAGCCGGGTTGGTGGTTGGATTCATGTAGCTCCCCGCTGCGCCTTGTCAGCCGCATCCGTTGCAGTTTCCGCAGTCGCGGAGGCCTGTGCAGGCGATGCTGCCGCGGATCGCACTCGCAGCCGCACCGTCTGGCGCCGTAGTTGCCGTTGCGCCGAATGATTCATGCCGCACGCTGTTCAAGGATCTTGTCGATCTTCTCCTTGAGCGTGACTGCCGTGAACGGCTTGATGACATAGCCGTTCACGCCCGCCTGCGCCGCTTCGATGATCTGCTCCCGCTTGGCCTCGGCCGTCAGCATCAGCACCGGAAGCTTGGCGAGTTGCGGATCGGCGCGAACCGCCTTGAGCAGGTCCAGGCCAGGCATGCCCGGCATGTTCCAATCGGTGACCAGGAAGTCGAACTGGCCGGACTTCAGCATCGGCAGCGCCGTCTGTCCGTCGTCGGCTTCCGCAACGTTCGCATAGCCAAGGTCGTTCAGCAGATTCTTGATGATGCGGCGCATGGTCGAGAAATCGTCGACCACCAGAAACTTCATATCTTTGCTCACGAATGCTCTCCACTACCGTGCACGCTGTCCCCGCATGCTGTCCAAAGTCCGCTAAAGCGTCCGGCCGAACCTTTCGCACGGCCGGAAGCATCCGTCACGGACGCGCCGGATCCCGATCCCGCCAATCCGCGAGACGTGCCTTCAGGCGCAGCAGCGCCTGGCCATGCAACTGGCAGACGCGCGACTCCGTTACGTTCAGCACCAAGCCGATTTCCTTGAGATTCAGTTCATCGTCGTAGTACATCGACATCACCAGCCGCTCTCGTTCCGGCAACTGACCGACTGCCTCGGCCAGCGCCTGGCGAAATCCTTGCTCGCTCGCATCCCGGAAGGGATCCGCACGCTCATCCTCCACCCTGCCCAGCAGCGAGTCCTCATCGCCGCTGACCTCGTCCAGACTCGCGACGCGGCAGCTGGCCGCATCGCGCGCAATTCGGTGATACTCCTCTACCGGTACACCCATGCGCCCGGCCACCTCGATATCGCGCGCCTCGCGGCCGAATTCCGCCTCGAACTCCTGTATCGCCGCGGCGGCGGCCCGGGCCTTGCGATGCACCGAACGCGGCGCCCAGTCGAGCTTGCGCAGCGCATCGAGCATCGCCCCGCGTATGCGTATGCCGGCATATGTCTCGAAACTCGCGCCGCGATCCGAGGCATAGTTGGCCGACGCCTCCAGCAGGCCGATCATGCCCGCCTGGATCAGATCCGAGACTTCCACCGAAGCCGGCAATCGGCCCGCAAGGTGGTAGGCGATACGCTTCACCAGTTCCGCATGGCGCAGCACCAATGCCTCGGAATTGGCACCTTGCGCGGGATGCGCCTGATAGGCGCGCAGCCCGCTCATCGCACGACCTCGAGCCGAGGCGCCGGGCGCTGCACCAGCCGTTCCACGAAAAATTCCAGGTTTCCACGAGGACAATCCGGTACAGGCCATTTATCGGCCTTGAGCGCCAATTTCTTGAATGCGCGCGCTGCCGGACAGGCCGGGAAGGCGACGACAACCGGACGTTGTTCACGGATCGAGCGCCGCAGATAGGGGTCGTCCGGGATCTCCCCGATGTATTCCAAGGTGATATCCAGGAAGCGACTGGTCACCCGCTGCAGCTTGTCGAACAGCGCCACCCCCTCCCCCGGCGAGCGCGCCATGTTGGCCAGCACATGGAATTTGCTCACGCCATGATTGCGGCTGAGCACCTTGGCGAGCGCGTAGGCATCGGTCATCGAGGCCGGCTCGTCGCAGACCACCAGCAGCACATGCTGGGCAGCCTGCGAAAATTGCATGACGCTGTGGGAAATGCCCGCGGAGGTATCCACGATCAAGGTATCGACCCGCGTGCTCAAGGCGCTGAAGGCCTGCACCACCCCCAGGTGGCCGACGGCGGAAAGGTTGGCGAGATCGGCCACGCCTGAAGCACCCGGCACGATCTGCAAGCCATGAGGTGCCTCCAGGATGATTTCCTCCAGCGTACGTTCGCCGTTGAGCACATGGGCCATGGTGTAGCGCGGCGACAGGCCCAGAAACACATCGACGTTCGCCAGTCCCAGATCACCGTCGAGCAGCATGGCGCGGCGCCCCAGTGACGCCAGCGTGGTCGCCAGGTTCACCGCCACGCTGGTCTTGCCGACGCCCCCCTTGCCGCCGGTCACGGCAATGACCTGCACCGGCCCGGAGCTGGCGGCGCGACGCAGTCCTGATGTCTGCATACTTTTCATCCATTCCACCTTGTCTAGATTCCTTGGGAAAATTCATGCCAGCGCATGCGCCACCGCCCCGAAGCGCCGGCTCAACAAGTCTTCATCCGCGCTTGCACCGGCGCTGCGCGACAATTCCACGGCGCGCGCGATCAATCGATGGGCGCGTGCCGGATGCAGGTCCTCCGGCACGCGTTGACCGTCGCTGAGATAGGCCAGCGGCAGGCCGGAACGCATCAGCATCGACAAGGCGCCGCCCAGGCTGGCCGCCTCGTCGAGCTTGGTGAGCGTGCAGCTGACAGGCCGCGCGGCGGCAAATTGCGCAACCGCTTCCTCGATTGCACCCGCCTGTGCAGCGGCACTGATCACCAGGGCGGTTTCCAGGCGATCGCCGGCGCGCGCCAGCAGGTCGAGTTCATTCCCCAGGCGCGGATCGCGCTGACTCAGCCCCGCCGTATCGATCAACACCAGACGCTTGCTGCCGAGATGATCCAGTAGTTCAGGCAGTTCGGCCGGGCCGTCGATGGCGTAGGCGGGTACGCCCAGCAGGCGCCCCAAGGTATGCAGCTGCTCCTGGGCGCCGATGCGCACCGAGTCGGTCGTCACCAGCGCCAGTTCGCGCGGTCCATGCCGCATGACCCATCGCGCCGCGAGCTTGGCCAGCAAGGTCGTCTTGCCCACACCGGTCGCGCCTACCATGGCAACGATGCCGCCGGATTCCACCCAGCGCTCCGGGACGACCTCGATGCGCCGGGCCATGAGCGCCAGCGCCAGACGATAGGCCTCGGCCAGCTCCAGCCTGGACGGCAGTTGACTGACCAGCTCGCCGGCCAGATCGTGGGCGATACCCAGCACGCTGAGCTGCTTCAGCAATTCGGTCTGGATGGGCGCGCGGCGCGACAAATCGTTCCAGGCCAGGGTGGCCAGCTGCGTCTCCAGCATGCGCCGCAGGTTGCGCAGTTCCTCGTTGACATCGACACCGGCGCCTTCGCCGGCGGCGATCTCGGCCCTGAAATCGTCCCTGAAATCGTCCCTGGAATCGTCCCTGAATTCATCCATGACATCCGCGGCGGCCGGCGCACCGCGATGCAACGCCTGGACGTCCGCCTCGCGAGGATTCGCACAGGCGCCTGCCCGAACCTCGGCGCGGGCATCGCTCCGCGCCTCCCAAGCCTGACTCGCTGCTTGAACAGGGGCCTGCGGCGCCTCGCAGTCATAGTCGACGGCCGCCACGATCTCCACGCCCCCGGCGATCCTGCGGCTGGACAGAATCACGGCATCCGGGCCCTGCGCCTCCTTCACCAGACGCAGCGCCTGGCGCATATCGGCAGCTCGATATTGTTTGATCTTCATGCGGGTTCTCTCATCGGCCCACGGCACTGACCAGTCTTACCTTGCGGTTGTCCGGAATCTCGTTCCACGCCAGTACATGCATGCCGGGGACGATGGAACGGATGAATCTCGCCAGGGTCTGGCGCAGCTGCGGCGGCACCAGAAGCACGGCCGGCTCCCCGGTCAGCTCCTGGCGCTGTGCGGCCTCTGCAAGGCTGCGCTGCATGCGCTCGGCCAATCCGGGTTCGAGTCCCGGCGTGGCGGCATTGCCGCCGTTCAGCGAGTTGCTCAGCAATTGCTCCAGCTCCGGCTCGAGCGTGATCACCGGCAGTTCCGTTGTCATGCCGGCAATGTCCTGGACGATCTGGCGTCCCAGCGCCACACGCACCTGTGCCTGGAGTTGCTGCGGATCCTGGGTGCGCGCGGCATGCTCGGCCAGCGTCTCGACGATGGTGCGCATGTTGCGTATGGGCACACGCTCGGCCAGCAGGCCTTGCAACGTGGATACGACCGTACCCAGCGGCAGCAGCCGCGGTGTGAGATCCTCCACCAGCTTCGGCGCGCCCTTGGCCAGCGTATTGAGCAGTTGCTGCACTTCCTCATGACCCAGCAGTTCGTGCGCATGCGTCTGGATCACATGACTGAGATGGGTCGCGATGACCGTCCCGGCATCCACGACCGTGTAGCCCAAGGTCTGGGCCTGATCCCGCAGACCGGGCTCGATCCAGACGGCTGCCATACCGAAAGCCGGGTCATGCGTCTCGATACCCGCCAGCGTGCCGAACACCTTGCCGGGATTGATGGCCAGCTCGCGCTCCGGGTAGATCATTCCTTCGCCGACCGGCACACCGGCGAGGTTTATTCGATAGACATTCGGCGACAGATCCAGGTTGTCGCGAATGTGTACAGGCTGGATCAGGAAGCCCAGATCCTGAGTCAGCTTGCGGCGCACGCCGCGAATACGCGCCAGCAGATCGCCGCCCTGCGCCTTGTCGACCAGCGGTACCAGGCGGTAGCCTACTTCCAGACCGATGATGTCCACCGGCTGCACATCGTCCCAGGTCAATTCGCGCGACTCGGACGGCGGCGGCGCCGGCGCTGGCGCCGCTTGCTCCTGGACCGGCTCGGCCTGCGAACGCTTGTACAACATCCAGGCGCCGGCGCCGCACAGGGCCGCCATGGCCAGAAACGGCAGATTCGGCATGCCCGGGATCAAACCCATGACCCCCAGCAGTCCTGCGGCAATCCCCAATGCACGTGGTTGACCCATCAACTGTTGGATCAATTCTCCGCCCAAGTCTTGAGAACGTGACATACGAGTCACGATGATGGCTACCGCGGTCGACAGCAGCAGCGCCGGGATCTGCGCCACCAGGCCGTCACCGATCGACAACAATGTATAGGTGCGCGCGGCATCGCCGAACGACAGGTCATGCCCGATCGTGCCGATACCGATGCCCCCCAGCATGTTGATGACCAGGATCAGGATGCCGGCGACCGCATCGCCGCGCACGAATTTGCTGGCGCCATCCATCGAGCCGTAGAAATCCGCCTCGGCGCGCACTTCGCTGCGGCGCAGCCGCGCCTCGTCCTGGGTGATCAAGCCCGCATTCATGTCCGCATCGATGGCCATCTGCTTGCCGGGCATGGCGTCCAAGGTAAAACGGGCCGTGACTTCCGATATGCGCCCCGCGCCCTTGGTCACCACGATGAAGTTGATGATCGTCAGGATCGCGAACACGATCACGCCCACCGCATAGTTGCCGCCGATCACGAACTCTCCGAAAGATTCGATGACCCTGCCGGCCGCATGCCCCCCCGTGTGTCCTTCCAGCAGCACGACCCGCGTCGAGGCAACGTTCAACGCCAGGCGCAGCAAGGTCGCCAGCAGCAGCACGGTCGGAAACATGCCGAAGTCCAGCGGCCGCGCCACATAGAACACCGCCATCACCACAATGATCGATAGCGCGATGTTGAACGTGAACAGCACATCCAGCGCCAGCGGCGGCAGCGGCAGGATGACCATGGCCAGTGCCGCCATCACGCCGATCGGCACACCGATGCCGGAGCTGAGGAGCGAACGCAGATTCAACGATGATGCAGCGGCGGCCATGGATACGGGTTGCAGACTGTAGATTTCCAGCACCGAGCGTCGGCGCATTGACACGGCCCGGAACGGTGCAACTCCCGAGCCAGCGGCGATGCCGGCGGGCGCCAAGTCTTCAAAGTGTGAAGGAATGCCGTTTCAGGCCGTTCCCACCCCCACTCCGTCCCTACCCGCAGCCCCACTCCCGATTGCGCGTTCCGGCCGATGATGGACACCATTCCGGGGTCTGGGCTCCCACCCATGACCTTCCGCCCGCGGTGCATTCTCTTGATGCATCGCGGGCGGAAGGTCATGGGTGGGAGCCGCCCCTCGATACGCTGCCGGCAAGATCTGGGGCGGGGCCGGCCCTATTCCTCGACCTTCACCACCGGACGCGGCGGCGGCGGCATGCCGGCGCGCCGGGCCACGCGCAGCTGGAACACGTAGCTCAGCACCTGTGCGACCGCTACATACAAAGATGACGGCACCTCCGCACCGATATCGACGCTGCGATGCAGCGCCCGAGCCAGCGGCGGCGCTTCGAACAACGGCACGCCGTGCTCGGCCGCCAGTTCACGGATCCGGGCGGCGATCAGGTCGGCGCCCTTGGCGACGACGACCGGCGCGCGCATGCGCTTTTCATCGTAACGCAGCGCCACGGCGAAATGGGTCGGGTTGGTCACCACCACATCCGCGGTGGGAATCTCCTGCATCATGCGCTGGCTGGCGATCTGCTGCTGCAGCTGGCGGATGCGGCTCTTGATTTCCGGGGAACCCTCGCTTTCCTTATGTTCCTCACGGATTTCCTGGCGGCTCATGCGCAACTGCTTGGCGTGCTGCCACAGCTGATAGGGCACATCGAACCCTGCGATGATCAACAGTCCGCCGGTGGTCGCCAGCAACGCCTGTCCCGCCAGCGTCAAGGCATGGCCGATCGCCTGAGTGAGAGGCTCGCGGCCCAGCGCCATCAAGGTCGGCGCCTCGTTCCAAAGCACCAGCGCCGCCACCAGCGCCACTATGCCGAACTTCGCCAGGGCCTTGGCGAGTTCCACCAGCGCGCGCACCGAGAACATGCGCTTAATGCCTTCCAGCGGATTCAGGCGCTTGAATTGCGGCGCCAGCGCCTGGCGGCTGAAATTCCAACCGCCCAACACCATGGGGGCGAGCAATGCCGCCAGCAGGGCCACCGCCAGCACCGGCGCGCAGGCGCGCAGGCCCTCGCCCGCCGCATTTCCCAATGCAGGCAAAAGATAGGACAGGTCGGTGGCCTGCTCGCGCGATAGCGAAAACCCTCGCTGCATCAGGCCTGAAAGGCGGCCGGCGATCTGCGATCCCAGCAGGTACATCGCCGCGCCGACGGCCAGGGTCACGGCCGCTGAATTCAGGTCGCGGGAACGAGGCACCTGCCCTTTGCGCCGGGCATCCTCCCGGCGCTTGGGTGTTGCTTGTTCGGTACGTTCCTGTGCGCTGTCCTCGGCCATGCGCTCACTCCGCGCCTGACAGACTGCGCAACAGCGCGAATACGCCTTCGAGCGATCCGGCAAACCCCGTCAGCACCGAGGGCAAGCCCACGTAGATGATCAGCAGGCCGGAGATCAAGGTCACCGGAAAGCCGACGGCGAACAGGTTCAAGGTCGGCGCGGCCCGGCTCATGACGCCGAAAGCGAGATTCGTGACCAGCAGCGCCGCCATTCCCGGTAGAGCGACCGCCAGCGCCCCGGCGAACAGCTGGCTGCCCCAGGCGGCGAGAAGCCAGGCCGAGGAGCCGCCGAATCCGTCCGTGCCGACCGGCAAGGTCGTGAACCCCTGGGCCAGGATTTCGATCAAGGCCAGATGTCCGTTCAAGGCCAGAAATACCAAGGTCGCCAACAGCATGTACAGCTGTCCGACGACCGGCGTATTGGTACCCCGCAGTGGATCGACGTTGAACGCGAAACCCAGGCCCATGGTGTTCGACAACAGCTGTCCTCCCAAGGTCAGGGCATCGAAGATCAGCTGCAGGGCGAAACCCATGGCCACACCGATGAGAACCTGCTGGATCGTGATCATGAAGCCTGCGATGGAGAACGGTACCGCCAGGGGAGGCGGCACGAGCGGCGCCACGATCAGGGTCACTGCGCCGGCCAGCAGCAGTCGCACGCGCGGCGACACGAAACGCGCGCCGAAAACCGGCGCCGTCATGAAGCAGGCACCGATGCGAATGAACGGCCAGAGATACTGCGACAGCCACTCCTCCAGCTGTCCGCTGGCAAGCTGCAGCATCAGCCGATCAACCCCGGAATGCTCTCGAACAGCTCGCGCGTATAGCCCACGATCAATTTCAGCATCCACGGGCCGGCGACCAGCATCATCACGGCCATGCCGATCAACTTGGGAATGAACGACAAGGTCATCTCGTTGATCTGCGTCGCCGCCTGGAACACGCCGACCAGCAGGCCGATGCCAAGCGCGGTAAGCAGCAGCGGCGCCGCCAGCAGGACCGTGATCTCCAAGGCGCGCTGGCCGATGGTCATGACGAGTTCGGGAGTCATGTCGCAGGCCTCATGTATAGAAGCTTCCGGCAAGGGTGCCCATGATCAGGCTCCAGCCGTCCACCAGCACGAACAGCATGATCTTGAAGGGCATCGAGATCAGCACGGGAGACAGCATCATCATGCCCATCGACATCAGTACGCTGGCCACCACCAGATCGATGATCACGAAGGGAATGAAAACCATGAAGCCGATCTGGAATGCAGTCTTGAGCTCGCTGGTGGCGAATGCCGGCACCAGGATGCGCATCGGCACGTCCTCGGGTTTCTCGAAGCCCTGTCCGCGGGAGATTCTCACGAATGTCGCGATATCGCTTTCGCGCGTCTGATCCAGCATGAACTGCTTCAGGGGCTGCGCGCCCTGCTCCAGCGCCGCCGCCGCATCCATCGTGCCGGCCATGTAGGGCTGCAGCGCACCGGTATTGATGCGGTCCGCCACCGGGCCCATCACGAACAAGGTCAGGAACAACGCCAGGCCGATGAGCACCTGATTCGGGGGCGCCTGACCGGCGCCCAGCGCCTGGCGCAAAATCGCCAGGACGATGATGATGCGTGTGAAGGCCGTCATCATGAGCACGATGCTCGGCAGCAAGGTCACCGCCGTCATCAGGATCAAAATCTGCAGGGTGAGCGAATATTGCTGCCCTCCATCCGGCGCGCCCGAGACGGTCACTACCGGGATCCCGGCAGCGACCACTATTTGCGGCAGCAGCATTGCCGCCATCGCGGCCGCCGGCATGAGGTAACGCAAACGTCCGCCGCGCGCCGCGCGAATCCCGCCGGGCGGCCGCGGCGCCGGCCCTGCGATCCGCCGCGCAATCCCTCTCAATGGCCCTCTCAAGGGCCCTCTCACGAACGGTCTCACAAGCTGGCTCGCCGGCTGGCTCAGGGGCTGGCTCACGGGCGTCCTCATCGACCGAGACTCCGCTTCAGGATGGCCTTGAACTCCGAGCGTATCGCGCGCTCCGCTGTCGCGCTCTCGGTATCGCCAATGTCTCCGGACACCCTGGTGCTGTGGCGTTTCGGTTTTATCGGCACGGGCTCCTCGAGCACATGCAGCAGGTTCACGCGCCCCGGCGCCACCCCCAGCAGCATTTGCTGCTTGCCTACCTGCACCAGCACGGCGCGCTCCTTGGTGCCGACCGCGGCGTCGGCCACGATCTCGATCGCCTCTGCGCCCGGCCGGCCGAAGCCGCGCAGCCGTCGCAGCAGCCATGCGGCCGCGAATACCGCGGCCAGCACCAGCGCCAGCGACGCCGTCACCTGCACCAGGTTGGCGGCTCCGTCGACGGCCGCCGGCACCGGTGCCTGCGGGACGGCGAAGCGCTGTTCGGCGGCAGCGGCTATGTGCGCCATACCACCGCCGGCGCACGCCGCCAGCACCATCGCAGGGCGATACGCCAAGAACCGAAGAATCCGCAAGTATCGTCCGGCAAGCGGCCACGCCGCCTTGCGGCGCTCAATGGACATGGCGGCGCCTACTTCAGCTTTCTGATGCGTTCGGCAGGCGAAATCACGTCCGTCAGACGTATGCCGAACTTCTCATTCACGACCACCACCTCGCCGTGGGCCACCAGGGTGCCGTTGACGAAAACGTCCAAGGGCTCGCCGGCGGCGCGATCCAGTTCCACCACCGATCCTTGGTTGAGCTGCAGCAGATTGCGAATCGGGATGCGCGTGCGCCCCACTTCCATCGACAAGGTGACCGGGACATCCAGGATGACTTCGAGGTTGACCTCGCGGGACTCGCTGAGTCCGCTGTCCTCGAGGTCGCTGAATTCGGCGGCGCGGGCCTGCGTTTCGGGTGTGCTCATGACGGGTCTCGATGCTCTGTCGGTGTGCTGCAATTCGGTGCTGATGCGAAGCGGTAATGCGAAACGGTATTGAAGCGAAGCGTGGGCGGCATGCTCAGTTCAGCGTCTGGATGGGCTCGTTCGGGTTCACGGCCGTTCGGCCGGCAAGGGTTCGAAAATTTTCGGCTTGGAGCGCAGCACCCGCTCGGTGATCTGCACCGCCTGCTGGCCGTGCGAAACCCCGAAGGGCCCCCGGAATACCGGCACGTCCTCGACCATCACCGTTGCGCGTCCGGTAAAATCACAGGGCAGGATGTCGCCGATCTTCATGTCCATGAGCCGCTGCATGGTGACGCTGCCGCGGCCTAAGATCGTCGTCAGCTCCACCTCCGCGTCCTCGATCTCCTCCTTGAGCGCATGCGCCCAGCGTTCATCATGTTCGATGCGATCGCTCGCCACGCCCGCATCGAGTTGTTCGCGCAGCGGTTCGATCATGGCGTACGGCATCGTGATATGAATATCTCCGCCGCCGCCGTCGAGCTCGACATGGAAACTCGTGATGACGACGATTTCAGTCGGGCTGGCGATGTTGGCGAAATGCGGATTGATCTCCGAATTCAGATATTCAATATCCAGGCACGCGATATGCGACCAGGCTTCCTTCATGTCGGCGAAGACGTGACGCAGCAGCATATGGATGACGCGGCTCTCCGTCGCCGTGAACTCCCGGCCTTCGATCTTGGCAAAACGGCCGCTGCCGCCGAAGAAATTATCCACCGCAGCGAACACGAACTTCGGGTCGAGCACCACCAGGCCGGTGCCGCGCAGCGGCTGGATCCTGATCATGTTGAGGCTGGTCGGTACATGCAGGGAGTGCACATACTCGCTGAATTTCTGCATCTTGATGGGCGCCACGGCGACTTCGGGAGTACGCCGGAGCATATTGAACAGGCTGATGCGGAACAGACGGGCGAATCGCTCATTGATCATCTCGAGCGTCGGCATGCGCCCGCGCACGATGCGTACCTGGTTGGTAAAATCGTAGGAGCGCGCCTCGCCCGGCGCAGGCTCGCGCTCCGTGGCGACCGCGCCGCTGTCCACGCCATGCAACAGCGCGTCGATTTCATCCTGGCTGAGTACGTCGTTGGCGGACATGAGCTTTACTGCATGACGAAGCTGGTGAAAAACAACTGCTCGACCTTGGCGGGATGCCCTCCCTCCGAGGCGATCACCTCGGTGACCGCCTCCAGCGCCTCCCGGCGCAGCCGATCCTTGCCGGTACGCGTGCTGAGCGTCTCGTATTCCTGTCCGCTCAGCAGCATCAGCAGGTCGTTGCGCATCCGGGGGTCATGGAGCCGGATCATGTCGGCGGTCACGGGATCGCGCGTCATGACTTCGATGCCGACCTGTAGATAGCGCGTCATGCCCCTGGCCTCGAAATTGACCACCAAGGGCGGATCGAACTTGATATAGATGGCGGGTGCCTTCGGTACGACCCGGGTGGTACGGCCCGGCGCGTTCGCGGCAGGCGACATCAGGAAATACGCGCCGGCACCAGCGGCACCGAGCAGCAGTACCACGATCAGCGCCATCAGCGGCCAGCGGAATCTGCGCGTAGCGGGAACCTCGGCCTCGGCTGCGGGAGGAACATCGGGCATTACATGAAACCTCGACAAACAACTCTGGCTGCAATAAAGCAAGCCTCGTGCCAGGGTTTCTCGATATTACGTAAACAATTGATTATAAATAATAAATCAATAAACAAAGACTGTGATTCAAGACACGGAGGCGGCAGGCGACAAAAACTTGGCGCGGGAGTGTTGCAGCACGGCCGGCGGGCTTCATCGGGAATGGATACGCCCCAGCAGCTCGGGCGGAACGGCTTCCGGCCAGGCGTAGATTGGACGCAGACGGCTAGGCGTAGGTATCGAGCAGACCCAGCGGCACCTGGACGCGCAGCGCGACGCTTCGGCCGGGATCCTCGGCAGCGATGCCGGCGAGCGGCTGCCCGCGCCCCGTCGATGCCGGCACCTGCGGTTGCCGCGGCGCTTCATGGAAGACACCCGTATCGGCCAGCGACAGGCCTTGTGCAGCAAACATTTCACGCAGGCGCGGCATGGCCGCTTCCAGCGCAGCGCGCGTATCGGGATGAGACGCGCCGAACCACACCGATGCCTGATCATCGTGTATGGCGATACGGATCTCCAGCGGACCGAGGTGTTCGGGTGACAGGCGCAAGGATGCCGTATGCCTGCCCTGTTCCGTCATCATGTTCATGCGGGCGGCGATCTCGTCGGCCCAGGCGGCGGTGCCGACGCTCTGGTGCACCGTGCGCGCCGGCAGGGCATCGCTCCCCGGAGCGATGCGTGCCGGTGCGGCCTCGCCGCTGACGCCGGCCGACGCGAAGGATTCCACGGCATCGGCCGGCGCGTCGGCCGGCTCCGATTCCAGCACGGCGAGCAACTGCCTTGCCTCCGCGAGCATACCGCTCACCATGCCCGTACCCATGCTGATACCGGAACCGATGGTGGAGCCTATGCCGGAGCCGGAGCGGATATCGGAGCCGATGCGGGAATCGATACGGGGGTCGATGCGGGAGTCGATGCCGGGATTTTTCCCGGAATCCTCGCCCGGCACCCCGTCCGGGAAATTCGGCGGCGGCAGCATGGCGAGCATGTCCGCCAATTCGTCGAGCGTCTCCGCGCGCTGCCGATCGCCGGGCTTCACCTCGGCGTTCGATAATTCGGCCGGCAGCTCAGGCGCCGCCCCGGCGGGAGCATCGCCGGCATCGATCTGGCCGAGCATTTGCTGGAATAGCCCGCAGCCCGAGGATGCGCCATCCGCACCGGCGGAACCGCTCGGCCTGGCGGGCGCGGCCGGCTGCAGGGCAGGAATGTCTGCACTCATGAACGATTCACCTTTCGTTGCGCTCTTTCATCGCTGTCGCGCTGCTCGCGGCGGTCCAGCGCCTGGCGTTCCTCGCTCTGCCAGCGCTCGAGCACATGCCCCAAGGCCTTTGCCCGCCTGGCTGCTTCCTGCCAACGAGTACGTTCGGCGTCCCGCTGCGCCGCCGCACGGCCGACCAGCTCCTGCTGCTGCCCGATCGCCTGCCCGAGGCGTGCCAGAAACGCCTGGTAGTCACGCAGACCGGTCACGCCCATGCCGCTGCCGGCACACCGTGAAAAATGAGTTTCGTATTCACTGCGGTAGCGCCGCAGTTCCTCCAGCCTGGACTCGCTTTCACGCAGGCGCTGCTCGCAGGCGGACAGACTCTGCGCTAGGCGCTGCTGTGCGTCATCGACCAGGTTGCGGACCGGTTGCAGGCGTTTCGCGCGAGTCATTCGCTCCCTCTCCGCGGCGCGCCTCGACCCTGCCCGGTCATTGCGTCTCTCCGCTCGTTTCGCCCGTCTCTGCCACGAGTGCCGCCAGTTCCTGAATGCTGCGCTCGAAGTCCACGCTGTCTTCCACATCCTGGCGCAGGAACTGCTGCATCTGCGGCCATAACGCGATGGCGGCATCGATGCGCGGATCGCTGCCGGCGTTGTAGGCGCCGATCGCGATCAGGTCGCGGTTCTGCTGGAACAGGGACAGCGCCTGTTTGAAGCGCCGCGCCATGGCGGTGTGCCGCGAGGGCACGATGTCGTGCATGACCCGGCTGATCGATGCTTCGATGTCGATGGCCGGATACTGGCCGGACTCGGCGATGCGGCGCGACAGGACGACATGCCCATCCAGGATCGCACGCGCGGAGTCCGCGATCGGATCCTGCTGATCGTCGCCCTCGGTCAACACCGTATAGAAGGCGGTGATCGAGCCATGGCCGCTGGCGCCGTTGCCGGCCCGCTCGACGAGCTGCGGCAGGCGTGCGAACACCGATGGAGGATAACCCTTGGTCGCCGGTGCTTCGCCGATGGCCAGGCCGATCTCGCGCTGCGCCTGGGCAAAACGCGTCAAGGAATCCATGATCAACAGCACGTTCTTGCCTTGATCGCGAAAATACTCCGCGATCGCCGTGGCCCGCCAGGCGCCGTGCAGGCGCATCAACGGGGGATTGTCGGCCGGCGTCGCCACGACGACCGCTCGCTCGAGTCCTTTCGGTCCCAGGATGCGCTCCACGAATTCCTTGACCTCGCGGCCGCGCTCGCCGATCAGTCCGACCACGATCACATCGGCGCTGGTGTAACGGGCCATCATGCCCAGCAACACGCTCTTGCCGACGCCGCTGCCGGCGAACAAGCCGATACGCTGCCCGCGTCCCACGGTCAGCAGCGCATTGATGGAGCGGATGCCCACATCCAGGGGTTCCTCGATCGGCTGGCGCGAGAGCGGATTGATCGGCACGCCGGTAAGGCGGACGCGCGCCGGACAGCTCAGCGGACCCAGCCCATCGAGCGGCGTACCCGCGCCATCGACGATGCGGCCAAGCAGCTGCGGTCCCACGGCCGCCATTTCCGCTCCCAGGCGAGGAATCACGCGCGCATTGGGCTTCAATCCATGGATGTCGCCGGTGGGCATCAAATACAGCCGGTCTCCCGAGAAACCCACGACTTCCGCCTCGATGCGCTCCCCCGCACCGGCCAGCACATCGCAGCGATCCCCGACGGCGGCCTGGCAACCGGCCGCCTCCAGGGTCAGGCCCACCATGCGGGTCAGCACCCCTTCGACCGGCGGCGGCGGCAGACGCTCCAACAGAGCGGCGCAGCGCGTCAGGTGGCGCGTCCACTGCGCGGGGCCGGCCGAATGCGCCTGGCTGGCTTCATGGAGACCGCGTTCATGAGCACCGGGGACGTTCATGAAGACTCCGCCGGGCGAGAAGGATCCTCCGGCGCACCGGGCGGCGCACCGGGCGACACATCGGCCGCCGCATGGAGCGATGCGCCGCGTATGGGCCGCGCGGCATCCTCGCGCTCCTCGCCGCCCAGCAAGGCGCCGGCCACCGCCTGGATGCGGGTCTCGAGGCGGGCATCGATCTGTGCGGTCTGGGTGGTCACCCGGCATCCGCCGCGCGACATCACCGGATCCTCGAGCAATGTCCAGGCGGGCTCGACTCCGGGACTCGCCAGCTTTTCGCGAACCAGCGCCGCATCCTGGGGATGCAGGTGCACCCTCACATCGCGAGCGGCGGCCGGCAGCAAACCGACCGTTTCGCGAATGATCGCAATGACCTGGGCGGGCTCGATGCGCAACTCGCGGCGCACCAGGTGTCGCGCGATGCTCAGCGCCAGCTGCACGAGCTGCTCCTGCACCTCCAGGTCGAATTCCTGGAACGGACGCGACAAGGAGGCCAACATTCCTTGCAGGGATTCGACCTGGCGCTCGATCTCCGCGAGCCGCGGCTGCATCCGTAGCTGCGCGGCCGCCGTGCCCGCCGCCAGTCCTGCCGCATGCCCCGCCTCGTGGCCCTTGGCATAGGCTTCATCGAAGGCGCGCCGCTCGATCTCCTCGAGTTCACCGACCGTCCTGCCGATCCGGTGGCCCGGCCCATCGGCCCTGATCGACGGTAGATCCCACAACGATACGGCACTCATACGAATGCCTCGCCTTTACCGCCGAGCTGAATGGTGCCGGCTTCCGCCAACTTGCGCGCCAGGGCCAGGATCTCCTTCTGCGCACCCTCCACCTCGGACAGGCGCACGGGTCCGCGCGTCTCCAGATCATCCTTGAGCATCTCGGCGGCGCGCTGCGACATGTTATTGAAGATTTTCTGTTTCACTTCCTCATCGGCACCCTTGATTGCCAGCAGCAAACGTTCGCTCGGGATGGCGCGTAGAATTTCCTGCATGCCGCGATCATCGATGCTCGCCAGATCATCGAACACGAACATCAGGTCCTGAATCTTCGCACCCAACGGCTCATCGACCTTCTTGATCTGTTCGACCAGTTCGCCCTCCTGGCTGGAATCCATGAAATTCAGGATATTCGCCGCGGTCTTCACGCCGCCGATGATGGAGCTCTTCAGGGCGCCGGTATTGCCGGCGAACTGCTTCTCGATCACCTCGTCCAGTTCATGCAGCGCGGTGGGCTGGATGCCGTCGAGCGTGGCGATGCGCATAATGACGTCGGTGCGCAGCCACTGGGGGAATTGCGCCAGGATTTCGGCGGACTGATCGGAATCCAGGTAAGCCAGCACGATCGCGATGATCTGCGGATGTTCCTGGCGCACCAGTTCGGCGACGGCGCGGGCATCCATCCATTTCAAGGCCTCCAATCCCTTGCTCGAGCGGCCGAACAGGATACGGTCGATGACGCCGCCGGCCTTGTCCTCGCCCAGCGCGCCGATCAGCACCTTGCGTAAATAATCATCGACGCCGACACCCAGCGAGGTCTGCCCCTCGATCGTGGTGGTGAACTGTTCCAGGATATGCGTCACCTCCCGGCGCGAAATATTCTGCAATTGCGTCATGGCCGCGCCGATGCGCTGCACGTCCTTGGCGCCCATGTGCTTCATCACCTGGGTGGCGTCCGCCTCGCCCAGAGTCAGCAACAATATCGCCGCCCGCTCGGTGCCGTTTCGCTTGAGCGCTTCCTGCTCGTCCATCCTATTCATCTTTTCCGACCCATGTCTTGACGACCTGTGCAACGCGGGCGGGATCCTGGTTGACCAGCGCCCTCGCCTGCTCGATCCGTTCCTCGTAACCGATCGACCTGTCGACCAATTCGCCTTGCGCTCCTTGCGCCGGCGCGCCTGCGTCGGTGGGCGCGGGCAGCGGCGCAGACGCCTGGGGAGCACGCGGCGGATCCAGCAAGCCGCGCACCAGCGGGCGCAGGACGGCGAGCACCAGCACGAGCAGCACGAGCAGACCTGCCAGGAGCTTCGCAATATCGCGAATCAAGGGACGTTCCCACAGCGGCACCGGCTCGATCTCGATCGGCTGCATTTCAGGTTCGCCCCGGAACGCGGCGTTGACGATATTCACGCTGTCGCCGCGGGCTTCGTCGAAACCTACGGCGTCCTTCACCAGGCGCGTCATGTTGTTCAACTGCTCACTGGACAAGGCCGTCTCGTTGATGCTGCCATCCGCGGCCACCGTGCGCTGGTTGTCCACCAGCACCGCGACGCTCAGACGCTTCAGCCGACCCGCGGGCTGGCGGGTATAGGCGACCGTGCGATCGATTTCGTAATTGCGGGTGGATTGCCGGGACACATTATCGGGCGGCACGGGTACCGCGGTCTCCGCCTGCCCCTGGCCGGCGGCGCCGGACACCGCGATGTCGCTCACACCCGGCGCCAGCGCCGTACCCGCGACGGGCGGCTGATTGGTGAGCGCGCCGGGCACGCCTTGCGGGCCGGTGCCGTTGCGGCTGGTCTCCTCGGCCGATTGTTCGCTGCGCACGATCTGACTGTCCGGCCGATATTGCTCGCGTGCTTCCTCGGTCGTGGACAATTCCACATCGGCCACGACTTGAGCGCGCACGCGCCCGGGGCCGACCAGCGGCGCCAGCAATTGCTCGACACGCTGGGTGTAGCGCTCCTCCAGCGATCGCGCCAGCTCCAACTGCTTGTCACGCGCCGCCAGTTCGTCATCGCCGCCCGGCGAGGACAACAGCCGGCCCTGCTGATCGACGACCGTGACCTGCCGTGCATCGAGTTCCGGAATACTGGAGGCGACCAGATTCACGATCGCCGTCACCTGCTGGGGTTCCAGGCGCCTGCCGGGCTTCATTTGCAGGAATACGGAGGCGCTCGGCGAGCGCCGGTCGCGGATGAAGGCCGACTGGCGCGGCATCGCCAGATGCACCCGCGCCGCTTCGATCGCCTGCAGGTTGGCGATGGTGCGCGCCAATTCCATTTCCAGTGCATGCTGATAGCGGGCGCCTTCCATGAACTGGCTGACGCCCAGACCGGAATTCTTGGACAGCACGGCGAAGCCGCCGTCGTTCTCCGGCAAACCCTGTCCGGCGAGCTTCAAGCGGGCATCGTGCACCTGCTGCGAGGGCACGGTGATCGCTCCGGTGACGGAATCCAGCTTGTAGGGCACGCCGTTGCTTTCCAGGGCCTGCGCGATCTGCGCCGCGTCCTGGGGACTGAGCTTGCCGAACAGCAGGCTGTAGTTGGGTTCCTGGGACCATAATACGACACCGACGCCCGCCGCCGCGGCGGCGGCAATGCCCAGCAGCAGCAGCAGCGGCTTGAGATTCGGCGGAATCAGGAAAGGGCGCCGCAGCGCGGCTGCCTCGGCACTCATATCCGGCTCCGGGAAAAGGTCTGCAAGGCGTTCATGGCTTCGTGCGCACCAGGTTGCGGGTCATGTCGGATCATCTTGTGTCAGATCGAGTCATCTTGGATCAGGAACGAAGTCATCGGATTTCATCACTGTAAATACTGCTCCAGGATCGGGCCACCGGCGAGCGGCCTTTCGGCCGTGGGGCGGTCATAGCGGCATATTCATGATTTCCTGGTAGGCGCTGACGAAGCGATTGCGCACTTCGGTCACCGCGCGAAAGGAAACGCTGGCCTTCTGCATTTCCAGCATGACCTGCGGCAGCTCGACGCCGGGCACGCCCTGTTCGAACTGGGTCGCCAGCGTCGCGGCGCGCTGCTGCGTCTGGTTGACCTGTCCCAGTCCGTCGCGTATCAGGCTCGCGAAGCTGCCCGGCGCCGGCGCGGCGCCGGCGGCCGGCATGCCCGCCACAGCGGCGGCATGAGCCGTCTCGTTGGGCAGCGGCGAGCGGATCTGTGATTGCATGGCGCGAATCTGCGCAAGCACGGCATCTATTTGCATCGATGACATTGCCGGCTACCTCGGCAGCGTTGCGGCGGCACCCAGACCGCTGCGGATGTTGGAAACTTGGGCGGCGCTGCGGATTTCGACGCCCGATTCACGTAATCTGGCCAGCTTGTAGCGCAGAGTGCGCGGGCTGATTCCGAGGCGCTTCGCGGCGGCCTGCCGATTGCCATTGTCGATACGCAGCGCATCCAGAATCAGTTCACGCTCGGCGCCGGAGAGCGAACTCGACAAGTCCATGGGCGTGCCGGGGGTGGCGTTCACGGCTCTCTCCGGGAGCCTGTCCCGGGGTGCTGTCGCAGCAATGTCCACGGCCGGATTTTCGGCGGGCACAACGGAGGCATTCACAAGCGAAGATCGCGGCCACTGTCCAGCGCCGCCCGGAGGTGCTTCCAGATGCACATGTTCGGCCTCGATCAGTGTACCTTCGGCGAGGATCAACGCCCGCTGCATCACATTATCCAACTCGCGCACATTGCCGGGCCATGAATAAGTCAACAGCTTGTGGGCGGCATCGGCACTCAGCGCCGGAATCCGCTTGCCTGGCCGGCAGCGCGCGGTCAGCAGCTTCATCGCCAGCGGCAGCACATCGTCGCGGCGCTCGCGCAGCGGCGCAGTCGTCAGGGGAAACACATTGAGACGATAGTACAGATCCTCGCGAAAGCGCCCCGCCGCCACTTCGGCATGCAGATTGCGATTCGTGGTCGCCAGCACGCGCACATCGAGCGCCACCGGCATCCTGGCGCCGAGGCGTTCCACTTCCCGCTCCTGCAACACCCGCAGCAGCTTGGCCTGCAGGCCCAGCGGCATTTCGGTCACCTCATCCAGCAGCAAGGTGCCGCCTTGTGCCTGCTCGAACTTGCCCGGGTGTCCGGCATGCGCGCCCGTGAACGCGCCACGCTCATAGCCGAACAGGATCGCCTCCAGCATGTTCTCGGGGATGGCGGCGCAGTTCACGCCCACGAACGATCGTGAGGCCCGCGAGGAATTACGGTGAATGAAGCGTGCCAGGACTTCCTTGCCCGTGCCCGATTCACCGGCCACCAGCACGGTGCAGTCGCTCGCGGCCACCCTGCGCGCCAGATCCGCCAGGCGGCGCGAAACCTCGGCGAACGCGATCATGTCGGTGTCGGCGTCGGCAGGCGGCGCGCCCGCAGCGGCAGCGTCTGCATCGGCAACGATCGTCAGATGATTCGCGTTATGGGCCATCATTGCGTCACTGGAAATACATCACTGAAAACTGCTTATGGCCGAAGTGGAGCAAGTTCCGTTCCATCCGCCCCGCCGACGGCAGAGGCCGATCCTGGGCATGCCGATCCTGTGCGGCTCGTCACGGATCGGCGGTCGGAAAACGGCACATGAACGTGATGCGGATCCAATCCAGGCTGCCGGGCGGCAAGCGGTGGCCGCCCGCGCGCCTGGCGCGTCAAGCTTCCGACACCACCGCCTCGTTGAGCATTTGAAACTTGCGCAGTTTTTCCACCAGCGTGGTGCGGCGCAGCTTCAGCAGCCGCGCGGCATGCGCCACCGTGCCGCCGGTGCGGCTCAAGGCCTGCTGGATGAGATCGCGCTCGATGGTATACAGGTGGTCGCGCAGATCGAGACCTTCGGGCGGCAGCTCGACGACCGCGTGGCCCGCGGGAACCTGTGTCAGCAGACTCAGGACTTCCCGTTCGTCCATTTCCTCCTCTCCCTCCAGCGGCGCAAGCCGCTCGGGTACAACGCCCGACGTGGCGCAGGCGCGATCGATCTGGCGGGCCTGATCGACCTGGCGGGCCTGATCGACCTGGCGGGCCTGATCGACCTGGCGGGCCTGATCGACCTGGCGGGCCTGGGCACAGATCTCATCCAGGCCGGAATCGGCGCAATCCAGTCCCAGCGCCACCAGCAATTCTTCGGGACGATACTTCGGCGGCAGATCGGCGATGCCCACCACACGATTGGGGCACAGGAT
This sequence comes from Steroidobacter denitrificans, assembly GCF_001579945.1. NCBI lineage: Bacteria > Pseudomonadati > Pseudomonadota > Gammaproteobacteria > Steroidobacterales > Steroidobacteraceae > Steroidobacter > Steroidobacter denitrificans. Next base: position 1,279,810 of record NZ_CP011971.1, on the reverse strand, counting down.
GGACAGGCGCTCGATCAGGTTGCCCAGTTCACGCACATTTCCCGGCCAGGAATAATGCGCCATCATCGTCAGGACGGAGCGGGACAATTCGATCCTGCCCCGCCCCGCGGCCTGATTGCGCCGGGCAAACTCGCCGACCAGCAAGGGCAAATCTTCGCTGCGCTCTCGCAGCGCCGGCATTTCGATGGGGAACACGTTCAAGCGATAGAACAGATCCTCGCGGAAGTTGCCGCGTGCGATGGCCTCCTCCAGGTTGCGATGGGTCGCGGCGATGATGCGCACATTGCAGCGTATGGGAGTATGGTTGCCGACACGCTCGAACACCCGCTCCTGCAGCACGCGCAGCAGCTTCACTTGCATCGGCAGACTCATGTCGCCGATTTCGTCCAGGAACAAGGTGCCGCCCTCGGCGATCTCGAAACGGCCCTTGCGCGCCGCCACCGCGCCGGTGAAGGCGCCCTTCTCGTGGCCGAACAGCTCGCTTTCCAGCAGCTCCGCGGGAATCGCGCCGCAGTTGACGGCGACGAACGGCCGCTGGCGCCGTGGACTGGCCTGATGAATCGCCCGGGCGGCGACTTCCTTGCCCGTGCCGGATTCGCCCAGGATCAGCACGCTGGAATCATGCACGGCGACCTGGCGAATCAGGTGCGTCACTTCCCTGATGGCGCTCGAGGAGCCGCTCGGCATCTCCACGTTGCAAGTCTCTTCGCGGGCCGCCTGGGCGGACACCCGCAGCGCGGCGGCCAGTTCGGCCTGCTGAAAAGGCAGCGTCTGGCGCCGCACGCGAGCACCCAGTGCCGCCGCCAGCTGGCGCGCCGAGGCATCGGAGCCATAGGCGAGGACCGGCACGTCGCTCAGCTGTTCGCGCAAGGCAATGCCCAGTTCCATCCAGTCGCATTCGTCCACATCGCCGACCAGCAGCGCCACCGGCGCGCCCGGCGCCTGAATGACGGCGCGCATCAAGGCACTGTGATCGATCGGCAAAGGCTCCACGCGCAGCGATCGCAATACGGCGGCGACCTGCGCCGCCCGCCCGGCATCGCAGTCGTAGATCACGGCTCGCTGCACCGCCAGTGTCGTCGTTCTTGTTGCTTCGCTCATAATCCCTGTCCCGTCTCCGGCTGCCGGCCGGTGTTATGTCGTAGAGGGATTCTGTGCGTGTGGCACGCCGGCACAAGTAAAACCCTTCAGGAAATCCCTGAATGTCCCCGGCACGTGACCCAGTGCCAGAAATTTGGCACTCCGGGGAACGAAAGCCGGCCAACGGCGCCGTATAACGTGAAGCAGTTACATGTGCCGTGGTCACAAAAAAAATGTGACGCGCTGCCACAAGGTGCAAACGCCTTGTGTGGGAACGCACAAGTTGCAACTAGCGAACCCATAAGTCGCGACTGAAGGGGTGGAGAGATACCCGGGTCTCAGCGGCTCACTAGCAGTTCCCAGCTGCTTCGATCGCATCGAATTAAAGACCAGGGGTGAGTCGAAGTCGCGCGCCGGCGCACCCTGAATCGAAGCTGGCGGGCGGCCTCGCTCCGCGCTACTGAACTCGGGTCCCTCGACGTCCTACCTGATCAAAAAAAATCTAGCCGATCGACTAGATTTTACTAGATGGACGGCACATTTGAATTTTAAATAGTGGATCGGCTATTTTTATTGTCATAAGCCTAACCTACATTATAAAATAGCCGATCGACTATTATTAAACCCCTATATGACCCCTATATGACCCCTATATGAACCCTATATGACCCCCGACACCATTACCATCCGCGATCCGAAGCAGCTCGGCGCGATCCTCCGTGCCGTACGCAAGGCACAGTCGCTTCGCCAAGACGAACTCGGCCGGATTTCGCACACCTTCGTGGGCGACCTCGAAGAAGGCAAACCGACGGCGCAGTTCGGCAAGGTACTCGAGGTGTTGCGCGAACTCGGGGTGACAGTACGCCTCGAGTTGCCGAACGACATGGATCGTGTGCGGTTCAACCGCTATCTGCGTTACCCGACATCATCCGAGCGGCCTCGATGAACGCTGCCGAACGCCAGCTCGTGGCCACGATCAACGATCAGCCCGTCGGTCGGCTGCGCGAGCACAATGATCTCTGGGCATTCGATTACGACCCGGAATGGATCGCAAAGGGATTCGATCTCTCACCTCATCTTCCGCGGGCGCAGCGCACCATCATCGATGGCGCCACATCACGGCCAGTACAATGGTTCTTCGACAACCTGCTACCTGAAGAAGCGGCACGTGATCTGTTGGCGGCTGACGCGAAAATCCCGGCAGCCGATGCGTTCGGCCTGCTTGCATACTACGGCAGAGAGTCCGCCGGGGCGATCACCTTGCGCGCGCCTGGTGAGTCGCCTGGCCCCGGCGGATACGTCGAACTCACCGATGCCGAACTAAGCAAGCGTATCCGGAAACTTCCGCAGCAAAGCCTCGCCGCGGGTGCCCCGAAGCACATGAGTCTCGCCGGCGCCCAGCACAAGATGGCCGTCAGCATCGTAGATGGCAGGCTCTTTTTTCCGCAGGGTGAGACACCCTCGACGCATCTGTTGAAGCCCGACCACGTCGATCGCGAGAACTGGCCGAACTCCGTTGCAAACGAATACTTCACGATGCGTTTGGCCCGGCGAGTCGGCTTACGAGTGCCGCATGTGGATATGCGATACGTGCCCGAACCGGTGTATCTGATCGAGCGCTTTGATCGCGAGCGCGTCGACGGAGATACGCGCCGACTGCACATCGTCGATGCGTGTCAGCTCCTGGGCCTGGATCGGACGTTCAAGTACCAACAAGCGACCGTGGAGACCTTCACGAACCTCATCGAACATTGCACAAACCGCGCCCGTGCGCGTCAGGACCTCGCAGCATGGGTGTTGTTCAATCTGCTAGCGGGAAATGGAGATGCGCACCTGAAAAACCTGTCATTCCACATGGACACGAGCGGGATCAGCCTGGCCCCGTTCTATGATCTTGTATCAACCGAATCCTATCGCACTGCGCCTGGAAGCACGCCGCAATGGCCGCATACGCCGCTAAGCACGCGAGTTGGCGATGCAGCCACATTCGCGCAGGTGAGCGTGGGGAACTATACCGCCTTCGCTGAAGCGCTGGGCCTGAATCGCACAGCGATCAAGCGTCTGCTCCAGCACTTCGCACCAAGAATGGAACGGGCTGCAGATGAACTCATCCAGGAATTCGAGCGACGAGAGGTGCCTGCAGAAACGCGCGCCGGTCAGCTCAGGGTTGCCCGCACGATTCGGTATATCGTGATCCGGGAGATGGTGCCGAGGCTCTCAAAACTGGCTTCGTGAAACAGACGAATCGGACCAGGTGCTCAGACAGCATGCGGCGACTCTCGCGTTCGCGGATCCAGGTCAAGCTGCCCCGGGCATACCGTGGCTGGCATGCATCCGGCGCGGTGTCCGCTGCCGGCTCAGGTCCTTTGCCGGGCGCCGGCCACCTGCCGGCGATGCTTGCGGAAGGCCAGCTTCTCCATCAGGTCGGCGATGTGCTCGCCGGGAGGAATGAACCGCACCTTGACGCGGCCGTCGGCGGCGACGGCCGTGATGCGCCCCGGCAGACGCAGCGGCTCGGCGATGCAGTCGCGGACATGGATCTCCAGGATCCCGTGCTGGCCGGGTTGCGGCAAGGGCGCGGCGGCATGCCATATGGCGCCCAGCGCATTGAAACGGATCGGCGAGGCCTGCGGCCTGGACTGGCTGTTGACCAGCAGCGCGCCCACCATATCGAGCAGCAGATTCAGCTTCAGTTCCAGGCGCAGCAGATCGGCGGCATTGGGGCTGTTGTCGTCCGGCTTTTCGATCGTGCCATGTTCATCCAGCGCCGAGAGCGCCTGCAGCACCCGCAGATTGCGATCCGCATGGCTGCCCAGGGTAACCGGATCGAACTCCTGCCTCAGGGGCATCCATGCCACGGGCAGGACATCCTCGTACGCCAGTTCCTCATACAGAACGACGGTATCTAATCCTTCGTACATGAGGTCTTCACGCCGGGGGACATCTGCGCGACGGCGGCATCCGACTCCGCCATGGCTTGTTTCAAGGCATCGAGCCAGGCGCGATCCTGGGGCAGCGCCTGTGCCGTCGCATCCTGGAGCAGCACACGCCGCTCCTGGAGCGTACGGGGAACCTCCTGCCACTGGCCATGCAGGGCCTGGTGAACCAGCTTGCAGGTGGCGGCCAGGACGGGATCGGCGATGGAACTCATGGCTGGGCCCTCAGCGATGGCGGATCCCGGCGGGAATCGCCACCCAGGCCGCACGGATCTCGTTCAACAAGGCGCTGACCTCCTCCAGCGGCTCGCTCAGATTCTCACTGCTCGCCACCAGCAGGCGCCGATTCATGTAATCGTATAGTTCGCTGAGATTCCCGGATATCTGTCCGCCGGCATTCATGTCCAGGCTGCCGCGCAATTCCGCGATGATGGACACGCAACGATGCAGCAGGCGCGCCTTCTCGGCGGTGTCGCCGCGATCGATGCAGCCGCGCGCCGCGCGGATACGCTCCAGCGCTCCGTCCATGAGCATGACGATCAGGCCATGCGGGTCCGCCGCGGCGACGCCGCCATGCGCGGCGGCGCTCTGGTAGGCCGCAACGCTGGAAACCCGCGAATAACCCGACATAGCATGCTCCACAACCATTTCTCATCCAAGCAGGGTAACGGCGGCACGGCCGCAGACTTGAGCGGCGCGCCGGCCCGACATGATCAGCCCGGCGGCAATACCTGCCAGCCGCGCCCCGACTGGCTGCGCCTCATCAGGAAGAGGCTTTGTTCAGATTACCCAGCGATTCGATCTGCTGCGACAGGTAGCTGGAGGTCACCTGCAGCTGGGACAGCAAGATATCCAGCCGCGTGAACTGCCGCAGATACGCCTGCTGGATCACCAGCATGCGCGCATCCAAATCCTCCTTGCGCCGAGTGATCGCCCGCTGCTGGTCGACCAGGTTCTTGCCGCGGGTCTCGAGTGCTCCGTCGCTCTTGAGCCGGGTGTCGACCTGCGCGAACAGGCGCGCGCCGATGCCGTCCTGCGAGCCGAACAGCTTGCCGACCGCCTCGAAGTTGCCGCTCAGCGCCTTCTGCAGCTTGGCCTCATCCACGCCCAGAGTGCCGTTCGCCTGAGTGGTGATACCCACGGCTGCCAGTGTGGCGAATTCCGGCGCCTGGCCCGGCACCACCGCGGAGAGCGAGCGGCGCAGCTCGGCCTCGATGCTGTTGAGCAGCGAATCGCCCAGCATGGGACCGGCAGTCGCAGTGGCCGTATCGTAGCTGCGCAGCGTTGTTACCTGGGAGACCAGCGCATTATAGGCGTTGACGAAGCTCTTGATACGGGCGGTGACGGCGGTTTGATCGTAGTCGATCGTAAGCGTCACCGGTCCGCCTTCCTCGCTGGTCGGCTGTTTCAGTGTCAGGGTCACGCCGTCGATCGCATTCGCGATCGTGTTGTCGGCACTGGTGGTCTGTGCATTGGCGATATTCACGATCGCGTCCTGCGCCGCCTTGACGAGGGCATAACCGCCGGGCGAGGAGTCGCTGTACTCGAGCGGCGCCAGGCCGCCGTCGCCGCCGGACTGCGTCACCGTGATGGTATTCGCCGCGCCGGTGGCCGCCGAGGACAGCACGAGCCGGCTGCCGTCGCCGCCCTGCACCAGCGTGGCCCGCACGCCGACATTGCCCGCGGCGGAATTGATCGCATCGCGGATATCGCCGAGGCTCGAGCCTGCCGCGGTGATCTCGACTTCGAAGCTGCGCTCGCCCAGCGACAAGGTCAAGGTTCCCGTGCCGACGAGGCCGGCGGCGCCCTCGGCAAAGACGCCCGAGGAGATCTGCTGCGCCTGCGCCAGCTGCAGGATCTCGATGTCATAAGTTCCCGGCACGGCCTTGCCGCTTGCACTGGCGCCCAGCAGTGAGTCCTGGCTGCTCACCGCCGAGCGGGTACTGAACACCTCGAGCGTGTTCAGCGAGGACAGTGCCGAGCGAAACGTGGTTAACGCTCCCATCAATTGACCGAGCCCGGATATCTGGGTGGTGACACGGCCGGCCTCGCTCGCGAGCAGCGCCTCGGGCCGGGCCCGCTCCGCGGTAACCAGCTGCGAGACCAGGCTTTGTACGTCGATCTGGGAGCCGCCCACCGCATCTGTCGCCATCATCGTGCTCCGTAGAAATCCCAAAGATCCAAGCAGGAATCCAAGCGAGGATTGAAATGTGGCGGAATACAAATACGACGAGCGAGGAGCGGCTTACGCCGCTCCCCGCCCGCCGGGCTGTCTACGGTGAGACACCGGATCATCACCGCCTCACCGATCAGTCATGTCGATCAGTCATGTCGATCAGCGCAGCAGGCTCAGCACGTTCTGCGGTGCCGTGTTGGCCTGCGCCACCATCGCCGTACCCGCCTGCTGCAGGATCTGGGCGCGGGTCAGTGCCGCCGTTTCGGCCGCGAAGTCCGTATCCAGAATACGGCTGCGCGAAGCAGTCAGATTCTCGGATACCGCCTGCAGGCTGTTGATGACCGACTGGAAGCGGTTCTGGACGGCGCCCAGGGTGCTGCGCAGATCGCTGACCGCGGTCAATGCGGCGTCGGCGCGCAGGATGGCGGCGTTGGCGTCCCCCACGTTGCTGACGCTGGCCGTGGCCAGCGAGCCCGTATCAGTCGCCGCCGTCACGTTGGCCGCCGCGAAACCGAAGTTGCCCGCGCCCGCACCGTACTGCGTGCCACCCAGCGTGAAATCATCGCCGGAAGACACCGACAGGGTGTTGCTCACCGTATCGAACGACGCGAACGCACCGTTGACGCGAGTGTTGATCTCATCCGCCAGCGCCTGACCGCTGCTGTAGGTACCCTGCAGATCCACAGCCGAGCTTGCGGAAGTCAGCTGCAGTGTAAACGCACCGCTGGCGAGCGTCATGGCGGAGGCGCCGAACGCCGCCGTCAGACCAATGCTGGCGGCAACGGTTGGCGTGGAGGCGCCAGCATCGGCGCCGGCCTGGGAAGTACCACCGACGGAAAACGCCGCATCGCCACCCATGGTAGGCGCCGTGCTGCCCACGCCCGTGGCGACCATGGTGATAACCAGCTGGTTGCCTTGGTTCGATACTGTATACGTGCCGGCAGCGGCAGTGTTCAGTTGGCCCTGCACTTCTCCCACAAGACCATCGATGTCAGTGAGATTGGTGGTCAAATTCACTGCGTGGCCATCGACGGTGAAGGCGGCGTTGACGCTGGGGGCAGCTGGCGTGCCGGCGGTGCCGGCACTGTTGACCACGCCCGCCAATAAGGCCGCTGCATCCGCAGCGGAGACCACTACCGCATCCACGCTGTTCGTGTTGGTGATGGTGATATCGGCACCGTTAGCTGCAACGGTATAGCCCGCCAACTGGCTTTCAATGTCAGCAGCGATCTCGCCCAGGTCGTTATAGGTGCCGCCATTCAGCGTGACCAGCGTGCCATCCACTTGGAAGCTGATGGCATCAACTTGGGCCGTGCCGGCGTTACCGTCGGCGCCCACCGCACCCAGGGTCATAGCCGTCTGGGCGACGGCGTCCAGCTGCCAGATATCTACCGCATTAGCAGTCGGGCCGGTGATGGTGAAATTACCATCGCCGTCATGGGCGACCGTATAGCCAGCCAGATTGCCTTTATTGACATTGACGATGGCATCCTGAATTGCCGCCGCAATAGTATCGTCGTCCGCGGCGCTCAGATCATCTTCAACGCGGATTACTTTGCCCGGGTCGACCCCATCATTTACACCTATCCGGAACATCGCATAATCGTCGCCGCTATAGTCGGCTTGCCCGAACGTGAATGTAGCCGACGTACCTGCGGCAAACGCTGCGCCATAGTTGGCGATCTGGATGCCACCCTGGACGTTGGTGCCGCCTTGCATCGGCTGCATCGCGCCCGAGAAGTCGAAGCTGGAAATGGCCGCCGTGGTGTACGAACCTGCCGTCGCCGCACCGCCGGTCACCGCGGCCGCGACTGTCGAGATGCCCAGCGGATTGCTGGTGCCGCCGATGGCGATGGCGGAACCGCTGCTGTTGCTGAAGGAAAGTTCGTTGCCATTGGCCGTCACGCTCAAGCCTGCGATGCCAAGCGCGTTGATCGCCGTGGCCAGTTGGCCCGCGGAGGTATAGGTCGCCGCGGCGATGTCCTGACCGCCGACGGTGAGGCTGCCGGCAGTCACCGTCACGCCGGAGGTAAACAACCCGCTGATGTCCGCCGAGGTGGTCGTGGCGATATTGCCTACCTCGGCAGCCCGCATGTCCGTGCTCAGGCCGACGCTGATGGTCTCGCCGGCGTTCGCGCCGACCTGAAACACCGCATTGCCGAACGAGCCGTCCAGCACCTTGCGGCCGTTGAACGAGGTCTGGCTGCAAATACGGGTGATTTCAGCAATGCGCTGCTGCACTTCCTGGTTCAGCGCTACACGGTCGCTGTCGCTGTTGGTGGCGTTGGCCGACTGCACCGCCAGTTCGCGGATGCGCTGCAGGTTGTTGGTCACTTCCTGAAGCGCGCTTTCGGTGGTCTGCGCCAGCGAGATGCCGTCGTTGGCATTGCGGGCGGCCTGGTTGAGACCGTTGATCTGAGTCGTCATGCGCTCGGAGACGGCCAGACCCGCCGCGTCGTCCTTGGCGCTGTTGATGCGCAGACCCGAGGACAGGCGCTGCAGCGAGGTCGCGAGCTGATTGGCCGATGTCGTGAGATTGCGTTGAGCGTTCAGCGACATCACATTCGTGTTGATGACAAGTGCCATGTACTAACTCCTGGTTACTTACCTGGCCGAGGACGCCCGTCCGCGGCTCTTGATCTCAGCACTGGCGGCGTGATGTGCGCCGAATTGCTGCTTAGGGCATGTATCGGAGCGCCAAGGACGAACTTGAGGGGCGGCTTGCCGATCCTTGCAAACTGCGAGATACATCACGGAACTTCATCTGCGCACGGCCGCGCGCACCTCGAGCGAATCCGGCTCGCGCTCATCACCGGTCATCGGATCCCGCTCAAGACCTTCGCCGGTCATGCATTCGGCTTTGACGCATGGCCGGCGAAGGTCTTGAGCGGGATCCATACGATCCATATGAGTTCCAACCACTTTTTTTCGAGCCTCGCATGGCCTTGTCCGTCCGTTATCGCAGATAATTGAACAACGACAGCTGCGAGATCTTCGAGTAGGACAGCTGCGCCGCCTCCAGGCCCACCAGCAGCTGGTTCATCCGGGTCAGCGCCTGCGCATAGTCCAGGTCGCGCAGGTCCGACAGCGCGCTTGCCAGATCGACATCCGTTGCGGCGCGCGAGGCATCCATCGAATCGATCGTCGACAGGCGCGCGCCGACTTCCGCACGCACCCGCAGAACGTGATCGCCGGCCTGGTCCAGCTGCTGCAGCGCGCCCTGCAGGGCCATCGTCAGCTCTGCATTCGCCGCCGGAGAATCCGCCGGCGTCCGCAGGACATCGATGACCTGCGAGATCGTGGCAAAGATGTCCTCGGAACGCGCGCGGTTCACCAAGAATTCGTCTCCCGCCGCGGGTTCGCCGCTGAGTGTGACGCGCACGCCGTTGAACTCGATGGGTTCCCCGGCGGTGAACGTGCCGCCGGCGAGGATATTCGCCGGCGAGGCGCCATCGGTGATCTCCCAGTCACTGGCGCTCGTGAAGGTGATCGTGTAGTCGTCGGGCAGCCAGCCGGCGCGATCGATGAGCGCACCGGTATCGATCATGCCGCTGCCGGTATTGCCGGCGCCGGCCGCCGTATGAAAGACGCCGTTGCCCTGCGGAATGTTCATGAACACATCGAAGCCGGAATGGCTATCGGCGATGCGCTGGGTGGAACTGATCTGCAACAGCCGGCTGCCCTGGTCGCCTACGTAGCTGACCGGTGCCTGATCGCCGCCCGCAAACGGACGCGTCAGGGTGGAGAAACCCGCGAACAAATACTCGCCGCCACCGTCACGGCGGTTGGCGATATCCTGCAATTCCGCCAGCCGACCGGCCAGCTCGGTGGCGATCGAGCGGCGATCGCTGTCGCTCAAGGTGCCGATGTTGGACGCCTGCAGAGTCAATTCGCGCACTCGCGTCAAGACGGTTCCCACCTCCGCCAGGGACTGTTCTTCGAGATTGAGCCGGTTGCGCAGCAAGGTGCTGTTTTTCGCGAATTGCGCCGATTCGCTCTGGGCCCGTTCGAGTTCCAGGATATGGCCGGCGGCGATGGGATCATCGGCGGGAGTGTTGACCCGCTGGCCCAGCGCCACCTGATTCTGCAGTTTCAGCAGCGAGGAGGACTGCAACTGCATGGCCGCCAGCGAATTGGTGTAGAAGCTCAGACTCGATAGACGCATGGCGATCTCCAGGTCGGGTTCCTTAATTGCATTCGGTCCGGCACTCAGCCGCGGACCGCCTGCAGGACCGACTGGAACAGCGTGTCGGCGACGCGAATCATTTGCGACATGGCCAGATAGGCCTGCTGGTAGCGGATCAGATTGGCGGCTTCCTCGTCCAGGTTGACGCCGGACACTGACTGCAGGCTGGCCGCGGCCTCATCCGCCACGACTTTTTGCGCATCCCGGGTCACCTGGGCCTGATTGGTCTTGACGCCGATGTCGCCGACGAAGGCGCCCACACCCGCGATCAAGGACGTCCTGCCGCCGTTCATCACCGGCTGGGACAATAGATCCGCGAGCTTCAGGGCATTGCGGTTGTCGCCGCTGCCGGAGGCATTGTCGGACACCGTGAAGCGGTCGCCGGCCGCCGGCGTACCGCTGATGCTCACGCGCCAGCCGTTGACCTCGATAGCCTCTCCACTGATATAGGTGTAGACGGTGGGATCGCTGCCGAGCGTGTAGGTGGTGGCGCTGGTGAACTCCAATATCACCGTATCGCGCAGCTGCGGATGGCTCGCATCCAGCACCTCGCCCGCCGAGATCACAGCGTTGCCGGCGTTGCCGGCCGCGGCCGCACTGGTAATGGGCGCGGCGGCGGCGATCCCGGCAGGATCCTTGACCAGCACCTGCAAACCCGCGATGGCCCCGGCAACGGGTTTGATCAGCAGTTGATCCCCCACGGCAGGCGTACCGCTCACCACGATGGCCAGGCCCTCGGCCAGGAAAGGATCGTCCGCCGTGCCGCTGCCGGTCATGGACACGCTCGCGCCGGTGTCGGTGCGGCGCAGACTCCAGCCGCCGGCGGTCGATACCAGCAAATAATCGCTGCCGGTGAGCGCGCCGGCATCGCCAAGGGTCACAGTGGCGGCGCCGGTGCCGGCGTTGCCATCGTTGGATAGAACCTGTGCACCGCCGACGCCAAAAAAGTCTCCGCCCGATACCCCATTCAGATCCACACCGGTCGCATGCTGCTGATTCATGACCTGCGCCAGTGCAACGCTGATCACACCCAGGTCGTTGCGTGCCGGATCGAGCATCCGGCTGCGAAATTCCAGCATGCCGCCCAGGGTGCCGCCAGAAATGCTATCGGTGATATCGACGCTGCCCTGGGCGGACAGCACCGAGATGTTGCGCCGCGTGGGATCGAAAGGATCGGGGGTGGCCGCCACGCTTGCATAGGTCTGGCCCACGACCAGCGGCTGGCCATTGCCGATGAACAGGTTGGCGGAGTAATCCTCCTGCATGACCACGTTGACGTTCACATGGGTGGCCAGCTCGTCGATCAAGCGGTCGCGCTGATCCAGCAAGTCGTTCGGCGGCTGGCCGCTCTGGGAATGGGCGCTGCTGATTTGCTGGTTCAAGGCGGCGAGATTGCGTGCCAGAGTCGAAATCGTGTTCGCCTCGCGCTCCACCGAGGCATTCACCTGCGCCTCGAAGCTGCGCAGACTATCGTCGTAGCTTTGCAGGCGATCCACCAGGGTCTGGGCCTGGCTGAGCAGCGTCTGGCGCGCCGGAATGGAGGTCGGGGAATCCGCCACGCTGTGCAGCGCGTTCACGAACTCCTGGAGTGTCGCCGACAGGCCGGTGCTGGAGCTGCCGAGCAGGTTGTTGATGCGCTCGGCCTGGGTGGCATAGGTGTTCGACTGATGATACTGGCTGGACGCGGTGCGTGCCTGGCTGGCCAGAAAATCGTCATAGGCGCGCTGGATGGTATTCACATCCACGCCGTTGCCGACCCAGCCGCTGCCCGTCTGCTGCGCCTGACGGGTCACGAAATCCGGCAGCTGGCGGCTGTAGCCGACCGTGTTCGCGTTGGCGATGTTGTGACTGGTGGTATCCAGCGCCCGCTGGAACGCCAGCAGCCCGGAAATGCTCGTGTTCAACAAGTCAGCCATGGCATCGCTCCGCGCGGGATGAATCGTGCTTGAAAGGCCGCAACGCGTTCATCAGGTGCGCACCTGCCCGTAAACGTTTATCGGCGCATCGCCGCCGCTCTTGAGCGCGCTCACCGAGGTTCGCACATCCGCGGCCACGGCGACGATCTTGCGCTCATACTCGGGGTCCGTGGCATAACCGCCCCGCTGCAGCGCATTCGCGAACGCGGCGACATCGCCGCCGGCGTTCAAGGCCTCTCGATAACGGGGATTGCCGCGGATCAGCCGCGCATAGTCGCGGAAGCTTTCCGCCGGGGAGGCATAGGCGCGAAAGCGTTCGATCTTGCGCACCGCCACACCGTCCTCGTACTCCAGGGTCGGCACCGCCACCTGCGCGCCGCGCCACTGACTGCCGGCCTTGATGCCGAACAGGTTGAAGCTGCACTCCCCGCCGCTGCTGCAGGGGACGGAACGTCCCCAGCCCGTTTCCAGCGCCGCCTGCGCCAGCAGCGCATGCGGATCGACCCCCAGTTCGCGTGCCGCCTGGCGTGCATGCGGCCACAGGGAGCGAATGAAATCTTCCTTGCCGCCGCTCCATTCTCCAGGGCCGGTGCTGTTCGAGCCTCGCTCCGCGGCCGTGGCGGCATCGGCGCGCTGCAGACCGGCCGCCTCGGCACGAACTGCGCCCCTCATCGCCGCGTCGGCGCCGAGATGCTCGAGCGGCGCCCCGCCGATCGACCCACCGCCCTGTGGCGCCCCGGCTGACAGCTGTCGGATGAGCATATCCGCCAGGCCCAGGCCACCGCCCTGGGACAATTGCAGCGCAATCTGTTCATCGAACATGCTTTGGTAGAAATCGCCCTGTTCGCTGCCGAACAAGGAATCCCCGAAACCCTTGCCGGCCTCGCGCATGCTCTTCAGCAGCATCTGGGTGAACAGGCTCTCGAACTGCTGCGCCGCCGCCTTCAAGGTCTCGGGATCCTGCGCTCTGGCACGAGTGCGCAGCGCCGCCAGGCCTTGGAAATCGGCATAGAATTCCACCGGAGGGGCGCTCATGGCCGTTCAGCGCCCTGGCCGGGACGTATCCGCAGGGGCCGTGCCGGAGGCGGCCGCATCCAGCAGTGCATCGACGGGTACCGTATTGCGCACCAGGTCGCACACCGGCGCATCGCGCTGCGTCGCCCCGCGACTCGCCAGGCGCGCGCGGACGCGCAGGCGGCGGCTGACGATCAGCGCCTGGATCAACCTGGCCCGCTTGTCGGCGGCCTCGCCCGAGCCGGCCTGACTCAGCCGCAGTCCATTCGATGCAGTGTTCCTCATGCTCATGTTCCTCGTTCCCCCATCGCTGTCGTGGCGGCGGTGATCGCCGTCATGATCGTGGTCGTTCTCGTGGTCGAATCGTTCTTCATGGGTTCCGGATCCGTTTGCCGATGCCGTCCTGCCGGCCGATGGCGGCGCGACGGCATTCCGCGGTGTACCTGAATCAGATGACGATGAGTTCCGCGCGCAGGGCTCCCGCCTGCTTCAATGCCTCCAGGATCGCCACCAGATCGCCGGGTGCCGCCCCCACCTGGTTGACGGCACGCACGATCTCATCCAGGTTCACACCGGCATTGAAAACGAACATGCGCGCCTCGGGCTGATCGATGTGGATCTCCGAGCGCGCGGTCACGACGGTGTGACCGCGCGAGAACGCCTTAGGCTGGCTGACATCGGCGCGCTCACTGATCGTCACCGACAAGGAGCCATGGGCGACGGCCGCCGGCATCACTCTCACCGCCGAACCGATCACCACCGTGCCGCTGCGTGAATTGACGATGACCCGCGCGGGCGCATCGCCCGGCATGATCTCGATCGCCTCCAGGGTCGACAGATAGGCGATGCGCTGGCTGGGATCCGTCGGCGCCTGCACGCGCACGGAGACCGCATCCATGGCGCGCGCCGTATCCGCACCCAGCAGCTGGTTGATGCCGTCGGTGAGCCGCGCGGCGGTGGTGAAGTCCGGAGTGTTCAGATTCAGCACCACATAGGGCTCGCTGGCGAAATTGCTCGGCACCGCACGCTCCACGCTCGCACCGTTCGGCACGCGCCCCGAACTCGGCACGTTCAGCGCGATCCGCGAACCGTCCCGGCCCGAGACGCCGAAGCCGCTCACCACCAGGCTGCCCTGGCCGATCGCGTAGACCTCGCCGTCGATGCCGCGCAGCGGTGTCATCAACAGACTGCCGCCGCGCAGGCTGGTGGCATTGCCGATGGAATCCACCGTGATGTCGATCGTCTGCCCAGGCTTTGCGAACGCCGGCAAGTCGGCCCGCACCGTCACGGCGGCGACGTTCTTGAGTTGCGGATTGACATTCTCGGGAATCGTCACGCCGAACTTCGCCAGCATGTTGCGAATGCTCTGGATCGTGAACGGCGCCTGGCTGGTCTGATCGCCCGTGCCGTCCAGGCCCACCACCAGGCCGTAGCCGATCAGCTGATTGCCGCGCACACCGGCGACCGTGGCGAGATCCTTGACCCGTTCGGCCTGCACCGGCGCAATGAGCAGCCCGGGCAGCATCGCCAGGAGAGCGGCAAGGATTCGTGCCCGTGGGCCGGGGCGCCTGAGTCGGTATGGAATGGGCCGGCATGCGGCGGGCGGTGCCGGAGAGTCGTTCCCCGGAAACTCGTTTCCTGAAAGCTTGTTCATGGCGTTCAAAACGGCATCCACGGCAGATTGAAAAAGCGAGCCAGCAGGCCCGGAGAATTGGCGTCGGCGAGCGCCCCCTTGCCGCCATAGGAAATCATGGCGTCGGCGATCTTCAGCGAGGAGATGGAGTTGTCCGGATCGATGTCGATGGGCCGCACGATGCCCTGGACGCGCACATACTCCCGGCCCTGGTTGATGGTGATCCACTTCTGGCCGCGTACCAGCAGGTTGCCGTTGGCCAGGCGCTGGGCCACGGTCACGGTGATATCGCCTTCCAGGCGATTGCTCTGCCGGCTGTCGCCCTCGCCGTCGAAGCCGCTTTCGCTGCCCACCTGCGCCTGCAGAACGGGTGTGCCATGCGCGGTCACCGGACGGCCCGCAATCGTCGGTCCCGGCATATCGATCGAGGTGGACTTGCGCGTCGAGGTGCTGGAGCTCTTGGAGGCGTTGGTCCGTTCGTTCAGCCGAATCGTCAACGTGTCGCCCACGCGCCGCGCCACCGCGTTCTCGAACAAGGCGATATCATGCCCCGCCTGGTAGATCGCTCCGTTCGCCTGCGCCGCCGTCGGCGCCGGCTCCGGCCAGCTCGCGGCGTAGTCGGGTTCCGCCGGCGGGGTGACGCAGGCTCCCAGCAGCATCGCTGTCGCGAGGAGTCCTGCGGCCCGGGCGGTGCGGGCGGCGCCGCGCCAGGGCAGATCGCGACACGGCGTGTGCCCCGGCTCTTGGCGCATGATGTGGAGATGAAGCTGGCGCTGCATGATGCCTGTTCCGTGATCGCAGGATGTTGGTCGATGCTCGAGGTGAAAACTCTCGCCTTACAGCTGGTTGGTGACGTACTCGAGCATCCGGTCGGTGGTGGAGATCGCCTTGGAATTCATTTCGTAGGCACGCTGGGTCTCGATCATGTTGACCAGCTCTTCCACCACGTTGACATTCGAACTCTCCAGCGAACCCTGCTCCAGCATGCCCAGGCCGTTCAGGCCCGGCGTGCCGGTCTGCGGCGAGCCGCTCGCCGCCGATTCCAGCAGCAAGTTCTCGCCGCGCGGCTGCAGGCCCGCCGGATTGATGAAATCCACCAGCTGCAGGGTTCCGACCTGGGTGGGCGAGGATTGGCCCGCCAGCTGCACGCTGACGACGCCATCCTTGCCGATCGTCACGCTTTGCGCGGCATCGGGAATCGTGATGCCGGGCTGCAGCTGGTAGCCGCCCGCCGTGACCATCTCGCCCTGTGCATTGACCTGGAAATCGCCGTTGCGGGTATAGGCCATCGTGCCGTCCGGCAGCAGGACCTCGAAAAAACCCCGCCCGCTGATCGCCACATCCAGCGCGTTGCCTGTCTGAGTCAGGCTGCCCTGGGTATAGGTTTTCTCGGTGGCGACCACGCGCACCCCGGTGCCCAGCGACAAGCCCGTGGGGGCCTGCGTGTCCTGGCTCGTCGCGGCGCCGACCTGGCGCACGTTCTGGTACATCAGGTCCTCGAACACGGCACGGCTTTTCTTGTAGGCCGTGGTGTTTACATTGGCGAGATTGTTCGATGTCACCGTCATGCGCGTCTGTTGCGCATCCAGTCCGGTCTTTGCAGCCCACAAGGCAGGATTCATGGGAAACCTCGGTATTCGTGTCGGTCAACGGGGTGATCGGGTGATCGCATCGGTCGGCTGGTTGCGGATCATCGCTCCGGCATCAGCCGCTCTTGAGCAACTGCGCCGAACTGGTCGCATTCTCCTCGGCGGTGCGCATGGCCTTGACTTGCAGATCGAAGCGGCGCGCCAGTTCGATCATGCTCACCATGGCGTCGGCGGCATTGACATTGCTGGACTCCAGGACGCCGGAAGCCAGCCGTACCTCGGCATCGGCGGGCGCATCCGCGCCGTCCATGCGAAACAAGCCATCCTCGCCGCGAAACAGCGCCTGCGCCGGCGGATTGACGAGCTTGATGCGTCCCACCGTCGCGGTGGTCTCCGGCCCCTGCCCGATCGGCACGATGGACACCGTGCCGTCGCCGCCGATCATGATGGAGGCGTGCGGCGGAACGCTGATCACGCCGCCATCGCCCAGCACCGGCCGGCCCGAGGCCTCCATCAGCAGGCCATTCGGATCGACCCGCAGATTGCCGGCGCGGGTATAGGCTTCCCGGCCGTCGGCGCCCTGCACCGCGATCCAGCCTTCCCCCTGCACGCCGACGTCCAGTTCCCGGCCGGTGGATTGCAGGGCGCCCGACGTCGCATCCCAGCCGGTGGTGGCGTTGGTCGCATAGGCGCGCGACGCATACCCGGTACCGGCTACCACTTGGGCCTGGAAGGCGCTGAGATCGGCGCGAAATCCGGTGGTGCTGGCGTTCGCCAGATTGTGCGAGTTCGCCGCCTGCGCGCGCAGGGTTTCCTTGGCGCCGCTCATCGAGATGTAAAGAAAGCGATCCATAGGCGTTGCCTCTATGACCTACCCGGTGTGTGCATGGCTTATGCCGGCGCGGGCGGGCTCGGGGTTTACGTCGCTGTGCGTGCGTTGCTCACGACGCCTCAGCGAATGTTGATGATCGTCTGGGTCACCTGGTCGGCGGTCTGGATCATCTGCGCGTTCGCCTGGAAATTACGCTGTGCAGTAATCATGTTGACGAGTTGCGCGGTGATATCGACATTGGATGCCTCCAGTGCGCCGGATTGAATGAGACCGAAACCGGAATCGCCGGCCTGCCCGTTGAGCGGCTGACCGGAGGCATTCGTGTCGCCCCAATTCGTGTTGTCCAGCTGCTGCAATCCCTGCGGATTGGAGAATGTCGCCAGCGCCACCTGACCCAGCGAGCTGGAGCGTCCGTTGGTGAAGCGCGCCTTGACGACACCGTTGGCATCGATGTCGATACCGATGAGCCGGCCCGTGGTAAAGCCGTCCTGAGTGATGCCGGTCATGCTGAAGGTCTCGCCGTACTGGCTGGTCAATGACAGATCGAAGCTCAGTTCCAGATCGGCGGCGCCGGTCGACAGGCCGGCGGCGGCGTCATAAACCGGCATGGCGGCAATCCCGTTGGCGGGGCTGAGCAGCCGGCCGGTGGAGGAATAGACCAGATGCTGGGTGCCCAGCGGGTTGCCGTCCACCGATATATGCAGATCCCATTCGTTGGTCGCGGTCTTGACGAAATGCATGCTCGCCGTGTGCGCCGAGCCCAGCGAGTCATAGATCGTCAGGGACCGGGCGTGGTTGTAACTGGATTCATCGGCGGGATCGAACGGCGAGGTTATGGGCGATTCCGAGGCGGACGGCAGGTTGAACACGGTCTGGGCGCGTTGCGTCGCCGACGGCGGGCTGTCGCGAGTCACCAGCCGCAGGTCGGACAGCGTGCTGGTATTGAACGTATCGGAAATACCCGCAGGATAGACTTGCAGACGCTGCTGCTGGCTGTTGACCACATAACCATCATTGTTGACCTGGAAGGCGCCGGAGCGCGTATATACGGATGCGCCCGCATCACTGAGGATAAAGAATCCCTGTCCGCTGATGGCCAGATCCAGGCTGTTGTTGGTGGTGTTCAGATTTCCCTGGGTGAACTGCTGCGCGACGGATGCCACCTTCACCCCGTTGCCGAACTGCGTGCTGCTCACGCCCACCGGGGAGACGGCGAACAGTTCGGCGAACTCCGAACGCGACTGCTTGAAGCCGCTGGTCGAGGAATTGGCCATATTGTTGGCCGTGACGTTGAGATCGGTCTGGGCGGCATTGAGTCCGCTGAGTGCGATGCCAAAGGACATGGATTTCTCCTGCGGGTGACTTGTAGATACTTGGAATCGATATCGGGGCTTACATGATCCGGCGAACGTCCGCGAGGGACACGCTGCCCAGACCTGCGGTGTTGAGCGTCAGGCCCGTGCCGCCATTGTCGAGCGTTACGCTGGAGACGCGCGCCGCCAGCAGCAGATCGAGCGACTCGCTGGCGCCGCCGACACTGGCGATCGCCTGGATCGAATACTCGCCGGACTGGGCCTGGGCGCCGTCGCTGCGCAGGCCATCCCAGCTGAAGGAGGTGAAGCCCGGCGTGGGTGCCAGGGTGATGTCCCGCACCACCGCGCCGCTGGCGTCGGTGATGCGCACCTGCAGCGCCGAGGTGGCCGCAGGCACGTCGAACTCGCCGCTGACGCTCGTGCCTTCAATGAAATTGACGCTGCCGGCGCTCGCCAGGATGTCGTGCCCCACCAGGCTGGTGCCGCTGAGCGCCTGGGTGGCACGCAGCGATTCGGCCAGCGTCTCCATCGATCCCTGCATCTGCTGGATGCCCGAGACCGTGCCGAACTGCGCCAGTTGCGCCACGAACTCGGTGCCCTCCAGAGGCTTCAGGGGATCCTGATTCTTGAGTTGCGTGGTCATCAAGGTCAGAAATTCATCGATGCCGAGATTGTTGGCGGATTTCTTCGTCTGAGCCGCGGCCAGCGCCGCCTGGGTCTGGGCGGCATAGGCCGCGATGGGATCGGTGCTCGACATGGCGTGTTCTCCGGCTGTCCGTCCAGGGGATGTATCGGGGCTGTCTATCGATTTCGTCTATGGGCTGCGTGTATCGGCTTGGTCTATCGGGTGGGCGCGCAGGGTCGGCGCCGACTCGAGACGGCTGCCGCACTTACTGGCCAAGCCTGAGTGTGGCGAGCATCATGTCCTTCGCCGTGTTCATGACTTCCACATTGTTCTGGTAGGAACGCGATGCGGAGATCATGTCCACCATTTCTTCCACCGTGTTGACGGCGGGCGCGTAGACATAGCCATCGGCGTCCGCCAGCGGATTGCCGGGCTCGTAACGGGCCGCGGGCGCCGCCTGACTCTCGACGATGCCGCGCACCGCAACGCCTGTGCTGGCGGCATTCGAACCCAGCCC
Organism: Steroidobacter denitrificans; assembly: GCF_001579945.1. NCBI lineage: Bacteria > Pseudomonadati > Pseudomonadota > Gammaproteobacteria > Steroidobacterales > Steroidobacteraceae > Steroidobacter > Steroidobacter denitrificans. The sequence continues at coordinate 1,259,993 of NZ_CP011971.1, read as the reverse complement.
GGAGCGGATGGCCTCGAACAGGGGATGCTTGGCCTTGTAGACCCGCGCCGGATCGCCGCCGACGCTGTCGGCATTGGCAAGATTGCTGGCGGTGGTGTTCAGGCGCACCGACTGCGCGCTCATGCCGCTGCCGGCGATATCGAAAATATTGAACGAGGACATGTCGTGTTTTCCGTATGAGCGGCAGGTCTTGCCGGTTCGTGTCACTGCTTCGTGTTGCTGCTTCGTGTTGCCCGGGTTCGTGTCACTGGTCTGGTTATCGGGGTTCGTCTACGGGGGTGGGCCTGCCGGAGCGGGTCTTACTGGCCGGTAATGGCCGTCATCAAACCGCGAAACTTGGCGCCCAGGAACGACAGGGTCGCCTGGTAATTCACGGTGTTGCGCGCGAATGCAGCCTGCTCGAGCTGCGCATCCACCGTATTGCCGTCCAGTGACGGCGCCAGCGGCACTCGGTATTTCAGTTGCGGCGAACCCGTGCCGTTAACCCCGGTGACACCGGTGGCGCCGAGATGTCCGCGCTGGGTCGTGGCGAGATGAACGCCGGACGCGGCACCGTTGGCCGCCGCCAGTGCGCTCTTGAAATCGATATCCCGGGCCCGGTAGCCAGGCGTGTCCGCATTGGCGAGATTCGCCGCCAACAACTCGGTACGCCGTGCACGCAGCTTCAACGCCGCGGCATGCACGCCGAGATGCTCGTCCAGACTCAATGGCATGGCTGCCTCCGTCAGAAAACCGTCTGCCGGAAACCATTAGCAAGCCTCATGCCAGTCTTGCCGAAACGCCCAGAACACGTGGCTTCAGGCCTTCGGCGCGGCAACCAAACATGAATCCTGAGACCCAAATCACGTGTGCACGGCCGATTCTTGCCGCCCGGCAAGCCTCGACCCATAAGCCGGCAGGCAAACCGGCCTGCCGGTCCAGATGCGAGCCGTGCCTCGATATCCTTGGGTCCCGTCAACCCGCGGACGGATCGGGCAGACAGGCCACCTCGGCACCCGGTCACAGTTCTTGCACTCGAGCGCCACATTCGCGCCGGCGTGGACACTCAGAAGCATGCGCTGGCATTCCCCTTGCTTGGATATCGACGGTGTCAATTCAACGACAGGCGCAGCTGACCCGATGCAACCGGCCTGCTGCAATCGACCTGGCGAATCGAACGACATGCCTCCCATCGACGCCTTACCGAGCGAAGGATCATCGAAAATGAATGCGGATGAACAACGGCGAATACACTCGGCGCAGTGTCTGGCCTGCCGGGCGGCAAACGGCTGCTCCAGGATGAGCGCCGCCATACATTCGCCGGCGAGCCGGGCCAGGACGAAGCGCGTGGGGATCGCGGTCATGCTCCTCATGCTCATGGGTTCTTTCATCATGAGCCCCGTGGAGGGGACGGCCATGGCAAGCCCCGGCGGCGCGGTGCAGTCGCTCGATGAAATACGCCAGGCGGCGGCGGATTTCGTACGCACTCGCCTGCCCGCCGATGCCGCCCGGCATCATGTCGAGGCGGCGCGGCTGGACCCGCGCCTGCAGCTGCAAGCCTGTGCGGTACCGCTGGAAACCTTCGCAGCGAATGCGCAGCTGGGTGCGCGCACCACGGTCGGCGTGCGCTGCGCCCGGCCGGCGGCCTGGACCTTGTATGTCTCCGTCGGCGTCGAAGCCGAGATGACCGTGCTGGTGCTGCGTCACGCGCTGCCGCGTCAGGCGGCGATCGGCCCCCAGGATGTGGAACCACAGACACGGCGCCTGGCGGGATCGGCGATGACATTCGTCCATGAACTCACTGCGCTGCAAGGCCAGCGGCTCAAACGGGCGGCGCCTGCCGGCACCGTATTGACCGCGGAGCTGCTGACGCCCGACATCCTGGTGCGCCGCGGTCAACAGGTGACCCTGATCGCCGCCGGCGGCTCCGTCGAGATCCGCGCCCGAGGTCAGGCGCTGAGCGAAGGCGGCGCCTCGGATCGCGTGCGGGTGCAGAACCTGAGCTCGCGAAAGATCGTGGAAGGCGTTGTACAAAGCGACGGTATCGTGCGCGTGGATTTGTGATGCCGTAGAGAGGCGGAACACGCCGGCGCCGTCCGCGCAAGGCTTGTCGGCATTGACAATCAGGGTATCCCTGAGCAATGAACGGATTTCTGGCGCCGGCCCTAAAGTTCCCGCAAGGCTCGCCGTTAACTCCCTCACAGAACCTTGGAGATCGGGATGTGAGCAAGATCGGTGGCTACGAAAACCGGCCTGGGCCTGTGCAACTAGGGGTCGAAAAAACGACTTCGCGCGCAAGCGATAGCGGCACACGATCCGTCCCCGGCGAAACCCCGGCCAACCCGGTGCATATCACGGATCAGGCCCGCCGGCTCGCGACGCTCGAGCAGGCAGTGCAAGCAGCGCCCATCGTCAACGAGACACGGGTCGCCGAGATTCGCGATGCCATCGAGGCGGGCCGCTATGAAATCGCACCGCAGCGCATTGCGGATAAGCTGCTGCGCCTGGAGCAGGAACTGAAAATCGCGGAGCATTGATCCATGGAGCCGACTCTCTGTCGCGAACATCTCGAAAGACTGCTCGCCGAGGAAGCTGCCTCGCTGACCCAGCTCGAAACCCTGCTGGATCGCGAACATGAATTGCTGCTGGCCAACGAAGTCGAGGCTCTGGACCGAGCCGGCGAGGCGCGCCAGGACTGCGTGGTCAAGTTGGCTCGCATTGAAGACGAACGACGTTCCTTGTGCCGGATGATGAACCTTCCCGCAGGCCTGCCCGGCCTGGAGCAATTGCTGCGCTGGTGTGATCCGACGCGGGCCCTGCAGCATCGCTGGGCCGAATGCGCCGAGCGCGCCTCTCGCTGCCGTAATCTGAACGACCGCAACGGCGCGCTGGTCACCGCCCGGCTGAAAAATGTCGAAGGACTGCTGGATGTCCTGACCGGGCGTGCCGGACAACCGAAGGTTTACGGGAAACAGGGTATGTTCGCGATGCCGGTTCGCGATCCGCGTGTCCGGGTCAGCGTCTGACGAATTGCCCGCTCCAGCAGCGCCTGGACGACATACTCGTAAGCAGCAAGCTCGCAGGGCGCGGAAAGTGGCGCGGAAAACGTTTGTCCCTCGGCGGCAATAGCATCCCTACCGTTCGCCTCGCCGGGACCGGCACGATGCGCCTGCTCCCTCCTGCCCTTCTGCAGGGCGTGCACGTCAGCCAGTGCTGCGCGGATTCGTCGCTCGACCTCCTGCAGCTGCGCCAGCTCGACACCCTCCTCCTGCTCGATCCCGGATCCGCAGATCATTCGCGTCAAACGTCCGCCGCGTATCATCATCCGGTGCTACCCATGATATTCCATCACGGGCTCTAATGATAATGATTATTAATTGCATTTCAAGAAAAATTCATGTGCCTACTTCCGATGCACCGGTTGCGCATGCCGCATAAGCCCAGGCATAAATCACTTTACTGATGAGAATAATTCTTATTACTATAGAGAGCGGCGACCCTGCCCCCAGTGATTATCCAGTGTGTATTCTTTCCCATGGCCGAATCGGAGGACGCCGGGTACTCGGCAAGCAGCAAACTTTCATATCGCCAGCGCACGTTCTGGCTCAAGCATTTGCATCGCTGGCACTGGATCAGCGCAGCGCTGTGCCTGGCGGGATTGCTGTTGTTTGCGATTACCGGCTTTACGCTCAATCACGCCGCTTGGATTACCTCCACGCCGCGCGTGACCACCACGACCCTGGAATTACCGCTGGAACTGCTGGCCGCAGCGCGCAGCGCGGCCGCCGACTCCCAGGATCCGGCGCCGCCGCTGCCCCAGGATCTGGCACGCTGGCTGGGTGATCGTCTAGAGGTACGACTGGCGCATCGACAGGTGGAATGGTCGGCGCAGGAAATCTATGTATCCCTGCCACGACCGGGCGGCGATGCCTGGTTGACGCTCGACCTCGACAGCGGCGAAGTCACCCATGAACTCACCGATCGCGGCTGGATCGCCTATTGGAACGATTTGCACAAGGGCCGCAATACCGGCGGCCAATGGAGCTTGTTCATCGATGTGTTCGCCCTGGCCACGCTGGTGTTCGCCGCCACCGGCCTGATACTCCTGAAGATGCATGCCGGCCATCGGCCCGGTACCTGGCCGCTGGTCGGGCTGGGGCTGGTGGTGCCGTTGCTGATCGCCCTGCTGTTCATCCACTGAGGTTCGATGTACACATGCTGTCCCGCCTTTCCTTTCCAGCTCCAGCAGCCCGAATCGTCCGGCATATATTGGCGGCGCTGGCCGTATCGTTGCTTGTAACCATGCCGGCACGGGCCGGGAACCCCGTCGAGCTGACCCTCCAGCTGCAGATCCCGCGCCTGCAGGTCGCCGAATATCATCGCCCCTATGTGGCCATCTGGATCGAAGGCGAGGATCAAGGCATCGCCCGTCATCTGGCGGTGTGGTACCAGACCGATCCAAAGAAGGAAGACGGCACGCAATGGCTCAAGGATCTGCGCCAGTGGTGGCGCCGGGGCGGGCGGACGCAATCCATGCCGATCGACGGCGTCACGGGGGCGACCCGGCCGGCCGGCGAGCATTTGCTGAAATTCAACGTCGCGGACCTGCCGCCCGGCAGCTACCACCTGGCGGTCGAGGCGGCGCGTGAAGTCGGCGGGCGCGAACTATTACGGCTGCCCTTCACCCTGCCCGCCACGGATCTCCAGCAGATACGGGCTCAGGGCAGCAGTGAACTCGGCTCCGTCAGTCTGCAAGTGGCGCCATACGCGCCTTGAAAACCACCCCGGTCGTTCGGCCGTCCACGAACCGAAATCCACCTCCAGCGAGAATCCGGTCAATGAACATGCGCATCGCCGCCCGCAGATTTTCATTTCCTCCCCGCCCCGCCTGTCGTCTGATCCAGGTCCTGGGTGCGAGCCTCGCCTTGAGCCTGAGCCTCACGGCTCAGGCGCACAAGGCCTGGATGCTGCCCTCGGCGACCGTCACGACGCCCGGCCAATGGATCACCGTGGATGCCGCGGTCTCGAACGATTTGTTCTATTTCAACCATGTGCCGCTGAGACTGGATTCCCTGATCGTGACGGCGCCCGATGGTTCGAGGCTGACACCCGAGAACCCGAGCACCGGCAAGTATCGCAGCGTATTCGACCTGCATCTGCCGCAAAACGGCACTTACAAGCTGGCCATGGTCAACCGCGGCTTGTTCGCCGGCTATGAAGTGGACGGCGTGCAAAAACGCTGGCGCGGTACCGCCGAGCGTTTCGCCGCGGAAATACCTGCGAATGCCGCCAATCTGCAAGTCTCCGAAGCGCACTCGCGCCTGGAAACCTTCGTGACGGCGGGCGCGCCCACCAAACAGGTTTTCACCACGACCGGACTTGGTCTGGAACTGGTGCCGATCACCCATCCCAATGATCTTTATGCGGGTGAAACCGCCATTTTCAGCTTCCTGATCGATGGCCGCGCAGCCGCGGATCTGGAAGTGAGCGTCGTTCCGGACGGCACCCGCTACCGGGATCAGCAGGAGGAAATGACGCTGCGCACCAACGCCAAGGGCGAACTGTCGATCACCTGGCCGCGGCCCGGCATGTACTGGCTGGAAACCAGCCTGCAGGACGACAAGACCTCGATTGCGCAGGCGCAACGGCGCCGCCTCGGCTACGTGGCCACCTTCGAGGTGCTGCCGCAGTAAGTGCAGCGGCGCACTCCTCGGATCGAGGGTGCCGGATTCGCATGGAATCGTTCATCGCCGAGATAGGCGGCGCGCGGCTGCCCGCCGCAGTGTTCGTGGTTATCGCCTACCTCGCCTGCTGCGTCTGGTTTCTGTGGGGTCGAAATCGCACTCGCGCCAGGCACCGCGCCCCGCACGGCGGCGCCGGTACGCCCGGGCGGATGCTGCTGGCCTACGCGAGCCAGACCGGCTTCGCGGAGGAACTCGCCAGGCGCAGCGCCCGTTTTCTGAATGATGCGGGCACGCCGACGCGCACCGTGGCGCTGGGCGAATTGAGCCCCGACATGCTTCGACAGGCGCAGCATGCCCTGTTCGTGGTCAGCACCACCGGCGAAGGAGATGCCCCGGATTCCGCGGCGCCGTTCGTGCGCAAGCTGCTCGGCCGTAGGATGCCGTTGCCGGCCTAGCCGTTCGCGGTGCTGGCGCTGGGCGATCGCGACTATCGTAACTATTGCGCCTTCGGCCAACAGCTGCATCGCTGGCTGGCGGACCAGGGTGCAGTTGCTCTATCAACGCCCATCGAAGTCGACAATGGTGACGAGAATGCTCTGCGGCGATGGCAACAGCAGCTGCAGCGCCTGGCTCGCGATCCCCGCAATGCCGTCTGGAAGGCACCGCGGTTCGATGCCTGGCGGCTGCTCGAGCGGCGGCAGCTCAACCCAGGCAGCACCGGCGGTGCCTGCTTTCATCTGGCCCTGAGTCCGCCCGCCGGTATGCCGATACACTGGGATGCGGGCGATATCGCGGTGATCGATCCGCACAATTCCACCTGGCACGCTGCGCCCGCGCAGCCGCAGCGGGAATATTCGATCGCCTCGCTGCCGCAGGACGGCGCATTGCACTTGCTGGTTCGCCAGGTATTCGATGCGCAAGGCACCCCGGGCCTGGGCAGCGACTGGCTGATCAGACGCACCCGGCCGGGCGATGCGATCGCATTGCGTATCCGAGTCAATTCCAGCTTCCACGTTCCCGCCGACGATCGACCGCTGATCCTGATCGGCAACGGCACGGGCATCGCAGGTCTGCGAGCGCTGCTCAAGGCGCGCGTTCTGGCAGGTCATCGGCGCAACTGGCTGTTGTTCGGCGAACGCCGGGCGGAGCGCGACGACTTCTATCGCGAAGATCTGCAACGCTGGCACGAGGAGGGCTGCATCGAGCCGCTGGATCGGGTGTTTTCCCGCGACTCGCCCGAGCGGCGCCATGTGCAGCACCGGCTGCTGGAACGCGCTTCCCTGCTGCGCCGCTGGGTCGTGCAAGGCGCCGCGATCTATGTCTGCGGCAGCCGGGAGGGCATGGCACCCGGCGTCGATGCCGCGCTCATCGAGATTCTGGGCGCGGCCGCCCTGGCGGATCTGCGCGAAGCCGGACGCTACCGGCACGATGTCTACTGAAGGAGCGCCTGCAGGGGTGCTTGCAGGCAGCGCCTGCTGACGGCGGTTGACAATCGCACAGGCAGTGGGCTTCTGCCGGCGGCGGTGAAGAAGCCAGAGAAGATCTAGAACAGCCAGCCGCGATGATCCGGATAGGCGGTATTCTGATCCAGATACTTCAGGCCCTTCACGCAGCGGATGATCCACCACAGCGCAACCAGGAACAGCAACAGAAAGCCGATCAGAATGATGCACAGGATGCCGGCGATGAGACCGTACAACAGCATGATCCAGAAGGTACGGATCTGCAGCTCGTAGTGCGTTCGCAGCCACTCGGGCGCATCGTCCTTGTAGATGTAGGCCATCACCAGGCCGATGACGGCCGTGATACCGGCAAAGAAGCCCAGCAGGTACAGTACATAGATGATCTTGGCGATGCCGACGCTGGGCGGGCGTGCCGGGACGATCTGGTTCATGCGAAGCTCCCGTTGTCGTTGCGGCCGATTGTCGGCCGTACCGGGCCTCGATCTCAAGCAGGGCGAGACGCGGGATGCGCCGATGCGTCATCCCGCAGCCGTGAAGGAGTATCGCGCCATTGCCAGCGCGCCGCCCAGCGCCGCTTGGCGGCAGGGTCGAGCTGCTTCAGTGCATACTCCGCGCGCAGCGCCTGGGATTTCGTGGCATAGGGCCGTGCGCCAAGCACCCGCAGGGGCGGATTCGCACGCGTGAACTTCGCGCCTTTGCCGCGAACATGCGCCGCGAAGCGTGCCTGCACGTCACGTGCGATCCCGGCATAGCTGCGCCCATCCCGGCAGACCAGCAGATACAACCACCACCGGCACGCCGCAGCCGCGGCGCCCGCAGCCTCTTGCGGGCGGCCGTGGTCCTCGGGCACGGCATCGGACGCGAGATCAGACGCGGCATCGGAACCCAGCTCCAAGCCAACGCCCGAGCCGATGCCCGGGCCGCTCGATCCGCCCGATCCAACGCCCTGGCCGGTCATGCCCCAAAAGGCTCTAACGCAATGACGCTCACGATGATCTTTCCGCCGCGGCAACGCCGTGAAGGTTCATTTCGCTGGAAGTTCTAAGGCAGGGCAACATCGAAGGATGCATCGATATCCCGCGCCCAGGCGAGCAAGCCGCCCTCCAGATGCGCAACATCACGGATCCCCAACTCCAGGGCCAGCGCCGATGCCCGCAGGCTGCGTACGCCGCTGCGGCACACGAACACGCAGCGGCGCTGCGCGCCGAACTCGCCCAGCCGGCCGAGTTCGGCCAGCGGAATATTGAGCGCTCCGGCCAGGTGCGCGATCTGGAATTCATGGGGTTCGCGCACATCGATGATCGCGGCGGCACTGTCTCCGAGCAGCGCCTGCAATTGCGCCGCGGACAGCCGATCCACACCGGCCGGCAGCTCGACATCACAGGCGCCGTCCAGATCCTGCGGCACGAGAATGCTGGGATGATCGCCGCAGACCGCGCAGTCTGCCCGGCGTGCAAAGCGGAATTCTTCGAAGCGCAGACGCAGTGCGTCATAGGTCAACAGCCTGCCGAGCAACGGTTCACCCAAGCCGAGAATCAGCTTGATCGCTTCCGTAGCCTGGATCGTCCCCATCACCCCCGGCAACACCCCCAGGACGCCCGCCTCGGCACAATTGGGGACCAGACCTTCCGCGGGCGGATCGGGGAACAGGCAACGATAGCAGGGCCCCTGTCCCGGCACATAGGTCATTGCCAGTCCTTCGAAACGATGGATCGCCGCCGACACCAGCGGCTTGCGCAGGATCACGCAGGCATCGTTCGCCAGATAGCGCGCGGAAAAACGGTCGGTTCCGTCGAGAACCAGATCGTAGCCGCGGAATATCTCGCACACGTTGGCGGCACGCATCTCCACATCATGATGGATGACCGACAGCTGCGGATTCATGGCCCGCAGGCGCTCGCCCGCCGCCTGAACCTTGCTGCGTCCCACGCTGGCATGGTCATAGAGCACCTGGCGCTGCAGATTGGATGCCTCGACCTGATCGCAATCGATAAGTCCCAGCGTACCCACGCCGGAGGCCGCCAGATACAGGGCCGAGGGCGAACCCAGGCCGCCGGCGCCGATCAACAATACACGCGCCGCCTTCAGCGCCTCCTGTCCCGCCACGCCGACTTCAGGCAGAAGCAGATGCCGGCGATAACGAGCCAGTTCCTCGGCTGTCAGCATGGCACTCGATCGCTCAGTCACGGCTCGGCTCCTCCAGCGCCGACGTCGAGCCGGGGGGCCGGGTCCAGCGCTACGAAACGACCCAAGGCTCGGTCCTTGCGGACCCGGTCACCGGCAAATACCTGCCCGTTCATGGCGATATAGACGCCCGCGGGCAACATCTGCGCGGCGGCGAACGCCATGCCTAGATTGAAGGCGGCATCGCTTTGCGTGAAACGAGCCGGAGACAGCGCGCCGGTCAGTACGATCGTCCTGTCGGACAGCGGCGCCAACGCAGCTGCCGACAGCGTCATGGTATCGGTACCGTGCGTCACCACGATACGGCGTGTCTGCAGAGCCTCGATGGCGGCACGCAGCCGCACACGATCCTGGTCCTCCAGTTCCAGGCTGTCCTTGCGCATCAACTCGATCACGCGATACGGGCAGGCGACGTTTGCCGCCTCCAGAAGCTTCTCGACGAAAGATTCGCCGACCTGGTAGCTGCTCAGGGCATCGAAATAGATTTTGTCGATGGTACCGCCCGTGGTCACCACGGCGATGAATCCGGAATCCTCCCGCATTCCGCCAGAATACCAGCGCCGCCTGCCTTTGTGGGCGGGGTATTTGGAGCTCAAGTGGCGTGGATGACCATGAAGGCTCCCTGGGTTAGTACCGGAGACCGGAGGCCGGAGGTAGGACATGACCGCCTCGGTCTTGCCGGCGGACACCAGTTGTCCGGCGATGCCAGGCAAAAAAGAAGATTCAGCCTGTTTATCAACGTCTTATAGACACCAGAGAAATCTGTGGATCATGGATTGGGACGAGAAGTTGGACCGGGACCTGAGCGGATAGAATCGTTAATGAGAATCACTAGCAAATACTAATAACTATCATTAGAATGCCGGCCGCTTCATGCAGCAGCCGTCGGCCGGGGAATTCACGACCGGTATTTTTCGGCTCGTATTCACGAAGTTCACACAAAAGCTCACACAAAAATTCATAGGGAGATATTCGATGAATCCGCTGCCGTTCGCAGGCTCGCGCAAGCGCCATACCCATGCTCGTGCATATCCGGCCCCGGTTTCGGGGCTGGGTTCGGCGCTGGCTTTGATCCTGGGCCTGGGCAGTTCCACGACCCTGTCGCAGACCACGCCGCCCGTGGACGACGCGGTGCTGGCCCGCGTGGTGGTCACCGCCTCCGGATTCGAGCAAAAAATTCCCGAAGCTCCCGCCAGCATCAGCCTGGTGCATCATGAGGACCTGGCGAAGCGGCCCTATGCCAATCTGGTCGACGCCCTGCGCGACGTGGAAGGTATCGACGTCGGCATGGAGGCTCCCGACAAGAACGGCCAGGCGACCATCAGCATGCGCGGCATGCCCTCCGAGTACACGCTGGTACTGATCGATGGACGCCGCCAAAGCAATGTCGGCTCCATTTATCCCAACGCCTTCGGCGGCGGCCAGTTCAGTTATCTGCCGCCCCTGGACGCGGTGGAACGTATCGAGGTTGTGCGCGGGCCGATGTCGACGCTGTATGGTTCCGACGCCATGGGCGGCGTCGTCAACATCATCACGCGCAAGGTCGGCACCGAGTGGAATTCCTCTCTGACCTATGGCGGCACATTCCAGCAGGAAAAGGAATTCGGCAACGATGAGACCATCGACCTGTATGTCAATGGACCGCTGATCGCCGACAAGCTCGGTCTCGCCATCCGCGGCAGCTACTACGACCGCGAGGAGTCCCTGCCCGACTGGGATCCTCTGCCCCTGCCCTCCCCGCCCAACGCCCCCGGCAGCGTATTCGAACGGACGATCGGTTTCGGCGGCGGCGGCAAGCAGGTCGCCAACACCAACTGGAACGCGGGACTGCGCCTGTCGTTCACGCCCAACGAAAATCATGACCTGCTGCTGGACTACGACATATCGCGCCAGAAATACGACAACAGCGAGGGACAGACCGGCACGCTCGACGGCATCGAAAGTCTGTGGCGCAGCGGCCTGGCCGTCGTGAACAATCCTGCCTACGACCCCAGTCTGCCGGAAGGATCCGGCAATCCGGCCACCATCGAACGCCGCGTGGTCCAACCGCGGGTCGGCTACAGCGCGTACCAGCGCTATGAGCGCGATCAGCTCGCGCTGACGCATATCGGCCGCTGGAACATCGGCACCTCGCACACCAGCATCATGCGCGGGACCAGCAACAATTTAGGCCGTTCGCTGCCGCTGACCGTGGCCGAACGCGCCGAGCTGCAGACGCTGTGGAACGATGTCTGCGCGCGTCGCGGCCAGGACGCCAATTGCAACAACGGCACCGGTCAGTCCGGCATCGAGGCCAACATGACGCCCGAGGAGATCGAACGCCTGAACGCCTTTCTGCCGCGCCGTCTGCGCACGCTGGAACTCGACAGCCTGATCCTCGATACCCGGCTGGAGATGCTGTTCGGCGCGCATCAGTTCACGATCGGCGGCCAATACAACGACACGGACATGGAGGACGGCGTATTCGGCATGGACGGCGCCGGATTCCGCGAGGGAGCGATCCAGAAGCACAAGCAATGGGCCCTGTTCGCCGAGGACAACTGGAGCCTGACCGAGACGCTGACCGCCACCGCGGGGATACGCTACGATCATCACAATATATTCGGCGAGCAGGTCAGTCCGCGCGGCTATCTGGTGTGGCAGCCCGCGGCAAGCTGGACGTTCAAGGGCGGCATCAGCACCGGCTACAAGGCGCCGCGTCCCGATCAACTGTTCCCGGGCATCACCGGCTTCGGCGGCCAGGGCGTTCTGCCCCTGGTCGGCACCCCCGACCTGGAGCCGGAGACCAGCACGAATTACGAGCTGGCGGTCTACTTCGATCAGACCGCCTACGGTTTCAACGCCACCGTGTTCCTCAACAAATTCGCTGACAAGATCGCCAGCGGCGGTATCTTCCCGAATTGCGAAGTGGCACCGGCGGGTGCCGGCTATTGCGTGGACATCGGTCCGGGCTGGGCGGAACTCGGCTATCGCACCTTCGGCCAGAGCATCAATATCGACAAGGCGGAAACCCGTGGCCTGGAGCTGGCCGGACATGTCCAGCTGCCGGCCGGGTTCGGTCTACGCGGCAATTACACACTGACGGAATCGGAGCAAAAGAGCGGAGCGCAAAGCGGCCGGCCGATCTCCGGCAATCCCGCCAAGCACATGGCCAACATCTCCTTGACCTGGCAGGCCACGGAGACGATCCATGTCATGCTCAACGCGGAAGGCCGTTATGAGCGCTATCGGGATTTCAATGCGCTTACCGGACAGGAACGCTATTTCTCCGACTATACGATCTATCACCTGGGTGCCTCCTGGCAGGCGACGCCCTGGCTGACCATCAACAGCCGCATCAACAATCTGCTCGACAAGAACTTCATTTCGATGAGCTGCGAGCTGGCCGAAACCCAGGATGCGTACGACTGTCTCGACGATTACCAGGTCAAGGACAAGCGCCGCAGCCTGTGGGTCTCCGCCAATATGCGCTTCTGACCGGTCCGGGCGCTTCTGATCGGCCGGGCGATTCCGGCCGTTCCGGGTTCCCGGCCGGCCGGGGTCTGATCGATCCGGCGCCGCCCTTCCCGCCGACGAAAGGGCGGCTGGCCCGGGAACCCGCCCGAGGACTTGACCGAGGATCAGGGCGGCGTCGGCAAGGCGGCCTCCTGCGCCGTGAACAGTTCGCGCTTTTGCCCGATCGCCTGCAACAGTGCATCGTAGGAATCGATGAACTTGCGGATACCCTCGTTCTCCAGCTGCCCCGTGACCTGATCCAGATGGATGCCGAGCGGGCGCAAGTTGCGCAACACCTGCGAGGCGGCACGAACCTGCTTGTTCACGGTGCGCGCCACCTTGCCATGATCGGCAAAGGCGGCGCTCGTGCTCAGCGGCATGGTATTTACCGTGTGAGGCCCGATCAACGGCTCGACATACATCAGCTCGTCATACTGCGGATTCTTGGTACTGGTGCTGGCCCAGAGCAGCCGCTGCGGCCGGGCACCGGCGCCAGCCAGCGCCTGCCAACGTTCACTCTTCAACAGCCTGGCCAGGCTTGCGTAGGCGAGCTTGGCATTGGCGATGGCGATCTTGCCCTGCAAGGTGGAAGGATGCGGCGTGAACGGCGAATGTCCTTGCGGTCCGATACGTTGATCCAGCAGTTCATCGACCAGCACATCGATGCGGCTGAGAAAAAAACTGGCCACCGAGGCTGCCTTGTGCAGCGGCCGGCCTTCCCTCGCGCGGCGCTCCAATGCCCGCAACCAGGCCTGTACGACCGCCTGATAGCGTGCCACCGAAAACAGCAAGGTGATGTTCACGTTGATGCCTTCGTACAGCAACTGCTCGATGGCGGGCAGGCAGGCGGTCGTTCCCGGAATCTTGATCATCAGATTCGGCCGGTCCACGACCGCCCACAGGCGCTTGGCTTCCGCGATCGAGGCCTCGCTGTCGTGCGCCAGGTGGGGAGAGACCTCCAGGCTTACATAGCCATCGGCGCCCTCGGTGGCATCATGGACCGGACGCAGCAGATCGCAGGCATCGCGCACATCCGTGGATACCAGCAGCAGGTAGATTTCCTCGCTCGAGCGGCCGGCAAGAGCCCCGCTGCGCAGCTGCTCGTCATAGACATCGTTACCGGCGATGGCGAGCTTGAATATGGCAGGGTTGGAAGTGATGCCGCTCAGCCCCTCCTGGCTCACGCGCCGCTGCAGCGAGCCGTCCTGGAACATTTCCCGCCTTAAATCGTCCATCCAGTAGCTTTGGCCCTGTTGATTCAATGCGAGCAATGGATTCATGGCATTCTCCGCAAGATCGATGATGTACGACGGGCGCGCACCGGGCGCATCGCCCGCGGCACGCCGCCCCCTGTTCTGCAAGGTACCGCTCGCAAGGATAGTTGCTTCATGAAACAAATAGGCATGATCGGATTGGGCCGCATGGGGGCTAACATGGTGCGCCGCCTGCTGCGCGCCGGGCACGACTGCGTCGTTCATGACATCCGCGCCGAAGCCATTGCCGAGCTGGCCGGCGAAGGCGCCCGCGGCGCTACCCTGCTGGAGGATCTGGTGGCGCAGCTGAATCCTCCGCGCGCCGTATGGATCATGCTGCCGGCTGCCCTGGTTGGCAAGACGGTGACGGCGCTGCGGGCGCTGCTCGAACCCGGCGACATCATCATCGATGGCGGAAATTCCGACTATCGTGACGCCATTGCCCAGGCACGCGAACTACGGCGGCAAAAGCTGCATTTCATCGACGCGGGAACCAGCGGCGGCATCCATGGCCTGGACGATGGTTATTGCCTGATGATCGGCGGTGATCCGCAGGCGGTACAGTCTCTGACGCCGGTCTTCACGGCGCTGGCGCCGGCAGGAGGCTGGCTGCATTGCGGTCCCGCGGGCGCCGGACATTTCGTCAAGATGGTCCACAACGGCATCGAATACGGGCTGATGGCTGCCTATGCCGAGGGGTTCAATCTGCTGGCACAGGCCGACCGCGGCCTGGCGGCGCGGCCCGCGGATGCCGAGACGGCCCCGCTGGCGCAGCCCGAGAACTATCCGTTTACCCTGGACGTGGCAGCGATTGCCGAACTTTGGCGCCACGGCAGCGTGGTTCGATCCTGGCTGCTGGATCTGACTGCGCAGGCATTGCACGAGAATCCGACGCTGGCTGGGTATTCAGGCCACGTGGCGGACTCCGGCGAAGGCCGCTGGACGATGCGGGCCGCGATCGATCTGGGCGTGCCGATGCCCGTGCTTGCCTCGGCACTGTTCGAACGTTTCGGCTCCCAGGGCCAGAACGTCTACGCCAACAAACTGTTGTCGGCCATGCGCAAGGGTTTCGGCGGCCACGGAGAAAAGCCCGTGGATCCCGCCGCGCACGATATCCGGCCCGGAGACTGAAACAGGACCGGCCGAACGAACTCAGGTGAACAACACCTGCCAGCAGCCCGCCCCACCCGCGAGCCGCTCCAGTCCGGTGCGCGGCGGCTTCGCGCAGGGCTTGGCACCGAAGGCGCGTGCCAGCGGCTCGGCAGCCGGCGAAAAATACACCGTCACCTCGCAATGCATCGACGTCTCGAAATCATGGCGCTTGAACACCGCCATGTCGGCGGGACGGCCCGCCGCCTGGTGCAGGGATGCAAAGCGAGTCTCGATCTGGGCGCACACCGGCATCGACAATACACCGTCACCGGCCGCCAGCGAGAACCATTTCGACGATCGCTCAGGCACGGCACAACCCTCGTAGAAGACCTGCTATTGCGGCGCGAGCGCCTTCAATGCAATCTCGGTGGTACCCAGGCCATCGCGCAGCACGCTGACATCGAATCCGCGTTCCGACAATAGATAGGCACATGCAGAACTGCGCCGCCCGGTGTCGCAGCACACCACATACCGCCGGTTGCGATCCAGGGATTTCATCTTGAGTCGCAAGGAATGCGCGGGAATGTTGAGCGCATCGTCCGCATGGTAATGCTCGAATTCCGCGGGCAGACGCACATCGATCCATTGTCCGCCGGAGCTTGTCACCTGCCGAGCCTGCGCATAATCGATCCAGTTCAGTAACGGTTCATGCAGCAATTGGCGAAAATCCTTCTTGGACAGCCGCATGAGACTGCCATCCGTCAGCATCGACACCGTGGCATTGCGCGGCGCGTCCGAGATCAACGCCTCCTCACCGAAGGTATCCCCCATGGTGAGTTCGGCCAGCCGGACACCGCTGCGAGTAAGCGGCGTCTCGCGCGTGACGGCGCATCTGCCGTTGGCCACCACATAAAAATACTCGCCTTCCTCACCCTGTTTGATCACGATATCGCCGGCACGATGTTCCACACGCTCCAGGCGCATGAACACGGCCTGGATGTTGGCAGGCGGCACCTTGTGGAAGGCCCGGGTCCGCAGCAATGCCGTCATCCAGTCATCCGCGCCGGCGGCATCTTCCTCTATGCCCTGCAGTTCCGTGACCTTGTAGCTGCCCGTCTGATCCCAGGTCACGACCACGTCCAGGAATTCACTGTCGATCAGCAGGTATTCGATACGATCGGAGACGACGACCGCCGAATAAGGCCGTGGCAAGGCATGTGCGAGCGGCACCTTCGACTTGGGCGTACCGCTGCCCACCAGCGTGACGACCTCGCCCTCGGCGAGCAGTTCGACGGTGCCGCTGAGAAGGTAATAGGTTCGCTTGTGCTCTTCGCCTTCGGAAAACAGCAGCCGCCCCTTGGGCGCCTGCAGGCGGCGGGTACGGCGAGCCAGCGCGACGAGGGCCTCGGGCCGCATGCCGTTCAATGGCGTGAAGCGCCTGAGCAAGGCAAGATCCTTAGAAGTCCCTGACAACACCATGGCGCGGCACACTTTCGATGGGTACGCGGCAGTATAGGCAGCCCCTCGAGGCAAAACACGATCCAGCTCACAAGCCATCGGGGAGGCCGCCGGGAAAGCCGCCGAGGAGGGAGGTTTCGTTCACAGTGGATTCACCCTCGGCAAGGGATCATATTCGCCACCGTTGTAATGCTGTGACCATCATGAATACGGCCGTGATGACTTGGCGCCTGCGATCCTGGCTGGGCATTCTGCTGTTCATGGCAGCGGGTTCTTACGCGCTGTCTCAGGAACTGGCGCAAACCATCGCCATCGATCCCCCCGGCCGCGTCGCGCGGCTGGGCTACATCGAAGGTGAGGTGTCCATGATGTCCGGCGACCCATCCGCCGGGATGTCTGCCGGGCCGGCGGCCCCGCCTCCGGTCTTGTCCGAGCCCCCGGTCTTGCCCGAGCCCTCGGCGGACGGCTGGATGGAAGCCGTGCTCAACCGCCCGCTCACCAGCGGCGACACGCTGTGGGTGGGCAGCGACGGACGCGCGCAATTACAGACCGGATCCTCCGACATCTATCTCGATCACGACACCGGCTTCGGCTTCATCCTGTTGGACTACGATGTCATGCAGATGAGCCTGACCGAGGGCGCGGCAACGATCCGGGTACGGCGCCTGGCGGAGCGCGAAACGATCCAGGTGGAAACGCCCCATGCAGGCGTCGTGCTGCGCCGTCCGGGGGAATATCACCTGGTGATCGCCGCGGACGATCGTACGATCGTCAAGACACGCAGCGGCGAAGCGCAGGTCGACGATGGTCGGCGCTCGTACACGCTCGGCAGCGGACAGATGGGTGCGTTCAGCGGGCCGGACGGCCCTCCCGGCAGCCTCGCGACGCTGGCGCCCCGCGACGCCTTCGAGACCTGGGCCAATGAGCGCGACCAGCGCGGCGAGCAGTCACGCTCCGCCCGCCATGTCTCCAGCGAAGTCATCGGCTACGAGGATCTGGACGAGCATGGCGAGTGGCTCGACGAACCGGGATACGGAGCGGTGTGGCGTCCCTTGCATATCGCCTCGGACTGGGCGCCCTATCGCTATGGCCAGTGGGCCTGGATCGCACCGTGGGGCTGGACCTGGATGGACGAAGCGCGTTGGGGATTCGCCCCCTTCCACTACGGCCGCTGGGCGCAAATACGCAACCGCTGGTGCTGGGTGCCGGGACCGCGGTATCTGCGGCCGGTATATGCTCCGGCACTGGTCGGCTGGAGCGGTGGAAACTCGCTGAGCGTGGTGATCGGCCTGAGGGGCGGTGTGGGCGGCGGTGTGGGCTGGTTTCCCCTCGCCCCCCATGAGATCTATCGTCCCTGGTATCGTCATACGCCGCGCCATCTGCGTCGCGTGAATCACGCGAATACCTTCATCGATCGCAGCCGCAGGGGCGATCTTTATACGCGGCGTCAACCGCCGCACCCCTACCGGTACGGGCATACGCCGGGAGCGCTGACCGCCGCCCCACGCACAGGATTTTCCGCTCACCCGGCCGGCGCGTCGCGGATTGCGCCGCGCAATGGCAATGCGACGAAGCGTGCGCAACCTCCGCGCCTGCCTCAGGAACACACGAGGATCGGATCCGCAAGCGGCGGCGCGCCGGCGATCCGACATTTCGGCACGTCGGGCGCCCGCACACCCGCGACGATCGCCGTACCCCGTCGTGCAACTCTCTCAACAATTCAGGCCGCCGCACGGCAACAGCCGATATCGCCGCCGCCCCATGCGCTACCGTCCCATACGCCGCCGTCTCATGCGTCGCCGCCGTCTCACGCGGCATCGGCCCGTTCATCGCCGCCTCGCTCGCCACCACCACCGTCCTCATCGTCCCGCCCGCAGCTGCATTCGCCACCGTCCCGGCACCTGGATCAGGATCGCGGCCCGCGCCGTCCCCGCTCCTAGGCGGGTATTCGGTTCAGGCAGGGGCGTATACTGTTGGGCGCTTCGACATCGGCCTGTTGTTGCCCATTCGGCCAGGCAGGAGCGGCTATACTGTCGAGGTACATCCGCCGTACTGCCTGATCCTCGTCGGAGGATCCCGGACGAGGACGACCTCGGCCGTTTGTGCCTTGTACCGGGGACGGCCCCGCGAAAGTCTCCTATGTCATCCCCCCTGTCCTGGACCGTGCTGCTGCTGGCCGGCCTGTTCGAAATCGTCTGGGCGATCGGCCTGAAGTATTCCGAGGGTTTCTCTCGATTTCTGCCCAGCGCCATCACGGTGCTGGCCATGGCCATCAGCGTCACATTGCTGGGTTGGGCGCTCAGGCAGCTGCCCGTGGGCAGCGCCTACGCCGTCTGGGTGGGCATCGGCGCCGTGGGCACCGCGCTGCTGGGTATCGTGTTGTTCCATGAATCCACCTCGGTGCTGCGCCTGATCTGCATCGGGTTGATCGTGCTGGGCGTGATCGGCCTGAAGTTCGCCGGCTGAAGACCGCCCGTAGCCGCTGCCGCCTGGCCGGGCGGGCTGCCCCACTCCCGTAGCCGCTGCCGGATGTCGGCTTAGAGGACAGCGTCCCTGGATCAGGAGCGCTTCAAGGCCCGAGCCAGCGCATCGGCCATCGCGCCGCCGCCCTGCGGCTCAGGCGGGCGCTTGAAAGGCTTCGCCGGACGCGAATCGAGCTCGCGCCGGCCATCGGCTCCGGCGCCCGCCCGCGGCCGCGGTGCGGCTTCATCCAAGCGCATGCTCAACGCGATGCGGCGGCGCTTCTCATCCACCTCCAGCACCTTCACTTTCACCACCTCGCCCGCCCTGACCACCTCGTGAGGATCCTTCACGAAGGTATTCGACATCATCGAGATATGGACCAGCCCGTCCTGATGTACCCCGATATCGACGAACGCGCCGAAGTTCGTCACGTTGGTGACGGTACCCTCGAGAATCATGCCGGCCTGCAAATCCTTGAGTTCCTCCACGCCTTCCTTGAACTCGGCGGTCCTGAATTCCGGTCGCGGATCGCGCCCCGGCTTTTCCAGCTCGCGCAGGATGTCGCGCACCGTCGGCAGACCGAAGCGCTCATCGGTGTACTTGGCCGGATCCAGCTTCCTGAGCGTGGGTCCGTCACCGAGTATTTCCCGTGCCGGACGTTTCAGATCCGCCAGGATGCGCTGCACGACCGGATAGGCCTCCGGGTGAACCGCCGAGGCATCGAGCGGATCCGCGGCATTCATGATGCGCAGAAATCCGGCCGCCTGCTCGAATGTTTTCTCGCCCAGGCGCGGCACTTTCTTCAGCGCGGCGCGTGACGGAAATGCACCATGCTCATCGCGATACTTCACGATGTTCTCCGCCAAAGTTGCGGACAGGCCCGAAATACGGGCGAGCAAGGCTGCAGAGGCGGTGTTCACATCCACGCCTACGGCATTGACGCAATCCTCGACCACGGCATCCAGGCTGCGCGCCAGTTTCGTCTGACTGACATCGTGCTGATACTGGCCGACGCCGATCGCCTTGGGTTCGATTTTCACCAATTCCGCCAGCGGATCCTGCAAGCGCCGCGCGATCGACACCGCCCCGCGCAGGCTTACATCGAGTTGCGGAAATTCCTTCGATGCCAGCGCCGAGGCCGAGTACACCGACGCGCCCGCCTCGGAGACCACGATCTTGGTCAGCTTCAGTTCCGGATGCTTGCGAATCAGTTCGGCAACGAGCTTGTCGGTCTCGCGCGAGGCCGTACCGTTGCCGATGCTGATCAGATCGACACCATGTTTCCGCGCCAGCAGCGCCAGCGCGGCGATGGTACGGTCCCATTCGTTGCGCGGCACATGCGGATAGACCGTCGCCGTGTCCAGCAATTTGCCGGTGCGGTCCACGACCGCCACTTTCACGCCGGTGCGCAGGCCCGGATCCAGACCCATGGTGGCGCGCGGCCCGGCAGGCGCCGCCAGCAACAGATCATGCAAGTTGCGCGCGAACACACGGATCGCCTCCTCTTCCGCACGCTCGCGCAACTGTGTCAGCAGCTCCGCTTCCAGCTGCCAGGACAGCTTGACCTGCCAGGCCCAACGCACCGTCTGCAGCAGCCAGGCGTCCGCGGCCTGGCCACGCTCGCCGATCGAGTGGCGGGCGGCGATTTTCAGCTCACAGCCGTTCATCGCATCGTTCACGGACTGCGGTGCCGGCATGACCGAGGCTTCCGGGTCCTGTGGAAGCTTCAGCGACACCCGCAGCAACTCTTCCTTGCGGCCGCGAAACAGCGCCAGCGCCCGATGCGACGGCACGTTCTTCAGCGGTTCGCTGTATGCGAAGTAATCACGAAATTTCGCCGCCGCATCCTCCTTGCCTTCGATCACCGCGGAAACCAGCACACCATGATCCTGCAGATGTGTCCGCAGCCCGGCGAGCAACTCCGCATCCTCGGCGAATTGCTCGACCAGGATGGCCCGGGCGCCGTCCAGGGCGGACTTCACATCCGGTACGCCGGGATTGTCATCGCCCTGCTCCGTCTTGAACGCCGGCTTCAGGTATCGCTGCGCCTCCGTCTGCGGATCCAGACGATGATCGGCCAGGAGCGCAGCCGCTAGTTCGTCCAGCCCCGCCTCCCTGGCGATCTGCGCCTTGGTCCGGCGCTTGGGCTTGTAGGGCAGGTACAGATCCTCCAGGCGCTGCTTGGTCTGCGCCGCCTCGATGCTGGCCCGCAGTTCCGGCGTCAGCTTGTTTTGCTCCTGGATGCTCGCCAGGATGGCCGCGCGGCGCTCTTCCAGTTCACGCAGATAGCCCAGCCGTTCTTCCAGCGTGCGCAATTGGGTGTCATCCAGGCCGCCGGTGGCTTCCTTGCGGTAGCGAGCAATGAACGGCACCGTCGCGCCGTCATCGAGCAAGCCAACCGCCGCGACGACCTGCCGGGGGTTGACGGACAGCTCGGCGGCAATACGGAACTCGATCGAAGCGGCCATGAGAAATATCCGGGGGTCGCGAAAAAGGACGCGAACTATGAACAAGCTGCGCGCGCGCGACAAGGCTGTATCAGGGCTGGATGCAGCGAGCAGCGCATCCGCCCGCTCGTCACCGGGCGCGGCCTATGGTAAGTAGGGATCCGGAAGCGTCCGCCGGGGCGGAGTGAGTCGATGCATCAGCAAGTCCAATCGATCGAATTATCCCTGTTGGCCCTCGGCGGCCTGCCGGCCATAGCCGCGGGCGATGATCTTGCCAGCCTGATCCACGACTCGCTGCAGGCCGAGGGCATCGCCCCGCGAAGCGACGACGTGATCGTGCTGGCGCAAAAAATCGTCTCCAAGGCCGAAGGCCGCACCATCCTGCTGTCCGACGTGCAGCCCTCGGCGCGCGCGCGCGAACTGGCACAGCAATGCGACAAAGATCCGCGGCTGGTGGAACTGATCCTGTCCGAATCCCAGGAGGTCATGCGCGTTCGCCCCGGCGTGATCGTTGTCCGGCATCGGCTGGGCCTGGTACTGGCAAACGCCGGCATCGACCAGTCGAACATCCGGCATCAGGGTGACGGCGCCGCCCTGCTGCTGCCCGAAGACCCGGATCTTTCCTGCCGCCGCTTGCGCACGGCGATACAGGAACGCATCGGCGTCGCACCGGCCGTCGTGATCATCGACAGCCTCGGCAGGGCCTGGCGCAACGGCACCGTCGGCATCGCGATCGGCGCCGCGGGACTGCCCGGGTGTCTCGATCTGCGTGGCCGCAAGGATTTGTTCGGCCGCCGCCTGGAAACCTCCGAGCTCGGATTCGCGGACGAAGTAGCCGCGGCGGCATCACTGCTCATGGGGCAGGCGGATGAAGGCCGGCCGGTGGTACTGCTTCGGGGCCTGCAGCTGGCACGGCGCGACGGCTCGGCGGCGGAACTAATACGGTCGCAGCATCTGGATCTGTTTCCATGAGCGCCGGCCGCTCTCCGGCACCGACGACAGGCACGGTGCTGGCGCTGGCCGGCGGAGTCGGCGGTGCGCGCCTTGCATACGGTCTCGCGGCCCAGCTCGAACCTTCGCGCCTGACGATCGTCGTCAATACGGCCGACGACTTCGAGCATCTGGGACTGCACATTTCACCCGACCTGGATACGATGACCTACACCCTGGCCGGGATCAACGATCCGGCACAGGGCTGGGGCATCCGCGGCGAAAGTTGGGCCGCCATGGCCGCCCTCAAGCGTCTGGGCGGCGAGGACTGGTTCGCACTGGGCGACCAGGACATGGCGACACACCTGCTGCGCAGCCTGCGTCT
The DNA here is from genome assembly GCF_001579945.1 of Steroidobacter denitrificans. Classification (NCBI taxonomy): domain Bacteria; kingdom Pseudomonadati; phylum Pseudomonadota; class Gammaproteobacteria; order Steroidobacterales; family Steroidobacteraceae; genus Steroidobacter; species Steroidobacter denitrificans. Next base: position 1,237,160 of record NZ_CP011971.1, on the reverse strand, counting down.
GCGCAGCGAGTCCCTGTCCGACATCACCAGCGATTTCGCGCACCGACTCGGCATTCGCCATCGTATCGTGCCCATGAGCGACGATCCGGTCCGCACCATGGTCGATACCGACGCAGGCCGGCTCGCATTCCAGGACTATTTCGTGCGCAGGCGCTGTCAGCCGCGTTTCCTCGGCCTCGACTTCGCGGGCAGCGCCTCGGCCCGGCCAGGCCCGGCCTTTCTGGCCGCGCTGGAGGATCCCGCACTCGAGGCGATCATCATCTGTCCCTCGAATCCGCTGCTGAGCATCCGGCCGATTCTTGCCCTTCCCGGCATCGAGGAGCGCCTGCGGCAACATCCCGCGCCGGTGCTCGCCGTATCACCCTTCATCGGCGGCCAGGCGGTCAAAGGACCGGCGGCCAAGATGCTGCAGGAAATCGGCTTGCCCGCGACGCCGGCCGGCCTGTTGCAGTGTTACGAAGGATTGCTCGACGCGCTGATCATCGATCGCGCCGATGCCGAGCATGCCGCTTTTGATGGCGGCGAGCGCCGCATCCCGGTGCTGGTCACCGATACGCTGATGCGCAACGCCGCGGATCAGCTGCGCCTCGCCGGTGAAGTGCTGGCATTCGTGCAAACGCTGAGTGCGGCAGGACAATAGATCCGCGGCGTTCTGCGCACCGCGCAGCGTGGGTGCCCGATCCAGACTTCCGCCGATACGGCCGTGACGAGCAGCTATACGGCCGTGAAGATCAACAGCGCGCCCAAGGCAAGACGGTACCACGCAAATGGCGTGAAGCGATGCGACTGGATGTAATGCAGCAGCCACTTCACGGCGATGAAGGCCACGATCGCCGATACGACGAAACCGATCAACAGATCGCCCCAATGCTCGCGCGCCATGTCGCCGTCCTCATACAGAGCATAGGTTTCATAGGCCGTGGCGGCGAACATGGTCGGGATGCCGACCAGGAAGGCGAATTCAGCGGCCGCAGGCCGCGATGTCATGCCCGCCAGCATGGCCGCGAATATGGTGGCGGCCGAACGCGAGGTACCCGGAAAGACCGCAGCCAGGATCTGCGCCAGCCCCACCCAGAACGCCACATTCCAGGTCAGCAGACTGCGATCGGGCTGACGGCGGGCATACGCCTCCACCATGAAGATCACGAATCCGCCCAGGATCAATGCCCAGGCCACTGGCGCCACGGTTTGGGGCAGTGACAATCCCATCTGTTTGGCGATGAGTCCGCCGGCGACGGTGATCAGAAAGGCCACGGTCAGCTTGTACAGGTAGTCGCGCTGTTCAGGCTGGTTGAAGTGGGTCACCATGGCGCACAGGCGCTGCCAGTAGATCACCACCACGGCCAGTATGGCGCCCGCCTGGATCGCGATCGTAAACAGGTCGGAGCGTCGCCCCAGCCACTGCTGCGCAATCAGCAGATGGCCGGTGCTGGAAATCGGCAGGAACTCGGTGATTCCTTCTATGATCCCGAGAAGGACGACCTGAAGAAAATTTTCCACTCGTTGTCCATGGTTATTCTGAAGTGAGTCCCGCCGATTTTAGCGACTGCCGGCGGCCGCGATACAACCCAGTCAACAATATCGCCATACAAAGCGAGACGATCGGCCAATTGCCGCCGCGCGCATACGGCGTCAGACCGGTACGCGGCTGGACATTGCCGCTGAGCACGCCTGGAACGAATCGCGGCAGGCTGGCAACGATCCGGCCGTCCGCGGCGATGATCGCCGAAATGCCGTCATTCGCCGCGCGCAGCAGCATCCGGCCGGCTTCGAGTGCGCGGGTGCGGCTGATCTGTAGATGCTGATACGCCGCCGTGGAGTCGCCGAACCAGGCATCATTCGTCACATTGACCAGCAGCGTCGCCTCCTCGAGCATCGACAACTGGTCCGAGCCGTAGGAATCCTCGTAACAAATCGATGCCGCCAGTTTCTGCCCGCCGGCATCGAGCGCCCGCTGATCGCGGCCGCCGGCCTGGAATCCGCTGTAAGGCAGATCCATGCCGCGCAGCCAGCCACGCACCCATTCCGGGACCGGAAAGAATTCACTGAACGGCACCAGGCGGCGCTTGGCATACCATTGCGGCTCCTCATCCAGCGCCAGCACCGCATTGTAGTAGGAGCGGCTGTCGCTATCGTAGCGAAGCTGACCCAGCACCAGGGCGGAACCCTTGTCGCTTGCCTGCGTCCACTGCTCGCTCAGGACATCGATCAGGTCATGGGCGAGAGCCGGCAAGGCGGCTTCCGGCCAGACGATGATGTCGGCGCCCAAACTGGGGCGGGTCAAATCCCGATACAGATCGATGGTCGCATCGCGCATCTCGGGACTCCATTTCATTTCCTGGGGCACGGCACCCTGTACGATCGCTACGGACACCGTGCCGCCCAGCGGCTGCGTCCAGGTTTGTTTCGTCAACGCCAAGCCCGCCAGCCAGACCGACGCGATCGTACCCAAGGCCACTAGACGGATACCCGTACCGCCGCGCCACGCTGCCGCCAGCGCGCCGGCGCATAGGGCGATCAGGAAGCTCATGGAATAGACCCCGCCCACGGGCGCGAAGCCCGCCAGCGCGGTATCGATGTGGGTGTATCCCAGCGCCAGCCAGGGAAAGCCGCTGAGAAACCAACCGCGAAACCACTCCAATACAGTCCAGGCGGCCGGCAGCAACAACATGAAATGCAGTCCCGGCAGCCATCCCTGCCGGGGAGAGGCCGCCGCCGCGAAGATCGGCGGGTCACGGGCATCGCTGCGTACGGCGGCGCCGGAGTCATCTGGTGCAGCGCCGACACCGAACCAGCGTGTCAGGGCATAGCCGATGCATGCGCTATACGCCGCCATGATCGTCACCAAGGCGCACATCACCAGCAAGGTCAGCAAGAAGGGTGCGTGCCCGATCTCGTGGATGCTGTGATAAAGCCAGTAAGTGCCGGCCAGATAGGTGCCGGCCGTGAATATGAAACCTGCCTGCGCCGCCCGCCGCGGGCAGGCGTTGTGCCACATCAGGAACAGATAGGCCGGGCACAGCCAGGCAAGCGGCCACAGGTCGAATGGAGCGAATGCCAGCGATAGCAGGGCACCCACGGGCAGCGCCAGCCACAACGCCGTTCGGGTCCGGAAAAAAGCATGCATCCGGCGCGTATCCGCTCAATCGTCCCGGGGCACGATATCCTGCACGGTGATGACGCGCAGCGTGTCCAGGCGACGCCGGTCGGCGCGCAGAACCTTGAACTCGAGGCCATCGAGCACGAACGACTCGCCGCGGCGCGGCAAGCGTCCCAGATGGCTGATGGCGACCCCGCCGATGGTATCGAATTCCTCGTCGCTGAAATTCGTGCCGAAATAGTCGTTGAACTCGTCGATGCGCGTCTGCGCCTTGACCGAAAACTGCCGCTCGCCTTCCTTGCGAATATCCAGATCGTCGTCATCGGTATCGTACTCGTCGTCGATATCGCCGACGATCTGCTCCAGGACATCCTCGATCGTCACCAGCCCGGAAACCCCGCCATACTCGTCCACGACGATCGCCATATGATGATGGCTGTCGCGAAATTCCTTGAGCAGCACATTCAAACGCTTGCTCTCCGGAATAAAAACCGCCGGACGCAGGCACTCCTTGATATCGAAATCCTCGCGGCCGCCCTCGGCGAAATAACGCAGCAGATCCTTCGCCAGCAGGATACCGACGATCTGATCGCGATCCTCACCGACGACCGGAAAACGCGAATGTCCGGAATCGGTGACCACGGGGAGGATGTCGGCGGGCGGATCCTCGCGATTGACGGTGATCATCTGCGAGCGCGGCACCATGATGTCGCGCACCTGCAGCTCCGCCACCTCCAGTACGCCTTCGAGCATCCGGCAGGCATCCAGGTTGATGATGCCGCGATCCCTGGCATGTTGGATCACATCGTTCAGTTCCTCGAGATCGCGCGGCTCACCACTGAACGTATGGGTGATCCGCCGCAGCCAGCCTCCGCTCGTACTGTGCTCTTCAGGCATAGGGGTTCAAGTATCCGAACTGCTTCAGAATCTTTGCTTCGCACGCTTCCATCGCCGCGGCGTCACGATCCTTCACATGATCGTAGCCCAACAGATGGAGCACGCCATGCACGACCATGTGCGCCCAGTGGGCCCGCGGTGTCTTGCGCTGTTGGCGTGCCTCGCGTGCCACCACCGGCGCACAAATCGCGATGTCGCCTAATTCCGGCAGCGGCAGCGGCGCAGGCGCGGATCCGGCGGGAAACGACAACACGTTCGTCGCGCGGTCCTTGCCGCGCCAGGTGCGATTGAGACGACGGCTTTCGGCAGAGCCGACCACGCGTATCGTCAGGGTGCAGGCGGTCCCGGCACGGGACGAGGCGTATTGGGTAAAAGCAGCCTGCGCCCAGCGGCGCAGGCTGCGTGCATGCGGCACGCCGCGACGAGCAGCCGCCAATTGCACGGTCACATGCAGCGTCAAATCTCACCGCCTCCAGGCTCACCGCCTCCAGGTTCGATCTGGCGTGCATCGGCCTGCTTGCGTTCATAGGCCTGGACGATCCGCTGTACCAGCGGATGACGCACCACATCGCGGGAATTGAAATAAGTGAACGCCACGCCCTCCACGCCCGGCAGGACGTTCATCACATGGCGCAGGCCCGACAGCTGCTGCCTGGGCAGATCGGTCTGCGTGATATCGCCGGTCACCACCGCCTTGGAGCCGAAGCCCATGCGCGTCAGGAACATCTTCATCTGCTCGATCGAGGTGTTCTGAGCCTCATCCAGGATAATGAACGCATCGTTGAGCGAACGTCCGCGCATGAACGCCAGCGGCGCAATTTCGATGATCTGTCTTTCGATGGCGCGGGCGACGCGATCGAAACCCATCATGTCGTAGAGCGCGTCATACATGGGCCGCAGATAGGGATCGACCTTCTGGCCGATGTCTCCAGGCAGGAATCCGAGACGTTCGCCGGCTTCGACGGCGGGACGCACCAGCACGATGCGCCGCACCCGGTCGGTCTGCAGCGCCTCCACCGCACAGGCCACGGCCAGGTAGGTCTTGCCGGTACCGGCCGGGCCGATACCGAAGGTCAGATCGCAGTTGCGGATATTGTGCAGGTATTGGCGTTGATTCGGGCCGCGCCCGCGAATGCCGCCGCGTTGCGTATGGATGGAAGCATCATCCGCGGGCCGGGATTTCCCCCGCGTCGCGGCATCCGGTTCCGGCTCCATGCCGGCCTCCTGTACCGCCAGATGGACCCGATCGGGCGTCAGCGCTTCAGTGGCCGACAGTTCGAACAAATGCCGCAGGACATGCTCGGCGGCCGCGGTCGCTTCCGGCGCACCGGAAATCTCGACCCAGCCGCCGCGGCGGCTGATCTGCACATCGAGGCGCTGTTCCACATGGCGTAGATTTTCATCCATCGGACCGACGAAGTTCGCGAGCCGCGCATTGTCGACCGGTTCGAACGCCAGGTCGCGCGTGGCAAGGGGAACGCTCATACCGCAGACAGGCTCGCCGGTGCCGTCTCACTCGCCTCAGGCCGGGCCGATTCGGCCAAGCGGCCGCGCAGCGAGTTCGGCAAGGCTTGCGTGATCAATACATCGACGAACCGGTCGATGAGCGTCGCCGGCCCATCGAAATTCACCCAGCGCATGTTCTCGGTGCGGCCGGCGAGTTGGCGCGCATCCTTTTTCGACGGCCGTTCCACCAGTACACGTTGTATCGTGCCCACCATGGCCTGGCTGATGCTCATGGCCTGCTGGTTGATGCGCGCCTGCAGCATCGCCAGCCGGCGCTGCTTCTCATCATGAGAAATCTCATCCGGCAGGGAAGCGGCAGGCGTGCCGGGACGGCGGCTGTAGATGAAGCTGAATGACTGGTCGAATCCCACTTCGGCGATCAGATTCATGGTCGCCTCGAAATCGCGGGCGGTCTCTCCCGGAAATCCCACGATGAAGTCAGAGGAAATACTGATGTCGGGTCGCACGGCGCGCAGCTTGCGGATCTTCTGCTTGTATTCGAGCGCGGTGTAGCCTCGCTTCATGGCCGCCAGGATACGATCCGAGCCGGCCTGCACCGGTAAATGCAGGTAATTGGCAAGCTGGGGAACGTCGCGGTACGCCTCGATCAGCGAATCATTGAATTCCACCGGGTGAGAGGTCGTGAAGCGGATGCGTTCGATCCCGGGCACCTCGGCAACACAGTAGATCAAGGTGCCGAGATCGCAGGACGTACCATCCTCCATCTCGCCGCGATACGCATTGACGTTCTGCCCAAGCAGATTGACTTCGCGCACGCCCTGTTGCGCCAACTGGCGCACTTCCTCCATGACTTGCTCGAACGGACGGCTCACCTCGTCGCCGCGCGTATAAGGCACGACACAGAAACTGCAATACTTGCTGCAGCCCTCCATGATGGAAACGAATGCCGTGGCGCCTTCGGCACGCGGCGGCGGCAACGCATCGAATTTCTCGATCTCCGGAAAGCTGATATCGACGACCGATCGCCCCTGCGACTTGATCTCCCGAATCATGTCCGGCAATCGATGCAAAGTCTGCGGACCGAACACCAGGTCCACATAAGGCGCGCGCCGTGTAATGCCCTCGCCCTCCTGGCTGGCGACACAGCCGCCCACGCCGATAAGAAGTTGCGGCTTGGATTTCTTGAACTGCCGCCAGCTGCCAAGCTGCGAAAACACCTTCTCCTGCGCCTTCTCGCGCACCGAGCAGGTATTGAGCAGCAATAGATCGGCCCGGGCGGGATCGTCGGTCAATTCATAGCCCGCCGACTCACGCAGCACGTCCACCATCCTGGCGGAATCGTATTCGTTCATCTGGCAGCCGAAAGTGCGGATATATACGAGAGGCATGGCGGGCTCGGCAAATGAAGTCCAAGGATACCGCGAGATCAGGAACGGCGTCAGGATATGGCGCCTCCTACAGCATCAAGTTAATGAAAATATTGATTATATTCAGGGTGGCGTGACCGTCAGAACGGAATATCATCATCGAAACCGCCATCATCCGGCGGCGCCTGGCGGCTTTCGGGAGACGACTGGCCTTCCGCGGCCGCGGGCCGCGGGCGGTATTCGCCGCCGCCGCCGCCGCCACGGCCGCCCAGCATCTGCATCTGGTCGGCGATGATCTCGGTGCTGTAGCGATCCTTGCCTTCCTTGTCCTGCCACTTGCGCGTGCGCAGCTTGCCTTCGATGTAGACCTGCGAGCCCTTGCGCAGGTATTCCGCGGCAATCTCGCCGAGTTTGTCGTACATGACGACGCTATGCCATTCGGTGCGTTCCTGCTGGTCACCGGACTGGCGGTCCTTCCAGGTTTCGCTGGTCGCGATCCGGATATTGCACACGGCCTTGCCGCTGGGCATGTAACGAGTATCCGGATCTGCACCCAGATTACCGACCAGTATGACCTTATTGATGCCGCGTGCCATGTTCCATCCTCATCCAGACAAGGCACGATTGTAGTCGGCCCCGCCGGCCACGGGTAGCCGGACAGGATTGCGATACGCTCCGTTTGCCGGACCCTTCGCCGCTCATGTCCCGATAGGGTCGACTTGGCGGCCGGCGCTGCGCCAGAATGGCCGGATCTGGCCGATGCGGACAAAGCCGGCGCTGCTCCCGGACCTCATCTCCATTTCACGCTCCCTGTTTCCATCGATGTCCTCCATTCTCATTCGCGGCGCACGCATGCACAATCTGCGCAATATCGACCTGGCGCTGCCGCGCGAGCGGCTGATCGTGTTCACCGGCCTGTCCGGCTCGGGAAAATCCTCGCTGGCGTTCGATACGATCTATGCGGAAGGTCAGCGGCGCTACGTCGAATCGCTGTCCGCCTACGCCCGCCAGTTTTTGTCGATAATGCAAAAACCCGACGTGGACTCCATCGACGGCCTGTCGCCCGCCATCGCCATCGAACAAAGGTCGACCTCGCACAATCCTCGCTCGACGGTCGGCACGGTGACCGAGATTTACGACTACCTGCGCTTGCTGTTCGCGCGCGTAGGCATCCCGCGCTGTCCCGATCACGGCCAGGATCTGGTCGCGCAGACCGTGAGCCAGATGGTCGACCAGGTCCTGCGTCTGCCGGAAGGCACCGCCCTGCTGCTGCTGGCGCCGTTGGTCGAGGCCCGTAAAGGCGAGCATATCCAGGTGCTGGAGCAATTGCGCGGCCAGGGTTTCGTGCGTGCGCGCATCGACGGAACGGTCGTCGACTTGGAGGATCCGCCGACGCTCGCTCCGAGAAAAAAACATACGATCGAAGCAGTCGTGGATCGTTTCAAGGTGCGGCCCGATATCGCGCAGCGCCTGGCCGAATCCTTCGAGACCGCACTGCAGCTGGCCGATGGCGTCGCACGCATCGCCTTCATGGGAAGCACTCCCGCGGTCCGGCCGGACGGGGTCGCGGCCGCAGGCGAGGAACGCGAGGAAATCGTGTTCTCGAACAAGTTCGCCTGTACGACCTGCGGCTACAGCCTCGCCGAGCTCGAGCCCCGGCTGTTCTCCTTCAACAATCCGGCCGGTGCCTGTTCCGCCTGCTCCGGCCTGGGCATACAGCCGTTCTTCGATCCCGCGCGCGTCGTGCATCATGCGCACCTGAGTCTGGGAGACGGAGCGATACGCGGCTGGGACCGGCGCAACGGCTATTACTTCTCCCTGATAAGCTCCCTGGCCCGGCACTATGCATTCGACTTGGAAACGCCCTGGCAGGCGCTGCCGGAAAAAATCCGGCATATCGTGCTGTATGGCGGGGATGAGGAATTGATCGATTTTCTCTACGTCGACACGAAGGGCGGTACGAGGCGGCGGAGGCATCGCTGGGAAGGCGTGATCCCCAATCTGGAGCGCCGCTATCGCGAAACCGACTCAGACGCGGTGCGCGAGGAACTGGCGAAATACCTGAGCAACCAGCCCTGTCCGGACTGCGGCGGTACGCGGCTGAATCGCGCCGCCCGCAATGTTTTCATCGGCGGACGAGCCCTGCCGGACCTGACCCGCCTGTCGGTCAAGGATGCGCTGGCATTCGGCACAACACTTGCCCTGGCGGGGTGGCGCGCGGAAATCGCCGCGAAGATCCTCAAGGAAATCGGCGAGCGGCTGCGTTTTCTGAGCGATGTCGGCCTGGACTATCTGACGCTCGATCGCAGCGCCGACACCTTGTCGGGCGGCGAGGCGCAGCGCATCCGCCTGGCGAGCCAGATCGGCTCGGGATTGGTGGGCGTCATGTACATCCTCGACGAACCCTCGATCGGCCTGCATCAGCGCGACAACGATCGTCTGCTTCGCACCCTGGACCGGCTGCGCGATCTAGGCAACACCGTCATTGTCGTGGAACACGACGAGGAGGCGATTCGTCATGCCGATCACGTGGTCGACCTGGGTCCGGGCGCCGGCACGCACGGCGGCAGGATCATCGCCCAGGGCACACCGGAGGAAGTGGCGGCACATCCTGACTCCATCACCGGCCAGTATCTGTCGGGCCGGCGCCGGATAGCCGTGCCGGCGCTGCGCACGCCGCGGCAGCATGAACGCATGCTGCGCATCCGCAACGCACGCGGCAACAATCTGCGCCACGTCACGGTCGATCTCCCGCTGGGTCTCATGACCTGCGTCACTGGCGTATCCGGCTCGGGCAAATCGACCTTGATCAACGAGACGCTCTATCGTCTCGTGGCGCGCCGGCTCAACGACGCCGCCACCGAACCCGCGCCCAGCGACGGCATCGAGGGACTCGAGCACATCGACCGGGTGATCGATATCGATCAAAGCCCGATCGGCCGCACGCCACGTTCCAATCCTGCGACCTACACGGGACTGTTCACGCCGATCCGCGAGATTTTTTCGGCGGTTCCCGAAGCGCGTATGCGCGGCTACGAGCCTGGGCGCTTCAGCTTCAACATCAGGGGCGGCCGCTGCGAGACCTGCCAGGGGGATGGCGTCATCAAGGTGGAGATGCACTTCCTGCCGGATGTATATGTCCCCTGCGATATGTGCAGGGGACAGCGCTACAACCGCGAGACTCTGGAGATCCGCTACAAGGGCCGGAATATCCACGAAGTATTGGAAATGACGGTCGAGGATGCGCTGGTCTTTTTTCGCCATGTGCCTGCCGTCGGCTCGAAATTGCAGGCGCTGGCTGATGTGGGCCTGTCGTACATCCGCCTGGGACAAAACGCCACGACCCTGTCGGGGGGCGAGGCGCAACGCGTCAAGTTGGCCAGGGAGCTGTCCAAACGCGCCACCGGCCGCACCCTGTACATCCTGGATGAGCCCACGACCGGCCTGCACTTCTTCGACATCGAGCAGCTGCTCGGCGTGCTGCATCGGCTGCGTGACGAAGGCAATACGGTCATCGTCATCGAACACAATCTTGACGTGATCAAAACAGCCGACTGGATCATCGATTTAGGCCCGGAGGGCGGCGATGGCGGCGGCACGATCATCGCGGCGGGCACGCCCGAGGATGTCGCGGCCGTTGCCGAATCACATACGGGACGCTATCTGCTTGCGCTGCTGGAGCGGTGAAGGCCTGCCGCAACACGAATTCAGGAACGCGGATCACGCAGCCCGGCCGACTCGAACCGCTGGCGCACCTCGCTGTACGTGGAGGACTCGTGGTAACGCCCGCCGGTGTATTCATCGAGTATCGAGCGCCAGAACTCGAGCGCCGGCTTGTTGTATATGAATTCCACAATCTCCCAGGTGCCGGCGAAACGATTGAAAATGAGCGATGCGGCCTCGCGCCCGATTCCCAGGCGGCGGGCTTCCAAGACCACAAAAAACTCCGCCATACGAAAATCGACCTGATCGCGCTGATGACGCAGCGGCCGGCCGATGAGCGCAAAACCGACGCGCCTGCCGTCCTTCAGGATGACCAGGGGATGTGAACTGTCGTCGGCGAACCAGCGCGCCATCGATTCGTCCTGACGCTCACCATGAGCATCGATGGCCGGAAACATGCCGGTATTCAGGCTCGAGCGCGAAAGATCCTCCAGATATTCGGGATACCGCGACTGTATCCAGCGGCGATCCTGCGCGGAATGACGAGCGTCGCGAATACTGACTGACACGTGAGGTTCGGCTGCGGCCGCCTCCGGATGGACCGGTTCAACCAAGACGATACAGGATCGTCCGATTCAGGAACGACAACACAGGACGGGAAAGGTGAATCAGGGAACGGATCGGTGAACGCGGACCGGAGCGGCCGGTACCGGGCGTCATAGCCGCCCGGTACCGGTGGTCCAACCGCTTATGGCTCGACCCTCGTCGATAACCGGTCTATTACTGAGGATTGACGGCCTCGGCAACGTCATCGGCAGCTTCACCGGCGGCGGTGGCGGCATCACCGGCGGCTTCGGCAGCGGCATCGCCGGCAGCTTCGACGGCTTCGCCGGCAGCCTCACCGGCATCGGCGGCGGCGGCCGCGGCGTCATCGGCAGCGTCCATACCGGCGGCGGCGGCTTCCTGAGCTGTTTCGACCGGCGCTTCCTGTTTCGCGCAGGCCGCGAGCGTCAGGGACAGGGCGAGAGCGGCAAGGATCATTTTCATATTCATGGGTATGTATAACCTCGATGAGGATTGACGCGTGGATCAGAACAACAACGCAAGAGAACGGTCTCTCTCAATATGCGGCGCAGGATTCTAGTGTGTTTTTTTAAGCATGGAAACAAAAATCACTGATGCATCCGGCATGCGTCGCTCTTCGAAGACAGGACAGGAATCCCTGTATTTTCCGGCCTTCCATTCATTCGATCATGTTGACGAAACATTGACAATTGAGCATCCGCACGCCGCCTGCTCGCCTTTTTCATTCTATCATTCGAGCCGATACGAGGGTACCGATATGCTCTCCTCTCTTTTCGACGATCATATCCGCATACAGCGCCGGCGCACCGACGCTGCGCTGGCGGCCTGCGGCTTCGAGGCGCTGGCCATCTACGCGGGCGGCCCCCACATGAGATTCCTGGACGATCAACCCTACCCGTTCCAGCCGAACCCTCATTTCAAGCTTTGGGCACCGCTGGCGGATGCCGAGGACTGCTGGATCATTTATCGGCCGGCACGGCCTCTGCGCCTGATCTTCCTGCAGCCGCTGGACTATTGGCACCAGCCGCCCGCCATGCCGCAGGGACACTGGACCGGGCACTTCGACTTCGAGGTGATACGTACGCGCACGCAGGCGAAGGATCATTTCGCGGGCATCAGGCACTGTGCCTTCATCGGCGAGTGGCGCATGGAATTCGCCGCATGGGGGTTTACGGCCGTCAACCCCGATGATCTCCTGGATCGTCTGCATTATCCCAGGGCAATCAAGACCGCCTATGAACTGGAATGCCTGCGGCGGGCCTCCTTACGGGCGGCGTGCGGACATCGTGCCGCTGAAGCGAGGTTTCGCGCGGGCGGCTCCGAGTACGACATCCATATAAGCTATCTGCAAGCGACGGCACACACCGACTCCGAGCTGCCATATCCGAATATCGTCGCGCTCAACGGCAATGCATCGATCCTGCACTATCAGAATCAGGAGCGGCAGAGGCCCGCGAGCCTGCATTCGTTCCTGCTGGATGCGGGCGCACAAGTCCATGGGTATGCAGCGGACGTCACGCGCACCTATTCCGGGCAGCAGGATGATTTCGCGCAGTTGATCGACTCGATGCATGTGCTGCAGCGGGCACTATGTGCCCAGGTACGTGCCGGCGCAGACTACACCGATATCCATCTGGACATGCATCTGCGCATCGCCGGCCTGCTGCGCGAGGCCGATCTGATCAGCGTATCTGCGACCCAGGCGGTCGAAAGCGGCCTGTCATCGGTGTTCATACCGCATGGCGCAGGGCACCTGCTTGGACTGCAGGTGCATGATGTCGCCGGCTTGCAGATCAGCGCCGAGGGCCGGCGGAAACCGCCGCCCGACGCTCATCCATACCTGCGCCTCACCCGCATCCTGGAACCCGGTTTCGTCGTCACGATCGAGCCGGGACTGTATTTCATCGAACTGCTGCTGAAAGAAGCGCGTGCCGGCGCTCGAGGACGGGATATCAACTGGCCGCGGGTCGAGCAGTTCCGGTCTTTCGGAGGTATCCGAATAGAGGACAACATCGCCTGCACCACGGGCGAGCCCGAAAATCTGACGCGACAGGCCTTCGAGGCCACGCCGGCCGCTCATTGAGAGCAAGGCTGTTCGCGCTCCTGCCGAGCCATGAAATCACGGCCGGTGAAATACCGGCCGAGTATCGGCCAAATAGCGATCAAGCATCCGCCAGTGAAATGCTTACATGCGGGATGGCTACCAGGCAGCGATACGAGCCGGCATTGATGGTCGTATTCCTCGCATTCGCAGCCGGATCGGATTGATTCCGCCGGCCGCCGACGGTGGCCTATTTTTGTTTCAGCAGGTCGCGGATTTCCTCCAGCAGGACTTCCTGACGAGGCGGCGGCGCGGGTTCGGCAGGCTTGGCTTCCTCGACGCGACGAACCTTGTTGATGAGCTTGATCAACAGGAAAATCGCGAAAGCAACGATCACAAAATCGAACACGGTCTGAAGAAATGTTCCGTAGTTGATCGTGACGGCTTCGGCGCCTTCGTGCAGCGCGGGCAAGGTGGCGGCTAGATCGGTGAAATCCACGCCGCCGATGAGATAACCCAACGGCGGCGTCACTACGTCGGCCACCAAAGAACTGACGATCTTGCCGAATGCCGCGCCGATGATGATGCCGACAGCCATGTCGACCACATTGCCCTTGACGGCAAATTCCCGGAATTCTTTCAAGATACTCATGACGATCTCCCGATTCGGACCTATTGGAGTTATTGAAGACGGCCTCGCGGCTGAACTCACCATATAACATAAGGATGCCCCGGGACCGCAATCTCCAGCGTACCCGGACAGCCAGAAAAATTCCCGCTTCCATGCAGGCCATCCCGGCTGGAATTTGCTCATGTATGAATATACAGTATTCCTCATGAACAACTCACCCGGTAATTTCCGCCGCCGCCCTGACAGGCACACGCCCTGCCGGAGGAGGTGCATGTTCGTGGCGGGTAGCGGCCGGTAGCGCCATGGCCATCGACCTGCACGCTCTGCCGGGCGTATGGCCCGCCGAGTCACTCACGCATGCTTTCGGGCCGTCGATTCCCTCCGGTGATGCGCAGCTCGATGCGGTTCTGGGCGGCGGCTGGCCATCACCCGCGCTCCTCGAGCTGCTGACCGATCATTACGGCATCGGAGAATTGACGCTGATACTGCCGCTCGTCAAATCACTCATCGCCGCCCGACCAGGGGCGGCGGCCGTATGGATCAATCCACCTTATGAGCTGCATGCCCTGGCGCTCATCCAGCACGGCCTCGATCCCGCAGGGCAATGGATCGCCAGCGATCTGCACGAGCATGATGCCGCTTGGACATTCGAAGCGAGCCTGCGCTCGGGAGCCTGCAGCATCGTGATCGGCTGGCTGTCGCATCCCGGCATCGCGATCCTGCGTCGTCTGAAGCTTGCTGCCGGCACCGGCCGTACCACTGCGGTGCTGTTTCGTCCAGGCAGCGCAGCCGACGCACCCTCGCCCGCCGCGGCGCGGTTGCTGCTGACAGCGCAGCCTCCCTGTCTTGCCGTACACCTTCTCAAGATCCAGGGACGAGCGCCGGCGAAACTGCGCCTGGATCTGCGAAGCCGCATCGAACAGGGGAGTACGCCATGAAAGCGGCACCGGCATCGCTCACGCTGCCGCTGCCGCATATCGAGCCGCTCGAGGCAGGCCGCGCACCGCTGCGCCGCATCCTCACGGCCGGGCCTTCGCGATCCGGTACCGGCCCGCGCCGCCGGCAAGCCTGGCTCGCCGTACGGATGACGAACCTGCCTCTGGCTGCCGTCATGCGCTGCATGACGGCCGAAGCATCGACTGCGCAGCAGCGTCCACTGGCCATCCTCGACGACGACCGCTACCGCAGCGTGCTGTGCTGCAATGACCTCGCCCATGCTCGCGGCGTGCGGCCCGGCCAGCGCCTGAATACCGCCATTACGTTGTATGCACAACTCGATTGCCTGGCGCGCTCGCGATCCGCGGAGGTACGATTGCTCGAGTCCCTGGCTCTGCTCTGCCGACGCTTCACGCCTATGATCGTCATCGAGCCGCCGAGCGAGCTGCTGCTGGAGGTTCGTGGCAGCCTCAAGCTTTTCGGCGGTATCGAGACCTTGATGGAGGCGCTCATCCGGGATCTCGAGGCCGCCGGCATCGCCGCCAACCTCGCCATCAGTACCACCCCGCGCAGCGCTCAATGGTTTGCGCGCAGTTCGATCCGCCGTGTCGTGGCACTCGATCATCGCGCCGAGGCGCTCGCCGAGCTGCCGCTGCACGTTCTTGAATGGCCGCAGGATATCCAGCAGCGGTTGCTGCGTTTCGGGGTGAGTACCGTAGGAGAACTCATGCGCCTGCCGCGCCAGGGACTGGCGCGACGCATCGGCCGTGACTATCTGCGCCAGCTCGATCAGGCGCTGGAACGCGAGCCCGATCTGCGTCCCGCTCATCTGCCGCCCGCTCGGTATCGCGATCGTATTCTGCTCGATTTCGACATCGAAACGACGACGCTCGCCGAATCGGTCCTGGCGCACCGTCTTGGCCGGCTGCGGCGCTTTCTCAGACGACACGACGCCGCGATCGACGAACTCACGGTCTCGCTGCTGCATCGTGATCTGCCGGCAACCCTCATTCCTCTGAAACTGGCGGCACCTTGCGACGATACCGCACACCTGATTCGATTACTGCACGAACGCTTGAAGAGGCTGCAGCTGCCGGCACCGATCCGTGAAATGCGGATCCATGCGCCGCGATGTTCCAGAGCCGTCGCGTTGACCGCCGCTTTGTGTTTCGAGCCGACGCCGTCTCACGACCAGGATCCGGATACCGCCCGCAGCCGCCTGCTCGAACAATTACGTGCGCGCCTGGGCACCGAGCGCATCCGGACGATCGAGGTGTATGCCGAGCGGCGTCCCGCAAGGACCCAGCAGCACGCCGCCGCGCAACCGGACCCGCCTCCCTCGTGCGCAGTGATTCCTGCGCTTCCTCCGCGCCCGCTCTGGCTGCTTGCACAACCCAGATCGATGCGCGTAGCCGGAGCACGTCCACAGGGATTGGGCGATGATCCCGAGCGGATTCAGACAGGCTGGTGGGATGAGGCATTCACGGACCGCGACTACTTCGTGCTGCACTCCGCCTCCGGCGCCGTGGGCTGGGTCTATTGTGATCGCCGGCAACAGGGTCGCTGGTTTCTACAGGGCCTGTTCGCCTGATCAGGACCGTCTTCTCATAGTTGTCTTCTCTATAGTCGTCTTCTTCATGGCGCCTCCTTCATGTATGCCGAACTGCATGCACGCTCGAATTTCTCCTTCCTGAGCGGCGCCTCGCATCCTCGGGAACTCGTCGCACGCGCAACAGCGCTCGGTTATCGCGCCATGGCGCTCACCGACGAATGCTCGCTCGCCGGCGTCGTTCGCGCTCATGACGAGGCCAGGAAGCAGGGGCTGCATTTGATCATCGGCAGCGAGCTGCGCTGTGTCTCGGGCCTCACCCTCATTGCCCTGGCGCGCACCCGGCACGGCTACGGCGCATTGTCGAGGCTCATCACCTGCGCGCGGCGCGCAGCCGGCAAAGGCAGCTACCGGCTCGATGAATCCATGCTCGTCGGCGCCCTGCCCGAGTGCAGCCTGATCTGGCTGCCTGCCGAGGATCCGGAAGCCGCCCGCCTGCAGGGCGCCTGGCTGCGCCAAACTTTCGAGACCCATGTATGGATCGGCGTCGAGCGGCTCTGCACCGGCCGCGATACCGTGCGCCGACACACACTGCGACAGCTATCGAGAAGATTCGCGATGCCCTGCGTCGCCTGCGGCGGCGTATTGATGCATGTTCCCGAGCGCAAGCCGCTGCACGATGTCCTGACCGCCATCCGCTTGATCAAGCCGGTGCAGGAATGCGGCTATGCACTGGAAGCCAGCGCCGAGCGACATCTGAGATCCATCTCGAGACTGCAGAAGCTCTATCCACCGGATCTGCTGGCCGAGAGCATACGCATTGCAGAGGAATGCACGTTCTCCCTGGATGAACTGCGTTACGAGTACCCGCGCGAGATCGTGCCCGAGGGGCATACTCCCACCACCTGGCTGCGTGAACTGACCGAGCAAGGCCTGCGCGAGCGCTGGCCGAGGCAGGTTCCCGGCAAGGTCCGCGGTCTGGTGGAGCATGAACTGGCGGTGATTGCAGGGCTTCGCTATGAGCCGTTCTTCCTGACCGTATACGATCTGGTGCGTGAGGCTCGCGAACGCAATATCCTTTGCCAGGGCCGCGGTTCAGCCGCCAACTCCACGGTGTGCTTTTGTCTCGGAATAACGGCTGTCGATCCCTCGCGCCAGGAGATGCTGTTCGAACGTTTCATCTCCAGGGAACGCCTCGAGCCGCCCGACATCGATGTCGACTTCGAGCATGAGCGGCGCGAGGAAATCATCCAGTACATGTACGAGAAATACGGCCGCCATCGAGCGGGCCTCGCCGCCACGGTCGTTACCTATCGACGACGCCAGGCGCTGCGCGATGTCGGCAAGGCACTGGGATTCGACACAACACAGATCGAGCGGCTCATCATGACGCTCTCGCGCCGCAGCGCCCGGGAAGACGTGCGCCAACAGCTGCGCGCGGCCGGCTTCGATGCGGACAGCCCGCTGGTGCGGCGGTTGCTGCTGTTCGCGCAGGAGTTGTGCGGATTTCCACGACACCTCTCTCAGCACGTCGGCGGCTTCGTGATTGCCGCCGAGCGGCTCGATTCGCTGGTTCCGATCGAGAACGCCGGCATGGCGAACCGTACGGTCATCCAATGGGACAAGGACGACCTGGAGTCCCTGGGGCTGTTGAAGGTGGATGTGCTGGGCCTGGGAATCCTGACCGCGATTCGCAAGACGCTCACTGCATACAACGCGCGGCGTGGCACACGGCTCACCTTCTCAGCCATTCCCGCCGAAGATCCGGCGACCTACGAAATGATCCGGCAAGCCGACACGATCGGCGTCTTCCAGATCGAATCGCGCGCCCAAATAAGCATGCTGCCGCGTCTGAAACCCCGCTGCTTTTATGACCTGGTCATCGAAGTGGCAATCGTACGCCCCGGTCCCATCCAGGGTGACATGGTGCATCCATACCTGCGCCGCCGTGCAGGCCTCGAACCCGTCGACTATCTCAACGAGACGATTCGCGGCGTGCTCGAACGCACACTGGGCGTGCCGATTTTCCAGGAACAAGTCATGCGTCTCGCGGTGCTCGCCGCCGGCTTCACTCCCGGCGAGGCCGACCAGCTGCGCCGGGCAATGGCCGCCTGGAAACGCAGCGGCGATCTCGGCGGCTTTCGCCGCAAGCTGCTCGAGGGTTTGCGCGAACGCGGTTATCCGCGGGAATTCGCCGAGCGATTGTATCGTCAGATACAGGGTTTCGGCGACTACGGCTTCCCGGAATCGCATGCCGTCAGTTTTGCACTCATTGCCTATGCAACCAGTTGGCTGAAGCGTCATGCGCCGGCGGAATACACCGCGGCACTGCTCAACAGTCAGCCGATGGGCTTCTATTCGCCAGCCCGTCTGGTACGCGATGCACGCAGCCACGGCGTATGCGTACATCCCGTGGACGTGATGCTCAGCGACTGGGATTGTACGCTGGAGGGCTCCGATCCCGACGCGGCGGAACTGCGGCTCGGGCTACGCCTGGTGGAAGGTCTCTCCCGGCGCGGCGCCGAACGCCTGGTGCGCACCCGGCAGATACGGGTTTTTCGCGATCTCCAGGATCTGGTACTGCGTGCGCAGCTGAATCGGGCCGATCTGGAATCTCTCGCCGCTGCCGACGCGCTGGTGACACTTGCAGGCTCGCGTCATCATGCCTCGTGGGCGCTGGCCGGTGTGGATGTCGGACTGCCGCTGATCGAGAACGCGCCGATCCCGGAAGCTACGCCTCTGCTGCCCATCCCGACGGAGGGTCAGAACATTGCCGCAGATTATCGCAGTCTCGGTCTGACGCTGCGCCGGCATCCCGTCGCGCTGCTTCGGGATCGGTTGCTGGAGCGAGGCGTCCTGTCCGCAGAGCAGCTGACAACGACTCCTGGCGGCCATCCCGTACGCCATGCCGGTATCGTCACCGTCAGACAAAGCCCCGCAACGGCCAACGACACGACCTTCATGACGCTCGAAGACGAGACAGGAGAAGTCAATGTGATCGTTTGGCCGAGCATCGCACGGAAATATCGTACTGCATTCCTCTCGGCGCAGCTGCTGGAGGTCCATGGCGAACTGCAGCGCGACGGCGGCGTGATGCACTTGATTGCCGGGTCGCTTCATGACCGCAGTCGCTGGCTGGGACGGCTACGGATCAAATCGCGGGATTTTCGCTGAATGGGGTAAGAGTAATGTCGTTTGGGACAAACCTGGAGCGCTCATCACAGGGCCGGTACTGAGCGCTCGGCAGGAAGCGCCGGCTACGCATAAGTACGCATGGCCTCCACTGTTGCCTTTTTACCATTGTGCTTCCGTCACGATCCGGAACTCAGTACGCTTCGCCGGGATACCCGGGTTGAAGGGACCAGAAACAACAGAACCTGTATGGGGAAGGTATGGAGGGAACTTTTCAATACTGACTAGCATGAGTCGGAGCTGGAATGGTCCATACCGGATGGTCCGAATCGAATGAACGAATAAGCAAGGGGTGCTCATGATCACGCTCGGAAACGATTACCATATTGCACGAAGCTCGCTGCTGCGCCAGGCGGTCCTTGGCGCACTGGCATTGTCAGTGTGGCCCGCCGCCGCCCAGGACATGGGCGGTGACAACGAAGTACGCACGATCGAAACCATCATCGTAACGGCACAGAAACGCGAACAAAGCCTGCAGGACGTGCCGATCGTGGTGACCGCGATCTCCGGGCAGTTGTTGCAAGACTCCGGGGTGCGGGATATCAAGGACCTCACCTTGCTGACACCTGGCCTGATCGTGACCTCCACGACCAGTGAAACCGTCACGACCGCGCGTATCCGTGGTATCGGCACCGTCGGAGACAACCCCGGGCTGGAATCTTCCGTCGGTGTCGTCATCGACGGCGTCTATCGCCCCCGCAACGGCGTCAGTTTCGGCGACCTGGGGGAATTGGAGCGCATCGAAGTACTGAAGGGTCCGCAGGGAACCCTGTTCGGAAAGAACACTTCTGCGGGCGTCATCAACGTGGTCTCCAAGAAACCCACCTTCGATTTCGGCGCCGATGTCGAATTGACCGTGGGCAACTACGGTGCAAGGGAAGGTTCGTTCTCGCTCAACGGGCCATTGGCCGGCAATGTCCTGGCCGGCCGCCTGTATGCGGCGGCACGCGAACGCGACGGCTTCTACGATGTCGATCGCGGTCCCGGGCCACGAGTGGAAACCAGGGATGCCGACAGGGATTTCTACACTCTGCGCGGTCAGCTGCTGGCGCAGCCCGGCGAATCCTTCGATGCCCGCCTGGTGGTGGACTATACCGAGCGCGATGAGAATTGCTGCGCAGCGCCTCACGTGGCGCTGAGCCCCAGCCCCGCCGTGCTAGGCGTGCTGCAGGCGCTGCGGCCGGGCTCCTTCCTGGGCGTCGATCCTTTCGCACGCCGCGTGGAGGCCAACCGCAGCAGCGAGCAGTCGATCGAAGACAAGGGCGTTTCCCTGGAACTCAACTGGAACCTGGATGCACTGGGCGGTGCCACACTGACCTCCGTGTCCGCATGGCGCGATTGGGAATCCGTCAACGGTCAGGATTCCGATTTCACCACGGTCGACATCCTGTATCGCAATGCCGACGGCAGCTACGCCAACAAATTCAAGCAACTCAGCCAGGAGTTGCGCCTCGCCGGCGAAACCGACCGAGTCAGCTGGCTGGTCGGTGCGTTCTACGCGAACGAGGACCTGGACTCACACAACCCGTTGCTCATGGGCAATGATTTCCGCGCCTATTTCGGCGGCCTGCTCGGTGCCCCAGGGATTGCGCTCATCAACAGCCTGCCTGGCATCGCCTGGGCGGCGGGCCACGGACAACTCGACACCTATGAGCAGGAATCCAAGTCCTGGGCCCTGTTCACCAACAACAGCATCCGCCTGACGGAGGCGCTCGAACTGACCCTGGGCCTGCGCTACACCAACGAAGCCAAGGATCTGGATTCCCACTATGCCAACAGCCTGGGCGCCCTGGGCGGCGTTGGCTGCCAGATACTGCGCGATCAGTTGGCCGGCATTACCGCCCAGATCGGCAGCCTGCCGATTTCAGCCCCCGAGCAGGCACAGGCGCTGCAAACCATCTATGGGATCGGCTGCGCGCCCTATGCCGATCCGCTGTTCAACGACCTGGCGACCTCGCAGAGCTCGATCGACGAGGGCGAATGGAGCGGCACTGCCAAACTCGCCTATCGCTTCAACGACCAGGTGATGGGCTATCTGTCCTATGCTCGTGGCTACAAGGCCGGCGGCTACAATCTGGATCGGGAGCGCACCGGCAATCCTGCCCTGAATCCCGGTCAGCCCGACGGCATCGCTGTCGATCTGGATACCAGCTTCGCAAAGGAAACGGTGGATTCCTACGAAGTAGGCCTGAAAACCGAATGGGCGAACGGCGCCGTGCTCCTGAACGGTGCCCTGTTTTACCAGGACTACACGGACTTCCAGCTCAACACCTTCACCGGCATCCAATTCGTGGTCACCTCCCTGCCCCAGGTGGTCTCCCAGGGCGTGGATCTGGATTTGATCTGGCGCTCGCCGGTGGAGCAACTCTCGGTGCAGGCCGGCATCACCTACGCCGAAACCGAAATCAAGGATTTCGGTAGTGCGCTCGCCACATTCCGCCCGGAACGTGCCAACGACCGGCTGTCATTCGCCCCGAAATGGTCGGGCAGCCTGTCAGCGACATTCCAGCAACCCGTCAACGGGAACCTGGTGTGGCGCGCGAACCTCGGCGGCAAGTACACCTCGGAGTACAACACCGGCTCGAACCTCGACCCGCGCAAGAAGCAGGATGCCATGACCATCGTGAATGCCCGCCTCGGCTTTGGCGCACAGGACGAGCGCTGGATGGTGGAGGCCTGGGCGCAGAACCTGACCGACGAGGAGTATTACCAGGTCGCCTTCGACGGTACTTTGCAGGGCTCCTCGGCGAATCCGCCGGCCGGGCTGGCGCAGATACCCACGAGCACCGTCAACGCCTTCCTGGGCGCGCCGAGAACCTACGGTTTGACGATGCGATTCAAGTTTTGACGGTTCCCGCCCCCGCTGCATCACACGCGGCGGGGGCGGATCACCATGCCTTGGAACGGGCCGTAGCCCGGCGCGGATGAGCGGCCTCGCTCGACCCTCACAGTTTCAATCGACTCCGGTTCAATCGATTCCGGACATCAGGAATCCGGTTCAAACCCGTTCGCTGGGTCGTCGTCCCGCTCGATGTCCTTGCCGGCATGCCTTCGGGATTCATGCCGGCAAGGACATCGAGCGGAACCCTACGGCCGTGAAGTCTCGACCAGCGGGCGGCGCCGAATATTGAATGGAGCATCCAGACCCGCTGCCCATTGCGCATCCTGGCCGTACACGTCGCGCCGGAAATTGATCTCACCCTGCGCGCCCGCCCAGGCGGTCCAATACGTCAGCAGCACCGGCATCTTGTCCCGCAGCGTCACATTAAGCAGACGCCTGGATTCAAGCGTATGCGCGATCGCCTCAGCATTCCACTCGGGATCGTTCAACAGCAACAGTGCCAGCTCCAGCGGCCGTTCCACCCGCACACAGCCCGAACTGAAGGTTCGATCCGATGCCTCGAACAAGGACTTCGAAGGCGTATCGTGCAAATAGACGTCGTAGTTATTGGGAAACATGAATTTCACGCGGCCCATGGCGTTATCGGGCCCGGGTTCCTGGCGCAGCGTGTACGGAATATGTCCGCTGCGAAAGCTCGACCAGTCGATCGTTTCAGGATCGATGACCTTTCCCTCGCGATCCAGTACCGTCAAGCCGCGTCGTGTGATCGAGCGTGGATCACGGCGCGCGCCGGGGAGAATGTCGCTCCGGATGATTCCCGGTGGAACCGTCCAGGATGGATTCCACACCAGATAGCTGATGGCGGAGCGAAAGATCGGTGTACGACGGTAGGTCCGACCGACCTGCACTCGCGAACGCCAGATGACTTCATCATCGCGAACCATGTAGATCATGTAGCCGGCGATATTGACAACGACGAACTGCGACGGAAGCTCCTGCAACAGGATGCGTCCACGGTCCAGGTTGATGCGTAACTGCAAGATCCGCTCCGCGACCGACACGTTGAGTTCCTCGCGGGTGCGCGTGCCGACGGCGGCATCGACGACCAACCCCATGCGCGCCTGAAAACGACGCACTGCTGCTTCGAGCCGTGCGTCGTACGCCGCCCCGGCCAGGGCATCATCCGAGGCTTCATCCGCCGTTTCATCCTGCCGTTCCCGGGCTCGGAACGTCTCATCCGGGCGTGCATCCGCATTCAGACCAGCATCCAGATCACCGTGGATTCGCAGTCGCTCGCGCAGCTGCAAGACACGCGGATCGACATCCCCGGGCCTGAGTGTCTTGCCCGCGGACAGCAGCGCCGCGGACGACATGCCGGAGACATCGGCCGCGGCCAGCAGCCGATACCGACGCAATTCGGCCTTCAAGGCCGCATACAACCGATGGGTGGGTTTCAACGCCTCGATGCGGGCATGAATATCGTCCGCCGCCAATGCAGCTTCGATCCGCCTCGCGGTATCCGGCCTCGGCAGCATGCGCCCATAGTTCCATTGGGCATCGAAGGACTCCGGATCCACCTTGCCGAACGACAAATGGTATCCCAGGCGCAGCAGGGCATCCGTCTGCAGCACATCATATTGTGCCCGCAACAGGTCGATCCTGGCAGGATCGGCTGCGCCGGAGGAACTCAGCGCGGCCTGCAGATGCTGGAGCGGCGCCAGATGATAGTCGCCGGGGTCCAGCCCATCCAATTCGCTTTCCTGGATGGAGCGCAGCAATTCGAACGAAGTATGCGGATTCGTCCAGGCGGGCTGGAAGGCGCGTTGCGCATAAAAATCGCGGATCCAAGCCGCCCAGGCGATGCGTGCCTGAGAGCCCCTGGTCTCGTCGAGGCCGCTCAACTCCAGCGTACCGGCGTTCGCCAAAGAGCGCACGATAAGACGCAGCGCATCCGCTACCGCCTCGACTCGAAACGGCGGTCCGCTTTCCTGTCTGCCGGGTCGGGATGAGCCGGGTAAGGCTGCATGGCCCGGGATCCCTGGGGCCGCGAGTTGCGCCGTCGCGGCCGGCAATACCGGTTGTCCGAAAGCCGCTCGATCGGGCATACAGACCGCGCAGAGCAGCGTGAGCAAGACCCAGGTAATACCGCCACGCATCGCCATCAGGGAAAATACAACGGGCCGGCACAGCGGTACCGGCCCGAGTGAAAGCGTGGCTTTGCCATGTCCCGTCCGATCACAAGGATCGGCGCGGGAATACGATGACGGCCTATCTACCGCCAGCCTTCGCCGCCTTTCGTTTCGCGATCGACTTTTTGAGCGCGGCCTTCTTGGCGGCTGCCTTCTTTTTCGGTGCCGCGACCACTCTTTTCTGGCCCGCCGACTCGGCCTTCTTTTTTTCCTTGGCTTCCGCCTTGGCCTGGCTCCTTGCCTTCCTCGCTGCCTTTTCTTCCTCGGTCCTCACCACCCGCTTTTTCGGAGAAGTGCGCTTCGAAGGCGCCTTGCCCTGCGCGGCGGCGTCAGCCGCTTCGGCGGCATCTTCTTCCGGCAGGGCCGGCTGATCCAGCAGCTGCATGAGCGCCATGGGTGCGGCATCGCCGGCACGGGGATTCATGCGCAGGATACGGGTATACCCGCCGGGACGGGCCATGAAGCGCGGTCCCAGATCCTCGAACAGCTTGATGACGGCTTCCACATCGCGGAGTTGAGCAAAGGCCCGGCGCCGATTGGCGTCGTTGTCCTGCTTGCCGAGCGTAATGAGCGGTTCCACGACCCGGCGCAATTCCTTCGCCTTTGGCACCGTGGTGCGAATCGTTTCGTGGCGTAACAGGGAAGCAGCCATATTGCGAAACATCGCGGCGCGATGCGGTGCGTTACGGCTGAGCTGTCTGCCGGAAAGTTGATGACGCATGGTTGTTCAATCGCTTTGTCAGATGATTTCCCGCTCGTCGTCGCGCTTGAGACTGACGGGCGGCCAGTTATCCAGGCGCATGCCGAGCGACAGTCCGTGGCTTTCCAGGACTTCCTTGATCTCGGTAAGTGATTTCTTGCCCAGATTCGGCGTGCGCAGCAACTCCACCTCGGTGCGCTGCACGAGATCGCCGATGTAATGAATGTTTTCCGCCTTGAGGCAGTTGGCGCTACGCACCGTGAGCTCGAGCTCATCGACCGGACGCAGCAGGATCGGGTCGAATTGCTGCTCCGCGGTCTTGGAGGCGCCCTCATCCTGCCCCTGCAGATCCACGAATACCGATAGCTGGTCCTTCAGGATCGATCCGGCGCGGCGAATCGCCTCCTCAGCATCGATCGTACCGTTGGTTTCGATATCCAGAATCAGCTTATCCAGATTGGTGCGCTGCTCGACGCGAGCGCTCTCGACGATGTAGGTTACGCGCCGGATCGGGCTGAACGAGGCATCCAGCTGCAGGCGCCCGATCGGACCGCTGGCTTCTTCGAATGTCGCTCGCTGGATGGCAGGGCGATAACCGCGGCCGCGCTCGACCTTCAAGGTCATGTTCAACTCGCCGGCCTTGGTCAGATTGGCAATCACCAGGTCGGCATTCAGCACTTCCACATCATGATCGAGCTGGATATCGCCGGCGGTTACCGGACCCGGACCCTTCTTGTGAAGCCGCAGCTCGGTTTCCTCACGCGTATTCAAGCGGATCGCGACCTGCTTCAAATTCAGCAGGATATCGACCACGTCTTCCTGTACACCCTCGATACTGGTGTATTCGTGCAGGACACCGTCGATCTCCGCCTCGGTAATGGCGCAACCGGGCATCGATGACAACAGCACGCGGCGCAGCGCATTGCCCAGGGTGTGGCCGAAACCACGCTCGAAAGGCTCGATTACGACCTTCGCTTGCCGGGATGTCGTAGGAGTAACTTTAACGACGCGCGGCTTCAGGAATTCGCCAACGGATGCCTGCATAGACCATTCACCTGCTTGTGTGCCGTTCGGGCTGCACGCCTCGTGGGCGGCAGAACTCACGCAAAATAGAACCGATTACTTCGAATACAACTCGACCACGAGATTCTCGTTGATCTCAGGCAGAATCTCTTCGCGGTCAGGCAGCTGCTTGAAAACACCGCTGAACTTCTTCTCATCGACCTCGACCCAGGCAGGGAATCCCACCTGTCCCTTGATCTGCAGCGCAGTCTGGATGCGCAGCTGTTTCTGTGCCTTCTCGCGCACGGACACTACATCGCCGCCTTTGCACTGGTACGAAGGGATGTTCACGAGTTCGCCGTTCACGTGAATCGCCTTATGGGTGACCAGTTGGCGAGCCTCGTTGCGCGTTGCGGCAAAACCCATCCGGTACACCACGTTATCCAGCCGGCCTTCCAGCATCTGCAGCAGATTCGAACCGGTCGAACCCGAGCGTGCCGTCGCGCGCACATAATAATTATGGAACTGGCGCTCCAGCACACCGTACATGCGCCGCAGCTTCTGTTTCTCACGCAACTGCAGCCCATACTCCGAGACGCGGCTGCGGCGTTCGCCCTTGATACCGCCCGGCGGCACTTCGAGTTTGCACTTGGAGTCCAGCGACTTCACACCGCTCTTGAGAAACAAGTCTGTGCCGACCCGGCGCGACAGCTTGCACTTTGGACCTAGATATCGAGCCATGCAGAAATCCTCGGGCGTGCCTTATACGCGACGCTTCTTGGGCGGACGGCAGCCGTTATGCGGGATCGGCGTGACGTCGGAAATATTGGTGATCTTCAGGCCGCAGCCGTTCAAGGCGCGTACCGCTGATTCGCGCCCCGGTCCCGGACCCTTGACGCGCACCTCGACCATTTTCACGCCATGCTCCTGGGCGGCCACACCTGCCTTCTCGGCTGCGACCTGCGCGGCGAACGGCGTGCTCTTGCGCGAGCCGCGGAATCCGCAGCCGCCCGAGGTGGCCCAGGACAGGGCGTTACCCTGGCGATCGGTGATCGTGATGATGGTGTTGTTGAACGACGCGTGGATATGAGCAATCGCATCGGTCACATTCTTCTTGACCTTCTTGCGGCCGCCCTTCCCGCCCTGTTGCTTCTGCTCAGCCATAATGCCTCATCAAATTCTCGTCTGTACCGGTGTACACCGGCGTTTTCGGAGCCGGTATCACCGGTTCGCTATCGGCGGACCGACTCTTACTTGCCGGCCGGACTCTTCATTTTTACCGCGGCCTTGCGCGGTCCCTTGCGGGTGCGGGCATTGGTCCGGGTACGCTGGCCGCGCAACGGCAGCCCGCGGCGGTGGCGGATACCGCGGTAGCAGCCCAGATCCATCAGCCGCTTGACGTTCATGGACACTTCCCGGCGCAGGTCACCCTCCACCGTAAGCTTTCCGATCTGAGAGCGCAGGGCGGTTACTTCCGCGTCGGTCAGATCCTTCACCAGGGTATCGAAACTGACACCTGCCGCCTTGCAGGCAGCCTTGGCCTGGGTATTGCCGACCCCGTAGATGTGAGTGAGTCCCACCCACACATGCTTGTTCATCGGTATGTTGACGCCGGCGATGCGGGCCATGGACTTGCTCTCCCCCGCGCTGAAAAACGCGGAACTATAACCTGAAAGACTTAGTAGCTCAATGCCTTAACGTAATCAGCCCTGACGTTGCTTGTGGCGAGCGTCGGAGCAGATCACGTACACCACCCGGCGGCGACGCACGATCTTGCAGTTCTTGCAGATCTTCTTGACGGAAGCACGAACCTTCATAACCGTTCTCCACTCGTATCCCGCGTCCCTTGCGTCAATCGCCGCAAAAGCGCCCTGTTCATACCGATCGGTACCCTGGCCAGCCGGCCGGCAACGATCTCGAATCTCGATCGGGGCGTTCTGCCCCTCGGCCTGATCCGCTCAGGCCATCCTTATCTACGATGCACCAGGTCCCGAACGACCGTAGCCGCGCAGGTTCGCCTTCTTCATCAGGCCCTCATACTGGTGCGACATCAGATGGGCCGCGACTTGAGCCTGAAAATCCATGATCACCACCACCATGATCATCAGCGACGTACCCCCGAAGTAGAATGGCACGCTGAACCGGGTCATCAGGAACTCCGGTAAAAGACACACGGCAGCGACGTAGATCGCTCCCCAGACTGTCAGCCGCGTCAGCACCTTGTCGATGTACTCGCCGGTCTGCTGCCCGGGCCGGATACCCGGAATGAAAGCACCGGATTTCTTGAGATTGTCCGCCGTCTCGCGCGAATTGAAGACCAGCGCCGTATAAAAGAAACAGAAAAAAATGATCAATCCACCATACAGTATCATGTGGGCCGGCTGCCCCGGCGTCATCGCAGCTGCGACGTTCTGCAGCCAGCTCATCGCGCCACCGGAGGCCCCCGACCAGCTGGCGATCGTCCCCGGAAACAGCAAGATGCTGGAGGCGAAGATCGGCGGGATCACGCCCGACATGTTCAGCTTGAACGGCAGGTGGGTGCTCTGTCCCGCAAACATCTTGCGGCCTTGCTGGCGCTTGGCGTAGTTCACCTGGATACGCCGCTGGCCGCGCTCCACGAATACAACGAAGGCCGTAACCCCGATCACCATGCCGAACAGAATCAAGGCCATTGCCGCATTCATTTCCCCGGTGCGCACCAATTCCAGCGAACCGCCGATCGCCGCGGGCAGTCCCGCCACGATACCGGCCAGGATGAGCATCGAGATGCCGTTGCCCAGGCCGCGTTCGGTCATCTGCTCACCCAACCACATCAGGAATACCGAGCCTGCCACCAAGGTCACCGTGGCGACAAAAACGAACTGTGGCCCGGGAGCGATGACCACTCCCTGATTCTGGAACGCGACCGCCGCGGAAGCCCCCTGTATCGCCGCCAGCAGAACCGTACCGTAGCGCGTGTACTGGGTCAGCTTGCGCCGTCCCGCCTCGCCCTCCTTCTTGATGGCGACCAGCGAAGGCATCACCACGGCCATCATCTGGATAATGATCGAAGCCGAGATATAGGGCATTACACCCAATGCAAAAATCGACAACCGCTCCAGCGCACCGCCCGAGAACATGTTGAACATGTCCAAAATCGTGCCCTGCTGCTCCTGGAAAAAGCGGGCCAGCGCCACCGGATCGATTCCGGGTGCCGGTATGAACGTACCGACGCGATATACGATCAGTGCGCCCAGCAGGAAAAACAACCGCTGCCGCAGTTCTGCGAAACGGGTCATTTCGCCGAATGCGGACAGCGATGCGGTGGCGGATTTGGTAGCCACGGGTTTACAGTCCTGGTGATGCTTGTCTGGAGCGCTTCGAATCGGGTTTCTGGTGCAAATCAGGCCCCTGAACCGCGCCTCAGACGGCCTCGACCTTGCCGCCGGCCGCTTCGATCGCGGCACGTGCGCCCTTGGTCACATGCACACCCTTGACGGTCACCGCCGTGGCAATCGCACCGGAGGCAACGATGCGGGCACGTTCGGCCAGGGCCGGTACGATGTTCGCCGCCTTGAGTGCGGCCAGATCCACGATATCACCGAGCTTCGCCAACTCGGATAGACGGACTTCCGCCACGGTCGGGGAGATCTTGGAACGAAAACCACTCTTGGGCAGCCGGCGCTGCAGCGGCATCTGGCCGCCCTCGAAACCGACCTTGTGATAGCCGCCCTTGCGGGCGCGCTGGCCCTTGACGCCGCGGCCGCAGGTCTTACCCTGGCCGGCGGAAGCACCGCGGCCCACACGCAACCGGGGCTTCTTGCTGCCGGGCGCCGGGGAAATATTGTTCAGTCGCATCTTGGATCGTCCTGGAAGTGAAACGTCACTTCTGTTCCTCAACCTTCAGCAAGTGGATCGACGAACGGATCATGCCGCGAATTTCCGGCGTATCCGCCACGGTGACCGTATCCCGAATACGCCGCAGCCCCAGCCCGCGCACGGTGGCGCGATGCCGCTGGATCTGGCCATTGACGCTTTTCACAAGCGTCACCTTGATCGACTTGGGATTCACGCTGGTCATGATCTCAGCTCACAATCTCTTCGATACGCTTGCCGCGCTTCGCCGCGATATCCTCCGGCGACTGTACGCCGGTCAGCGCGTTCATGGTCGCACGCACCACGTTGATGGGATTTCGCGAGCCATAGCTCTTCGCCAGAACGTTGCGTACACCGGCGCATTCGAACACCGCGCGCATGCCGCCGCCGGCGATCAAACCGGTGCCGTCGGCCGCCGGCTGCATGTAGACGCGGGAGGTGCCATGCCGGCCCTGTACCGCATAATGCAAGGTATCCTTCTTCAAGGACACGGTGGCCAGATTTTTCCTGGCTGCCTGCATCGCCTTCTGGATCGCCACGGGCACTTCACGAGCCTTGCCGTAACCGATCCCCACCTTGCCGCGTCCGTCGCCCACCACGGTCAGGGCCGTAAAACCGAACTGACGTCCGCCCTTCACGACCTTGGCTACGCGATTGACGGCGACGAGCTTCTCGATGTACTCGTCGCTCCCGGCGGATCTTTCAACTCTGGCCATTGTGCTTCCTCAGCAACATTCATCTTGCTTCATCCCGCCGATCGATCGTGACGGCGGGCGATGCGGAATTACTTCAGAACTCCAATCCGTTTTCACGTGCCGCATCGGCCAGGGCCTTGATGCGGCCGTGGAACTTGAATCCCGAGCGGTCGAACGCAACCTGCGTGATGCCCGCGGCCTTCGCCCGTTCGGCAATCGCCTTGCCCACCGCTGCGGCCGCGGCTGCATTACCCGTGCCCTTCAGCCCCTCGCGCACGTCCTTCTGCAAGGTCGAGGCGGCCGCCAGCACCTTCGAATCCGTATCGAAGATCTGGGCGTAGATATGCTGCGGCGTACGATGCACCGACAGCCGCAGAGCCTTCAGCTCGCGAATCTTTGCGCGCGCGCGCGTGGCGCGGCGCAGACGTTGGGCATTCTTGTTCATCACTGCTACTCTGGAAGTGCGGCAACGTGCGCCTGTCGATACAGGTGCGCCGCACCGCGGTCACTCTATTCTCTGCGTCTGTCTCAGCGTCGCCGGCCTCATCCGGGCCCGGCATCGCAACTTCCGTCCCGGCAGCGCGGCAACACGCATGCAGAGACTCTCGATTCTGCGCGGCGGATCTGCCGGCTACTTCTTTTTCGCTTCCTTGAGCTCGATCTTCTCGCCTGAGTAACGTACCCCCTTGCCCTTGTACGGCTCCGGCGGACGGAAACGGCGGATATCGGCGGCTGCTTGGCCCACTCGCTGGATATCCGAGCCCTTTACCAGAATTTCCGTCTGGCTGGGGGTTTCGACCGTGATCCCCTCCGGCGCCTCATAGACGACCGGATGAGAGAATCCCAGGGTCAGATTCAGGTTCTTGCCCTGAGCCTGGGCGCGATAGCCCACACCCACCAGTTCGAGCTTGCGCTCGTAACCGGTGCTGACGCCGTGCACGATATTGGCCAGGTGGGAGCGGACCGTACCGGCGACCATATTGGCCTCCCGGCTACCATCGAGCTTCTCCACCCTCAGCTCGCCTTCATCCTGGACGACCTTCACCCGCCGCGCGTCGATCCCAAGGCTCATGGTGCCCTTGCCGCCCTGGACGGTGACGTTGTCGGCGGTGATGATCGCGGTGACGCCCTTGGGCAGGGATACCGGCTGTTTGGATACTCGAGACATATCTGTACTTTCCGTCTGTTGCCGCCGACCGCATCAGGAAACGATGCAGAGCACTTCGCCGCCGTGGCCCGAAGCGCGCGCTTCCCGGTCCGTCATCACTCCCTTGGAGGTGGAGACGATGGCGACACCCAGACCGCCCAATACCGAAGGCAGCTCATCCTTACCCTTGTAGACGCGCAGCCCGGGCCGGCTGATACGCTCCAGCCGATCG
Source organism: Steroidobacter denitrificans (assembly GCF_001579945.1). NCBI lineage: Bacteria > Pseudomonadati > Pseudomonadota > Gammaproteobacteria > Steroidobacterales > Steroidobacteraceae > Steroidobacter > Steroidobacter denitrificans. The sequence goes on along the minus strand of NZ_CP011971.1, from coordinate 1,205,070 downwards.
ATGACCGGACGTCCCTGGTAATACTTCAACTGTACGGCCAGCGCGGGTTTGCCGTCGCTTTCCACCGATGAGAAGTCTTCAATATAGCCTTCGTCCTTCAATACTTTCGCAATTGCCAGCTTCACCTTGGAAGCCGGTGCGTTGACCTGGCTTTTGCCCGAGGACTGCGCGTTGCGAATGCGGGTCAGAAAATCGGCGATCGGATCCGTCATGCTCATAGGGTGCTCCAGTGGTGCTCCAGTGGTACCAGCTGCTACCAGCTGGCCTTGCCGAGGCCCGGGATTTCACCGCGCATGGTCGCTTCGCGCAGCTTGGTTCGACCTAGACCGAACTTGCGGTATACGCCGCGCGGCCGGCCGGTGATCGCGCAACGATTGCGCAAACGGCTCTTGCTCGAATCACGCGGCAGAGCCTGCAGCTGCGCCACCGCAGCCTCTCGCTCTGCCGGCGTCGAGGTCGGCTTACGGATGATTTCCTTGAGCCGCGCACGCTTAGCCGCATAGCGCTTTACCAGTTTTGCGCGCTTTTCTTCGCGATTGACCATCGATGTCTTGGCCATAACCTCGCCCTGTCGCCTTACGGGTTCCGCAATTACTTGCGGAACGGAAAATTGAATGCTTCCAGCAGCGCACGCCCCTCATCGTCGTTGCGCGCTGTCGTCGTGATGGTGATGTCCATGCCCCGGATGGCGTCGATCTGGTCGTAAGCGATCTCGGGGAAAATGATCTGTTCCTTCACGCCGAAGTTATAGTTGCCCTGCCCGTCGAAAGACCGCGCGCTCACGCCGCGGAAATCCCGGATGCGCGGCATGGCAATGCTCACCAGCCGATCCAGAAACTCATACATGCGCCTGCCGCGCAGGGTGACCTTCGCGCCGATCGGCAAGCCGTCACGCACCTTGAAGGTCGCGATCGACTTGCGCGCGCGCGTCACCAGCGGCTTTTGCCCGGTGATCCTGGTCAGATCCGCCACGGCATTGTCCATGATCTTCTTGTCCGCGACCGCCTCGCCCACACCCATATTGACCGTGATCTTGGCGATCTTCGGCACCTGCATGGTGTTGGCCAGCCCCAGAGACTGCTTGAGCTCCGGGGCCACCTTGTCGTGATACAACTGTTCGAGTCTTGCCTTAGCCATCTTCATTCACCCGGTGAGAGCATCTAGCTCAGGGTCATCAATCGGCGGTCGCTCTGCCGTGCTCAGATGTCCACAACTTCCTTGTTGGACTTGAAAAAGCGCACCTTGCGGCCGTCGGCAAGCGTGCGGAATCCGACACGATCACCCTTCTTCTCCGCTGCGTTCCACAACATCACATTCGACAGATCGATAGCGGCTTCCTTCTCGATGATGCCGCCCTGGACCTGGAACTGCGGGTTGGGCTTGGTGTGCCGCTTCACCATGTTGATGTTCTCGACGACTACCTGGCCGGGAAGCACCTTGACCACATGCCCGCGGCGGCCCTTGTCACGGCCGGTAATCACGACGACTTCGTCGCCTTTACGAATCTTATTCATACCAGTCTCACAACACTTCGGGCGCGAGTGAAATGATTTTCATGAACTGCGCGGTGCGCAGCTCGCGGGTCACCGGTCCGAAAATACGGGTGCCGACGGGCTCGAGTTTCGCCGTCAGCAGTACGGCGGCATTGCCGTCGAAGCGGATCAGCGATCCGTCCGGACGGCGAACGCCGAATTTCGTCCGCACCACGACAGCATCGTAGACCTCGCCCTTCTTGACCTTCCCGCGCGGGATGGCTTCGCGGATGCTGACCTTGATGACGTCACCGACGGTCGCATACCGGCGCTTCGATCCGCCCAGCACCTTGATGCACATCAGGCTGCGGGCGCCGCTGTTGTCAGCGGCATTCAACAACGTGCGCATCTGGATCATGGCGTGGCCTCTACTGGATTACCAACCTGATTCGCACGCGTAACGATCTTCACCAGGCGCCACGATTTGTGGCGTGACAGCGGGCGGCACTCCTCGATGGCCACGACGTCTCCCTCGCGGCTGTCGCCGTTCTCGTCGTGCGCCATGAAATTGGTGCTGCGACGCAGATACTTGCCGTAGACCGGATGCGGCACGAATCGCTCGACGGACACCAGGATAGTCTTGTTCATCCTGTTGCTGACCACCTTGCCGGTCAGCGTCTTGCGAATGCGTTTGTCTGCGCCCCGCTCGGCGGCGGCCTCAGCCGTATTCTCTGGCTTGCTCATGCTCACTCACCTTTTTCGGCAGCGGTGCGACGCTGCTCAGCCATGATGGTCTTGACGCGGGCGATGCTGCGCCGAACCTTGCCGAACTGATCCGGCTTGGCATTCTGACCGCTCGCCAGCGCCATGCGCAGATTGAACTGCTCGCGGCGCAGGTCCAGAAGCTCCTTCTGCAACTCGCCTGTCGACTTTTGTCGCAATTCTTTCGCGCTCATCATCGCACCTGCCGCGCCACGAACTGGGTGTCCACCGATAGCTTGGATGCCGCAAGACGAAAGGCTTCCCGAGCGATGCTCTCGGTGACACCTTCCATTTCGAACAACACCTTGCCGGGCTTGATCTTGGCAACGTAATACTCGACGTTGCCCTTGCCGCTGCCCATCCTGACCTCGAGCGGCTTGGAGGTAATCGGCACATCGGGAAACACGCGGATCCACACTTGTCCGCCGCGCTTCACATACCGCGTCATGGCACGCCGCGCCGCCTCCAGCTCCCGCGCCGTCATGCGGGCGCGGCTGGTCGCCTTCAACCCGTACTCGCCGAAGGCGACGGTATTGCCGCTCTGCGCCAGGCCCGCGTTGCGGCCCTTGAACTGCTTGCGAAATTTAGTGCGCTTGGGTTGCATCATGTTCGTAGTCTCCGGAAGTCCGGCCTCAGGCCGTCGCTTCCGCAGGCGCTACCGGGCCGTCGGCCGATTCCGCCTGTTCGTGCTGATTGAATACTTCGCCCTTGAAGATCCACACCTTCACGCCGATGATTCCGTAGGTGGTGCTGGCTTCGGCCAGGCCGTAGTCGATATCGGCGCGGAACGTATGCAGCGGGATGCGTCCTTCCCGATACCACTCCGTCCGGGCGATTTCCGCGCCGTTTAGACGGCCGGACACTCGTACCTTGATACCCAGGGCACCGATGCGCATCGTGTTGGTCACCGCACGCTTCATCGCACGGCGGAACATCACGCGACGTTCGAGCTGCTGGGCAATACCTTCGGCGACCAGCGTGGCGTCGAGTTCGGGCTTGCGAATTTCCGAAATGTTGATGCGCACATCGGTCGTGGGCATCTTCATCATCTTCGACACCAGGCCCCGCAGCTTCTCGATGTCCTCGCCCTTCTTGCCGATGACGATTCCGGGACGCGCCGTATAGATGGTGATATTCACCTTGCGTGCCGCGCGTTCGATCTGGATGCGGCTGACCGAAGCGTCGCTGAGCTTCTTTTTCAGAAATTCCCGCACCTGGAAGTCGGTATAGACATAGGCCGGGAAATTCCTGGTGGATGCATACCACTTGGAATCCCAGTCACGGGTGATGCCGAGGCGAATGCCGACCGGATTAACTTTTTGACCCATAACGTTCTCTCGCTAGCCTCGGGCTTACTCGCTCTTGCCGTCGCCGACCGTCACAATGATGTGGCTGTTGCGCTTCCAGATACGGCTGCCACGCCCCTTCGCGCGCGCCCGGAATCGCTTCAGTACCGGTGCCTCGTCGACCGTGATCGTCTGCACCTTGAGTTCATCGACGTCCGCGCTGAGATTGTTCTCGGCATTGGCGATCGCGGATTCCAGAACCTTGCGCACCAGCCGCGCGCCCTTCTTGGGCGTGAAGCGCAGGGTATTGAGCGCCAGGCCGACAGGCTGACCGCGAACCATGTCGGCGACCAGCCGGCATTTCTGCGGAGAAATGCGCGCGTTCTTGAGTTTCGCTGCGACCTGCATGATCAACCCCGCTTGTCGCCGGAGTGGGACTTGAACGTCCGCGTCGGCGCGAATTCACCCAGCTTGTGTCCAACCATGTTTTCGGACACCAGTACCGGAACGTGCTGGCGGCCGTTATGGACCGCGATCGTGAGTCCCACCATGTCCGGCAGGATCATCGAGCGACGCGACCAGGTCTTGATCGGGCGACGGTCGTTCTTCTCGGCAGCGACGCGCACCTTCTTGGCGAGGTGCAGGTCGATAAACGGACCCTTCTTGATCGAACGAGGCACTGTCTGCTCCTAGGACTTACTTGCGACGGCGGACGATCATGTTCGCCGTGCGCTTGTTTCGACGTGTCTTCTTGCCCTTGGTGTTCCAGCCCCAGGGGCTGACCGGATGCGGGTTGCCCTGACCGGACTTGCCCTCACCGCCGCCGTGCGGGTGGTCGACCGGATTCATGACGACGCCGCGCACGGTCGGGCGAACGCCGCGCCAGCGGATTGCACCGGCCTTGCCGTAGCTGCGCAGGCTGTGTTCCTCGTTGCTGACTTCGCCGATCGTGGCGCGGCAGTCGACGTGGATCTTGCGCATCTCCCCCGAACGCAGACGCAAGGTCGCATAGGCTCCCTCGCGCGCGGCGAGCTGCGCCGAGCTGCCGGCGCTGCGGGCGATCTGCGCACCCTTGCCCGGCTTCATCTCCACGCAATGGATGGTGGTGCCGATGGGGATATGGCGCAGTTGCATGCTGTTGCCCGGCTTGATCGGTGCTTCCTGGCCTGAAAGCACCGGATCGCCCGGATTCAGCCCCTTGGGCGCAATGATGTAGCGGCGCTCGCCGTCCTTGTACAACACCAGCGCGAGATGTGCGGTGCGGTTCGGATCGTATTCGATCCGTTCGGTCTTACCCGGAATGCCGTCCTTATCGCGCCGAAAATCGATCAGGCGATACTTCTGTTTATGACCGCCGCCTTGATGGCGAACCGTCTGACGGCCGGAATGATTGCGCGCTCCGGTACCGTGCTTGTGCACGACCAGTGAAGCCTCCGGCTCACCCTTGTGCAGGTGCGAACGGGAGATCTTGACCTGGAAGCGCCGGCCGGGTGATGTCGGTTTGGACTTGATCAATGCCATGGCTGTATTCCTCGAGCTCCTTCCTGCCGCGCTAGGCTTCCGCGCCGCTCAGATCGATGCTCTGTCCCGGTGCCAGGCTTACATATGCCTTTTTATAGTCCTGACGCCGGCCCAGGCGCTGTCCGAAGCGCTTGACCTTGCCGGCGACGTTGACCACATTGACCTTGGCAACCTTCACTTCGAACATCAATTCGACAGCGGCCTTGACGTCCGGCGCGCTGGCATCGCGGCGCACGCGAAACACCAGCTGATTGTCGCTCTCGGAAATACGCGCGCTCTTTTCGGAAATATGCGGCGCAAGCAGCACATTCATCAATCTTTCCTGACTCATGCGAGCCTCTCTTCGAGCAGGCGCACCGCCGCAACGGTCGCCAGAATTTGATCATGACGGGCCAGGCTGAGCGGATCGAGCGCACCGACGGGAAGCACATCGATATACGGCAGATTACGTGCCGCGAGCTCCAGCTTCTCGTCATAGGCTTCCACCAGCACCAGCACGTTACTGCCAAGCTGGAGTTCCTGCAGGCGCTGCAGCAACAGCCGCGTCTTGGGCGCCTCGATTTCCAGGTCGTTCACCACCAGCAGCCGCTCCTGGCGCGCCAGCTCGGACAACATCGCCTGAATCGCTGCGCGATACATCTTGCGATTGACTTTCTGCGCAAAATTCCTGGGACGCGCCGCGAACGCCCGTCCGCCGCCGACCCATATCGGGCTGCGGCGGGAACCGGCGCGCGCCTGACCCGTGCCCTTCTGGCGCCACGGCTTGATGCCGCCGCCCCGCACTTCGGCCTTGGTTTTCTGGGCTTTGGTACCCGCGCGGCCGGCGGCCATGTAGGCCACTACGACTTGATGCACCAGGGCTTCGTTGTACTCGCGCGCAAATGTCGCGTCCGATACCTGGACTTCCTGCGACGGCGCACCTTTAGTAACCAGCTTGAGTTTCATGACGCTCTACTGTCGTTGCGGCTTACTTTTTGGCGGACGTCTTGGCAGGCGCGAGTTTTTTTCTCGCGGCACGGCCAGCGGCCTTGACCGACGGGCGTACGATCACCTGGCCGCCCGGCGCACCGGGAACCGCACCGCGGATCAGCAGAAAATTGCGCTCGGCATCCACGCGGACCACCTGCAGGTTCTCTATCGTGCGCCGGACATTGCCCATATGACCCGCCATGCGCTTGCCTGGAAACACGCGGCCAGGGGTCTGACGCTGACCGATGGAGCCCGGCGAACGATGCGAGACCGAAACGCCGTGCGAGGCGGGCAAGCCACCGAAATTATGGCGCTTCATGACACCGGCGAAGCCCTTGCCGATCGTGGTGCCCGTGACATCGACGATCTGGCCTTCCTGAAACAGGTCGACCTTCAGTTCGGCACCTTCCGCCACATCCGTGCCTTGTTCGTCCGAGAGACGAAACTCGACCAGCGACTGTCCGGGGGCAACCTTGACCTTGGCATAGTGGCCGGTCAGCGGCTTATTCAACCGCGAGGCCTTGCGATCGCCGAACGCCACCTGCAGCGCACGATAGCCGTCCGTTTCCTTGGTCCGAACCTGGGTGACGCGGTTCGGAAGCGCTTCGATGACGGTCACCGGTACGGATTCACCCGCCTCGGTGAAGACACGCGTCATTCCCGCTTTACGACCGACCAGACCGATGGTCCTGGTAGCGCTCATCGTATGTCCTCTTGCAACTGTGCGGGCATGCCCGGCCGACCGGTCGTCATGCTCCGCAATATCTTGTATTTGCAGGCTACGGCTGGCGCCCCGATAAATCGTAGATGCCGCACTCGCCTGTGGCGCAGCCGCTGCGATTGGCAGCCGCACCCTAGTAAACAATCACTTACGCCAAGTACATCCTGCCGTACCGAATGCCCCGAGTGCATCGGCAACCGCTCAAGACCGAAAGCGGCCGCTGTCGGCCGGTGGATCGTCGCTGTCGAAGGGGGATTCCGAATGAGAGGCCGACCGACGGGATCGTCGGTCGTGCCGCTCGAGCGGTACCCGTCTGGGCCAGGCCTCGGCGCAAAGAGCCGAGAATTATAAGCAGACCAGCCAGGTTTGCAAGGGGTGGTCTAAAGAAATTTTTCGCTTCCGTACCGTGCGGCTCCGCAAAGCGAAGCCTCCAGTCCGATAGGAAATTCAGCGCATCCTTCAGCTCGAATCAATTCAGCTTGATCTGTACGTCCACGCCCGCCGGCAACTCCAGCTTCATGAGCGCATCCACCGTCTTATCGGTGGGATTCAGGATATCCATCAAACGCTTGTGAGTACGGATCTCGTACTGGTCACGGGCATCCTTGTCGCCATGCGGAGAAACCAGCAAGGTGAAGCGCTCCATCTTCGTGGGCAGCGGCACGGGACCCCGCACGGTCGCCCCCGTACGCTTCGCCGTCTCGACGATTTCACGTGCGGAATTGTCGATCAGCCGATGGTCGAAGGCCTTCAGGCGGATGCGGATATTCTGATTGGTTGCCATAAACTTGTCTCGCGGGCACAGAGCCGGTCATTCATCATTCAGGGCCGGAAGAGGCCCATCCGGCCCTGCTGGACCGGAGAAACTCGGATTCCTCGCGCCGGGCGGCTACCCAGCGAGCGCCTGATTCCCAGCGCCCATCACCGCCCATACGCCAGATACCCGCCTACTTCAGGATCTTCGCCACGACCCCCGCCCCCACCGTGCGACCGCCCTCGCGAATCGCAAAGCGAAGCCCTTCCTCCATCGCAATCGGATTGATCAGCTCAACCACCATCTTGATGTTGTCACCAGGCATCACCATCTCCACCCCAGCCGGCAGCTCCACCGCCCCCGTCACATCCGTGGTGCGAAAGTAAAACTGCGGACGATACCCCTTGAAGAACGGCGTGTGACGACCACCCTCCTCCTTGGTCAAAACGTAAACCTCCGCCTCGAAATTCGTGTGCGGCTTGATGCTCCCAGGCTTGCACAGCACCTGACCACGCTCAACGTCCTCGCGCTTCGTGCCGCGCAGCAACACACCCACGTTGTCGCCCGCCTGACCCTGCTCCAGCAACTTGCGGAACATCTCCACGCCCGTGCACGTCGTCTTGGTCGTCTCCTTGATCCCGACGATCTCAACCTCGTCGTTCACCTTCACGATGCCACGCTCGATTCGACCCGTCACCACCGTGCCGCGCCCGGAAATCGAGAACACATCCTCCACCGGCATCAAAAACGCACCGTCAATCGCCCGCTCCGGCACCGGTATGTACTTGTCCATCTCCGCCACCAAACGCAGCACCGAGGGTACCCCGATCTCGCTCTGATCGCCCTCCAGCGCCTTGAGCGCCGAACCCGTCACGATCGGCGTGTCATCGCCCGGAAAATCATACTTCGACAACAGCTCGCGAACCTCCATCTCCACCAGCTCCAGCAACTCCGCATCATCCACCATGTCCGCCTTGTTCAGGTAAACCAGAATGTACGGAACGCCAACCTGACGGGCCAGCAGAATATGCTCGCGAGTCTGCGGCATCGGTCCGTCCGCCGCCGAACACACCAATATCGCCCCGTCCATCTGCGCCGCGCCCGTGATCATGTTCTTCACGTAATCCGCATGCCCAGGACAGTCCACATGCGCATAGTGACGCTCATCAGAGCTGTACTCCACATGCGAGGTCGCGATCGTGATCCCTCGCGCCTTCTCCTCAGGCGCCTTGTCTATCTGATCGTACGCCTTGAACTCCCCGCCGTGCTTCTCCGCCATCACCTTCGTCAACGCCGCCGTCAGCGTCGTCTTGCCATGGTCTACATGACCTATCGTGCCTACGTTGATATGCGGCTTCGTACGTTCAAACTTCTCTTTGGCCACAACGGCGGTCCTCTGAATATTGAGCTTCTGTTTGCGGTTTCAGCGTCGGCTGCCGGGTCGTTCGCGACCCGCGGCCGGTCATGCAGGGTATCGGCGATTGTCTCGAATTACGGGAATCAAGTCTTCTTGGTGATCGCGGCGGCGACGTTCGCCGGCACTTCCAGGTACTTGGCGAATTCCATGGTGTAAGTCGCACGGCCCTGGCTCATGGAGCGCATGGACGTGGAGTACTGGAACATTTCCGCCAGCGGCACCTCGGCGGTCACCACCTTGCCGGAAATCGAATCTTCCATACCGATGATCTGGCCGCGGCGACGATTGAGGTCGCCGACGATATCGCCGTAATAATCTTCCGGCGTCACGACTTCCACCTTCATGATGGGTTCGAGGATCACCGGCTTGGCCTTGGCCATGGCTTCCTTGAAGGCCATGGAGCCGGCGATCTTGAACGCCATTTCATTGGAGTCGACATCGTGGTAGGAGCCATCGAACAGGGTGATCTTTACGTCCACGACCGGATAGCCGGCCAGTACGCCGTTCTCGGTCGCTTCCTTGATGCCCTTGTCCACTGCGGGAATGTATTCACGCGGCACCGTGCCGCCGACGATGGCATTGACGAACTCGTAACCCTTGCCTTCCTCGGCGGGCTCGAGCGTGATCCAGACATGGCCGTACTGACCCCGACCGCCCGACTGGCGCACGAACTTGCCTTCCTGCTCCACCTTGCTGCGGATCGTCTCGCGATAGGCCACCATCGGCTTGCCGACGTTCGCCTCGACCTTGAACTCACGCTTCAAGCGATCGACGATGATTTCCAGGTGCAATTCACCCATGCCGGCGATGATCGTCTGGCCGGATTCCTGATCGGTGGACATGCGGAAGGATGGATCCTCCTTCGTCAGGCGCTGCAGCGCGATGCCCATCTTCTCCTGGTCGGCCTTCGTCTTCGGCTCGACCGCGACCGAAATGACCGGCTCGGGAAAGTCCATCTTTTCCAGCTGGATCACATGCTCCGGATCGCATAGCGTGTCGCCCGTGATCACGTCCTTCAGGCCGACGGCGGCGGCGATATCGCCGGCACGCACTTCCTTGATTTCGCTGCGATCGCTGGCGTGGATCTGCAACAGCCGGCCGATACGCTCTTTCTTGTCCTTGCCGGCATTCATCACCGTATCGCCGGAGTTCAGCACTCCGGAATAAACACGGAAGAACGTCAAGCTGCCCACGAATGGATCATTGAGGATCTTGAACGCCAGGGCCGCAAACTTTTCCTCGTCACCGGCCTTGCGGGTGCCCTCGGTACCGTCGGAGAGCAGGCCCTTGACCGGCGGCATCTCGATCGGCGAAGGCATGTATTCGACCACGGCATCCAGCATGGCCTGTACGCCCTTGTTCTTGAATGCCGAGCCGCATACGCACAGGACGATCTCGTTGCGGATCGAGCGTTCGCGCAGGCCTTGCTTGATCTCCTCGATGCTCAATTCCTCGCCTTCGAGATACTTGTTGAGCAGTTCCTCGTTGGCCTCGGCAGCCGCCTCGACCAGCTTCGCGCGCCACTCCTGGCACTGATCCATCATGTCCGCGGGAATATCACGATATTCGAAACGGATACCCTGCACGGCGGGATCCCACCAGATTTCCTTCATCTGGATCAGGTCCACGACGCCCTCGAAGGTATCCTCGGCGCCGATCGGCAGCTGGATCGGCACGGGCACACCGCGCAGACGCGTCTTGATCTGCTCGACGCAGCGCAAAAAATTGGCGCCCGCACGGTCCATCTTGTTGACGAACGCGATACGCGGCACCTGGTATTTGTTCATCTGGCGCCAGACCGTCTCGGACTGCGGCTGCACGCCGGCAACCGCGCAAAATACCGCGACGGCGCTGTCCAGCACCCGCAAGCTGCGCTCGACTTCGATCGTGAAGTCGACGTGGCCCGGCGTATCGATGATATTGATGCGATGCTCCGGGAATCGGCCATCCATGCCTTTCCAGAAGCACGTGGTCGCCGCCGACATGATGGTGATACCGCGTTCCTGCTCCTGCTCCATGAAGTCCATGGTCGCTGCGCCGTCGTGCGTTTCACCGATCTTGTGCGACACACCGGTATAAAACAGGATGCGCTCGGTCGTCGTGGTCTTACCCGCGTCGATGTGCGCGGAAATGCCGATATTCCGATATCGGTCGATGGGAGTAGTACGTGGCACTATAGTCTTCTCTATGGACGCTCAGGCAGCGGATCGCGGCTCGGACACCAACGTCCCGCAGGTTGCGCGGCTCCGCCCGCGGATGGTCATTACCAGCGGGATGGTCATTACCAGCGATAGTGTGCAAAGGCCTTGTTGGCCTCGGCCATGCGATGCGTATCCTCACGCTTGCGCACTGCCGCACCGCGATTCTCCGAGGCATCGAGCAACTCGCCGGCAAGGCGCTGCGCCATCGACTTTTCACTGCGCGCCTGGGCCGCCTCGATGACCCAGCGCATCGCCAGGGTCTGCCGGCGGGTGGCTCGCACTTCGACGGGAACTTGATAAGTGGCGCCGCCGACACGGCGGCTCTTCACTTCGACGGTCGGCTTGACGTTGTCCAGCGCCGCCGTCAGCAATTCGATGGATTCCTCGTCTGCTTTCCCGGTTTTCTCGGTGATGCGGTCCACGGCACCGTAGACAATCCTCTCGGCGACCGATTTCTTGCCGCGCTCCATGACCATATTGACGAACTTCGCCAGCAGCAGGCTGTTGAAGCGCGGGTCGGGAAGAATCGTACGGGTCGGGGCAGAGGCTCTACGGGACATTGGGATTACCGCAATATGAAAGTGGATGACGGACGCGAGCGGTCATTTCTTCGGGCGCTTGGCGCCGTACTTGGAACGTCCCTGGCGCCGATCGGTCACGCCGGCGCAGTCCAGGGTGCCGCGCACGGTGTGGTAGCGCACACCGGGCAGATCCTTGACACGGCCGCCACGGATCATGACGACGGAGTGTTCCTGCAGATTATGGCCTTCGCCGCCGATGTAGCTGATCACCTCGAAACCGTTGGTCAAGCGCACCTTGGCCACCTTGCGCAGCGCCGAATTCGGCTTTTTCGGCGTGGTGGTATACACACGTGTGCATACCCCGCGCTTCTGGGGGCAGGACGCCAGCGCCGGAACCTTGGTCTTGTACTGGGGCGTGCGCCGCGGCTTGCGAACGAGCTGAGTGATACTGGCCATAGTTGCTCAGAAGAATTTCGGAAGAAAAACCGATGTTTCCGTGAAGAAACACGAGGCCGCACCCCTTGTTTCAGGGGGCGGCCCAGTAAAAAAATGCCTGACGGACGAGCGGATGACTTGGCGCCGGCCGATCAAAGGGCCGCGATTGTAGAAACCGGTCTCCAAGGTGTCAACCGTAGTATGCCGACGCCTTTGCCGCATCACTCCGCCGTGGCCCCCGCCTCGTCCGCTACCGGTTCCTCGGTATCGGTAGCCGTGGCGCCGACATCCATGAAGCCGGCGGCGGAACCGGCGGCCTCACGCCTGCGCCGCTGATGATAGAACGAGCCCGTACCCGCCGGGATAAGCCGGCCGACAATGACGTTCTCCTTCAAACCGCGCAGATCGTCCTTCAGGCCGCGCACCGCCGCTTCGGTCAGCACGCGGGTGGTCTCCTGGAAGGAGGCGGCGGAAATGAACGACTCGGTCGCCAGCGACGCCTTGGTGATACCCAGCAGCACCGGCTCGATGCGCGCCTCGATCTTGCCTTCCTCCAGGGCGCGCTCGTTGATATCGGTGACGCGGGCACGGTCCAACTGCTCGCCGCGCAGCAGATTCGTATCGCCGGCATGTGCGATCTCGACCTTGCGAAGCATCTGGCGAATGATCACCTCGATGTGCTTGTCGTTGATTTTCACGCCCTGCAGGCGATAGACATCCTGGATCTCCCGAACCAGGTAGTTCGCCAGCGAGGAGACCCCCTGCAGACGCAGGATGTCGTGCGGATTGGGTTCGCCGTCGGCAATCACTTCACCGCGCTCGATCATTTCACCTTCGAACACGTTCAAGCGGCGCCATTTCGGAATCAGCTCCTCGTGTTTCTCGCCTTGTTCATCCGTGATGATCAGGCGCCGCTTACCCTTGGTTTCCTTACCGAAGCTCACCGTGCCGGTGTACTCGGCCAGAATGGCCGAGTCCTTCGGCTTGCGCGCTTCGAACAGATCCGCGACGCGAGGCAGACCGCCGGTGATGTCACGGGTCTTGGAAGATTCCTGCGGGATACGGGCAATGACGTCGCCCACCGACACCTTGGCGCCATCCTCGAGGTTGACGATGGCCCCGCTGGGCAGCGCATAGACCGCCGGGATGTCGGTATTCGCGAAGGTCACTTCCTTGCCCTTGGCATTCACCAGCTTCACGACCGGACGCAAGTCCTTGCCGCTGGAACTGCGCTGCTTGGGATCGGTCACGACCGTGCTGCTCAGGCCGGTCACTTCGTCCACCTGGCTCTGGGCCGTCACGCCGTCGACGAAGTCCTGGAACTTGATGAAGCCCGCCACTTCGGTGACGACCGGGTGAGTGTGCGGATCCCAGGTGGCGAGAATCTGTCCGGACTCGATCGGATCGCCGTCGGCCACCATAATGGTTGCGCCGTACGGAATCTTGTAGCGCTCACGCTCGCGGCCGAACTCGTCGATGATGCCGAGTTCGCCCGAGCGGGAGATGGCTACCCAGTGCCCCTTTTCATGATGCACCGTCTTGATATTGTGCAGACGCGCGGCGCCCTTGCCCTTCGCTTCGACCGAGTTGGCCGCGGCCGCGCGCGAGGCGGCACCGCCGATATGGAAGGTGCGCATGGTCAGCTGCGTACCCGGCTCGCCGATCGACTGGGCGGCGATCACGCCGACCGCCTCGCCGAGGTTGATGCGATGACCGCGGGCCAGATCGCGTCCGTAACACTGGGCGCAGACGCCGTAGCGCGTCTCACAGCTGATCGGCGAACGCACCTTCACCTGGTCCACGCCTTCGTGCTCGAGCACCTTCACGAGTTTTTCATCGATCAGGGTGCCGGCTTCGATGACAACCGCATCACCGCTCGGCCGGTAGACGTCCTCGGCAGCGACCCGACCCAGCACGCGCTCCCCGAGCCCCTCGACGACATCGCCGCCCTCGACGATGGGAGTCATCATCAGCCCGTTGGTCGTACCGCAATCCAGCTCGGTCGCCACCAGATCCTGCGCCACATCGACCAGGCGACGCGTCAAATAGCCGGAGTTCGCGGTCTTCAGGGCGGTATCGGCCAGACCCTTGCGCGCGCCGTGGGTGGAGATGAAGTACTGCATCGCGTTCAGGCCTTCACGGAAGTTGGCCGTGATCGGCGTTTCGATGATGGATCCGTCCGGTTTGGCCATCAGGCCGCGCATGCCGGCAAGCTGGCGAATCTGCGCCGCCGAACCTCGGGCGCCTGAATCGGCCATCATATAGATCGAGTTGAAGGACTTCTGGACGACGGTCTGCCCTTTGGCGTCGAGCGATTCCTCCACGCCGAGCTTGTCCATCATCGCCTTGGCCACCTGATCATTGGTTCGTGACCAGATATCGACAACCTTGTTGTAGCGTTCGCCGTTGGTGACCAGGCCGGAAGCGTACTGCTCCTGGATCTCCTTCACTTCGCGTTCCGCGCCGCTCAGGATCTTGCCTTTCTGCTGCGGAACGACCATGTCGTCCACACCGATCGACACGCCGGCGCGCGTGGCATAAGCAAATCCCGTGTACATGAGCTGATCGGCGAAGACGACGGTCTCCTTCAGACCGACGCTGCGGTAACACAGGTTGATGGCGGCGGAGATCGCCTTCTTGGTCATGTCGCGGTTGACCGCGTCGAAGGACAGGCCCTTGGGCAGAATTTCCGACAGCAGCGCGCGGCCCACCGTCGTATCCACCACACGGCAGCGCTGCTCGTGACTGCCGTCCGCCTGCAGTACGTATTCCTGCACGCGCACCTTCACCTTCGCCTGCAGTTCGGCCGTGCGGGTCTCGTAGGCCCGGTGGACCTCCTGCACATCAGCGAACAACATCCCCTCGCCACGGGCATTCACGCGCTCGCGGGTCATGTAGTACAAGCCCAGCACGACGTCCTGGGAGGGCACGATGATCGGATCGCCGTTGGCGGGTGAGAGGATGTTGTTGGACGACATCATCAGCGCACGGGCCTCCAACTGCGCCTCCAGCGACAGCGGCACATGGACCGCCATCTGGTCACCGTCGAAGTCGGCGTTGAACGCCGTGCACACCAGCGGATGCAGTTGGATGGCCTTGCCTTCGATCAGCACGGGCTCGAACGCCTGGATGCCGAGGCGGTGCAGCGTCGGCGCTCGATTGAGCATGACCGGATGTTCGCGAATGACTTCTTCCAGGATGTCCCAGACCTCCGGGCCCTCGCGTTCCACCATGCGCTTGGCCGCCTTGATGGTGGAGGCTTCGCCGCGCAGCTGCAGCTTGGAGAAAATGAACGGCTTGAACAGCTCCAGCGCCATCTTCTTGGGCAGGCCGCATTGATGCAGGCGCAGGGTCGGACCGACCACGATGACCGAGCGGCCGGAATAGTCCACGCGCTTGCCCAGCAGGTTCTGGCGAAACCGCCCCTGCTTGCCCTTGATCATGTCGGCCAGCGACTTCAGCGGACGCTTGTTCGTGCCGGTGATCGCCCGGCCGCGGCGGCCGTTGTCGAGCAGCGCATCCACCGCTTCCTGCAGCATGCGCTTTTCGTTGCGCACGATGATGTCGGGCGCGTTGAGCTCCAGCAGGCGCCGCAGGCGATTGTTGCGGTTGATGACGCGGCGATACAGGTCGTTCAGATCGGAGGTTGCGAAGCGGCCGCCGTCCAGGGGCACCAGCGGACGCAGATCGGGCGGCAGCACCGGCAGCACCGTCAGCACCATCCACTCAGGCTTGTTGCCGGAATGGATGAACGACTCCAGCAACTTCAGCCGCTTGGTCAAGCGCTTGATCTTGGTCTCCGAATTCGTTCCCAGGATCTCCTCGCGAACCTTGAGCACCTCCGCCGGCAGATCCAGCGACTTCAGCAGCTCGAACACGGCCTCCGCGCCCATGCGCGCGTCAAACTCGTCGCCGTGCTCCTCGATCGCCTCGAGATACATCTCATCGGTCAGCAGCTGACCACGCTGCAGCTGGGTCATGCCGGGTTCGATGACCACGAATGCTTCGAAATACAGAACGCGTTCGATCTCGCGCAGGGTCATGTCCAACATCAGACCGATGCGCGAGGGCAGGGATTTGAGGAACCAGATGTGCGCGGTGGGGCTGGCAAGCTCGATATGCCCCATGCGCTCGCGGCGGACCTTGGATTGCGTCACTTCGACGCCGCACTTCTCGCAGACCACGCCGCGATGCTTCAAGCGCTTGTACTTGCCGCAAAGGCACTCGTAGTCCTTCACCGGTCCGAAGATCTTCGCGCAGAACAGGCCATCGCGTTCCGGCTTGAACGTGCGGTAATTGATCGTCTCGGGTTTCTTGACTTCGCCGAACGACCAGGAACGGATCATTTCCGGCGATGCCAGCCCGATTCGGATCGAGTCGAAATTCTCGACCGGCGTATGCTGCTTGAACAACTTCAGTAAGTCTTTCATCTGTGTCACCTAGGTAAGGTGTAGCAATTCAGTCAATGACGTGCGTCCCATCAGGATCTCGCCGGGCGCACGCAAAGCGCCCGGGCGCGGTCCGTCACGGCATCACTTCTCGCTCTCCTGCTCCAGTTCCATGTTGATGCCCAGCGAGCGGATTTCCTTGACCAGCACGTTGAAGGATTCGGGCATACCGGCCTTCATTTCGTGATTGCCGTCGACGATCGCCTTGTACATCTGCGTGCGGCCGGTCACGTCGTCGGACTTGACGGTCAACATTTCCTGCAGCGTGTACGAGGCACCGTAGGCCTCCAGCGCCCATACCTCCATTTCGCCGAAGCGCTGGCCGCCGAACTGCGCCTTGCCGCCCAGCGGCTGCTGGGTCACCAGGGAGTACGGACCGGTGGAACGTGCATGCATCTTGTCATCGACCAGGTGGTTCAGCTTCAGCATGTACATGTAACCGACCGTTACCGATCGCTCGAAACGCTCGCCCGTACGGCCGTCGAACAGCGTCGTCTGGCCGCTGGAAGGCAGGTCGGCGAGCGCCAGCATATGCTTGATTTCCTGCTCGGAAGCGCCGTCGAACACCGGCGTCGCCATCGGCACGCCGTGGCGCAGATTGTCGGCCAGCGAGAGGATTTCCGCATCGTCGAGAGCCTCCAGGTTTTCCTTCTGACCGCCGGTCTTGTTATAGACCTCGTCAAGGAACTCCCGGAGCCTGCCCACGCCGTGTCCCGGCCCATCGGACATGGCATCGAGCATGCGGCCGATCTTCAGGCCGATGCCCTTTGCCGCCCAGCCAAGGTGCGTCTCGAGAATCTGGCCGATATTCATGCGGGACGGCACACCCAGCGGATTGAGCACGATGTCGACCGGCGTGCCGTCCTCCGTGTAGGGCATGTCCTCGACCGGAATGATGGTCGACACCACACCCTTGTTGCCGTGACGGCCGGCCATCTTGTCGCCGGGCTGCACGCGGCGCTTCACGGCCAGGTATACCTTCACCATCTTGAGCACGCCCGGAGCCAGATCGTCGCCGGCCGTGATCTTGGCGCGCTTTTCCTCGTAACGCTTCTCGAACTCCTTGCGCTGCAGCTTCAGGCGCTCCGCGGTACGCTCGACCGCCGCATTGTCATCCTCGTCCCGCAGCCGGATTTCCAGCCACTGCTCACGCGGCAGCTCCGACAAGTAGGCTTCATCCACCAGCGAGCCCGGCTTGAATTTCTTCGGACCCGCCTCGGCCGCCTTGCCCAGCAATACGGCGCGCACACGCTGGAACAGATCGTCTTCCAGGATGCGCCGCTGATCCTCCAGATCCTTGCGAACCTTCTCCAGCTCGAACTTCTCGATCGACAGGGCGCGCGAGTCCTTCTCGACGCCGTCGCGGGTGAACACCCGCACGTCGATGACGGTGCCGTCCATGCCCGGCGGAACGCGCAGGGAGGTGTCTTTCACGTCGGAGGCCTTTTCGCCGAAAATCGCCCGCAGCAGCTTCTCCTCCGGCGTCAGCTGGGTTTCACCCTTGGGCGTGACCTTGCCGACCAGGATATCGCCGGCCTTCACTTCCGCACCGATGAAGGCAATGCCGGCTTCATCGAGCTTCGCCAGCGCGACATCGCCTACGTTGGGGATATCGGCGGTGATCTCCTCCGGCCCCAACTTGGTGTCGCGGGCGACGCAGGTGAGTTCCTCGATATGGATCGTCGTGAAGCGGTCGTCGTGAACGACACGCTCGGAAATCAGAATCGAGTCCTCGAAGTTGTAGCCGTTCCAGGGCATGAAGGCCACCAGCAGATTCTGCCCCAGGGCCAGCTCGCCGAGATTCGTCGAGGGGCCGTCCGCGAGCACATCGCCGCGCGCGATCACATCGCCCGCCTTCACCAGCGGGCGCTGGTTGATGCAGGTGTTCTGGTTGGAACGGGTGTACTTGGTCAGCGAATAGATGTCCACGCCGGCCTCGTCGGCCGAGGTCTCGGCATCGTGCACGCGCACCACGATACGCGAGGCATCGACGGAGTCGACGACGCCGCCGCGCCGCGCCACGACCGTCACGCCCGAATCGATGGCGACCGCGCGCTCCATGCCGGTACCCACCAGCGGCGTCTCGGCGCGCAAGGTCGGCACTGCCTGGCGCTGCATGTTCGAGCCCATCAAGGCGCGATTGGCGTCGTCGTGCTCCAGGAACGGGATCAGCGAAGCCGCCACCGAGACGATCTGCTTGGGCGATACATCCATGTACTGGATCCTGTCGGGACTCGACAGCATGAACTCGTTCAAGTGCCGGCAGGACACCAGGTCATCGGCGAATTCGGACGCCTCGTTCAGTACTGCGTTCGCCTGGGCGATGACGTACTGGCTTTCCTCGATTGCCGACAGATAGTCAATTTCGTCGGTCACCTTGCCGTCCACGACCTTGCGATACGGCGTCTCCAGAAAGCCGTAGTCGTTGGTGCGCGCGTAGACCGACAGGGAATTGATCAGGCCGATGTTCGGGCCTTCCGGCGTTTCGATCGGGCACACGCGGCCATAGTGCGTCGGATGCACGTCACGAACCTCGAAGCCCGCCCGCTCGCGCGTCAGCCCGCCTGGGCCGAGCGCGGAAACGCGGCGTTTATGGGTGACTTCCGAGAGCGGATTGTTCTGATCCATGAACTGCGACAGCTGCGAGGAGCCGAAAAACTCCTTCACCGCCGCCGCGACCGGCTTGGCGTTGATCATTTCCTGAGGCATCAGGCCCTCGGACTCCGCCAGGGTCAGGCGTTCCTTGACGGCCCGCTCGACACGCACCAGACCGATGCGGAAGGCATTCTCCGCCATTTCACCCACGGAACGGACGCGGCGGTTGCCGAGATGATCGATGTCGTCGACCAGACCATTGCCGTTGCGGATGTCGCACAGTTCCTTGATGACATCGATGATGTCGGATGTCTCTCCGTACTGCTCCACGAGTCCTTTCGAGAAATCGTCGGTACGCTTGGAAAAGTGCGCATGGTCATACAGAACGCCGCTGCCGGTGATCGCTTCGCGATGCACGCGGCGATTGAACTTCATGCGGCCCACGGCCGACAGATCATAGCGTTCCGGATTGAAGAACAGGTTCTGAAACAGATTCTCGGCCGCATCCTTGGTGGGCGGTTCGCCGGGACGCATCATGCGATAGATCTCGACCAGCGCCTCCAGGCGGGTGCGGGTCGGATCGATGCGCAGGGTGTCGGAGATATACGGACCGCGATCCAGATCGTTCACGTACAGCGCGTGCACTTGTTCGATGTCCGCCTCGATCAGCTTATCGACGATGGCCAGCGTCAGAATCTCGTTGGCCTTCGCCAGGATCTCGCCTGTACCGGTGTCGAACACGTCGTGCGCGAGTACCTTGCCGATCAGGTATTCCTTCGGCACTTCCAGGCGCGACACGCCCTTTTGCTCCAGGGCGCGCACATGACGGGCGGTGACGCGGCGGCCTTCCTCGACGATGACCTCCTCGCCGATGCGGATCGGAAACGTCGCGGTCTCGCCGCGCAGACGCGCGGGAATGAGCTCGAACTCGATCCTGTCCTTGGTCAGGTAGTAGGTGTTCTTTTCGAAAAAGATGTCGAGCATCTGCTCCTCGGTGTAGCCGAGCGCCCGCAGGATGATCGTGACCGGCAGCTTGCGGCGCCGATCGATACGCGCATACACGCAGTCCTTCGGGTCGAACTCGAAGTCCAGCCAGGAACCGCGATACGGAATGATGCGCGCTGAAAACAGCAGCTTGCCCGAACTGTGGGTCTTGCCGCGGTCGTGATCGAAAAATACACCGGGGCTGCGATGCAGCTGGGAGACGATGACCCGCTCGGTACCGTTCACGACGAACGTGCCGTTATCGGTCATGAGCGGCATTTCACCCAGATAGACTTCCTGCTCGCGGATATCCTTGACCGTCTTCTTGGTCGGAGTCGACGTTTCCTTGTCGTAAACGATCAGGCGCACCTTGACGCGCAGCGGCGCGGCGTACGTCAGACCGCGCATCTGGCATTCCTTGACGTCGAACACCGGAATTCCCAGCCGATAGCTCACATACTCGAGCAGCGCATTGCCGGAATAGCTGACGATCGGAAACACGCTTTTGAATGCAGCGTGCAGTCCGGCTTCGCTGCGGCGCGCCTCCGGCACCTCCGCTTGCAGGAATTTGCGGTACGAATCCAGTTGGATCGCCAGCAGATAGGGCACGTCGAGGATACTGCCCTGCTTGCCGAAACCCTTGCGGATGCGCTTTTTCTCGGTGAACGAATAGGCCATCTGGATCACCCTCTATGCGATGCCGGATGCAATATCCGGCATCGAACTCGAACTGCGTACAGCCGGCCGCTGCGGTGCCGGCCGGCTCCATGAAAACCAATAGGGAACACGGCCGGCGGAGCCGCTGCTCCGCGGCCGGTTCCCGTCAATTCAATCGATCTGCGCAAGCCAGGCGTGCGGGACGGCACCCGTGAAGTATCGTCCCGCACGATCCCCTTACTTGATTTCCGCGACGGCGCCCGCTTCTTCCAGTTTCTTCTTGATGGCCTCGGCATCGGCCTTCGGCACGCCTTCCTTGACGGACGACGGCACGCCTTCGACCAGATCCTTCGCTTCCTTCAGACCCAGGCCCGTGATCTCGCGGATGACCTTGATGACGCCGACCTTGTTGGCGCCGAAGCTGGTCATGGTGACGTTGAACTCGGTCTGTTCCTCGGCAGCCGGTGCCGCAGCCGCAGCCGCGCCCACCGCCGCCACGGCGACTGGTGCCGCCGCGCTCACGCCCCACTTCTCCTCGAGGGCCTTGATGAGGTCGACCACATCCAGCACCTTGAGGTTGGACAGGGCGTCGATCAGTTCTTCTTTCGTAACAGCCATTACATTGAACTCCCGAAACTGTGCATTACCCAAAAATCGTATTCAGCATGGTCATCAGCTTGGCAGGCCGCCGGCCGCCGTGCGGCGGCCGGGCGTCATGCGGAAGCTTCCAACTTGTCCTTGACGGCGGCGAGCGCGCGAACCAGCCTGGTGTGCGGTTCGGCAACCAGACGTACCAGCTGGCCGGCGGGCGCCTGCAGCGTCCCCAGCAAAGTGGCACGAGCCGCATCCAAGGTAGGCAGGCTGGCAACCTTGTCCAGATCCTTCCCGGGCAACGACACCCCGCCGATCGATACCGCGATCGGTACGAGCTTGTCGTTGCTCTTGGAAAAGTCCCTGACAAGGCGGGCGGCCGAGCCGGGATCTTCCCTGGAGAACGCGAGAACCAGCGGACCTTTCAGGCTGTCGCCGACGCACTCGAATGGAGTGCCGGCGATCGCCCTGCGGGCCAGCGAATTCTTCACGACTCGCAGGTAGACCCCCGAAGAGCGCGCCTTGGCACGCAGATCCGTCATCTGCGTCACCGTCAAGCCGCGGTACTCCGCGGCGATCACGGAATGCGCCGTTGCCGCAACCGCGTTGACCTCGGCGACCAACGCCTTCTTGTCATCGAGTCTGAGCGCCATGATTCCTCCTGGCGTGAAGAGCATTGAACACTCGAACGCACATCCAGCACGTTCGTCCCGGCCGGCGGCGCATCGACGTCGCCGGCCTGTGACGGCGCCCTTCAGCCGAACCCCTTCGCGCCGTCGACGCCGGGGATTCCGATTCGGGTAACACCATCTGCGCAGGCATGCATTAAGGACTTGCGTCCGCCTGCGGTCTTCGATGATGGCGGACTTCGGAATCCGCCGGCCTGTTGCCGGCAGGATTCGTCGATCCGCCCTGCATCAATCAAAAAACATTCGACGAGTACGCTCGTCGATGCGGTCTTGCCACGCGGTTCTACAGGGACAGGCTCGCCTGCTCCACCGGAACGCCGGGCCCCATGGTCGAGGACAGGCTGATTCTCCTCAGGTAGACACCCTTCGCGCTTGCCGGCTTGGCCTTTTGCAGATCCTGCAGCAATGCACGCAGATTCTCCTTGAGCAGGTTCGCCTCGAAATCGGCCTTGCCGATCGTGCAATGGATGACCCCGCCCTTATCCGAGCGATAGCGCACCTGACCGGCTTTGGCGTTCTTGACCGCATCGGCGACGTTCGGCGTCACGGTCCCCACCTTGGGATTGGGCATCAGCCCGCGGGGACCCAGTATCTGGCCGAGTTGGCCGACGACACGCATGGCATCCGGGCTCGCGATCACGACATCGAAATTCATTTCACCGGCCTTCACCGTCTCGGCCAGATCCTCCAGTCCGACGATGTCGGCACCGGCTTCGCGCGCCGCATCCTGATTCTTGCCGGAGGTGAAAACCGCCACACGAACAGCCTTGCCGATACCGTTGGGCATGACGGTGGAACCGCGCACCTGCTGATCGGACTTGGTGGCATCGATGCCGAGATTGACGGACACGTCCACGGATTCGCGGAACTTCGCCTTGGCGAATTCCTTGACGATGCCGATCGCTTCGTCGATCGGATATTGCCTGCCTGGCTGGATTTTCTCGCTCCAGGCCTTCATACGCTTTGCTGTGAACGCCATGTCACACGCCCTCCACGTCGACACCCATGCTGCGCGCGCTGCCGGCGATGGTACGCACCGCCGCATCCAGGCCCGCAGCCGTCAGATCGGGCTGCTTGAGCTTGGCGATCTCCTGCAACTGCTGGAGGTTGATGCGCCCCACCTTGCTGGTATTGGGCGCACTGCTGCCTTTGGGAATGCCGATGGCCTTGCGGATCAACACCGCCGCCGGCGGCGTCTTCAGGATGAACGTGAAGCTGCGGTCGCTGTAGACCGTAATCACCACCGGTGTCGGCAGCCCCTTCTCCAGGCTCTGGGTCTGCGCGTTGAACGCCTTGCAGAATTCCATGATGTTGACGCCCTGCTGACCCAGCGCCGGACCGACGGGCGGACTCGGATTCGCCTGGCCTGCAGGGATCTGCAGCTTGATGTAGCCGGAAACTTTCTTGGCCATATGAATGATTCTCCGGGTGCAAACGCCGCCTCACGGCGGCTCCCCATCAGTTCGAGAAGCGAAAAAGCGCTGCCGGCCGATCGGGGCCGCCGGCAAACGATCGTATCGACGATCGTGCCGGCCGGTCCCGGCGCAGGCCGGTACCCGTCAAGCCTTCTCTACTTGACCGAAATCCAACTCCACGGGCGTGGATCGCCCCAGGATCTGCACCGCCACCTGCAGGCGGTTTTTTTCATAATTCACCGACTCGACGACCCCGTTGAAGTCGTTGAACGGACCATCCGTCACCCGTACGACCTCACCGGGCTCGAACAGCACCTTGGGCTTGGGCTTGTCGACACCTTCCTCGACACGGCGCAGGATGCTCATGGCCTCCTTGTCCGTGATCGGTGCCGGCTTCTCCGGGGTGCCGCCGATGAAACCCAGAACCTTCGGCACTTCCTTCACCAAGTGCCAGCTATCCTCGTCCATCTCCATCTGCACCAGCACATAGCCGGGGAAAAACTTGCGATCGCTCTTGCGTTTCTGACCATCGCGCATCTCGACGACTTCTTCCGTCGGAACCAGGATTTCACCGAACTTGTCCTGTAATCCCTGCAGCTTGATGCGGTCCTTCAGCGCCTCGGCAACCCGGTGCTCGAAGTTCGAATAGGCATGCACCACGTACCATCGCAAAGCCATCGTCAACCTCCGCGCCCGAGCAGCCAGCGAGTCAGGAACCCGAGCAGCGAATCCAGCCCCCAGAAGAACAGACCCAGCGTCGCGATCATCACCAGCACGACGAGCGTGACCTGCGCCGTCTCCTGGCGATTGGGCCAGACGATCTTGCGCAGCTCGACACGCGAGCTTTGTACAAAAATCGAAAATTCCTTACCCTGATGGGACTGCAATCCCGTCAGGGTACCGGCCGCCAGAGCGGCGAGCACAAGAATCCAGCGCAGCCAGATCGGCTGCGCGGAGAGCAGATAAAACGCCGCGATGCCGGCCGCCGCGATCGCCGCGCCGGCGGCAAGCTTCACGGTGTCCAGCGCCGTGGCGCCATGTTGTGCCTGTTCGGTCATGTATCACTTATGCGCGCGGCCGGAAGTCCATCCGATCAGCAAATACCGCCCGTGAATCCATGGCAGGCCAGGAGGGAATCGAACCCCCAACCTGCGGTTTTGGAGACCGCCGCTCTGCCAATTGAGCTACTGGCCTAGGATATCGTTACAAGAAGCCGTGCATTATTACACAATAAAGTTCCGGAAGGCCACTACGGCCTATCCGGGGTCCATCCGCTGAGCGGCTCCGAGCCGAGGCCCATCCGGCCCTGCTGGACCGGAGAAACTCGGATTCCTCGCGCCGGGCGGCTACCCAGCGAGCGCCTGATTCCCAGCGCCCATCACCGCCCATACGCCAGATACCCGCCTACTTCAGGATCTTCGCCACGACCCCCGCCCCCACCGTGCGACCGCCCTCGCGAATCGCAAAGCGAAGCCCTTCCTCCATCGCAATCGGATTGATCAGCTCAACCACCATCTTGATGTTGTCACCAGGCATCACCATCTCCACCCCAGCCGGCAGCTCCACCGCCCCCGTCACATCCGTGGTGCGAAAGTAAAACTGCGGACGATACCCCTTGAAGAACGGCGTGTGACGACCACCCTCCTCCTTGGTCAAAACGTAAACCTCCGCCTCGAAATTCGTGTGCGGCTTGATGCTCCCAGGCTTGCACAGCACCTGACCACGCTCAACGTCCTCGCGCTTCGTGCCGCGCAGCAACACACCCACGTTGTCGCCCGCCTGACCCTGCTCCAGCAACTTGCGGAACATCTCCACGCCCGTGCACGTCGTCTTGGTCGTCTCCTTGATCCCGACGATCTCAACCTCGTCGTTCACCTTCACGATGCCACGCTCGATTCGACCCGTCACCACCGTGCCGCGCCCGGAAATCGAGAACACATCCTCCACCGGCATCAAAAACGCACCGTCAATCGCCCGCTCCGGCACCGGTATGTACTTGTCCATCTCCGCCACCAAACGCAGCACCGAGGGTACCCCGATCTCGCTCTGATCGCCCTCCAGCGCCTTGAGCGCCGAACCCGTCACGATCGGCGTGTCATCGCCCGGAAAATCATACTTCGACAACAGCTCGCGAACCTCCATCTCCACCAGCTCCAGCAACTCCGCATCATCCACCATGTCCGCCTTGTTCAGGTAAACCAGAATGTACGGAACGCCAACCTGACGGGCCAGCAGAATATGCTCGCGAGTCTGCGGCATCGGTCCGTCCGCCGCCGAACACACCAATATCGCCCCGTCCATCTGCGCCGCGCCCGTGATCATGTTCTTCACGTAATCCGCATGCCCAGGACAGTCCACATGCGCATAGTGACGCTCATCAGAGCTGTACTCCACATGCGAGGTCGCGATCGTGATCCCTCGCGCCTTCTCCTCAGGCGCCTTGTCTATCTGATCGTACGCCTTGAACTCCCCGCCGTGCTTCTCCGCCATCACCTTCGTCAACGCCGCCGTCAGCGTCGTCTTGCCATGGTCTACATGACCTATCGTGCCTACGTTGATATGCGGCTTCGTACGTTCAAACTTCTCTTTGGCCACAACGGCGGTCCTCTATCAGAAAGCTTGTTATGGAGCCCACGACCGGAATCGAACCGGTGACCTCGTCCTTACCAAGGACGTGCTCTACCGACTGAGCTACGTGGGCACTCCTGCAAAATACCGGCACTCGATGATCGCTAAATCTTTCGGATCTCAAACTCTCGACATCGCTCGCTCACGGTCGCGGCAACTACGGCGGCAATGGAGCGGGTGATGGGAATCGAACCCACACCATCAGCTTGGAAGGCTGAGGTTCTACCATTGAACTACACCCGCAGAGGTGGTGGAGGGGGTAGGATTCGAACCTACGAAGGCATGAGCCAGCAGATTTACAGTCTGCCCCCGTTGGCCGCTTGGGTACCCCTCCGCAGACACGCAAGAGCCGGTTATTCTCTTTGGCGGACTTTCGGCTGTCAACCGTAAAATTGACTTCCAATCCCTGTCCCCGGGCTCCGAGCCTCCAGCGCGAATCCCGGATCCGGTGCCTGGCACCGGATCCGGGATTCCGGAGACTCGACATCACCGCTGCGGTGCGGCAATGTTCGATTCAAGTCCACCGGCATGGTGCCGATAAAACCTGCGAGAGGCGCTATTCTGCATGGCGCCCGCCGACGTTTCTATAAGAATCGCATGTTGCCCCAACAGGACCTACAAAATCGCCTCAAGGCGCAAGTGGATTTCCCGAGCCCCTCGAAGGTCGCCATGGAAATCATTGCGCTGGCGCGCGATCCAGAGATCGAAATGGCCAAGGTGGCCCAGGCAGTCAGCCGCGATCCGGCCATGACGGCCAAGATCCTGCGGATCGCGAATTCCGCATTCTACGCCCAGCGCCGTCCCAGCCAGAATCTGCGCCAGGCACTGGTCATCATCGGGTTGAACGCCGCCCTCACCCTGGCGCTCAGTTTTTCCCTGGTCTCCTCGATGCGCGCGCTGCATCCGCGGGGCATCGACTATCCTCGCTTCTGGCGCCGGGCGCTGCTGGCGGCAACCGCCGCCCGGGCATTCAGCGAATCCGCCAAAACCGGCAGTCCCGAGGATATTTTTCTGGCCGCGCTGCTGCAGGACATCGCCGTGCTGGCGCTGGACCGGGTGGAACGGGATTTCTATGCCAAACTGCCTCAACCCTCCGGTCACGCCGAATGGATCGCCTATGAGACCGAACGTATCGGCAAGGACCACGCCGGCTATTCCGCCCTGTTGTTGCGCGCCTGGAATCTGCCCGAGCGGCTGTGCAAGGCGGTCGAGGCCAGCCACGCTCCCAAGACACTGAGCGCCAACACCGAGGAAGGCCGCTGCGCCCGTTGCATCGCCCTGGGGAGCGATCTGGCCGAGGCGGTCCTGCAGGAGGATCACAGCCGCATGGTCCCCGCACTGGCACGGCGTGCGCATCATCTGCTGGGCATGAGCCATGAGCAGTTCAACGAGGTCGTGACGCGTATCCTGAGCCTGATCCCGGAAACGGAATCGCTGTATGAAACCAGCATTCTGCAGCAGGATGATGCCGACAACCTGCTGGCGGAGGCGCGCGAACTGCTCGCGGTGCGCAATCTGCATGCGTTGCAGGAGGTGAGTGCGCTGCAAGCGACCACCAGCGTGCTGTTGACGCGTACCGAAGAAGCTGAGGACTCCAGCCGCCGCGACCCCTTGACCGGCGTCCTGAACCGCCCCTGGCTGGACCGTATGCTGGATCGCGAATTCACCCAGGCCGTGGTATTCGGACGCGATCTGAGCATCGCGCACATCGATTTGGACCGTTTCAAGAGCGTCAACGAACGCTACGGCACCCAGACCGGCGACAAGGTGCTGCGCAGTTGCGCCCAGGCGCTGCTATCCTGCGTGCGCGGCTCCGACCTGGTCGCACGCTACAGCGGTGAGGAATTCATGGTCGTGTTGCCGGGCGCGGACCGGGAGATCGCCCGCCAGGTCGCCCAGCGCATGCTCGCCGCGCTGGCAGGCTCGGCGCATGATCCGGACAACCGGGAACTGCAGATCACCGCCTCCATCGGCGTTGCGACCTACAGCCTGCGGCAGCGATTTCCCAGCGCGCTTGCCCTGCTGGAAGCCGCCGATCACGCGCTGTACGCAGCCAAGCTTTGCGGTCGAAACCGCGTCGAGTGTTTCGAGGAGCTGTCGAGCACGCAGCACAGTCCGGCCGCCGCCCGCGGCTGAACGCCGCCGCACTCCAGCCGGCACCTCGCCCCCCCCAAAAAAAAACACCGGCCAGAATGCCGGCCAGGGAAGCCGGTCATGCACCCGGTCATTCAACCCTGCTCACTACGAGCGCTGATTCAGCCGCGCTCATTCAATGCCGCTATACCCATGCATCCGGTGACCGCATCGGTCTCACCCGTCGAACCGATCCCGCCGGCCGGCGCCAGATCCACCAGTTCGACCTGCCGCGCAGCGAACGGCTCGGCCAGGAACCGGCTGCCGATTCGTGCGAAACGCTCCGCACCATCGGTCGCCAGCAATCGCAGCTCATTGTCGCCGCCGGGCGCCAGCAGCCCGCGCTCGCTCAGCCGTGCGCGCACCACGGCGGCAGTCGTTTGCGCCGAATCGACGATACAGACCGAGGGACCGACCACCTCCCGCAGTGTCTCGACGAGTACCGGGAAATGGGTACATCCCAGCAGCAACGTATCGATCAGCGGATCCCGGGCGAGCACCGCATCCAGATAACGCCGGGCGATCGCCGTCGCGATCTCTCCCCGGGTCCATCCCTCCTCCGCCAGCGCCACGAACAGCGAGCAGGCCTGGGCGGTGACGCGGACCTGCGGCGCCAGCCGCGCGATCGCCGCCTGGTAGGCGCCGCCGCTGACGGTGGCCTCCGTCGCCAGTACCGCGATACGCCCGCTGCGGGTGGCAGCACAACCGGCCGCCGCGCCGGGTTCGAGGACACCGACGACGATCACCGGGGCAAAGCGCCGGCGCAATTCATCCACCGCGAAGGAAGAAGCGGTGTTGCAGGCGACGACCAGACATTTGATGCCGCTGCGAATCAGGAACTGCGCCGCCTGGATCGAATAGCGCAGCACCGACGCCGGACTCTTGGTGCCATACGGCAGGCGCGCCGTATCACCCAGATAAAGAAATGATTCCTGCGGCAACTCGCGGCGCAATGCGCGCAGTACGGTCAAACCGCCGACGCCGGAATCGAAGACTCCCAGCGGAAGGCGGGCATGGATGCGAGGCGTATCGGGCGATGGTTGCAGTGGCGCGTTTGGCATGGCGTATCCTATGCCGAGGAGAACCTTGCCGGCAAAGTCGCGCCCCGCAGCACAGCCGGCAAAGTCGCGTGCCGCAGCACGAAAACATGCCGGTTGCAACATAACGCCCGTATTACAGGCTTCGCAGCGGCATTCGTACGCGGCATAATGCACTCATGACGCAATACCCGAATGCCCCTGTCATGGTGATCGAAGGCCCTTGCCTCGGCATTCAGAGCAGCGGTATCGGCGCCCCGGGGAACTGAGCGTGGAACGACGTCTTCATACGCGCCATCGTGCGCGCACCGCCGTCTTCGTGACCGTGCCGGGCCGCCCCGGCAAGTTATGCCGCGCACGCAATCTGAGTGCGAGCGGCGTATTCATCGAGACCCTGAATCTGGGCCTCAAGAAAGGCGCGACCGTGCACCTTGCGTTCGCCATCAACCTCGGCGTCGTCACCAAGATCCATCGGCGCACCGCCATTGTCGCGCACGTATCCAAGGGCGGCACCGGCCTGATGATGGAAAGCCTCACGGGCACACGCTGATCGGCACCGTGATCGATGCCATGATCGGTGCCGGCAGCCGCGCGACCGCGCCGGCAGGCCGCATCGCGGCATGGTAAAATCCGCCCGATGATTCCAGAACCGATCGGTACGGGATCTGCCGGGGGCGGATGAATTTGCTAGAGTCGCGGCCGCCGATCACCCCCCCGCCGCCGATGATCTCCCAGATGGTTTTCCAGTTGATTGCCCCGCCGATCTTTCAGTCGATCTTCCAGTGATCCAGCAAGCCAGCGGCTCAGCACGGATGTCGAGTCCGGATCTTTTTGCCGCCCTGAAAAGCCGCTTCGGTTTCGAGTCGTTCCGCCCGGGCCAGGAAGCCATCGTTCGCGATGTCCTGCAGGGACGCGATCTGCTGGCGATCATGCCCACCGGCGGCGGCAAGTCGCTCTGCTTCCAGCTTCCTGCCGTTCTGCTGCCCGGCATCTGCCTGGTCGTCTCGCCATTGATCGCCCTGATGCAGGACCAGGTGCGGCTGCTACAGGACGACGGCATCGCCGCCACCTTCGTCAATTCGAGCCTGGAGCCCGGCGAAATCGGCGCACGCATGCGCCGCTCGTTCAACGGCGAGTTCAAACTACTGTACCTGGCTCCCGAACGCCTGCTGCATCCGGACTTTCTATCCGGTGCGCTGCCGCGCCTGCTGCAGGCACCCGGCGTCTCCGCGATCGTCATCGACGAAGCGCACTGCGTATCGGAGTGGGGCCACGACTTCCGCCCCGAGTACCGCCAGCTGGCGATGCTGCGTCAGCGCTGCGCCGACGTACCCATGCTGGCCTTCACCGCCACTGCCACGCCCCGGGTACGCGCAGACATCGTCCGGCAACTGGCGCTGCGCCAACCAGCCGTTCATACGGCAAGCTTCAACCGCCCGAATCTGTTCTATGCAGTGCGGCTCAAGAACAAGCGCACCTATGCGGAGCTGCTCGCGCGTGCGCGCCGGGCACCGCAGGATGCCGGTATCGTGTATTGCCTGTCCCGCCGCCGGGTGGATGAGTTGGCCGCGATGCTCCAGGCGGACGGCATTCGCGCCCTGCCCTACCATGCCGGGCTGGATCCGGACCAGCGCCGCCTGCATCAGGAAGCCTTCATCCGCGATGACGCGCAGCTCATGATCGCGACGATCGCCTTCGGCATGGGCATCAACAAGCCTGATGTGCGCTGGGTCGTGCATTACGATCTGCCGCGCACCCTGGAAAGCTATTACCAGGAATCCGGCCGCGCCGGGCGCGATGGCGATCCCGCCGAATGCATACTGTATTTCGGTGCCGGCGACATACGCACCGCCGAATTCCTGATCCAGCAAAAAGTCGATCCGGCCACGGGCGGTGCGCTGGAAGACGAGCAGCGCATGGCTCGCCAGCAATTGCGCCAGGTACTGGATTACGTGGAATCCACCGAGTGCCGCCGCGCAGTGCAGCTGCGCTACTTCGGCGAAACATTCGCGGGGCCCTGTGCGCAATGCGACAACTGCCGCGAACCGCGCGAGTTGGAGGACCGCACGATCGAGGCGCAACAGTTCCTGTCCTGCATCGCCCGCCTTGTACAGCGCGGCGAGCGTTACGGCGCCTCCTATCTGATCGAGATCCTGCGCGGCGGACGTTCCCAGCGGCTGCTCGACAACGGCCATGCCGACCTCAGCGTCCACGGTATCGGCAGGAAGCTCAGCGCCGAAGCCTGGCGTGGCATCGTGCGCGCCCTGCTGCACCAAGGCCTGGTGAATCAGTCCCAGGACGGGTATTCGGTGTTGTCGCTGAACGATGCGAGCCGGGAAATCCTGCGCGGCCGGCGCCAGGTCCGAATCGCCCGTGCCGCGCACCCGGTACGCGCGTCTGCAACCTCGACGGCAGGCGCGGCGGCGGCCGATGAGGCTTTGTTCGAGAAACTCCGTGCGTTGCGCAAACGTACCGCCGATCTGCACGGCGTGCCGCCCTACGTCATTTTTCACGACGCAACCTTGCGGGAAATGGCTCGA
Organism: Steroidobacter denitrificans; assembly: GCF_001579945.1. NCBI lineage: Bacteria > Pseudomonadati > Pseudomonadota > Gammaproteobacteria > Steroidobacterales > Steroidobacteraceae > Steroidobacter > Steroidobacter denitrificans. The sequence goes on along the minus strand of NZ_CP011971.1, from coordinate 1,173,294 downwards.
CGCCTGCCCACGACACTCGCGCAGCTATCGGCCATCCCGGGCATCGGGCAGGCGAAGCTGACACGCTACGGCGAATCCTTTCTGGCGCAAATCCAGCACCACATCGGCGCGGATCAAGCCACGCCCCGATAGGCTGCGCGGCCAGGCAGCCGCGGAAAACGGCTCGGGAAAAACAGCTCGCAGCAGACCGTTGCGGCGCAGACCGCGGCAGACAGGTCGTGACAGGTTTTTCCGGGTTTCTTCGGCGGAGGCTGCCGGATGCCTCAACCACGGCGCAGATCGCGCAACACCCGGCGTGCATGCTTGTCGGGCCGTCCGGAAGGCGCTGCGTGTGCGGCCATGCGGGACTGCGCCTGGTGGCGTTCACGCGCCGCGATGCTGGCGGGTGTTTCCGCATAGCAGCCCTGCGCCTCGGCAGCCGGACCGCGGCGCACGGGAATGGCGGTCACCACGACCTCGAAGCGTAGCGCCTCGCGGGTGATCTCCAATCGATCGCCTACATAGACCATGCGTGAAGGCTTGACCCGCTCGGCGTCGACATGCACCCGCCCCCCGATCACGGCCTGGGTCGCTTGCGCCCGGCTCTTAAAAAAACGCGCGCACCATAGCCACTTGTCGATGCGCAGGCCTGCGCCACGTTGCTGTTCGCTCATGCCGGCAGCCATTTCACCAGCATGCGGGCCAGCCTGTCGAGCCGCGAACATTCAGCGATGCTCCAGGTAAGGGATGCAGCGGGTAATATGTCCGGCGACAGTTTATCGAGGACCTGGCGTGGCGGACGAGTGCGTCGATCTGCTGATCATCGGCGGCGGTATCAACGGTGTGGGCATCGCTCGCGACGCGGCAGGCCGAGGGCTCAAGGTCGCGCTGGTGGAGCAGGCGGACCTGGCCGCGGCCACCTCCTCGGCCAGCACCAAGCTGATCCACGGCGGTCTGCGCTACCTGGAGTTTTTCGAGTTCCGGCTGGTACGGGAAGCCTTGATCGAACGCGAATGTCTGCTGGCCATCGCCCCGCACCTGATTCGTCCGATGCAATTCATCCTGCCGCATGTGCCGGGCTTGCGGCCACGCTGGCAGATTCGCCTGGGGCTGTTTCTGTACGATCACCTGGGCGGGCGCAAGCGATTGCCGGCCTCGCGCGCCGTGCGCATCGGCGCCGACCGGTATGCGCCCTTGCGTGCCGGGCTGGAACACGGCTTTGCCTATGCCGACTGCCGGGTGGATGACAGCCGCCTGGTCGTACTCAATGCCCTGGATGCCGCCGAACGCGGCGCCGCCATCCATACCCGCACCCGTTTCATGTCCGCCACGGTGCAAACCGGCGATGCCGGCCGACGCTGCTGGCAGGTTCTTTGCGAAACCGCTCACGGCGCACAGCTGCAACTGCGCGCACGTGCCATCGTCAATGCCGCAGGACCCTGGGTGGACCGGGTCGAGCAGTGCCTGCCGATCGCCCGCGACCAAGTCACGGCCCGCCTTGTCAAGGGCAGCCATATCCTCCTGCCTCGCCTGTTCGCCGGCGATCACGCCTTCATGCTGCAGAATCCCGATGGCCGCATCGTGTTCGCCATTCCCTATGAGCACGAGTTCACCCTGGTCGGCACGACCGACGTACCCTTCCAGGGAGACCCGGCGGATGTGCGCATCGGTACCGAGGAAATCGAGTATTTATGCACGACGGTGAACCGTTATTTCCGGCATGCCGCGGCACCCAAGGATGTGCGCTGGAGTTACGCCGGCGTGCGTCCGCTATCGGATGACGAAGCCGCGAATGTCTCCAAGGTCACCCGTGACTATCGCCTGGAACTCACCGAGGCAGACTCGCATCCCCCGGTGCTGCTGGTCTACGGCGGCAAGATCACCACTTATCGGCGGCTGGCCGAAGCGGCGCTGGCGCGGTTGATACCCCGGCTGGACCCGGCGGCTCGGGCTGGGCACGCCCGGCACAACGCCCCTGCAGCGGTATCCGCCGGCCGCCGCGACGGCGGACCGATCGATGCCAGCACATGCCGGAGCGGCGACATCGGACCCGCCTGGACCGCCACCGCCGCCCTGCCCGGCGGGGATTTGCCGGACGGGGATTTCGCTGCCTTCCTGTCGGCATTCCAGCAGCGCTGGCCGTTTCTGCCCACCGGCGTAGCGCACCGGCTGGCGCATGCCTACGGCACCCGCGCGGAAATATTTCTGGGCCGGGCCCGCTCTCCAGCCGAGTTGGGAGAATCCTTCGGCGCCGGGCTGACGCGCGCCGAGGTCGATTATCTGATCGCCCACGAGTGGGCACGCACCACGGACGATGTTTTGTGGCGCAGATCCAAGCTGGGGCTGTATCTATCGCCCCGCCAGGTGGAGCGTCTCGCCGAGGTCATGGCGGCAGCGCATGGACCGGCAGCGGCGAGCCACGCAGCGACAGAGTCATCAGCGAAGCCTTGAAGCCGGCTTCCGTAGACGATGGTTGCGGCACCGCTCGAAGCCTGCACCCTCCGTGCCTCAAATCCGAAGGCACGGAGGGTGCAGGCTTCGAGCGGTGTGCCGCAGGTCCAAACAGCTTGCGCGCCGTGCCTCAAAATCCGAAGGCACGGAGGGCGCTGGCTTCGAGCGGTGTGCCGCAGGTCCAAACAGCTTGCGCGCCGTGCCTCACTCCACACTGCAGGGACAGTAGTAATACAGTTGTCCGGAGTCGCCGAAGCGCACGATACGGCGCAGTTCGGCGTCCAGCGGCGCCAGCCAGCGGCGGGCGTCACCCAGCAACTGCGGTATCGGCACCAGCGCACGCACGATGCGCGCCGCCAGCACCTGAGTACGCAAGGCCAGCGCTTCGCGCCAACCCATGGGGGGCTCGATGTACTCGACGCGATAATCCTTGCCCAGCCCGGCGCGCTCGGCGGCGGCATCCAACGCATCGCGATAGGAACCCAACCGGTCGACCAGTCCGTTGCGCAATGCATCGCTACCGGCCCACACGCGACCCTGGGCGACCCGATCGATCTCCTCGAACGATTTCGCACGAGCCGCCGCCGCCTGTCCGACAAATACGCTGTAGGCATGTTCGACCGAGGCTTGCAGCACATCGCGCGCCGCCGGCTCCAGGCTGCGATCCAGCCGCAGCGCCCCCGCCAGAGGCGTAGTGCCCACGCCGTCGATCGTTATTCCCAGCTTGTCCAGGCTGCGCTCCAGGGTCGGGAATACGGCGAATACGCCGATCGAGCCCGTCAATGTTGTCGGACTGGCCCAGATCTCATCGGCATCCATGGCGATGTAATACCCGCCCGAGGCCGCCGTACTGCTCATCGAGGCGATCACCGGCTTGCCGGCCCGGCGCAGCGCGTCGATCTCGCGCCGGATGACTTCGGAAGCGAACATGCTGCCGCCCGGGCTGTCGATCCTCAGTACCACCGCCTTGATCGCGTCATCGTTCAAGGCGTCGCGCAGCAGGCGGCTCGTCGAATCGGAACCCACGCTGCCCGGCGGCTGGTCGCCGTCGAGAATCTCGCCCGAGGCGACTATGACACCGATCCGATCGCCCTCCGAGTGCAGCCGCCGCACCGGCCGCCGCGCAGCCAGGTAATCCCAATGCATGATGCTGCGATAGCCATGCTCGCGTTCATCCTCGCCGACGAGGGTCTTGAGTTGTTCTTCGACTTCACGGCGGCTCTTCAATTCTGTGACCAGGCCCTGCTCCAGGGCCGCGGCGGCAAGGTCGCCGCCATGTGTCTTGGCAATCTGCGCAAACTCGTTCGCATAGACGGCAATCGCACCGGGCTCCAGGGAACGCGCCTGGGTCACCCCTTGCTGGTATTGCGTCCACAAGACTTTCAGCCAGGCGAGACTTTCCTCCTGCTCCTGGGCCGACATATCGCTGCGGCTGAACTGGTCGGTGAAGGACTTGAACTTCCCGGCGCGGAACACGTTGACGTCGATCGCCAGTTTATCGATGACGCCCTTCAGGAACCTGCGGTAATAGCCGTAGCCTTCGATGAGCACCAGGCCCTGCGGATCCAGATACACCTCGTCGGCCTGCGCAGCGAGGTAATACTGCGACTGATCGTATCCGTCGGCATAGGCGATGATTTTTTTACCGCTGGCACGGAAATCCGCCAGTGCCGCCGCGACCTCCTGCAGCTTGGTGATGCCGCCGCCGGTCATGTTCTCCAGTTCCAGCACCAGCAACTCGATGCGCCGGTCATCCTTCGCCGCGCCAATGGCGTCCGTCAGGTCACGCACCAAGGTCTCCGCCCGCCGCTGTCCATAAAATTCCGCCAGCGCCCGCTCGAAGGGATCACCGGCCAACTGTTCCACCAATGCGCCCTGGGGCGCCAGCACCAGTGCCGCTTTGGAAGGAACGATCGGGATGCCGGGCGCCAACAGTGCGGCCACAGCGACGAACAGCACCAGCAGCACGACCAGATGCATGAACTTGCGCAGACCGTCCAGGGCCCGCCAAACGACACCAAGGAAGCCCGCAATCCTTTTCATGAGTACCTGTTCATGGCTGTCTGATCATGGGTGTCTAATCATGGGGTGAGCGGAGTGAGCGCCGCGGATCCTGGACATCAGTGCAGTGTATAGCGAATCCGGTAGATCGCTCCCGCGGCATCATCGGAAACCAGTATCGAACCGTCCTGGAGCACCAGCAGATCGACGGGCCGGCCGAACACCTTGTTGCCTTCATGGAAGCCGCTGGCGAAAGGTTCATAGCTCAGCGCCTCGCGGCCTTCCAGCCTGACCAGCACGATGCGATAGCCGCTCTTGCGCTTGCGATTCCAGGAACCATGTTCGGCGATCAACAGCTGGCCATGATATTCCGGCGGGAAGGCCGTCGCGGTATAGAATTTCACGCCCAGCGGCGCAACATGCGCATCCAGGGCCAGTACCGGCGGAGTCATCTTGCGGCAGTCACCCAATGAGGCGAACTGCGGATCGGGAATGTCCTTGCCGTGGCAATAGGGAAAGCCGAAATCCAGTCCCGAGCGAGGCGCGACATTCAGTTCGCAAGGCGGAACATCCTCTCCCAGATAATCGCGGCCGTTGTCCGTGAACCAGAATTCCTGCGTTTTCGGATGCCAGGTGAAGCCGACGGTGTTGCGAACGCCTCGGGCAAAGACCTCTAGTCGAGTGCCGTCCGGATTCATGCGCATGATGGTCGCGTAGCGGGGCTCATTGCAGACGTTGCAGGGTGCGCCGATCGGCACATAAAGCTTGCCGTCCGGTCCGAAGGCAAGGTATTTCCAGCCGTGATGCCGGTCTTTGGGGAAGTCGTCACGCACGATCTTGGGCGCCGGCGGCTCGGTCAGCGCGTTTTCGATGCCATCGAAGCGCAGGATACGGCTGATCTCGGCCACGTACAGCGCCCCGTCACGGAACGCGACGCCGTTCGGCATGATCAAGCGCCGGGCGATGACATGCACCGTGGGTGCAGACGGCGAGTCCGCGCCGCTGACCGCATAGACCTTGTCGCCGCGCGTGCCGACGAACAAGGTGCCGCGATCCCCCAGGGCCATGGAGCGTGCGCCCGGGATATTGTCCACAAGCACCTCGATCTCGAAGCCCGGCGGCAGGCGCACATGCTTCAACACCTCGTCGGTGGCCGGGCTCGCCTGCGCGCTCCGTGTCGTCAACGCCGGTGCCAGGGGCAGGACCACTGTCAGGGTCAGCGCCATCAAGACGGCGGCAGCGAACTTTCGCGGCAACGCGGCCATCATGTGCTCACGAGTGCATGCCGAAGGCGTTCCTGCGGCATGCGCGGGTTTGCGGACGCGATCAGATCTTTTCTTCGATGCGGGCTGCCTTGCCCGTACGATCGCGCAGGTAATACAGTTTTGCCCGACGCACATTGCCGCGGCGCTTGACAGTGATCGAGCCGATCGCCGGGCTGTAGGATTGGAACACGCGCTCCACGCCCTCGCCGTGCGAAATCTTGCGAACCGTGAACGAGGAATTCAGGCCGCGGTTGCGGCGTGCGATGACGATGCCCTCATAGGCCTGGACACGCTCGCGCTCGCCTTCCTTGACCTTCACCTGCACGACAACCGTGTCGCCCGGCGAGAAATCGGGAATCTTGCTGTTTTGTGCTTCGCTTTCGAGCTTGGCAATGATATTGCTCATGGTTCCACCCATCCGTTCAGACTTGCGACGATCGCCCGCTCGCGCGCTGCTCCGTCATGAATTCATCCAGCAATTGCCGCTGCTCGGCAGTCAGCATCTGCTTGTCGATCAAATCCCGCCGCCGCAACCAGGTGCGCCCCAGCGCCTGCTTGGTGCGCCAGCGCCGGATCGCGGCATGATTGCCGCTCATCAATATCTCCGGCACCTTACGGCCATCGATCACCTCCGGGCGCGTGTAATGCGGCCAGTCCAACAGGCCGTCCATGAAGGAGTCCTGTTCAGCCGATGCCTCGTCACCCAGCACACCGGGCAGCAAGCGTACGATCGCATCGATCAGCACCAGCGCCGGCAACTCGCCGCCCGACAGCACGTAGTCGCCGATCGAGATACTCTCGTCGATCTCCATCTCCAGGAGACGCTCATCGACCCCTTCGTACCGGCCCGCCAGCAGCAGCAGTCCCGGCCGCCGCGCCAATTCCAGCGCTTTCGCCTGCGACAGCGGCGTTCCATCGGCGCCGAGATACACGCTACGGCTGCCCTGCGGGAGCCTGGCCTTGGCGGCACGAATCGCACTGCGTGCCGGCTCGACCTTCAGCACCATGCCCGGGCCGCCCCCGTAGGACCGATCATCGACCGTGCGGTGCGGATCCATCGCGAACTCGCGCGGCGTCGCGGCATGGACCATCACCCTGCCGCGTTCGATCGCGCGTCCCAGTACGCCGACCCGGACTGCCTCGGCGACGAACTCGGGGAACAGCGTCACCACTTCGATGCGCATGTCAGCCCTCGCGCCCGATTCAGTTCTCATACCCGGTCGAGCCGGCTCCGGAGCTTTCCACCGCGCCCGGCACCGTCCCGCCATCACGACCAGTCGGCAGCCCAGTCGAACACGATGCGCCCCGCATCCAGTTCGACTTTCAGGATCCGATCCTTCGTGAACGGGATCCAATGCTCCCGCGCGCCCTTGATCACGACCACATGACCCGCCGGCGTGGCGCGGAAATGATCCACCCGCCCCAGCCGGGAGCCGTCACTGCCCAGCGCCTCCAGCCCCTCCAGATCGCTCCAGTAATGCTCGCCCGGCGGCGGCGGCGGCAGTTCGCTGCGAGCCACGCCGATGTCCGCCCCGGTATGCAGCCTCGCCGCCTCGGGGGTATCGACCCGGGCCAGCTTGGCAAGCACCCCCTTGCCCGTGATCCGGCCGTCCTCGAGCCGGCACGACTGCCATTGCCCGGCGCGCCCCAGCTGCCACACGCCGTAATTCAGGATATTCTCCAGCGGCTCGGTATAGGAACGAACCTTCACCCAGCCCTGCACGCCGAAAGGCGCGCCGATGCTGCCCAGCACCACGATCCGCTCCGGATCCGGAACGACGATCCGCTCCGAGTCCCGATCCAAGTTCTCATGACCCGGCCCGTCCTTGCCTGAATCATCCTTGCCTGAATCATCCCTGCCCGGCCCGTCCTTGCCGTAAAGGATCTCGCTGGAACAAGCCTTGCCGGCCGGAGTCACTCCAACCTCTGCGCGGACAGCCGGCGCCCGCCGTCGCGCGCCGCGCTCAGGCCGCGATCGCTTCGCGACGATGCTTCCTGACCAGTTCCGCCACACGCTCGGAGGGCTTGGCACCCAGACCCAGCCAATAATCGATGCGGTCCAACTTCAGTTCCAGGCGGCGCTCCTTGCCGGCCGGCAGAGGATTGAAAAAACCCACCTGCTCCAGTGTGGCGCCGCCCTGGCGCTTGCGGCTGTCCGTGACCACGACGTGATAGAACGGAGCCTTCTTCGCGCCGCGACGGGTAAGTCGAATCGTAACCATAGAACTGGAAGCCTCGAAAATGCCGGGTAGCCGGATAGCCCGGGAAGCCATCTCCCGGAAAAGGGCGCGAATATTACTCAAAAACGAGCCGTCCCGCTACAGGCTCGGTCGATGACCCGCGGCAGACTCAACCCATGGGAAAGCGGCCGCCGCCGAAGGCCCGCATCATTTTGCCCAGTCCACCGCCCTTGCCCATCATTTTCATCATTTTTTGCATCTGCATGTGGCTCTTGAGCAACCGGTTGACCTCCGATACCGGCACCCCCGAGCCGGCTGCGATACGGCGCTTGCGCGATGCATCGATGGTTTTCGGATAGCGGCGCTCGCCCGGGGTCATGGAGCGAATGACGGCAACCTGGCGCCGGACTTCCTTGTCGTTCGCCTGCGGCGCCGCGGCGGCCTTGCCGGCAAATTGCGCCGGCAGCTTGTCCATCAGGGCGCTCAGGCCGCCCATTTTCTGTACCTGCAACAATTGCTCGTGCAGATCCTCCAGGTCGAATCCCTTGCCTTTTTTGAGCTTGCGCGCCAGTTTTTCCGCCTGTTCGCGATCCACATTGCGGCTCACGCTCTCCACCAGCGACAGCACGTCGCCCATGCCCAGCATGCGCGAGACGACCCGTTCAGCGTGGAACGGCTCCAGGGCATCGGTCTTTTCGCCCGTACCCATGAACAGAATCGGCTGGCCGGTGATCTGGCGCACCGACAAGGCAGCCCCGCCGCGGGCATCGCCATCGGTCTTGGTCAACACCACGCCCGTCAGGCTCAGCGCCTCGCCGAAGGCGCGCGCCGCGTTGACCGCATCCTGGCCGGCCATGCTGTCCACGACGAACAAGGTCTCGGTGGGCATGACTTCAGCACTGATCGCGCGAATTTCGGCCATCATTTCCGCATCGACGTGCAACCGGCCCGCGGTATCCACGATCAGGACCTCGTACAGCGAGCGGCGTGCTTCCTGCAGCGCCTCGCGCGCCAGGGTCAGTGCCGGCTTGGACGGGTCCGAGGGATAAAAGCCGATCCCCAACTGCGTCGCCAGCCGCTCCAGTTGCAGGATCGCAGCAGGCCGGTAGACATCGGTACTGGCCAGCAGCACCCGCTTGCGCTCGTGGTCCTTGAGCCATTTCGCCAGTTTCGCTGCGGAGGTGGTCTTGCCCGCACCCTGCAGACCCGCCAGCAGAATGACGACCGGCGGCTGCGCCCGAAGATTCAAGGGCCGCACCCCTGCCCCCATCAGGGCAATCAACTCGTCGTTGATGATGCGAATCAGGGTCTGCCCCGGCGTCAGGCTCTTGTCGATCTCCTGGCCGACCACCTTGGTCCGGATCGACTCGACGAATGTCTTCACCACCGGCAGGGCGACATCCGCCTCCAGCAACGCCATGCGCACCTGGCGCAAGGTATCGCTGATATTTTCATCCGTCAGGCGCCCGCGCCCGCGCAGGCTTTCCATCACGCCTTGCAGGCGCTCGCTGAGTTTGTCGAACATGGCGATCTCCAAAGGTTTCCCGTGACCGCGGAAACCAGTCGGGAGGCCCTCTGCCGCGAGGTCTCCGCAAAGCGAATAAAACACCGGTACCGATCCGGCGGCTGGCCAGTCTTGCTCCCTGGCCTTAGCCGCTGACTGCAGACTATCGATACCGCGAACGCCGGCTCCGACCCCCTAGTGTACGATCTGCCGGACGCTCATGCTCCGGTCTCGTCCCGGGCAAGGACCGCCTCGTTCTGGTCCTGACTCGTCCCAACGCAGGCGCCGCCGGGTCCCGGCGCCGGCACTGGCCTCCGTCCCGGACCTGGTCCTGGTTCGCGATATTTCAACCACCGGCTAACCGCTGTAGCATAAATCAGGTAGCCTTTGGTCTTTAGTCCCGCGAGCGAGCACTGATTTGTCCGTGCTGTCCATCGTCGTTCTCGCCTGCTACCTGGCTTGCGCAGCGTGGCTGGTGTCGAGTGCCTTTCATCCCGATGCACCGCGGGCGGGCGGGCGGCGTGTCGCCGGACTGGCACTGGGCGCAACGGCGCTGATTCTACATGCCGTATTGCTGCGCCAGGGGCTGTTCGCCAAACCGGCGATATCGTTCACCACGACCGAAACCGCCTCACTGATCGGCTGGCCCATGGGTCTCATTGCCCTGGTGCTCTCCTGGCTGAGGCCGCGCTTCGCCAGTATCGGCGCGGTACTCATGGCCGTGACCGGCGTCGTCGCGATGGCCACCACCGAAGGTTCGGGCGGTTATGCGCTGACACGCCAAAACTGGGAAATCGCCGCGCATATCGCGCTGTCCACAGTGGCTTACGCACTCATCATGATCGCCGCTGTGCTGGCGGTCACCCTGGCTCTGCTGGACCGGCGCCTGCGCCATCGCCGCCCGCTGGGATGGCTGCGGGCGGTACCCTCCCTGGAGGCGCTCGAGGGCGGCACGTTTCAGGCGCTCGGAGCAGGCTTTGCGGTGCTTACTCTGGCGTTGTTCAGCGGCTTCATTTTCGTCAGCGACTTGTTTGCGCAGCATCTGTTCCATAAAACAGTGCTGTCCTGCGTGGCGTGGATCATCTTTGCCGTAGTGCTGTTCGGACGCTGGCGTTTCGGCTGGCGCGGACGTGTCGCGACGAGTTGGACCTTGGGGGGATTCGCGCTGCTGGGATTGGCCTATTTCGGCTCTAAAATCGTACTGGAATCCATCCTGGGCCGCCATTGGACCTAGGCCGCCGGATCGAGCGCATGGGATCACGTGGATTGAGTGCGGGTTATTGAACACGTTCATTTCAGTTGAGTTTCCGCTCGCCGCGGCACTCATGGTCATCGTCACGGGGGCCGCTGCGTATGCCGGCTACTCGCTGGGAACGCGGCAGGCGCGCACGGCCGGACCACAGCGGCGCTTTCACGATCCTGCGTTGGCGCAGAAGCACCGTGAAGGGCTGGCCGGCCGCCTGCAGGATCTGGAGAGCATCAGCGTCAACGACATCATGATTCCCCGCAGCGAAATCGCGTGGATCGACATCAGCGACGACTGGGATACGATACTCGATCAATTGCGTACGACGCCGCATACGCGTCTACCGGTATGCAACGGCGACATCGACCAGGTGCTCGGCATACTGCACATGAAAAAAGTCGCACATGCCCTGGTGCGTGGAGATTTCGGCCGCGAAGCCCTCGCGACCCTGGCGCGCGAGCGAGAAGCCTATTTCGTTCCCGAGGCCACCGCCCTGAACGTACAATTGCTGAATTTTCAACGCGATCGGCGACGCATCGCCCTGGTCGTGGACGAATACGGCGACATCCAGGGCCTGGTCACTCTGGAAGACATCTTCGAGGAGATCGTCGGGGAATTCACCAGCGCACCGACGACTCTGCACCAGGACGTCCACCGCGACAGCGATGGCAGTTATGTGGTCAACGCAGCCGTGCATACGCGCGTCCTCAATCGCACGCTGGGCTGGAGTCTGCCGACGAACGGTCCGCGCACCTTGAACGGACTGATCCTGGAATATCTGGAAACGATTCCCGAACCCGGCACAAGCCTGATACTGGGAGATCTGTCCGTAGAGATCCTGCAGACCTCCGACAACAGCGTCAAGATCGCACGCATCCGCCCGTGCGGACAAACCGGCGAGACGCGGAAAATAGAAGACGCCATGGCATAGGTTCGGGTATAGGCTCGAACGCAATTTCGGGTATAGGCTCGCTGCAGACGCGAAATCCTTGGATACCGCACAGCGTCATATACGGACAATCCCGCTCATGAATCCTCTACAGCAATGCATTTTTTTGATGCAATGCTGTAGAGGATTCATGAGCGGGATACGCCGGCGTCTATACCTCTGGAACCTAGCCTCTGATACCTATGTCCCTGGCGTCTGTGTCCGCTGGCACGGGAGGCGGTGATTCATGCATGAGAAATTCGCGATTTCCTCGAATCCTCGCGCTCAACGCGGGGTTTAACGAGGGCACCGGACAGTTCATGAATGAGAAGTCACCTTGGAAAATACGTTGAGAACGATGACGCCGGCAACGATGAGCGACAGTCCGATGACTGCCGGAACATCCAGGGCCTGCCCAAAAAAGATCCAGGCTGCCAAAGCGATCAGAGCGACTCCGGCGCCGGACCAGATGGCATAGGCCACGCCAACCGGTATGGTCTTCAAGGTAAGCGACAAGAAATAAAAGGCGGTCGCATACCCGGCAATGACGATGAGCGACGGCCATAAGCGGGAGAAGCCCGCGGAGGCCTTCAGGTTCAATGTCGCGATGAGTTCGCTGAGGATGGCTGCCGAAAGAAAAATCCACTGCTGCATTGCATGATCCCTGATATCCGAACCGCTGCTTGACCGAAGCGTTTGCGATACATCACCGGCGGCAGCGTCATATGCAGACAACCCCGCTCATGGCCCTATCTCGCGATGCATTTTCCTTTTTATGCATCGCTGCGGAACACCATGAGCGGGACGCGGCTGCGCAGACTCTTCAACCTGCAGCGTGTCGCTGTCGCGATCATGCAACCGCTCGTCCGTGAACAAGGACCAGACGGCGACGAACAGCGCCGCGATCAGCGGACCGATGACGAATCCGTTCATGCCGAACAGCGACAGGCCGCCGAGCGTAGAGACGAGAACCACATAGTCCGGCAAGCGAATGCCCTTACCTACCAAGGACGGCCGCAGCAGATTGTCGATCATGCTGATGACGAGTATCCCGACCGCCAGCAAAGTCACGCCGCGCAGATAGTCGCCCGACAGCAGCAGATAGAAAGCAACGGGTGCCCAGACTAGAAAGGCGCCGACCGCCGGCAGGAGCGATAGTACCGCCATCACCACGCCCCACAGGAGCGCGGCCTGGATACTGAGCAGCCAGAATGTCACGCCGCCGATCGCGCCCTGCATCACCGCGATGATGACATTGCCCTTGACCGCCGCTTTCACGACCTCGGCGAACTTTCTCATGAGATGTTCCGTATGACGCTCGCTGAGCGGGCTGGCCTTGCGGATCGTGATCGCCAATCCAGCGCCGTCGCGGAACAGGAAAAAGAGCACATACAACATGACGCCAAGGCTGATGAGAAGCTGTGCTGTACTTTGTCCGATGCTCACCGCTCTGGTGGCGATGAACTCGGCGGCCTGGGCAAGAAACGACGTGAGGCGGGACTGGATAGCGGCAAAATCTCCCAGTCCGATGGCCGAGAGTGCTTCCAGGAGGAAAGCAGGCAAGGCGGCATGAATCTGCGCCACGATCGCCGCAGGATCGAATTCCCGCGTGCTGATGCGATGATAAAAACCAGCCGCTTCCCGGGCGAGCGAGGCGAGAATCAGCGATGCCGGGATGACCACGACGCAGACGCTGGCCAGCACGCTGACAGCCGCCGCAGCGGTGCGTCGGCCACCCAGCCGGCGGACCAACCCGCGTTGCAGAGGATTGAACAGGATCGCCAGAATGACCGCCCACAACACTGCGCCGTAGAAGGGCAGCAGCAGCCAGGCGAAAGCCGCTGTCACGAGAACGACCAGAGCGGCGAAGCTGATTCCCTGAACGGTGGCCGGCATCAAGCTTGCCCCTCCTGACCGAGCGGTTGCGATCTTATAGGCAGGCGCGCGTGTCCCCGGCATCGATTGCCGGAATGCCCATTGTATCCAGCGCCGCCGCCAGCCGGCCCACCGTACCATCCACATCGTGCCACTTATCCAAGCCGAACAAACCGATACGGAACGTCCGGAAATCCGTGCCTTCCCCGCATTGCAGCGGTACCCCGGCAGCGGTCTGCAGGCCCGCCTCGATAAATTTTCTACCGCTTTGGATGTCCGGATCGGTGGTGTAACCGACCACCACTCCTGGTGCCTGCCAACCTTCCGCAGCGACGCTCGGAAAGCCGCGGGATTCAAGCAGAGCGCGCACCTTAACGCCTAGTTCGAGCTGTTCCGCGCGCACTTTCTCGAAGCCGTATACACGGGTTTCCAGCATGACATCGCGCAGTTGCATCAGTGCATCGGTGGGCATGGTTGCGTGGTAGGCATGCTGACCTTGCTCATAGCCCGCCGAAATCTGCATCCATTTCTTGAGATCGCAGGCGAAGCTCGAGCTGCGAGTGTCCTCGATCGCCGCGCGTGCCCGCTCGCCAAGCATGACCATCGCGCAGCATGGCGTACTGCTCCAGCCTTTCTGCGGCGCCGAGATCAGCACATCGACGCCGGTCGCCCGCATATCGACCCAGAGCGCCCCGGAAGCAATGCAATCCAGCACGAACAGAGCGCCGACTTCGCGCGCCGCAGCACCGATCGTGCGCAGGTATTCATCGCTCAACAGGATGCCGCTGGCAGTCTCCACATGGGGGGCGAATACGACCTTGGGACGCTCACTGCGGATCGCCGCGGCAACTTCCTCGGCCGGACACGGCGTCCACGGGGACTGCGGACCATCGCCCTGCTTGCGTGCCTGGCAGACGATCGCAGCGCCGCCCAATGCACCCGCATCGAAAATCTGGCTCCAGCGATAGCTGAACCAGCCGTTACGCACGATCAGGACCTTCCGGGCATTCGCGAACTGACGGGCGACGGCCTCCATGCCGAACGTCCCGCTGCCGGGCACGATCACTGCGGTACTTGCACCATAGACATCCTTGAGGGTCTTCAGAATGTCCTGCATCGCCGCGACGAATCGCTTCGACATATGATTGAGCGAACGATCGGTATAGACGACCGAGAACTCGAGCAGGCCGTCGGGATCGACGTCGGGCAGCAGACCGGGCATCGTTTTCTCCGTGCAAGGATCTATTCGGCGCCGAATTCGCGCCGGCACCGCCGACATTGTACTGCCCGCGACAGTCCATGCCCATGAGAGCCGTCGCCACCGCAGGCAACGGAGGTGGGTCGTCTATTGCAGTACCGTGAGACGCCTGATGCCGGGTAGCCGAGACAGGCGTTCGCGAAATGGAGTCGTCAGCCGTTCCAGACGTTGCTGCATCCAGGCCGCGTAGGGTGTGTAGCAGCCCCAGCCGATGCTGAGACAGGCGATAAAGAGCCCACCCACGAAATCATCCGATCCCCAATGCGCGCCGGCGATAAGGCGAGGCAGCAGCAATATGGTACTTACGCCCCACACGGCCACCAGCCGCCAGCCTCTGGCGTAGAGACTCAGTAACAGAGCCCATGCGAGGGTGAGGGCCGCGTGGTCTCCCGGAAAGCTTTTCGAGGAGGAATCCTTGGTCGGTAGCGTCCAATCGGGAAAGAGTTCCGATAGACGTATTGCACCTTCGACGCTCAGCGATGGACTGGGTCGAGACATCTCCAGCGGTCTCACGACACCGAGGTCGAACGAGATGCGCAGCACCACGGCAAGCAACATAAGCGCAATGAACGTCAGCAGCGCCGGGCGCACTTTCGCTGCGGGAAAAATAAAATCGGCCCGCATCACGAATGCCAACATCGCCAGCCCGCTGACGATATCCATCGGTCTGAGATTCATGATCGCCCAGAACCATGCCCAGCCGCTGGTATCGGCAAGGCGAAAATTGAGATCGACGAAAAGCACATCATCGAACAGATCCCACAGCATGCGGGTCGGCGCCCACAGCCAACTCAGCAGCAGCGCGATGGCGATGGCATTCCACAGCAGCAAGCCCGTGAATCGCCATGTAATGGGAAAGGTGGTCGAGGCCTTGGAAAGATCGGCAAGCGATGGCATCTGATTCTATATCCTGCATGGGCAATGCGTTGCGGGACAGAACCGCAAGCACAATGGCCAAAAGCGCCGAACCATAGCAATACCGGCGTCAGGCCTCAACCAAAGGCTGTGTGGAGTTCCCAGGCTTTAGTGGATACATGAAAATTGTGGATTCCACGGTCGTGGGAGACAGCCATGCCCAAGCGAAAGAGTGTCGGGAGGGTCAGACGGGCCTACGGAACGTTGAGCTCTGCGGCCATCTCCGCAATCGTGCGCTTGCCTCGCCTCAACATCTTGCGCACCGCTTCTTCCTTGAAAGCCGGGCTGTACTGCGTCAAGTTCATCGCTTCATTCCAAATTAGAGGCGACAACTAGTCTGACACGGGGGGCCGGGCGCGCGAAATACAAAGTGTCGCTGCAGAGCGATTCCACTGTATTGGTGTCAAAGGAGCGATATCTGTAGAACGTACGAGGCTGTCGAGTCATGTCCTTGGACTACCTCTCCGTCTAACGCCGCGCTCAGTCGTGCGCGTTTCGCGCATCGCCTGCAGCGGCTTGTTGGGCGAGATCTGCCACAAGTTCAGTTGCAAATGCGCCGCGTATTCGGGGCTCGATAACTTTACAACGTCAGCTAACGCCGAAGCATGATCGGCTGACGAGCGCACATCAAGAAGGACGTATTCAAAAGAAAGCTCGGAAGCCATTGCAGTCGATCAATTCGACGGCTGGAAGAAAACAAGCCGACGCAACTCTAGATTTCAGCCAGACGGCGTACAGTATCGGGATAGCGCTGTACCAAGCGAATGAGCAGAGCCGCTTGAGCATTCGGCTTGGCGCGTCCCTGCTCCCAGTTCTCAAGCGTGCGTACATTGGTTCGCAAGTAGCCAGCGAACAGTCCGCGGGACAGATTCATGTTGACGCTGCCTCGGTTTCACGTACATCAGATTATTGGTATTTTCTGATGAACGGGAGAACGAAATGGGCAAGAAAGAGTACACGCCGAACCGGCAGTATACGGATGAGTTCAAGATCGAAGCGGTGCGACTTGCGGCGTCGATCGGAGGTAATCCTGCAGCCAAGCGCTTAGGGATTCCGCAGTCCACGGTAACGAACTGGGTTCGCCGCAGCAAGGCGGGGACGCTTGGCGAGCCTGGGGCAGCGCCGGTAAAGCGGCCCGTGTCGGAGTTGGAGATTGAGAACACCCGGTTGCGTCGCGAACTGGCGAACGCCAAGTTAGATCTTGAGATCGTAAAAAAAGCGGCGGCGTATTTCGCAAGGGAATCGCGGTGAGGTACGCCTGGATCGAAGCACATCGCGACCAGTACAGTGTGAGCCGATTGTGCCGGCTGCTCGCCGTCTCGCGCTCGGGCTACTGCCAATGGCGTGGCCGCCCGCCGAGCGAACGTACACTGGCCAATGCGGCGCTCGACGCACGAGTGGCGGCGATGCATGCGGCTAGCGGACGCAGCTACGGGCGTCCGCGGATCGTAGAAGGCCTGCGCAGCCAGGGGCTCACGGTTGGCCACGAACGGGTGCGCAAGAGCCTGCACCGCCAGGGTCTACGGCCGGTCTACAAGCGTGCCTACCGTGTAACGACCGACTCGAATCATCGCAAGCCGATCGCGGCCAACGTTCTGGAGCGTCGATTCGATGGCTGGTCGGTCAACCAGGCGTGGGTGGCCGACATCACGTTCGTTGCGACCGGCGAGGGCTGGCTGTACTTGGCTGCGGTGATGGATCTGAGCAGCCGGCGCATCGTGGGCTGCTCAATGAGCGATCGCATCAATGCCGACCTGGTGTGCAGCGCTCTGCGCTCGGCGTATTGGCGTCGCAAACCGGCGGGGGATCTGATCATGCATACCGATCGCGGCAGCCCGTACGCAAGCGACCGATATCGCAACATGATCAAGGACTTCCGAATGGTTCAGTCGATGAGTCGGCGTGCGAACTGCTGGGACAACTCCCCAATTGAAAGTTTCTTCAAGACGTTGAAAGTTGAGCGCGTCTATCAACTGCGTTACGAAACGCGAGCCCAAGCTCGACTCGACCTCGTCAACTGGATAGAAGGCTTCTACAATCTGCAACGAATGCATTCATCGATCGGCTATCAGACGCCGGCTGCTGCTGAATCCAGTCTCAGGGCTGCATAGGTGGTGTACGTCGAATCGAGGCAAGATCAGTCGATCGAGGACACCGGAAGTCCCCGTTCAACCCGGCGCGCCAGTTCCAGGTCCGAGAGGACCGGGACCAGCCCCAGCATGTGGGCAATCTGGCTGATCAGGGTCTCGGGACCGTAGGGCTTACCCGACTCCTCGCCTGCCGCCCTTGAGTTGCGTGCGGTTCCCATTGCCAGCCCCTCAATTTGCGCCACTTGGCCATGAAATACGCGCAAATGGCCCGAATTGCAAATCCGGTTCCAAAATGCGTATTCCGGGCCAATTTGACCGCTGATTCCGTTTGAACGTGACCGCTCGTTCCGGCTCAAGGATGTACCGGTGTCAAACACACGCCGACGCGTGAGGTATCGCTGCAAAGCGACTAAGGCCAGTAGCGCCAACATAGCGACGACCGCTCCAGCAACGAAGGTGCCTCGATAGCCCCAGGCATCCCACAGCGCACCGGCAATCACACTGGCAAGCAACAAAACTAGCCCGGTGAGCAGATGGAACAGGCCGAAGGCCGTGCCTCGCAGTTCGGCCGGTGCGCTGTCTGCTATCAGTGCACCGAAAAGCCCCTGGGTGAACCCCATATGCAGCCCCCACAGCAAGACCCCCAGCCCCAGCCCGGTGAGCCCCAGAACGAAGGCTAGCGCTAGGTCAGCGGCGATCAAGAGTCCGATGCCGACAGCAAGCACCGTTACGCGGCTGACCCGGTCCGACAGTGCTCCGGCAGGGTACGCTGATAGCGAGAACGCCATGCTCATCACCACCATCACTACCGGTGCCCACATCGCCGACAGCCCGGCCTCCCCTGCCCGCAGGATCAGGAAGGCTTCGCTGAAGCGCGCCAACATGAACACCATACCCACGCCGACGACCAGCCAGTACATCCGGCCCAGCCGCACCATCGCAGCCCGGTTCAGCGTGTTGCGAGATCGTGCGGCGGCCGACCGCTCAGGCTCGCGGACGAAGACTACGAGCACCGCCACAGCGAGAAAGGCCGGCACGACGGCGATCCAGAATACGCTCTGGAAGTGATTGGCCGTGAACCACATGAGGCCAATGGCCAGCAAGGGCCCCATGAAAGCGCCGACGGTGTCCAGCGCCTGGCGAAGACCATACGCGGCTCCGCGAAGTTCGGGCGGCGTGATGTCGGCAATTAGCGCGTCCCTCGGTGCGCTACGGATACCCTTACCGATGCGATCCACGAATCTGGCACCGATCAGCCACTCCACGGTACCTGCGAGCGGAAACACCGGCTTGGTGACGGCCGCCAGGCCGTAGCCGAGTACGGTCAGGAGCTTGCGCTTTCCCAGGGGATCGCTGAGCGAACCGGCGAACACTTTCACGATCGAGGCAGTGGCTTCGGCGATGCCTTCGATCAGGCCTACGGCCAGCACCGAGGTACTGAGAACCGTGACCATGTAAATCGGCAGCAATGCATGGATCATCTCGGACGAGACGTCCATCAGCATTGATACGAAGCCCAGCGCCCAGATGCCGCCTGGAATGGCGCGCAGCCCGGTACGCGCCGAAGGATAGGACTCAACGACATTCGTCATATCATCTCTGCACCCCATAGCGGACCACGGTGCCACACATCTCAGTCATGGCAGATACCCATCCAGCTCCGTCATCCGGAGCGCGCTGGGGCACCAAATTAACGATACAGGCACGGCTTCATAGCGTGCACCAATAGCGCCGACTGAACCTTTAAAGCAGAAACGCATATTGCTCCGCGAATGATGCCGAGGATTGCGGACATTGTAGAATTTATGCCGCGACCCCGACGCATGGCATCTAATCAATATCTCCATAGCACGCCCAGAGAAGGAACCAGCGGCAGCCAGGAGTCGACCTTTCTCGAGTATTCGAGCGAACCGTCCGCCGCCTCGGCAATCGTGTACTGAATACAGCAGGGATTCTTCCTCGACAGCGCATTGGTCGCCTCGACGAATACGTCCAAGGCCCCTCGCGGCAGCCCAAACGTGCGAGTCAATCGGAAATCCAGCGTCGAATAGAACTGCAGGCGGTCACGATTACGCTTGTCGGTGACCAGGCTGGGACCGTCTACCCCATCGCTGAGTGAAAACTGTGTAGCAGGCCAACCGGTGTGATAGAGGTACGCTAGCGTCGCCGACCAAGGACCTTTCGACCACACCAACCCCAGATTCACGGTGTGTCTCTGATCCCAGCTTCGCGGCACATTCATTCCCTCCACGTGGTCTTCCACACGCGCCCATGTGTAGCCCAGCCAGCCGCTCCATGAATCCTGTTGGTGGAAATTCAAGAACAGTTCGATACCTTCCGCTCGTGCAGCTCCGGAAGCGACGCTCACCCGGTCAAACTCCGCCTCGGGAAATAGCACCAGCGGATCGAACAGATTCTCGAAACGCGGATGAAGTCGTGTATATCGCTTACGGTATAGTTCGATACGCAGGTCGGCACCCCACTCAAGCTCGCGGTCCAAACTGACGATCATATGGTCGGCTCGCTGAGCCGGATAGAAACGATCGATGCCGTCCTCGACTTGAAGCTCGTTGATACCCTGTGGTTGAAAGAAGCGGCCCCAACTGGCGCGCAACTGGGTATGCGAATCGAGCCGATACAGCACTGCGAGCCGCGGACTCCAGTTCTCGTCACTACCTTCCCAGTGCTCCCAGTCGTCGTAAGTCTGTCGATCGACGCGTATTCCGGCCTGTACGGTCCAACGCTTGTCAAGGTCGAATCGCGCGTCCCAATACGCGGACGTTTCATAGCCCTTGGGCTGAGGCGCTAGAGCCCGGAATTGTTGAAAGCCGGGTGATCCAGGAAAGGGGAAGTCCGGCTCGACATCAAGATCCAGCGCGTAGTCGTACCGACCCCACAGCCGCTGCACCTCCACACCCCATCGATGCTTTAGTGCCGACATACTGATGCTGGTATCGAGCTTCACGCCGATCACATGAAACAGGCGGTCGTCAATTACCTCGCCAAAGCGGTGGCCAGGCTCATCGACGGTACCGTAGCGCTCGTTGGAGAGATCGGTGTACGAGACGATGAGCCGAGTCGCAGTGCTGTCGGACCACTCGTGCTGCAGCGTACCCCAGGCATATACATTGCGATATTCCGCAACGGCTCGCTGAGCGCCACTACCCTTGAACGCGGTGATTGAATCGCTCGACACCAGCATTTGTGCCGTACCCCGCGTACGGTCGTTGAACTGATAGTCGACCCGCCCGAAACCATCCGAGTAATGCGGCCGGCCGAAATCTTTCTCGCTGAACTGAGCAAGATCCCCAGCATTGCCACGTCTGCCGGACAGCAGTACGTGACCGCGCCCGTCGGCGAATTCGTGAGCGGCCATTGCGCTCAAGTGAAATAGGCTGAGCCCGAGTTCGTAGTAGCGCGGCTGGCCCGGGCGCACCGTCGTTGCGTCGATGACGGCGCTCATGCGATCGCCATAGGGTGCGGGAAATCCGCCGGAATAAAACTCGATGCCTTCGATCAGCCGTGAATCCAGCAGACTGACAGGACTTAGAAAATCCTTCAGATGAAACGGTTCATAAAGCCGCAAGCCATCGAGCACGATGGCTGTCTCGTTAATATCGCCTCCGCGTACATAACCCAAGCTGGAAAAACCATCGGCTGCAGTTCCAGGCAGACGCTGTGTAGCCCGCAAAGTCTCATCGGCAAGCCGGGGAGTATTCTTGATCTGTTCCTGAGTCAGCAAGACATGACTGGAAGTCGTTTCGGTAACGAGTGTATAGCGGCTCGATTGCACGACGATCTCCTCGAGCCGCGGAGAAGTTGACGGCATTCGTCCTGCAACACTCATACCGATTGTTGATGGGCCGAAAACGACGGCATACACGCGTGGTGCCGCCTGGGAGAGTCGCCGACCGTGTTGGGCGAGAATCTCCTCGGCAAGCTCAACGCCCTGCCTGGCAACAGGCTCGCTTTCCACGCGCAGCCCTGCTGGTACGCTCTGCGTACTATAAATGAAAGTCAGCCCCTGAACTCTCAGTTCATCCAGAACTTCACCGACACGGCGGCCCTGAAAATCGGCCAACGCCGCCTGACATGCCAGAAATCCTGTCAGTAGCCAGAGTATCTGGCGTAAAGACTCTCCCATTGTTTGTGCTTTCCTGATGACGTGGATGCCTAGCAGTTGTCATGAACGCGAATACATCGACCGTCAGTAAGGCCAGCCGAAAAAAAATGAGTTCGATACATTTCTCAGCGTGCAATGCGTAGCACATGGCGATGGAATCGTCAGGAACTCGACCTATCAGGCTGACAAATTCCCAACATACGACAACTGAGATCCGTCCTGACTGATATTTTATAAATTTATAAGCGGAAAAAGTAAAAATAGAATATCTGCTATATACAGCCATAGCCGGCATAGTCGGGAGGGAAAGTATTATTCTGTTTACTATGATACCCATCAGATCATGAACAGGTATTTCTTAAATAAAAACACTATCGATCGATAAATCTTCAGGGTAATAAATATTAATAATCAACAATGCAGAGAGAAACAATCACGCATCCTACCACTACAAAGTGGCCTCTAAAGATGTTAGTCCGGTGCAGCAGTAGTAGCGTTAAAGGTGATGCCGATGACTTCATTCGATGTTGGATAACGGCGTAACTGCGTGCTCGACAGAACGACCTCCAGGGCTGTATCGATATCAAGATTGGCGATCGAACCACGCAATTCCACCTGTGCCGCTGCCGCGCGCGCTGCCGCGGAAGCGTAGACCAGCCTGCGACCGGTTTCCCGAGCCGCCCACTCAAGGAATGACGCCAGCATCTTTCCGTCAATATCGAAGGGCGGAGCAATCTCGCTGGTCCATTGCCAATCCAGATGCTGCAGCGGCAGGGCTGTACGGGCGATCTCCCCGTTGGCGCTGACTGAGACTTTCTCACCCGGCAGGCCCGTGTGAATCGTTCCATTGTCGGCAATGAGCACACGGCCCTCCCGCACGCTGACGTCGATGCCACCGTCCTGTATACGCGCCAGATATTGAGTCCCGACGTGCCGGATGGACGCCGTCGAAGTCTCCACGATCAACGGATTGCTGTGAGTCGGATTCGCATCGATATACAGGGCACCCGCATGCAGTCGCAATCGATCTTCGGCCGCCATCTCGACATCCGTATCGTGGTCGAGCCGCACCGACAAACCGGTCCCGAAATCCAGGGCAGCGCGAGCATTTGCAGTGGTGATTATTGTGTCTCCAACCGTGATAACGGATCCGGTGGTATCAATTGTCTTGTTTACACCAGGCGTGCGCGATACTTCCAGAGATCCTTCAATCCGCACGATCGACGCCACGGCCACCGGCTCCGACGGCGGCAGAGTCGACGATATCTTCAACATGAGGGTACCGGCGATCGCTACCACGGCGGCCACGCTGGCTGCAACACTCCATGTCACGCGGTGGCGGCGAGTGCGCTCGGCAACGACCAACTGCCAGGTGGCATGTACAGCTGTGTAGACCTCGCGCGCCACCGCCTCGGACGGCTCCTCGCGCGCTCCAACCTGATGCAGCAGGTCTTCGATACTCTCATCCTCCCCCCGAAGATGCGGCTCTCGATGCTTCATGGTCATCTACCCTGCATATCCGCCAGGACTTCATCAGCAGTTCGACCGAACACCGTTTCCACGGCTTCGCGAAAAGCCACCCTGGCTCGCGCCAGGAGCGATTGCGCGGCCGTGTGGGTCACCCCAAGCCGAGTACCGATTTCCTCAACGCTATGGCCCTCGATATATTTCCATTCGAGAATGTCACCATACCGTAAGGGCAGCCGATCCAATACCGACTGCACGATCTTGCGTGTCTGCTGCCGGTCGTAATGTTGCGCCGGGCCATCCTCGTCCGGCGCCTCGATGGATTCAAGTGCCGCTCGCAACTCCGGGCTGTCATCGAAGGCCACAAGGATCTGTGCATGCCGCCTGTTGACGCGAACGTAATCCACGATCTGCCGTCGGCAAATCTGGCATAGCCAGCTAAACAGGGCCGCTTCGCCGCGATAGCCGGCCAGATTGCGCATGGCGTTGACCAAAGTACTCTGCACAACCTCCTTGCCGGCTTCCGCATCTCCGCCGAGCCTTGGCACGGCGAAACGATAGATGCGCGGAAAATAGGTATCAAAAAAACTCTGGAAGGCCGCCTCATGGCCTGCCAGCATGGCGGACACCAGTTCCCGGTCAGTGATGTTCAGAGTCATGGTGAACGATACGCCTACGGCATCTCGTGTACATCCTAAGTGTCGGATTTTCCAGAATTTTTCTGGTATATTGGCCTTTTACTACCTCCAATACTGATACTTGCTATCAGCAAAAGAGGTGTACGAGCTCATCAATGTCGCCACTGTTAGACGTATCTATGCCTGAGAATCAATCGCTGGCATTAACATAGACGACAACATTCATATGCAGAACGCTAGCTAACCGTCCTAGAGCAATCATCACTGATGATCTAAGACAGAGAATGATTCCTGTAGATACTGAGCAAGATCTATACTCGCATGACCAAATCCAGTCAGAGTACATCAGGAGGTATCGACATCGATCCCATAATGCGCATCTGCATACATTTCGGATGGAAACTCAACTTCGGATCTGTCGTTGCATGAGGAAAAGGCCATTCTCAGCTTTTATTGGGATTGATTTATATCGGTGCGAAGTCGATTGCATGCATGATGCGACGCTGGACCACTATTGCCTCGCCATACCCGATTAGACCTCGTGGCAGCCGGAATCAATTGCCGGACCGTTAACCGCTGCGACTACGAATATCCAGATATAAGTTGTAAGCAGCCGTGAACGCGGGAAACAGGTTCTGCAAGATGCCTACCGCATCCTGCTTATCAGAAAGGCAAAAATAGCTCAGCGTCATCAGACTACCAGCCAGGCTCATATACCAAAACGCCCGTGGAATCACCGGCCTACGTGCCCGTCGGGAAGCAAGAAACTGCACCAACCAACGCCCTCCAAACATCGAGGCGCCCGTCAGACCAATGAGTTTCCATGGCGTGACATATATGCCGGTCCAGCTGAACCAGATGATTTCTTGATTCATCGTGCCCATGGGGGTTACGGAATTTCCCTTACGTCTACCGGATTGCTGCGCCGGATGAGCCAGGCCACACCGCGCAGATCGCTGATGCCGGCTACGGCGCGCGTGATGTTGTTGTATTTGGACTCGCCCGCAATGCGGCGCCGATGGCTGACGGGAACACTGATGGTTTTCCAGCCCGCTCGCTGCATCAAAGCAGGCAAATAGCGATGCATATGATCAAAATACGGCAGATCTAGAAAGGCGTCTCGTTCGAACAGTTTGATCCCGCAGCCGGTATCCGGAGTATCGTCGTGCAGGATGCCGGTGCGAATGCGGTTGGCCCAGCGCGATCCCCAGCGCTTGCTGGTACCGTCCTGCCGGTCGATGCGCCAGCCCGCAAACAGTTTGATCGCTGGATCGGCGGCATCGCGGATTTTCAGTAATTTGGGGATATCTACAGGATCGTTCTGGCCGTCTCCGTCAAGTGTTGCAATCCATGCGCCGTGTGCCGCCTTAACCCCGTTGCGTATGGCTGCACTCTGTCCCGCCCGAGCTGCATGATGCAGGATGCGCAACAAACCAAGTTCGGCCTGTGCGGCGCGCAATACCTCCAGAGTGCCATCCTGAGAATGATCATCTACACACACAATTTCGAAATGCCAAACCGTTTCGAGTGCGGCAACGATCTCGGCGAGAAGCGGACGAATATTCTCCGCTTCATTGAAAACAGGAATGACGACAGATAAAGCGACGTTCATAGGATGGCGGTATAAGATGCTTGGACCGGCGGAATATAGTATCGAGCCACGTTCGGTTGCCCGCGCGCAGCGCATTGCGGGTCAGCAGTCCCGCTCACCAGGTACCAATGCGTACGATTGGCCACACCCAATGAAATCGCCTGTGCATCCTCGAAACAACGCAGGCGTACTTCCTCGCTCACAACGAGTTGGCGCATTTTATCGCCGTTAAGCCAACGCGCCGCATCCGCCATTTCTTGATCGGCTTCACGCCATCGAGCATGGCCGAAGTGCACGATCGGACGGCGTATGTTGAGAAGATATTGTTCCTTGAAGGCGACGAAGCCGAGTTCGGCGTTCTCATGTGCTAGTTGCTCAATTCTATTAACGAAATCCACACCGGAACGAGCAGCGTTCATGGATGGATTGATCCAGAAACTGACGGTCAACAATATCACGATTAACATCCCGCAAAAGGCTAGTGCTCCTCTGCGGGGACCGGCCCATGCGCACAGCAACGCCGTCAACAGTGCGATGAGTATTAGAGGTCCGACTGGGTCGATTCCATACGTCGACAGGACGTCCATACGCTTGCCATGAGGAATCAAGAAAGCTGCAACTGCGAAACCGAAAATCATACTGATCGCGCCTGCCGCGGCAATCGCCCACAATATTCGTTGGACAATTTTTTTGGTAAGCAACTGCACAAGATAGGGCGCACACACCAATGCCATGGCGGGCACCGCCGGCAGTACATAGACACCGCGCTTGCCGGAACTGAAGCTGAAAAAGAGCACGACCATCGAGATCCAGCACAGCGGCAGAGCCACTCTTAGATCGCACTCACGCCACGCATTGCGCCATCGAGGTGCCAGCCAGGGCAGGAACACCGTAAGCGGCAGCCACAGCGCCGGGATGACATCGACGAGGAAGTACCAGAACGGCTTGTGGTGATGCCAGGCGTTCGCGTAGCGGGTCAATGTCTGCTGGAACAGGATTTCGTCGCGATAGGCTGCGACGGCAGGATCGGTGTAGGCGGTGAGCAGCATGGGTACGAGCCAAACGCCAGCCGCCAGCAACAACGCTGGCGGTCCGATCAGCCAGCGTACCGAGGGCGGCCCTCGAAAACGCGGCATCCATGCGGGCGAGCGCAGCATGGCATAGGGAATCAAGACCAGAAGCGGCAGAAAGCCGACGCCCTTGGTGATCACTCCCAGCCCCGCAGCGGCCCAGCCGATCCCATACCAATGCCAGGCGGGACCTTGCAGAAGATGGCGCAGCAGGCCATAAAGACTCAACGTCGTGAAAAAACACAGCGTCGCATCGATCTGCGCCTGCCGCGCCTGCCAGACGAACTGTACGGTGAAAAGCAGGGCCATGCCGGCGGCCAGTCCGGTCTCGCGATTCCACAACCGGCGACCCAGGTCATAGATGAGCAGTACACAACCGAGCGCAGACAGCAGCGAAGGCAGCAGAAAGGCAATGCGTAGTGAACCGGTAGCTTCCATCCCCAGCGCTATCAACCAGAAAAACAGCGGGGGTTTGTCGGCGTATAGCTCGCCACCGATCCGCGGCAGCAGCCACTCGCCGGAGGCTACCATGTCCCGGGCAACGAGCGCGAAACGCGGTTCGTCTGCGGGCCAGGGATCCCTCAGGCCGATGCCGGTGGCTACCAGAAGCAGGATGAAACCAGCCAGCCATAGATAGTCCAGTTGCACGTCACGTTCGGTATTGCTACCTGCACGGTAAAGCGCGTCGATCCAGGAGACTGTCTTCAACGGCGGTCCCTAAATGCCTAAATACAGTTAGACGTGCCATCCTGGCAAAACCAATCGCAACCTGGCACGGAGGATTCCAGCCGGCCGATACAGGCGATCGTCGATGACGCCGGGAGTTCTCAAGAGGAAGCTATCGCCGGATACTTTAAAGATTGGGCCTGCGGCGCGGCCTCAATAGCGGTCACTCACTGTGGAATCGACGATCGAGTCACGACCGATTACTGACACTTTGAAGGCGCTCTAGCATGTCGCGCCGCCGGACATTCTTGCCGAATGACGGACAAATCCTGATATCACGATTGATTCTTCGTTATGCGCGCGTCTAACCCACGCATCTGGTTTTACCGGGGCATTGTGTCGTTCGACATTAACGTCGTTGAAGGAAGATGTAGTGTCCTATCGTGTTTTGATCCTCGGTGCAAATGGTTTCATCGGCAGTGCTCTTACCGCAGCGATCCTTCGCGAGCGGGACTGGGAGGTTTTCGGGATCGATCTTTCCGACCATAAGCTCGGAGAATTGACTTCCAACCCCCGTTTCAAATTCATCGAGGGCGACATTACGATCAACCGGGAATGGGTCAAATATCACATCAAGAAAGCGGATGCGATCCTGCCTCTGGTAGCGATCGCCAATCCCGCACAGTACGTAAAGGATCCGTTAAGAGTGTTCGAGCTGGACTTCGAGGCCAATCTCGAAGTCATTCGTGACTGCGTGAATTATCGCAAGCGCTTGATTTTCCCCTCGACCTCCGAGATCTACGGTATGTCGCCGGATGCGGAACTGGATGAGGAGAGCAGTGCCTTGGTCTACGGCCCAGTGAACAAACAGCGCTGGATCTATGCAGCCTCGAAGCAACTTCTGGATCGAGTGATCTACGCCTATGGCGTACGGGATCAGTTCGACTACACCCTGTTTCGCCCCTTCAATTTCATCGGCCCTAATCTTGACGATATCTATGAAGCCAAGGAGGGTAGTTCACGCGTCTTTACCCAGTTCCTGTCGAACATTATGCATCGCCATCCGATACGTCTCGTGGACGGCGGCGAGCAGAAACGTTCCTTCACCTACATCGATGACGCGGTGGAGTGTCTTCTGCGGATTATCGACAACAAGAATGGCGTGGCCTCTCGGGAGATTTTCAATATCGGCAATCCAGCCAACTGCATGTCCGTGAAGGACCTCGCGCACCTGATGGTCGAGACGGCGCAGGAGTTTCCCCAGTGGAGTGAGCGCGCCAGGACAACCTCCATCACGTCAGTGCCCTCTGCAGACTACTACGGACAGTACTACCAGGACATTCAAACCCGTGTGCCTTCAATCAGAAAGACCGTTGAAAGATTGGGCTGGGCACCGACGGCCGATCTACAAGCGGCGATACGAAAGACCATCGAATACTACGTGCGCAGCGAGTCTCGATACCGATGTTCGGCCGTCGAGCTGAAGAATATCGCATGATGGACCTGCTACAGCTCCGACAGTGGAGCGTGTGGGGAGTACTGAGCCTGCTGTGGCTGGCCGCTCTGCCGTCGAGATCGCTCATGGATCCCGATGAGGGCCGATACGCGGAAATCCCGCGAGAGATGCTCGACAGCGGTGATTGGGTGACACCGCACCTGAATGGTGTGAAGTATTTTGAGAAACCGCCGCTGCAGTATTGGATGACGGCGGCGTCATACCGACTTTTCGGCGTTAACGAGATCTCCTCCCGGCTATGGGCGATGCTGACGAGTTTTCTATGCCTGCCCTTGGTGTACGGGTTCTTGCGATCCAGCGGGGAATCCACCGCCGTCGCCTGGTCGGGTACGGGAATACTGGCCGTGAGTCCTTTCTTCGGTCTGATCGGACAGATCAATCTGCTGGATCAGGGGTTCTCGTTTTTCCTGGTCGGCGCGGTATTTGCCTACCTGCTGGCGCAGCGGCACACTGAACACCTGCCAGAAGGCCGACGCCGGCGCCATCACTGGATGCTGCTGTGCTGGGCTATGCTCGCGCTCGCCGTGCTCAGCAAGGGCATCGCGGCTCTGGTACTGCCGGGAGCGACACTCGGACTGTACATGCTATTCAAGCGCGACCTGTCGCCGCTCAAGCGACTGCACCTGGGCACAGGCTTCGCTCTCTTCGCGCTCATCTGCCTGCCGTGGTTCGCGCTGGTCCAGTACCGCAATCCGGAATTCGCGAGCTTTTTCTTTCTCCATGAACATTTCGCGCGATTCCTCACTACCGTCCATCAGCGGACGCAGCCTCTGTGGTTCTTCCCGGCGCTGGTGTGCATCGCATTGCTTCCTGTAGCACTGAGCGTGCCGCGCTGGATCGGTGCATGGCAGCGGCGTAAGCAGCCGACCGACGCATTCGATGCAAACTTGTTCCTCGTTCTGTGGTGTACGGTGGTGCTGGTCTTTTTCTCCGCTTCGCGATCCAAACTCGCGCCTTATATCCTGCCGATGATGCCGGTTTTAGCGGTGCTCCTGGCACGACCGGTCGCCGCAGATCGGCTCACGACGACACGCGCGCAATTGACGCTATTGGTCATCGTGGCGGTAATGGGAATCGGTCTGGCGACGTCCTGCTGGTACCGGCAGCCCGAGCTGCCGCGGGCGCTGGCGCTATGGGTCACGCTCGCGATGGTGATCGCGCTGGCCGGATGGCTTGCGTCTCGATACCGGAAACCCGCTGCCGATGAGCCAACAGGCTGGAAGCTGGCGGCGCTGACAGCGGCGGCTGTATATCCCTGTCTCATCGCAGCCTATGCGCAACTACCCCCGCAGCGATCAGGGCGATCACTGGCGGACCTCGTCGCAGAACACCTCAGTGCGCAGACCCAACTCTATTCGGTCGGGCAATTCCGCCATACGCTACCCTTCTATCTGCAACGTACCCTGCAACTTTATGGCTATACCGGCGAGCTGGAGTTCGGCCTGCAACAGATCGGCGATCTGCCAAGACCAGGCATCCAGGACTTCCTGCAACAGTGGCGCGATTCACACGACGCCATCGCCTTCATCCATCCTCGCCTGTTCGACGAGTTCAAAGCTGCAGGCATGCCCGCCCGCGTTCTGGGCAGCGATGGCCGCAGCATTGCGGTGGCACGTCAATGAAACTCACGGACTTCGTCTGGCTGTTTTCAGGCGTCGTACTGAACACCGGAGCGCAGATGTCGTTGAAGACGGCGACACGGGTCACCGGTCCCATTGGCACAACCGGCGCTTCCTGGTCGGTAGCTACGACGAGCCTCACGCAGGCACCCTGCTTCTGGCTGGCGCTGTGCGCCTACGGGCTGTCCGTTCTGGTCTGGGTCATTGGCCTGTCCCGGGTACCCGTGAGCCAGGCCTATCCCATCCTGTCGCTGGGGTATGTGCTCACCGCTGCATTGGCGTGGCCCCTGTTGGGAGAGATGGTGCCACTACAGCGTTTCGCCGGCATTCTGGTCATTGTGTTGGGCGTATGGATCGTCGTCAGAACTTAACAGAATCATCCAGGAGAGCAGCAGCGACCATGCCTCAGGACTTCCTACCCTTCACCCGCCCGAGCATCGATGCAACAACCATGGATGCCGTGGCCGAAGTGCTGCGCTCCGGTTGGCTCGCCAGCGGGTCAAAAGTTCTTGAATTCGAAGCCGCCCTCTCTGCGTATCTTGGCGGTCGATCCGTACGGGCGGTCACGTCCGGTACTGCCGCGCTGGAAATCGCCTTAGCCGTTGCGGACATCGGACCAGGCGATGAGGTCATCACCACGCCTATGAGCTGGTGTGCTACCTCGAACGTCATCCTACGACGAGGCGCGCGACCAGTCTTCGTCGACGTCGACCTGGACAGCCGCAATCTGGATCTGGACGCCGTGGAAGCCGCCATCACGCCACGAACCCGCGCAATCCTTCCAGTGCATTTTTCCGGCCTGCCGATCGACCAGGACCGGCTCTACCGTCTGGGACGGCAGCACGGGCTGCGCATCATCGAGGATGCCGCGCATGCGATCGGCTCGGCCTGGAAGGGCCGGCGCATCGGCAGCCACGGCGACCTCGTGTGTTTCAGCTTCCATCCCAACAAGAACATGACCACCGGCGAAGGCGGGGCCATCGTAGCCAGCACGCCGCAGGAGGTGGAATTCATCGAGACCTACCGTTTCAATGGCGTCATGCACCGCGCACCGGGTGAATTCGACGTTTCTTTTGCCGGTATGAAGGCGAATCTTTCGGATATCGCCGCCCAGATCGGGCTGGGACAGCTGGTACGGTTGGAGACGTTCAATGCCCGGCGGCGCGAACTCGCGGCGCACTACTACGCCCGCTGGGCATCGAATTGTCCGTTGCGACTGCCAGCGCGCGGGGACGAGGATCACAGCTGGCACATGTTCGCGCCGCTCCTGCCGGTCGATCGCCTGGGGTTATCGCGGGCGGATTTCATCGCCCGAATGAAACAGCACGGCATCGGGGTCGGCATCCATTACCCGGCTATCCACCTGCTCAGCGCCTATCGCGGCTTGGGCTGGCGCGAGGGTCAGTTCCCGAATGCCGAACGCGTCGGCCGGGAAACCATCACGTTGCCATTGTTTCCTGCCATGGCTTTGCAGGATGTCGACCGAGTGATCGATACGGTGCATGCCGTGCTGGCAGAGATTGCGCATGCAGCCTGATCTGTCGGTGGTCATCCCACTGTTCAACGAAGAGCAGTCGCTACCGCTGCTGGTCAGGCGGCTTTTCCCCGCGCTGGATGCTCTGGGACGCAGCTATGAGGTGGTATTCGTCGACGATGGCAGTTCGGACCGCACGGTCGAGCAGCTGCAATTGCTCGTCGAAGCGCGGTCGCGCGCCGTCCGGGCGATCCTCCTCGCGCACAATGTCGGTCAACATCTGGCGATCATGGCCGCCTTCAAACAGGTCCGCGGACGATCGGTCGTGACGCTCGATGCGGATCTGCAAAATCCACCAGAGGAAATCGGCGCCGTGCTGCAGGCATTGGAAGACGGCGCCGATTATGTCGGCACCATCCGGGGGATTCGCCAGGATGACTGGTGGCGACGCACCGCCTCGCGGCTATTAAATCGCATACGGGAACACACGACACGTATCCGCATTACGGATCAGGGGTGCATGTTGCGCGGCTTCGATCGCCACGTCGTCGACAGCATCAACCGCTGCCGCGATGTAACGCCATTCGTCCCCGCTCTGGCGTATGTGTTTGCGCGGCGGCCGGTAGAGATCAAGGTGAGTCATGAGCCGCGCGCCGCGGGCAAATCCAAGTATTCGTTGCTACGCCTGATACGTTTGAACTTCGATTTGATGACCGGATATTCGCTGGTTCCGCTGCAGCTATTTTCGGTGTCCGGAATCGCCATCGCGATCGGTTCCATTTTCTTCGTCATCTATCTGGCCATCCGCCGGCTGGTGCTCGGTCCGGAAGTCGAGGGCGTTTTCACACTGTTCGGTATCGCGTTCTTTCTGCTGGGCTGTGTGCTGTTCGGCATCGGTATCGTCGGGGAATACGTCGGCCGGATCTTCGAGCAGACGCAAAACCGCCCTCGCTATGTCGTTGCCCATATATTGGGCGATTCGCAGTTTGTACCGTCATGCCAGAAAGAAATCAGTGCGTGAGCACCTCTGCCGTCTTCGCCTATGGGGATGTCGGAGTCAGGTGTCTGAAAACCCTCCTGTCAGCGGGTGTGCACGTGACGCTTGTAGTCACGCACGCCGACGATCCGGCGGAGAATCGCTGGTTCGATAGCGTGGCGGAGCTCGCTGCCGAAGAAGAGCTGCACTGTATCAGACCGGACGATGCATCCAGTCAGGCACTGCAGAAAGAAATCGAGTCGTTGCAGCCTGATTTCATTTTCTCCTTCTACTATCGGCATCTGCTTCCCATGTCGTTACTGCGTCAGGCACGGCGCGGCGCACTGAACATGCATGGGTCGCTTCTGCCTCGCTTTCGTGGCAGAGCGCCGATCAATTGGGCTGTGCTGCGGGGTGCGACCCAGACGGGCGCTACGCTGCATTACATGACCTCACGCGCCGACGCCGGTGACATCGTGGATCAGCTGGCGGTGCCCATTCTCAAGGACGATACCGGCTACGACGTGCACA
Source organism: Steroidobacter denitrificans (assembly GCF_001579945.1). NCBI lineage: Bacteria > Pseudomonadati > Pseudomonadota > Gammaproteobacteria > Steroidobacterales > Steroidobacteraceae > Steroidobacter > Steroidobacter denitrificans. Next base: position 1,139,931 of record NZ_CP011971.1, on the reverse strand, counting down.
GGAAGATTACCGTCGCGGCGGAAATCGTGCTGGCGCGCTGTCTGCCGGAACTAATCGCCGGATCCATCCTTGCCAGGCCGCAGCCGGTGATGCCGGGAGAGTATTTCGGCCGCCGTCGGCCGGAAGACGGTCGTATCGATTGGCGGCGCCCGGCCCAGGAAATCCACAATCTGGTGCGAGCCGTGGCGCCACCCTATCCCGGTGCCTTCACCGAAATAAACGGACAGCGCTGGACCATCACGCGCACGCGACTACTGGAAGGAATGCACATACAGGGGCGCGTTTCTCCCCAACTGGTGGTCGATGCCGCGGGCCGTTGTGTGGCGCACTGTACGGACGGCGGCCTGCTGCAGATTCTGGGCGCCCGGTCTGCCGACGGCGCACTCGACCTCGCGAGACTGACTGCCGCGCTCGCGCTCGCGTCCATCGATCTGCCCTGCTAGCATGCTTAGTACCATCGCGCTTAAAGTCGATGTGGACACCCTGCGAGGCACGTGTGAGGGTGTACCGCGCCTGATGGCATTGCTTGAACGGCTACAGGTGCAGGCAAGCTTTCTGTTCAGCCTGGGACCCGACCATACGGGACGCGCCGTACGCCGAATTCTCAGACGAGGTTTCGTCGGCAAGCTACGCAGAACTTCTGTGGTATCCCACTACGGATTGCGAACCTTGCTTTATGGCACGTTCCTGCCTGGTCCCCACATCGGTAATCAGTGCGCTGCACAGATGCGGGCGGTGATGCGGAAGGGCTTCGAAGTGGGTGTTCACGCTTATGATCACGTCAAGTGGCAGGACGGCGTAGCTGGAGCATCCCTCGACTGGACGCGCGCCGAGCTGATCGCCGCACGTGACGTCTTTGCCGATATCTTTGGATATCCCCCCACGCTGCACGGTTCAGCAGGTTGGCAAATGAATCGTTATGTTCCATCATTGCAGCGCGAGCTGGGCTTCAAACTTGCTTCCGATACTCGCGGCGACATGCCATTCATACCGCCTGGCGGAATTGTGCAGTTGCCGACGACACTGCCTACGCTGGATGAATTGATCGGCCGGGATGATCTGCCGGAGCCGTCACCAATCGATACGTTGTTGAGACTCACACGAACATCGCCACTGTACGGACACGTCTACACGCTGCACGCAGAAATCGAGGGCGGCGCCTACTTGGGAGAGTTCGAGCGCCTTCTACAAGGCTGGCGACAGCAGGAATATCGTTTCGTAACACTCGGCATGCTTGGCGACAGCCTGGAAAAGACCGAGTTGGCGCGCTGCGAACTGAGGCAAGGCACGGTGCCCGGACGAGCCGGTGTGGTCGCCATCGCGAGACCGTCACGACACCAGAAACGAACAGGATCAAGTTCTTGAACTTGCCCAGGTCCATTGCGTAGTAGTAGTAGTAGTTTGAGCGCCCAAACGTCGATCACTGACAATGCTCTCAGCAACTTCTATTAGGCCACATCCATCTTCTTATCGAACAGGCTGAATCTCCACATTTCGAGTCACCTGTAGATTTCGTCGAAGCTGTTCGGCAATCCATTCCCGATCCGTTCGTAGCGATGGCATCGCGTTGACGAATCGCAGCAACTCACTTGCCAGTTCCCCGTGTCCCTCATAGGTGAGCCGCTTAGCAAGTCCGAACCATCCTTGCTCTACGTTCCTACGCACGCAACATCGTGGGGTGGTCGATGAAGCCGACGTTGGCCCGCGAGTTAGTGCTTGATGCGTTGCTGATGGCAGTGTGGCGGCGGCGACCCCTGCAACAGGTGTTGGTACACTCCGACCAAGGATCCCAGGGTGGCAGTGACGACTGGCTTCGCTTCTGTCGATCGAACAACCTGAATCCGAGCATGAGCCGTCGCGGCAACTGCTGGGACAACGCAGTGGCGGAGTCGTTCTTCAGCAGCTTGAAGAAGGAGCGCATCAGAAAACGCATCTACCGAACGCGAGGTCTCGCCAGCGTATGGATCAGCACGTTTTGAATCGATTGCTTTTCGGTGGCTCCACTAACCTACGAGTACGCACTGCCTACATCACAGCCCCTTCGATCGACGCTGCAATGTCCGCCATCGAGCGGAACAGCACCAAAGGATCATCTTTGGAAGGCAAAAAGCCGCACCGGCGCCAGAAATCAGCTGCATCCGGGTCCACCGCGTTGACGACCAGCGCCCGGCCGCCAATCAGGCGAGCTGCCGTAACGCAGCGCTCCAGCGCGTGCTTCAGCAGACCGGTGCCAACCCCCTTCCCTTTCCAAGCCAAGTCTGTTGCCAACTGCCCGAGCAACAGACAGGGAATCGGGTCCGGCGGCTGCCCTGTACGAATCGAACGGGACAGAACCGCAGGTACAACGGCCGTAGGCGCCAGGCCGTAGTAACCGACGACGCGGCTGTCCTCATGGACAACAATCACCGCCGTGAACCCCTTCTCCTGGTTCGACAGCGCGCGCGTCTTCAGCCAGTGATCGAGGGCGGGCTTGCCGCAGGAGAACTGCGAAACATCATGTGCGGCAGTCAGCGGCTCAAGAAGGGACAGTGCCAAGACACCGCCCCTTCACTTCCGCAAACCACCAGTCTCCCACGGCGCAGGACGCTTCAGGATCTCCATCATTTCAGGGACCGGGGCCGCAGGTGCAGCGAGCGCCTCCAGGAACGCACTGAACCCGGTAGAACTCATCCGGATCAGGCTGCTTTCCATGAGAACCTCCTCGGCCGCTCGTACGGCGGCTTCCCGGACGAAATCCGTGCGCGACCGGCCTCGCAGGCCAGCTGCACGGTCGATCATTGCGATGTCCGCGTCGGGCAGCCGCATAGACAGCGGGTGCTCCTTCTTCCTAGTTGCCGACTTCCTAGTTGCCGAACGGGTTGTCATCTGTGATCTCCTAGGATTGGAGCTCACTGTAGTCCGATGTAGTGCTTTTTGCAATACGAAATTCGGTATGCTGCGATGCAACTGACGGAGCTAAGCGATGGGCAGACGATCGATTAGGCTGAAGTTCTTGTGAAGAAAGAGTAAATTTATTCGCAGGCTCAGATACTTAACCTGAGCCTGGGGTGCTCGCGCCTGGCTACACGGTGATCTTCTGCAACAACTCCAGTGCGCGCTGTTGTTTCGAGTTCGCGGTGGTCACCGCGGCGAACGTGGATGTCGACTCGCCGGGCAGCGCGGCGCGGCAGGTATTTCGCACGATCGTGGACAACTCCGCCAGGAGCGTTGAGAAGCTGTGGGCGGGCGTTGCGTCGGGAAGCCGACCCGTCAGGGCTTTGCGTTTCGCGGCCTCAGAGCGCTTCGCCGGCGCCACCGGATCGCGCGTGGCTTTGGCGGCCTGGTCTTCGTCCGCAAACAGCAGCTCGCGCCAGGCTTCGCGCATGTGCCATTCGATGTAGTAGGCCAGTACGCACAGCAGGATATGTGCGCGTACTCGCTCGGCGAGCCGATGATGGATCGGCCGGATGCGCAGATCCACGCTCTTCAGCGTTCGGAACGCGCGCTCTACTTGAGCCAACGATTTGTATTGGCGCACGCATTCGGCCGCGTCCATGATCTGGGCCGGGACGCTGGTGCGGATGACATAGAGCCCATCGAGGCGGGCTTCGGTTTCGATACCGTCGGTCTTGCGCTCGAAGCCGAAGAGATCCTCGCGGATATCGAGTGCGAAGTGCTTGGCCATCTTGTATTGATTGACTATGCGGCCAACCCGCACACCGATGTTATCTTGGCCTCGCAAGCGCCCCTTGGCCACGGACGCGCGGATCTTCTCGAGCTGCTTTTCGGTGGCGCACAACAGCTCTTCGCGCTTGTGTGCGCGCAGTTGCGCGAGCGCCGGGTTACGGCAGGCAACCAGGCGTTCACCGGGATAATCGGGGTGCTCAAGCTCGAACAGATTGCGCTCGTCGAACAGATCCAACTGCACATGTCCCTGGTTCACCAGCGTGCGGATGGAGGTGCTCTTGAGCGCGGTGATCCAGCGTACGCCTTGTTCATTCGTCAACGTATGGATGGCTTTCTGGGAGATCATGCCGCGATCACCCACCATCACCAGCTGCTCGACCCCAAACTCCTGCTTCAGCCGCGCGATTTCCGGCATCAGCGTTTGCGGGTCTGAGGTGTTGCCCTCGTAGACCGATACAGCGACCGGACAGCCCCGGCGGTCGGTGAGCAAGCCGTAGTTGACCTGCAGCATCCCCCGCTTACCGTCGCGGCTGTAGCCGAGTTTCGCCAGCGGGCAGGTGGTTCCCTCGAAATAGCTCGACGACAGGTCGTAGAGCACTACGCTGTCGGGACCCAGATGCCGCTGGGCCAGCTTTTTCTGGATCGCGCCCTGGCGCTCGAGCAGCCAGTCCATGGCGGCGTAGAGTTCCGTCTCGCTCGCATCCGCCACGCCGAAGTCCTGCGCGAGGGTGGTGGTGTGCCACCAGCGGGTGGTGGCGAGCTTGGTGCGCGGGCAGAGCACCCGGGCGGCCAGCATGGCCAGCACCAGATCGCGTTCGCGTGAGGGCTTCGTGCCCAGCAGTGAACTCAGGCGCAGCTTGGTCATGGCCAGGCGCACCGCCTCGACGTGGCCGTGTGCCTGCGATCCCACGACGTTGAACAGCGTCTGGAGTGGGTACAGGGGCTCACCCTTGAGAATCGCGCGCAAGGCATGGATCTGCTCATCGGTGAGGCTGGACAAGTTCGCGATCGTGCGCTTCCTGACCGTGTTTCCCTCGCGGAACGTCTCGCGCAGCAGGTAGGCGGGGCGGGACTTACGGTTGGGTACAACATCGATATGCATGCGCGTATTCTACGCTAAATTGGCCCCGTTGCAACTATTTACATGGGTACATATTTTGCGCAGAAAGACCACACAAGACTCGCAAGCCACTGATCCGCAACGGCTAACTAATTACCCAACGGGGGAATTCAGAAAGAACTTCGGATTAGGACGCGCCAGCGCCCAGCACCACGCAGGACTGCGGTTGCTCCAGCGCATCCAGCAGGCACTGCAATGGGCGCAAAGACGGCTTCACACCAGTTGTCATCCGGGAGCAAGCGCCGCGCCGACCACCGGATCAGAGCACCTGGACGTTGAACACCTTCAGCACATCCGCGTAGTCACGATGCGCCATCAAGGTTGCAGGCACACCCGCGCTGATCTTGGTCATTGACCCATCGAACAATGCATAGGCAAACCGCGTATTCATGTGCCGGGAGACGTAGTAGATCCCGTCCACCTTCTGCGGATGCTCATACACGGCCCGTGCCCACTGCTGCGTCGTGGCGTAGGGATGTTCAGATGAAATCTCGTTCGTGCCACCCAAGCGCTTGAGCGACGCGCCGGTCAGGTCCACCAGCACCAGCGGACTGCCGTGAAAATTGGTCACATGACGATCCGCCAGCTTCGATTCGGCGACCGTGAACCCTCCCGAGGCCGGTAGCGCGTCGTGCAGGATCGTTTCGGCAAAGGCGACCGTCAGGTGATCGCCGGCATAGCACACACCAAATGCGCGCAACGGATCATCGAAGCGATTGCCACCCGTCTTGCCGAAGTACGGCTCGGTAGCCGGACTTCGGGTCACGCGGACACAATCTTCCGGCTTGATCGAAACGGTATCCAGCTTGAGGCTGGAGAAATTCTCCGGTGGCGGCCCCAGCATAACGGCGGCGCGACCTACCGCTCGATGTAGGCGCGTGCAGCAGCCAGCACCGCCTCTTTCCGTCCCTGACTCAGACCCTGCACGGGCGTTATCCCACCCAGGGAGCCGCTCGGCGTCGTGAAAAACACCCACTTGCTCCAGTCGCTTTCGCTGCGCAGGATTGCCAGCACATCCTCCAGACCGCCGGCGCGCACATCCGGATCCGCCTGGAAGGCCGGGAAGTAGTGCTCCCGGCCACCAGCTTCCAGCGAGAACAGCCGGCTCGCCTTGGCGGCCTTGTGAACGGCCTGTCGGCTGATGCCCAACGCATCCGCCAAGGCCGCAGCGGACACCAACTCGCCCTTGGCCACCAGCTCATGCTTGATCGTTCTGCCCCGCTGCCGGGCGCTGTCCAGTGCGCTCTGGTTCTGCGACTTCACCAGCGCAGCTTCGATACCCTCCAGCAGCACCCGCAACTTCTGCAACCGCTCTGCCTCCGCGGCATCAATCCGCAGGCTGGGAGCGAGGCGGAACGCACCATCGAGCAGCGTCTGTTCCGGCAATCCGACCAGTGACTGCAACTGCCGATCCAGACCGCTGGGCAGCAGTTTCAGAAGCTTGTCGATGGTGCCTTTCAGCGCAAGGCCGATCGCCTTCTGGCTGGAGGGAGTGGCAATAGTCCCGGATGCACTCGGCATTGGCGTAAATCCCATTAGAGCGGCTTGCATAGGTTAGACAACCTCGTAAATTTTGTCAACTTTGTAAACTTTGTCAATATTGTCAACCTGCTCGCCAGAGAGCGCTGCGTTACCCTCCCCTGCATTACTTAGGCGCACCCGCTAGATCCCGATGATGTCCGGTACGCCCGAACTTACGGCCTACCGCGACCGACCCCTACCCCGCTCGGGGTCAGTACGAACACTTCGAACCAGTTCAGCGGCAATGAGGTCTCGATCGGTACGTGGCGATGCCATACCTGCAACGAACCGCCGAACGTCGTCCGCCAAGCCATGCTGCCCGCCAAATTCCAGCGTGGACGCGACCTGATAGCCAGCGCAGTACCTCGCGGTTGGCGGTAGCCACATCGAGCATCAGTCCGCCGGCCCGCAGGGTGGCGGCCAGCGGCACGATGAAGCTGCCCTTGAGGTAGCCATTGAAGCGCTCGACCTTCCCCTTGGTGCGCGCGCGGTACCGCCGCACGGTGTTGCGCGATAGGCCTGTCTGTCGGGCGATCTGTCGAATCGATCGCCCCTGCCGTCCGAGAACCTGAATCTCCACTACTTGCTCCTGGGTCAACATCTCGGCGGCTCAAAAAGCCGCCATCCTTACCCAGGCGGGTCACTTTTACTTCGGTGGGGTGGGTCAGTTTTACATCGGTGCTAACAGTTGGCCATGGGAAGTCTCGCCGCCGAGGGCGGTAGTCAATTCGCCGCGAGTTTCGCCAAATTCTGCGAGCAGACGGCCGCACTGATCCTCACCGCTTGCGAGGATGTCGAAGGACTGCCGGCCGCCTGAGCTGGAGTGCAGCACCCAACGATACGGTTGCAATATTACAGAAACTGCAATATTGTCGACGACAGTCATGAGGAACGAGCAGTTCAAGGCGGGTCGATTGAGCGCCAGGCTCACGCAGAAGCAGGCTGCCGAAGCCCTCGGCGTGTCTCAGCCCTACCTGTCCCAACTGGAGAAAGGTCAGCGCCCTGTGACACCGGAGCTGGCCCGTGCTGCGGTTCGCTTGTATCGCGTTCCTGCTACCGCACTCCCGTTGCCCGAGCCGCTGACCGAAGGAAACGTTGCAGACGCCACCCAGCTAGCGCGCCAACTTTCCGGTCTTGGCTACCCAGGATTTGCACACCTGCGACCTCGTAGCACGAATCCGGCGGCCGTCGTCCTCGAAGCGCTTCTACAGAAGGATCTTGAAACCCGACTGACGGAAGCACTCCCCTGGGTGCTGCTGAAGTATCCGGACCTGGACTGGTCCTGGCTCGTTCGCCACGCAAAACTGCTGGATGTGCAGAATCGCTTGGGGTTTCTGATTGCGGTCTCGAAGGCTCTCGCAACTGATCGGCCGGAGTTCGAGTCTGCATTCAGACAGCTCTCCGCCGTTGAGCGGCAGTTGGATCGCGCCCGCCTTGCACGGGAAGATACGCTCTGTCGCGAGTCGATGCCAACCGCCGAGCGCCGCTGGCTCAAGACGCACCGCTCCGCGCTTGCGCGGTACTGGAACCTGCTGACCGGCTTGACTGCAGACCAACTGTCCTATGCGCCCTGAGGCAGAGCCGATCGAACCGTGGCGGTCGCTCCTGCGAGACCTGGACGGGCTTCTCAAAGGCCCGGTCGAGCTCCGTTGCCTGGGAGGCTTTGTGGTCACGCAGCAGTATGGGATCGGTCGCGAAACCTCCGATATCGATTTCCTCACCATCGTCGCTCAGTCGCCCGAGGATGATGTCGAAGCGCTTGCTGGTCTGGGGTCGAAACTGTATCGCAAGTACCGTCTCTACATGCAGCATGCCGGAGTCGCAACGCCGCCCGCCGACTACGAGAAGCGATTGACTCGCATGTTCCCTGCAGCTGCGTGGAAGCGGCTGCAATTACTTGCGCTGGATGCCACCGACCTTGCGCTTTCCAAGTTGGAGCGCAACGCAGAGCGCGACCGTGAAGACTTTCTTCGTCTCGCCCGCGCCGGATATATCGATCGTCAGGTTTTGAAGGACCGATATTACAAAGAGCTGCGGCCATACCTGCTCAGCAGAATCTCGTGGCACGACAAGACACTGGAGCTGTGGCTGGAGATGGCGTGGCCAACCGCGTAGACGCAACGCGCCCGGCGCATTCCCTGTGCCCTCAGAATTTGCCACCAGACGGTGGCCGGGAAGCCGAGCCCCGGGAATGGGGTCGGCTAAATTGGCGAAAGTACAGGCAAAACGTTCAGCGGATCTTGCCCAAGAATGGCGGAGCGGACGGGACTCGAACCCGCGACCCCCGGCGTGACAGGCCGGTATTCTAACCAGCTGAACTACCGCTCCGCGCTTGTAACTTGTCGATACGGCTTGCCGAAGCAATGGCCGTAAGGCGTGGTGGGTGCTGAGGGGATCGAACCCACGACATTCGCCTTGTAAGGGCGACGCTCTACCGCTGAGCTAAGCACCCTGTTGTCATATTCACCTCACGCTGCATGCTGTTCACCTTCGGTTCAGCATCCGAGGCAACAACCCCGGCCGCCGCCGCCTCTCGGTGATTCCCCCCGACCGAAGGCGCGCTAATTTACAGCATCCTTCAGCACCTTACCAGCCTTGAAACCCGGAACATTGCTGGCGGGAATTTCGATGATGTCTCCGGTGCGCGGATTACGTCCGGAACGGGCGGCACGAGCCTTGACGTTGAACGTTCCAAATCCCAGCAGCGCCACTGAATCCCCTGCTTTGAGCGCAGCGGCAATCGTGTCGAACACGGCATCCACTGCGCGGCTCGCCTCGACCTTCTGCAGCCCCGCCTTCTCGCTGACAGCATCGATCAATTCGGCTTTATTCATTTCCGGCTTCCTTCGTCATGAAATTAAATGCACCGCTGCGGTCACAGCGGCGCGTTATTACAGTGCCCGAGGAAAGGGCAACCCTATCAATGCGCGCGCACTTGCTTGTTGGTGCGCTTGGCCGCACGCCGCGCACGCGGCTTATCGTTCGCCTGTGCCGCCGGGACGTTCTGCTGCAAGGGGGCCGGCATATGTGTCAATGCCATCTGCAGCACTTCGTCGATCCATTTGACCGGCTTGATCTCCAGACTATCCTTGATGTTCTGGGGAATCTCGACGAGATCCTTGGCGTTCTCATCCGGGATCAGTACCGTGCGGATACCGCCGCGATGCGCCGCCAGCAATTTTTCCTTCAATCCACCGATCGGCAGCACCTGGCCGCGCAGCGTAATTTCGCCCGTCATCGCCACATCCGAGCGCACCGGCACGCGCGTCAGCGCGGACACCAATGCCGTACACATACCGATACCGGCACTCGGTCCGTCCTTGGGCGTCGCGCCCTCGGGAACATGGATATGCACATCGGTTTTCTGATAGAAATCCGCGTCCAGCCCCAATAGGCCGGCCCGGCTGCGCACCACCGTCATGGCGGCCTGAATCGACTCCTGCATCACCTCGCCAAGCTGGCCGGTATGAGTCAGCTTGCCCTTGCCGGCAACAACCGCCGACTCGATCGTGAGCAGTTCGCCGCCTACTTCAGTCCAGGCCAGTCCTGTCACTTGCCCGATGTGATCCTGTTCCTCGGCGCGGCCATAGCGAAAACGGCGCACCCCCAGGTACTTGTTCAGATTCTTGGGCGTCACCGTCACGGTTTTCGCCTCGGACTTGACGGAACCGGCCTTGGCCGAATCGTCTTTGGCCACATCTGCTTTGGAGTCGGCCAGCAGTTGTTTCACGGCCTTGCGGCAGATCTTGGATATTTCGCGCTCGAGATTGCGAACACCCGCCTCGCGCGTGTAGTACCGGATGATATCCAGCAGCGACTGCTCGGATATCTTCAACTCTCCCTCGCGCAGCCCGTTCTGCTTGATCTGCTTGGGCAGCAGATAGCGCTGGGCGATGGCGCTCTTTTCATCCTCGGTATAGCCGGGCAACCGAATCACTTCCATGCGATCCAACAAGGGCGCGGGGATATTCAGGCTGTTGGCAGTACAGACGAACATCACCTCGGAAAGATCGAAATCGACCTCCAGGTAATGGTCGTTGAATGTGGAGTTCTGTTCCGGGTCGAGCACCTCCAGCAGCGCCGAGGACGGATCCCCCCGAAAGTCCATGGCCATCTTGTCGACTTCATCGAGCAGGAACAACGGATTGTGCACACCGGTCTTGACCATATTCTGGATGATCTTGCCCGGCATGGAGCCGATATAGGTACGGCGATGCCCGCGAATCTCCGCCTCGTCGCGCACACCTCCCAAAGACATGCGCACGAACTTACGATTCGTGGAACGCGCGATAGACTGGCCCAGAGAGGTCTTGCCCACCCCCGGCGGTCCGACCAGGCACAGGATCGGTCCTTTGAGCGTCTTCACCCGCTGCTGTACGGCAAGATACTCGATGATGCGTTCCTTGACCTTCTCCAGCCCGTAGTGATCCTCATCCAGCACCTTCTCCGCCACGGTGATATCGGTGTGGACCTTGCTTTTCTTTTTCCAGGGACACTTCACCAGCCAGTCGACGTAGTTGCGTACCACCGTCGCTTCGGCGGACATCGGTGACATCAGCTTGAGCTTGTTGATTTCGGACAAGGCCTTATCGCGCGCCTCCTTGGGCATGCCTGCCTTGTGGATGCGCTGTTCGAGTTCCGCCAACTCGTTGGGCGCATCCTCGATTTCGCCCAGTTCCTTCTGGATCGCCTTCATCTGTTCGTTCAGATAATACTCGCGCTGACTCTTCTCCATCTGCTGCTTGACGCGTCCGCGAATGCGCTTTTCGATCTGCAGCACATCCATCTCCCCTTCGATCAGGGCGAGGATATGTTCCAGACGCTTGCGCACATCCTGGATCTCCAGGACCTTCTGCTTCGCATCCAGCTTCAGCGACATGTGGGCGGCGACATTGTCCGCCAGCCGCCCAGGCTGTTCGATGCCGGCAAGCGCCGTCAGCACTTCCGGCGGCACCTTGCGATTGAGCTTCACATACTGCTCGAACTGCGAGGTCACGGAGCGAGCCAGCACATCCATTTCGCGTTCGTCGTACTGTTCGATATCCTTGAACGGCGATGTCTCGGCGGAAAAATAGACATCGGTGTGCAGCTTCTCGATGCGGACGCGCTCGGTGCCTTCCACCAGTACCTTCACCGTGCCGTCGGGGAGTTTCAGCAATTGCAGGATCGAGGCAACCGTACCGAGCCGATAGAGATCCTGGGCGCCCGGGTCATCGACATCCGCCTGTTTTTGCGCGACCAACAGAATCTGCTTGTCGGCGCGCATCGCCTGATCGAGTGCGAGAATAGATTTCTCGCGCCCGACGAACAGCGGAATCACCATATGCGGATACACGACGACGTCGCGCAGAGGTAGTACCGGCAAGGCGCCCAACCCGGCACGTTCCACAGCGGCGCGTTCTGGATCGGACTTGGATTCGGGTATGTCAGTGCTCACGCGCAATACCTGGGGTCAATCGGCAGGAATTCCATCAACAAACAAAAAGATCGTGGGGCGGGACTCGGCGAGGCCGGCATCGCCGTCAAAATACCGCAAGCAGCGCGACCCTGCCAGCGTAAACATGCTACTTGGGAATACATCCGCCATCGCCAAGCGAACTCCCGGAGGTCCGCCCGGGATGCAGCCGGCAACCCAACCGCGGGCTGCCGGGATGCACGCGGCGGTATGTCTCAATGATCGCTGCCGGTCGGGCGATGTTCTTCCACCGCAGTGCGTCGTGCTTCTTCGGGTGAGGCGTATACGATATACGGCTTGCTCTCGCCCAGAATGACCGATTCATCCACCACGATCTTCTGTACGTCACGCAGCGCAGGTAAATCGTACATGGTGTCCAGCAGCACGTTCTCCAGGATCGTGCGCAACCCACGCGCACCCGTGCGGCGCTGCATTGCCTTCTTGGCGACCGCTTTGAGCGCCTCCGGGCGAAATTCCAGTTCCACGCCTTCCATGTCGAACAGCTTGCGATACTGCTTGCTGAGCGCATTCTTGGGTTCGAGAAGAATCGAGACCAGGGCGGACTCATCCAGTTCATCCAGCGTGGCGACGACCGGCAGACGTCCGACGAATTCCGGGATCAGGCCGAACTTGATCAAATCTTCCGGCTCCACCTCGTGGAACACATCGCTGCCGTGAGCCCGTTCGCCGTGCTCACGCACTTCGGCGGTAAAGCCGATGCCGGTCTTTTGGGTCCGGTTGAGAATGATCTTCTCCAGGCCCGCGAACGCGCCGCCGCAGATGAACAGGATGTTGGACGTATCGACCTGCAGAAACTCCTGCTGCGGATGTTTGCGTCCGCCCTGTGGCGGCACCGAGGCGATCGTACCCTCGATCAGCTTCAGCAACGCCTGCTGAACACCTTCACCGGAAACATCACGGGTAATCGACGGGTTATCGGATTTGCGCGAAATCTTGTCGATTTCATCGATGTAGACGATACCCGTCTGAGCCTTCTCCACATCGTAATCGCATTTCTGCAGCAGCTTCTGAATGATGTTCTCGACATCCTCGCCGACATAGCCGGCTTCGGTGAGCGTCGTGGCGTCTGCGATCGTGAAGGGCACATTGAGCAGGCGTGCAAGAGTCTCGGCCAGCAGTGTCTTGCCGCAGCCGGTGGGACCGATCAGCAGGATATTGCTCTTGGCAAGCTCGACTTCATCCTTCGCGCGCGCCTCCCCGGTCTTGGTCTGCAGGCGCTTGTAATGATTGTATACCGCCACCGACAGAACCTTCTTGGCGCGAGGCTGCCCGATGACATATTCGTCGAGGACTTTTTTGATTTCGTGCGGACGCGGCAGCTTGTCGCGTGTCCGCTCGGCACGCTCCTCGAGTTCTTCGCGAATGATATCGTTGCACAGCTCGACACATTCGTCGCAGACGAACACCGACGGACCGGCAATCAGCTTGCGTACTTCGTGCTGGCTCTTGCCGCAGAAGGAGCAGTACAACAGCTTGCCGTCGTCGTGTTTACCGCGGGAATCTTCGGACATGAATCACCCTCAAGAATCGGCGCGCACCGGCATTCGGTGCCCCATCCTGGTGCGGGGTCCGGCATAGACCCTGCGTGTAGATAGGGCGCACGACCAGCCGTCGTCAGGGCTATATAGCATGCAGCGCCACCAGGCTGCAAAGACGCATCGCCCAAGAATGGAGCCTGCCGCACCGAAATTAAAAAAGCCTATCAATCAGAACCACTTATCTCTGATGAATCCTTATCAACTGCCCAGGGTCACCAGTGATTCGCCGCGGCGCTCGATGACGCGGTCGATCAGCCCGTAGGCCATCGCGGCTTCTCCACCCATGAAGTTGTCGCGATCGGTATCCTGCTGGATCTTTTCGATCGACTGGCCGGTGTGCTTGGAAAGGATCCGGTTCAACCGGTCGCGTGTCAGCAGCACTTCGCGCGCATGAATATCGATGTCTGAGGCCTGGCCCTGAAATCCGGCCAGCGGCTGATGAATCATCATGCGCGAATGCGGCAATGACAGACGCTTGCCTTTCGTCCCGCCCGCCAGCAGCACAGCTCCCATGCTGGCCGCCTGGCCGATGCACATGGTGCTGACATCCGGCTTGATGAACTGCATGGTGTCGTAGATCGATAGTCCTGCGCTGACCGAGCCGCCCGGGGAATTGATGTACAGTGCAATATCCTTCTCGGGATTTTCGGATTCCAGGAACAACAATTGCGCGACCACTAGATTGGCCATGTGGTCCTCGATCGGCCCCACGATAAAAATCACCCGCTCCTTCAGCAGGCGCGAATAGATGTCATAAGCACGTTCGCCGCGAGCGGTCTGCTCAACGACCATGGGGACGAGATTCATGATTGCACGGCTCATATAATCAAAGGGCTTGTCACACAAGGAACCTGCCACGCGGGATTTTGCCGAGCGGCACATCGTCCGCATCGCGGCCCCGATGTCAGGCTCGATCGGCTCGCCTGCACCGCTCTATCGGGTCGCCGGGGCCACTTCACAAGGGCCACCGCCGCTCCACCCGTCTTCAGGACCGGTGCTCCAGCGGCGTCCTTGCCGGATCGCACCGGTCGTCAGGCCGCCAGCATAGAGCCTTAGGTGCCGAAGCTCATCAACTCCTTGAAGCTCGATGCCTTGTCCGAGACCTGGGCACGCTCGAGCACCCAGTCCACGACCTGGCCTTCCAGCACCATCGCCTCCAGCTGACGCAGCACCTGAGGATTACCGCGGAACTGCTGCATGGCCTGGTCGCTGTCCGGGTACTGCCGAGTCAGCTCCTGCAAGCGCTCCTGCACCTTGGCCTGGTCCACCTGCAGTTCAGCCTTGCGGATAATCTCACCCAGCAGCAAGGTCAGCGCCACGCGCCGGCGCGCCGGCTCCTGAAAGCCGTCGGCGGGCGGGAGCTGCGAAGCATCCTGGGCGCCCATGCGCCGGCCTGCATCGAGTTGCAGATCGCGCACCTGAATTTCGACCATGGATTTCGGCAGTTCCAGCGGATTGGCGGCCAGCAGTCCGTCCATGACCTGTTGTTTCAGACGGGCGGCGAGCGCATTCGTCAATTCGCGCTTCATATTGTCCGTGACTTCCTCGCGCAGACGCTCGATACCACCCGCGGCAATGCCGTAACTTTTGCAGAATTCATCGTCGAGTTCGGGTAACTGGCGCTCCTCGACGCTCTTCACCGTCAAGGCAAATTGCGCCTTCTTGCCGGCCAGATCCGCGGCCTGATAGTTTTCCGGAAAAGTGACTTCGATCGTCTTGACCTCTCCGCTGCGCACACCCTGCAAGCCGGCCTCGAAGTCGGCAATCATACGGCCGGCACCCAGCACGACCGGAACGTTCTCACCTTTGCCGCCCTCGAACGCAACGCCGTCGATCGAACCTTCGAAATCAACCGTGACCCGATCGGTGTCGCGCGCCTCACGCTCGACCGACACATAGTTGGGACGCTGCTCGCGCAGATTCTGGATCATGGCATCGACATCCGCATCGGTTACCTCGGCCGTGAGGCGCTCCACCTGCAACTGCTCGGCGGGTGCAAGTTCGATGGTCGGCACGATCTCGAACACGGCGCGATACTTCAGGTCCCCGCCCCCGCCAGCCAGGTCGATCGGCTCGATACGGGGACCCGCCGCGGGTATCAGCTTCTCTTGGACGACCGCTTCGGCAAAGCTGGACTGCATGACGTCGCCCAGAACTTCCTGGCGCACCTGCTGACCGAACTGCTGACGCACGACCTTCACGGGCACCTTGCCCGGGCGAAAGCCCTTCAAGCGCACGGTGCGGCTCATTCTTTGCAACCGCTCGTCCACCGCCTGTTCGATGCGCGCAGCGGGAACCTGCACTTCCATCCGGCGCTCGAGGGTGCCGATCGACTCTACCGAAACCTGCATGGGCTCACCAACCTCAGTAATTAAACTCGTCTGATCTGTCTTCGATGCTTAAAGCTCTTGTCATTCAATGAGCTGCGTGCATCTCAACCGCCTCTTCGGCAGACTGCGGAAAAGGGATTGCGGACGTGCACCCGCCCTGCCGATCAATGGCTTGATGCATCCGTACCGGCAAAAGGGGCGCGATTGTGCCACATGCAAAGCAGGCTGGCACGCGCCGCCGCAGCGCGAAGCCTGTTATTTGTACTCTGCGGGACGGGCGGAGACGCAGGACGGGGCTAGCCGCGCCGCGGGGTCCGCCCCTCGGACGCGCCCTCCGGTGCGCTGAGCCCATGGGGGCCGTCGTGACCGATGCTTCCCATGCCGGAACGACCTACTGTCACGCGACGATCACGGCACGGGAGGAAATCCAGTTCGCACGTCACGCCCTTCAACTATAACGATATGTTTTATAAGAAAAAATGGTGCGAAAGGAGGGACTCGAACCCTCACGGGGGTTACCCACTGGAACCTAAATCCAGCGCGTCTACCAGTTCCGCCACTTTCGCAGCTCAAGGATCGCCCGCGAGCAACGGGCGATCGCGCGGGGCGGCGGAGTATACCTGAGCGGCTGGAAATTCGAGCGCATCCGCATCGCGCAGGCCGGGAGCACCACCATATTGCTCGATCAGGAATTGGTAAAAAAGAGCGCGTCAGCCGTCGTGACGTACGCCTTCATTTCGCAAGCGACCGGTACAGTTCATCGCGCTCAGGCAGGCTCTCCCGAAAAACCTCGATCACATTGCGCCGGGTGGCTTGCTGGTTTTTGCGGGCCAGATATTAACGTCGTGCGGCTGGATGACTATCGGCGGAGATGAGAACTACGCCGCTCGATGCGCCCGAAGGTCAAAGTCCGCATGGATAACATCGTAGGGAACGCGAACCTTTCCGTCCTGCGTTCGCTCCACGAGGCCGCGATCGATCAATTCCACTAGATCGGTATGCACACGCTTCACGTCTCGATCCAGAGTCCTGGCAAGACCACGTACGCTGCAGGGTCCGACAGACTGCAACTTTTCAATCAGATCCCATCGCTTGGGCGAGAGCACGCGAAACATTGCCGCAGGACTTTCGAACATCAGCGCATCGCCTTTGCTGTGCCGGGTCTTGGCAGCATCAATGAAGCGTTTCCCCATCTCGCGCAGGGCGGCCGCAGAATCTCTCTGAATACTGATAGTGAGCTTCTTCATGATCCCGCCCTCTTTCGCTCCACATCCGCCAAAAAATCCGCCACCAATTGTTCCAGCCCCCGGAACTCATAGGCTTCTTCCCGTCCGTCCTCGTGTCTGTGATCGCCTTTCGGGCGCTCATTGTCATATCCGATGACGCGCTTTCCGCTCACACCGTAGTACAGACGGTACTTGAAGTGATGAGCGCTTCCCGGAACGGAGCTGGGAACAAGCCACACGACCATTTCCACGACAGCGCCGTCATCGAACTCGAAACGCTCTCGCTGCAATAGTTCGGCCCTGGGCTTCGTGTTGGCTATTGTGCCAACGTCTCACGCTGTTGTCAACGATGCCAACAGAGCGGCAGTGTCTCCATGTGAAAGTACGGGCTGGATCCAAACCGACGTCACGGGAAGCTGCTCATCGTGTGCGGGTAAAAACCGGGGATTGCGCAAACGACCCAGTGAGGCCGTAGCACCAACGTAGCTCCGTGATCTCTGTCGATTTTCAACCATCAAGACGATGGCTCTTAAGTTGTTATTTTTATTCTAGAAAGTTGGTGGGCCGTATAGGACTCGAACCTATAACCAACTGATTAAGAGTCAGCTGCTCTACCAATTGAGCTAACAGCCCATCCGTGGCACTTCCCTTGCCTGCCCTGCAATGGTTGGCGGAATTCTCTCCTCCAACCAAAAAGCTCATTGATTTCGGCCACTTACGTAGCGACACTCAAGGGCCTGCCGTCCGTGAGGGCGCGCAGCGTAGCAGATCGACGGTGGCAATGTAAAACACTCTGTCCGACCGTTCCGGAATCGCGTAACGGCCGGCGGTTTCCGCACTGGCCACACCGCTAAAGCACGGGCCACAGTGTCGCGATCGGCACCTGATCCGCAGCATCGATCCGCCATGAGGCCGCGACCGCGGGCACCAGTAACTTACAGTGCGCGCACGTATTCCAATGCCCGCTCGATCCTGGAAAGCACTGCTTCACGCCCCAGCACCTCCAGGGTCACGTCGATCGGCGGCGAGACGGACGTACCGGAGACGGCAACCCGCAGCGGCTGCGCTACTTTCCCCATCCCGACGCCGAGCTGCGACGCCACCTCATTGACCGCCTCATGCGCGGCGGCGGCGGTCCATTCAGTGATCCCAGACAGTTTTGCATGCAGAGCCTCCAGCGTAGCTCCGCTGTCGGGCGTGAGGTTCTTTTTCGCTGCCTTCTCATCATAACCCTGCGGCTCCCGGAAAAAGAAGACGCTGTTCTGCGCCATCTCCTTGAGCGTCTTGGCACGCTCTTGCTGAGCCCCGGCCACGGCCGCGAGCTTGGCATCGTCCGAGACGGTTACGCCCAGCGCGGCCAGTTGGGGCTTGAGGTGGACGGCAAGGTGCTCCGGCGTCGAACGCATGATATGTTGCTGGTTCAACCACAGCAGCTTGTCGGGGTTGAAGGCCGAAGCCGATTTGTTCACATCCTCGATATCGAACAAATCGATCATTTCCTGCATGGAGAAAATTTCCTGATCGCCATGCGACCATCCCAGACGGACCAGATAATTCAGCAGCGCCTCCGGCAGGTAACCCTCCTCCCGGTATTGCAACACGCTGACCGCACCGTGACGCTTGGACAGCTTGGCACCGTCGGCGCCCAGAATCATGGGCACGTGCGCATACATCGGCGGCGGCGCACCCAAGGCCTTGAGCATGTTGATCTGCCGCGGCGTGTTGTTCAGATGATCATCGCCGCGAATGACATGAGTTACCCGCATATCCATATCGTCCACGACCACGCAGAAATTATAGGTCGGCGAACCATCCGAACGAGCGATGATCAAATCATCGAGTTCTGAATTTGCGAATGCCACGCGACCATGGATCGCATCCTCGACGATGACCGCGCCCTCGCTTGGATTGCGAAAGCGGATGACTGGATCGACACCGGCACGCGGTTCGTTGCGATGCCGGCAAGTACCGTCATAGCGCGGCTTCTGCTTTGCAGCGAGTTGTTCGGCACGCATCGCTTCCAGTTCTTCCTTCGTGCAATAGCAGCGATAGGCATGACCGGCCTGCAGGAACTGTGTGATGACCTCCCGGTACCGATCCATGCGACGGGATTGATAGAAGGGACCTTCATCGGCATCCAGGCCCAGCCAACGCATGCCGTCCAGAATGACCTGCGTAGCCTCTTCGGTCGAGCGCTCCCGGTCGGTGTCTTCCACGCGCAGGATGAACACGCCGTGTGCGCGTCGTGCATACAGCCAGGAGAACAGCGCAGTACGCACGCCGCCAATATGCAGCATGCCGGTGGGACTGGGCGCGAAGCGGGTACGGATGGTCATGGGGAAAATAATGGGACGAAACGATGTAGATTATTCATGGGCCGGCAGAATCACCAGCGCAGCCGCGAATGCTATCACCGCGAAGATGCCCGCCGAGAACTGATGCGCACGATGCAGGAGGCTGCGCGCAGGAAGTTCGAAGTCGATCGCGTGAGAACCGCGCTTTGCGTGGAAAGCCGATTCCTGGATAGACCATAACTTACTGATTTTAATGGTGGGCGGTACTGGGATCGAACCAGTGACCCCTGCCGTGTGAAGGCAGTGCTCTACCGCTGAGCTAACCGCCCAAGCATCGAATGCTGTTCCTGGAGCCGTGACGGCCTCAAGGGCCGCGTAGTGTAAGGATGGCCGCACCCACGGTCAATCGGGCATCGTCACTCGGTATTTTCCCGCTTCGAGGCGCCGCCAGCCGAGATCGCCGGCTCGCGACTCTCGGGAGGATCTCGCCGCGGCTGGCACGGTCTTACTGATCAAACTCTAATCGAACAGCACTGCCTCAAGCGCACTGCCTGCCGAAAGGAGACGCTCGCCGATCGCGTCGAGCTCCTCGATGGAGGCTTGGCGCACGCGCGTCTGAATGCCCTCATCGAGCGCGCCGAAGCGAACGGTGAGCTGTCGTAACACCAGGGCCGCACGGCCTTCGGTGACGCCCAAGGCCATGCCCCGCTGGATACCTTTTTCAATGCCCTGTTCGATCCCTTGTTCGATCCCTTGTTCGATACCTTGTTCGATCCCCTGCTCGATGCCTTGGGCAATGCCCTGGGCGAAGTAGCGCCGGGCGAACTCGCTCTGGTATTCGTACTTGGCTGGATCCATGGCTTGCAGCTCCCGTCGGACGGCCTCGCTCAGTGAGGCCAGAACAAGATCAAAATACAACCTGGACCGATCCGCGTCGAGTCCCTCGCTGGCCAGTTGCGCCGCCAGCGCGATCTGCACGGATTTGGCCGTATCCTGGCCCCGGCCATGAGCCATCGCCGACAACACGGCCAGCTCTGGATCCGCTCGCGCCTGAACTTCTTCGGTGATCTGCGGTACACCAGAGGGCCGCAGCACCAGGGGCACGAAGCCGTTGCCACCTCCCAGGTCCACCGGCTGCGCCGCCCAGCGTGCCACCGATTCATTGGCCGTCACCACCAGCAGGCACACCGGACATTTCAATCGCGCTCGCAAGCTGGTGACATAGACCGGCCACACGAAGCGCTTGCGCGGATCGGCGGACAGCTGCGCCTCCACCACGATGCCCAGCACCGGCTTTTCATCCAGCAGCAGCACCACCAGATCAGCCCGATACTCGGTGGGCTGGACCTCATTCAGCTCCGCACAATCGATGCGCGCCCGGGTGTAGCGCGGCAGATCCATACGCATGGCCCCGCGCAACAGTTCCGGCGCCAGCTCGGGACGATTGCGAAACAACAACAGCAAGGCCTCATGCAGTTGCGAGGGCATCGCCAAAGCCTAGGCGTTTTACTGCCGAAGACCAGAGCGATTAACTGCGAATTTGTGCAGAAATGCAGCGTAAAAATGCGTCCCGCGACATTCTGCCCATCAAGCGTTCCGACCATCAAGCGATTGGACAAGTCCGCTCATGATCCAGCTCCAGCCATACATTTACCCGGGATGCATGGCTGGCGCTGGATCATGAGCGAACCTCAACCCCACAACGGCTTTGGGCGGGACGCCGGCTTTCCTCAGCCCGCCGCCTCCCCGCCGATCATGGCCAGCAGCTCCGTGGTACGCGAACGCATCAATGCCTCATCACCGCGGCTTTCCACGTTGAGGCGAATGAGCGGCTCGGTGTTGGAGGAGCGCAGGTTGAATCGCCAGGCATCGAACTCGACCGATAAACCGTCGGTGAAATCCACCGAACGGGCACCCTTTTCATAGTGCGCCTGCACCCTGCGGATCGTGGCCGGTGCGTCCGCCACCCGGCGATTGATCTCGCCGCTGGCGGGAAACTTGCGGATCCGCTCGCCGACCAGGGCACTGAGCGGCTGGCCTGACTCGCACATCAACTGCGTCACCAGCAGCCAGGGAATCTGGCCGCTGTCGCAGTAGCCGAAGCGCCGGAAATAATGATGCGCACTCATTTCGCCGCCATAGGCGGCATCGGCCTGGCGCATCACATCCTTCATGAAGGCATGACCGGACTTGGACATCACCGCCTGGCCACCCAGGGAATCGACCATATCCAAGGTCGCCCAGGTCAGACGAGGATCGTGCACGATGCGCGCGCCGGGTTCGCGCTGCAGAAACACCGAGGCCAGCAGGCCGACGATGTAATACCCCTCGATGAACGCGCCGGTCTCATCGAACAGGAAGCAGCGATCATAGTCCCCGTCCCAGGCCACCCCGCAGTCCGCGCCATGCGCGCGAATCGCCTCGATGGTCGAGCGCCGATTGTCCTCCAGCATGGGATTGGGTACACCGTTGGGGAAATGGCCGTCGGGGGTATGGTTGAGTTTGATGAACTCGAAGGGCAGGTGGGATTGCAGCTGATCCACCACCAGTCCGGCGCCACCGTTGCCGGCATTGACGACGATCTTGAGCTTCTTGAGCTTGGCGTGATCCAGGTAGGACAACAGATGCTCGATATACTTTTGCTGAATATCCAGTTCGAAGCGCTCGCCCCGGCGATCCGGCGAAGTATAAGCCTGCGCCTCGGCAATACGCTGAATATCCTTCAAACCCGTATCGCCGCTGATCGGTCGCGACTGCTCGCGCACGAACTTCATGCCGTTGTAGTCGGGCGGATTGTGACTGGCCGTCACCATGATGCCGCCGTCCATCCGCTCGCTGAAGGTCGCGAAATACACCACTTCGGTACCGCACAGCCCGATGTCATGGACATCGACCCCGGAGTCCAGCAGTCCCCGCGTCAGCGCCGCGCACAAGGTCTCGCTCGACAGCCGGATGTCGCGCCCCACGACGATCCGCAGCCGACCGGCGTCGGGCCGCAGGAACTCGGCATAGGCTCTACCGATGCGATAGGCGACCTCTTCGTTGAGTTCCCCCGGAATGCGGGCACGATAATCGTAAGCCTTGAAGCCGATGATGCTGCTCATGAACCTTCGTCCTCGATCGATGCGCGGGCCCGACGCGGCAGCCGCCGCCTCGAGTCAGCCCGGCGCTGCTCAGCCGCTCTGACCCTCGCGCCCGTAGCGATCCTCGAAGCGCACGATGTCATCTTCCCCCAGATAGGTGCCGGACTGCACTTCGATGATGTGCAATGGAATCCGGCCCGGGTTTTCGATACGGTGTCTCGTTCCCAAAGGGATATAGGTCGACTGATTTTCCTCGAGCAGGAAGGTCTCCTCCCCGCGTGTGATGCGCGCCGTGCCCGCCACCACGATCCAGTGCTCCGCACGATGATGATGCAGCTGCAGCGACAAGGTCGCGCCCGGCTTCACCACCAGGCGCTTGACCTGGAAGCGATCACCGTGATCGATGCTGTCGTAGCTGCCCCAGGGGCGGAACACTTCACGGTGCAGGGATGTTTCATGGCGATCCTGCTTTTTCAGCTGATTCACCAATTCCTTCACATCCTGCACCCGCGCCTTGGGCGCCACCAGCACGGCATCCTTGGTTTCCACCACGACATGATCCTGCAGGCCCACGGTGGCCACCAGCCGGCTGGTGGAGTGCAGGTAACAGCCCGAGGTGTCGGCCGTGAGTACATCACCCAGGCGCACATTGCCCTCCGCATCGGCCGGGATCGCCGCGTGCAAGGCCGACCAGGAGCCCACATCGCTCCAGCCGGCATCCAGCGGCACGACCACGCCGTGGGCGGTTTTCTCCATCACGGCATAGTCGAAGGAATCGCTGGGACAGGCGCCGAATTCCCGGGCAGGCAGCCGCGTGAAATCCAGGTCCTGACAGGCGCCCGTGTAGGCCTGCGTACAGGCCTGGTAGATCTGCGGCGCCAGTGCCCGCAGCTCCTCGAGCACCTTGGAGGCCCGGAACATGAACATGCCGCTGTTCCAGTAATACTCGCCCGATGCCAGATAGCCCCGCGCGGTCGCCAGATCCGGCTTTTCGACAAACTCGGCAATATCGAATGCCGACCCCTGGCTGGAAACCAGGCCCTTACCGGCAGCCAGGTCCTCAGCAAACGCCGGCCCCCCGCCGGAACCCGGCCGCTCATCGGAACCTGCTCCCTCACCGCCACCGCGGCGAATATAACCGTAGCCGGTCTCCGGCTGCGTGGGTACCACGCCGAAGGTGACCAGCCGGCCCTGCTGCGCCTGCGCACGGCCGACGGCCAGCGCCGCCTGGAACGCGGCCACGTCGCGGATCACATGATCGGCAGGCAGGATCAACAACAGCGGATCGTTGCCGCGCTGGGTGTCTTCCGGCAGCTGTGCCAGCGCCGCCATCGCCGCCACCGCCACCGCCGGTGCCGTGTTGCGTCCGACCGGCTCCAGCAGGATGGCCTGCGGCTGCACGCCGGCCTGCAGCAATTGCTCGGCGACCAGAAAGCGGTGGCTTTCATTACAGACCACGATGGGCGCGGTCACATCCTCCACGCCCGAGACACGCGCCAGCGTCTCCTGCAGCATGGTGCCCTTGCCCACCAGCGGCAACAGCTGCTTGGGATAAAGCTCGCGTGACAGCGGCCACAGGCGCGTGCCCGAGCCCCCCGAGAGGATGACGGGTATCAGCATGGATTGTCGCCTCGGCCGATGGCGTAATACTTCAATCCAAAGCGTCGCACGAACGCCGGATCATACAAATTGCGGCCGTCGAACACCGCGGGCCGGCCGAGTTCGGACTTGATCATGTCGAAATCGGGACTGCGGAACTCCTGCCACTCCGTGACGATGGCCAGCGCATCCGCACCGCTCAGCGCCTCCTTGGCGCTCTTGGCCAGGACCAGGTCCGCGCGCTCGCCGTAGATCCGCCGGGCTTCTTGCATCGCCACCGGGTCATAGGCCCGCACCTTGGCCCCCGCGGCCCACAAGGCCTCCATCAAGGTGCGGCTGGGTGCCGCGCGCATGTCGTCGGTATTGGGCTTGAACGCCAGGCCCCACAGCGCAATGGTCTTGCCCGCCAGATCGCCGCCGAAATACCGGCTGAGCTTGTCGAACAACAGCGACTTCTGGCGCAGGTTGACCGCCTCCACCGCATTGAGCAGTTTCGCCTCGAAGGCATGCTCCTGGGCGCTGCGGGCGAGCGCCTGGACGTCCTTGGGGAAACAGGAGCCGCCGTAGCCGCAGCCCGGATAAATGAAGTGATAGCCGATGCGCGGGTCCGAACCGATACCCAGGCGCACCTTCTCGATGTCCGCCCCCATGCGCTCGGCCAGATTCGCCAGTTCGTTCATGAAACTGATCTTGGTGGCCAGCATGGCGTTGGCGGCATACTTGGTCAGTTCAGAGGAGCGTACATCCATGACCACCATGCGATCGCGATTGCGCGTGAAGGGATCGTACAGTGCCTTGAGCAACTCGGCCGTGCGCGGATTGTCGGTTCCCACGACGATGCGATCGGGCTTCATGAAATCATTGATCGCCGCGCCTTCCTTCAGAAACTCGGGATTGGAGACCACATCGAATTCGATCTGCGCATGCCGCTCCGCCAGCGTCGCATCGATCCGGGCGCGCACCTTGTCCGCCGTGCCCACCGGCACGGTGGACTTGGTCACCACCACCCGATACTCGGACAAATGGCGCCCGATGGACTCGGCCACCGACAACACATACTTGAGGTCCGCCGAACCGTCCTCATCGGGCGGCGTACCGACTGCAATGAACTGGAACAGCCCATGCCGGACTCCCTCGGCCGCATCGGTGGTGAAGTTCAGGCGTCCCGCCGCCAGATTGCGGTTGAGCAGTTCCTCCAGACCCGGCTCATAGATGGGCGATTCACCGCGTCTGAGCATCTCCACCTTGCGTTCATCGACATCCACGCACAACACATCGTTGCCGGCCTCGGCGAAGCACGCCCCCGTCACCAACCCCACATACCCTGAACCAAAAATCGTAAGATGCATGTATAACTTACTGTTTATTGGAGGAAAATAAAATTCTCTACGATGATCCGCAGCTTAGCGAAGCCTTCTGCTAGCGTAAAGGAATCTGGTCGGTCATTCGCACATTTTGGGGCCGGCTGGCATTCACGGGGCTGGTCCAGGCTCCATTTCCTCGTCATTGAACTCGAGCCGAAACTGCCGCCCGTCTTCTTGCATGGCGTTCGACCTTTCCAGCATGTGGAAACATCGCTCCTTTGAGCTGAAGTCGATCCAGCGACTGAACCTACCGGCATGATTCAGCATGCGCGGCAGGGGAGCCGGATTACCATGGGTCATCGCTTTGAGTGCGGAAATATAGTCGTCGCGGTAGATTGTCGGAATGACGATACGCGTGAGACCGGCATTCGTCAGGAAGTGATTCATCGCAATTCGTGCCGTACGCCCGTTTCCGTCATTGAACGGATGAACCTCTGCAATCACGAACATGGCCAGAGCCGCACGATTTGCGGGTGTCGCCGCGCTCATGATGATCTCGTACCCTTTCATGAGGGTGCCCACAACTTTGTCCAGTTGCACGAACACCGTATGACCCGCTCGATTAGTGAGCGTTTTGAGCTCACCGGGCGACTTGTTTTTGCGTGATTCGATGACGAGACGATTCCAATCCATGATTTGAGCAACGAACTTTTCGGCGCCACCTGGAAGCGCTGGGTCTTGCTTCGAACGTAAGATAGCCTGATAGGTACCCAGGATGTCGTGTGAATCGTCTTCGCGATATCTCAGCGGTCGGCCATTGACCACGATGTCATGTGCTTCTTCGATCTCGAACTCGGTGCCTTCGATAAAGTTCGAGAAGTAGGTTTCAACAAAGGCCTGCAGCTGCAGGTCTGCCGCAGGATCCGCGTCAGGGATCTGCAGCGGATTTTGCTGCAACTCATTTGCTAGCCGCTCGAACAGCGTAAGTCGATCATCATCGTACTGCCGGCCGGCAGCGCGCGCACGCGCGATCGGCGTTACCAGCCTCGCGGTACGCGTCCCCAGCATGGCCCCTATCAAGGCGTCGATCTTCTTGGCCTCGGCGTGAAGCCCGAGTATGCCCGCAAGCTCTTTCGCCTGATCTCGAATCCCGCCGATATCATTTTTGATATCGCGAGCAATGAATCGCTCGAGCCATTGCTCGACGAATGCCGGACCGAGCGTGCGCCGATTATCGGGGTCTCCCCTGCTCTGCGAAAGATTCTCGAGAAGTGCACGCGTCTGGTTGGAGATGTACGCGTCGCCATACTTGAACGAAATGCGGATGTCGCCGGGCGTGGGCCCTGGGCCTTTGGCGATGTGAATCTTGATTCCGGGTAGCTCCAACTCGCGACGGTACGGGCCGGTGAGATAGAAATGGCCGGCGGCGGTGGGTCGGTGCTCGATGGCCGAACGATGAGAAATGACAGCCCCAGGAGTCAGGACACTGAGAATCTCGTTCAGGTGGCGGCGCGTCACGACATCGATCGGAGTGTTGAGATCGTCGGTGTAGATCCCCTGGTACAGTCGGCGTAGCGCCCCATGTTCGGCGCGGCGCTGCAGGAGACGATCTCCCGTCGGATCTCCCGTCGACGCAATCAGTACCATGTCGGAATATTCCACCCAACTGCTACAGTTTGTGCCGTGATATCGTAATTATACGCAAAATTTCCAGAATTAGTCGTAATCTTACACGTACAATTTGTCGTATTTTTCTACCTGCCGGACGAGAAAGACGTCAGTTGTCGGAAATTTACGCATAATCAGCCAGATCTGTCGTAATTTTACATCCAATAAACCATTTCGCCGCGCTGCTTTACCTGCGGGTTTTCGGCTCGCACACGCGTATAGGAGTAGTCCTAAGCCCTTGATTCTCTGGACGCTCAGGTAACGACTTTGTTCGACTCACAGCCGTCTTCCAGGCACTGCCCACATTCTTGTTGTTCCCTCCTCTGATCGATCATTCGCGCGTTTCGGGGCAGATGGAGCTTTCACTTTGGGCAATGTCCAGAGCGTCAATAATGGTCTTGAATGGCAGGATCAGGCTGAGAGGGCTGCTGTCGAGCAGCGGCATCGCACCGAAACGCTCGTACCAGCGCGCAGCCTTCTCATCCTTGGCGTCGATAGCCAACGCCACGCCGCCGACCTGCGACGCCACGGCCAGCGCCCTTGCACCCGCTGCCAGCAATAGATCGCCCCCAAGCCCCTGACGCTGCAACGGAAGCGACACCGCTAGACGGGCAAGCCGATACACGGCAACCTCATAGCACCCCAGCCCCTTGGTCAGGACAGCGGGAACTTTTTCGAAGGCAATCGAGGCGGGACTGATGGAATAGTAGCCGAGGATGGTTACGGGCGCGGATAGAGCCACCGCCACGAAAGTCTTGGAGCCTCCACCCTCATGGTTCTGGCGGGCGTGCCGGCGCAGATACTCGTTCAGTTCCGGCGTACCGCAATCGAACGCCTTGCGGTCATGGTTGCGTCCGATGGGTTCTTCCCGCCAGTCAAGCACTCTTGCCGCCCCGAGCGATGCGGCGGCGGGCGGCAGCAAGCAGGACCGGCGTCGGGGCCGGCGGGTTTTCCAGGAGATCGAGTACGCGCAGTGAATCCCGCTCCGAAAGCGAGATGCGCCCGGCATTCTCGACCACATCGCGCGCGGCCGGCAGAACGGCGCGCATGATGAAGCTGGTCACGTCCAGCCGCTCATGGGCGGCGGCGGCGGTGAGAAGCCGCTTTTCATCACGCGTGGTGCGCAACTCGATGCGGTCGTCACGATTGGATTGCACCTGTGCCATCACCCCTCCTTCATGTACGGACGATACCCGTACTACCGAAGAAACTCAAGGCCGGCACCCGTAGATATTTCACGGAACGGACATTCCGCGCGGCAAAGCGGGTGCCGTCTTCCAGGCGTTCCCACCGGCCGGCGAAGGCGAGGAGCATGGGCACGGCGCCCCCGGGCCAGCCCGGACGCCGGGCCACGGCTCAATACATCGGGCTCAATGCGTCGTAGGACTCGCCGCGGGAGCAGTCATCGGCTTGCGAGGACGGCGAGTCTCGATGGCGGTAACGTTCTTCGCCTGCGCAAGCCCCACCGCCACCTTGCGACTCCACACCAGATCCTGCATTGCTCCCGCAGGCCGGTACTCGGCGACGGTCTGCATCAATACCTCGCGCGCCCGGTCGCAATCGAACCGCGACAGCGCCACGGACATCTCATCCAGCACCCGTTGCACCTCGGGCCATGGCAGGCAATGCTCCATGGCGCGCATGATCATCGCATGCTCCGTCCCGGTGACGTTGTTGCCGATCAGCAGCTCCTCGTACAACTTTTCCGCCGGGCGCAGCCCGGTGTAAACGATCTCGATGTCGCCATCGGGGTTGAGCTCGTCGCGCACGGTCAAGCCCATCAGGCTGATCATGCGCTTGGCCAGGTCGGCGATGCGCACCGGCTTGCCCATGTCCAGCACGAACACATCTCCTCCCTTGCCCATCGAACCGGCCTGCAACACTAGTTGTGCAGCTTCCGGGATGGTCATGAAGTAGCGGATGACGTCCTTGTGAGTCACCGTGACCGGCCCGCCGCGGCGGATCTGCTCCCGGAACAAGGGCACCACCGAACCGGACGACTCCAGCACGTTGCCGAAGCGCACCATGCAAAAGCGAGTATGCGAACCACGCGACTGCAGCCCCTGCAGGACGATTTCGGCAAACCGCTTGGTCGCACCCATCACATTGGTGGGATTGACGGCCTTGTCGGTGGAGATCAGCACGAAGGTCTCGACGCGCGCCTCGAGTGCCGCCTCGGCGGCATTCCAGGTACTGAAGATGTTGTTGTAAATCCCTTCGATGACGTTCTGCTCCACGATGGGCACATGCTTGTAAGCCGCGGCGTGATAGATGGTCTGCACCCCGTAGGCCTGCAGGATCTCCTTCATGCGGTGCTTGTGGTGAGCGTCTCCCAGCAGCGCCACCAGGTCGACCGACAATCCCTTGGAGGCGATCAGCAGCCGCAGCTCCCGCTCGACGTTGTAGAGCGCCAGCTCGGACATCTCCAGCAGCAGCAACTGGGCCGGCTGCAGACGAATGATCTGGCGGCACAGCTCGGCGCCGATCGAGCCTCCCGCGCCGGTCACCATGACGACTTTTCCGCGGATACAAGCGTCCAGCAACTGGGTGTTCGGCGGCACCGGATCCCGGCCCAGCAGATCGCCGGCATCGACATCGCGGACATCCTCGACCCTGGCATGGCCCGCCAGGATGTCGCCGTAGTCCGGCACCGTCTGCACCCGCAGCGACAGCGGCTCGATGGCCTTGAGAATCTCCTGGCGCCGCCGCCGCGACTGGGACGGCAGTGCCAGCAGCACGCCCGTGACCCCCTCCTCGCGAACCAGCCCCGCCAGTTCCTCCATGGGAAAGACCTCCAGGCCGCTGATCGTGCTGCCGTGCAAGCTGGCGTTGTCATCGATGAAGGCCACCGGGTAGTAGCGCCCCTCGCGCCGCAGACCCCCCGCCAGCTGCACCCCGGCCGCCCCGGCACCGTAGATCACCATCCGCTGGGCCGCGTTGGTCCAACGGAAATTCAGCAAGCCGCGCACCAGGAACCGGGTTCCACCGACATAGATCAGGGCAAAGGCCCAGTAAATCGGGATCGCCGTCACCGGAATGGAACGGTTCGGCCAAGCCAGCGCCAGCAGCGACAGCAGGACCACCGACGAGGAAACGCCCATGAAGACCGCCACGATGGCCTTCGGCCCCATGAAACGGATAACCGCCCGATACAGGCCCATGCGAACGAAGACCGGAACGCTGGTCAGCAGCGCCGCCACATAGAGCCATTCGGTGCCGCCGACATGATGATAGGCCGTGCCCAGGCGCAGGGAAATCGCGAACCAGAGAACCAGGGGAATGCCGATAACGTCGGCGCCCAGCATCAGCAGCCGCTTCCGAGATCGCGGCAGATGCGCAAGACTGTTGGCGAAGCGTTCAATCCATCGAGGCATCGACTCCGTCACGGTGACTCCTTCCTCAGCTACACACTCCAACAAGGAGAATGCGGCTGCACACCGCTCGTTCCCTCGCTGCATCCCTTTTTTAGAATTCGTACGGCTCTGATTAGGTCATCGGCCGAACATGCTGATCCGAGAGGGAATTCTGGCAGAATTGTAAGTCAATTGCACTGACTCCATTTGGCGACAACATGCGGTCCGAAGGATCGGCCCTGCCCGATTCGAATCGCATCGTGGTCAAGAAGCTTCGGCGGCTCCTTCGCTCAGCGCGTCGCCTCGACCAGGACCGCCCGGAGCGTCTCCGCCGCCGCAATGAGAGGTCATTACCTCATAGATGACGACGATAATGGGCAGCCTCGATACCGGACGGCCCAGCACAATCATGCGAACGAAGAGGCACGCCGGTCGCTGGCCAGCCACGTAAATTCATGGCGACACTATCGTGATAGCTTCGGAACGGCAAGGCGGATTTCCCAACTTCGCTTGACCATCACAATGGAGGCACGCACGGAATAAGCGCTTCGTTGCGCAGCGAAATGCGTATCAGATCATCAGGGGCATGTCGCCGGGACAGTTCGCTTGCCACGATCCGCAAAGCGCTACGACGCGACACGACGGCAAGTATCGTCGTGACAATTAACTTGCAATCCAGAAACAGACTGCAATGGTCTATATAGAACAAACCGAGCCTGCTCTTCCAGGGACGAATCAGACGATCATAGGCTCCGTCCGCATCAGCATGGCCTCGCAAAATATCACCCTCGTCGGCGAAAACGATCGATGCAAAGTCCGTGATACCCGGCCGAACGCTCAGCAGGTGCCGCTCAGCAGCAGTATAGACATCGGTCCCGCTCTTCACATTGGGGCGAGGGCCAACGAGCGACATATGTCCCAGCAATACATTCCACAGCTGCACAATTTCATCAAGCTTGCAGCGGCGCACGAAGTGGCCCACCGGGGTGATGCGGCTGTCCGAAGTGGAAGTAGAAGTGACACCGGTACTATCCGCGTCGACGACCATTGACCTGAACTTGATCATACGAAACAGCTTTCCATCCTTACCGACACGGGGCGCGACGTAGAAAGGCGAATGGAAGTCGTAGAAGAAAATCAACAGAGATATAATCAACAGAACAGGTGACAAAATTAACAGGCCGCATAGCGACAGTACGATATCTAAGGCGCGTTTCATCGTGACCCGATCTCTTTAGGAAGGCGCAATCAAGCCTCGAGCAGACGGCGTGCAGCTAGAGCTACGGAACCACGGTCTATCCCTACCAAGGAGCGCAGATATGCCTGGTCCCCAACAAGGCTCGTGTAAGTATCCTGGATACCCAGCCGAAGAAATCTGCGAGGCCGCGTCCCGTGTTCGAGGCAAATCTCAGCAACAGCCCCTCCCAGCCCTCCTAACACCGAGTTTTCCTCGACCGTTAGTATTCCACCTGTCTGCTCCGCGGCTGCCAAGACAGCTTCCTTGTCAAACGGCTTAAGGGTATGCAGGCTCAGCACCCGGCAGTGGATACCCTGGGAGTTCAGCAAGTCACTCGCTGCCACAACCTCCGAAACGACCCCGCCCGCGCCCATCAGGGTCAGATCTGATCCCTCACGTAACTTCCGCGCATGTCCAAAGACGAAAATGTTTGCTGAGTCATCAGTAAAGTCATTCGCAGCCCGCTCAAGACGCAGGTACGCCGGGCCCGCATGAGCAATCATAGCATCAACAGATTCGCGTGCCTCGAATGCGCTACCTGGAGCGCAGACCACGATGCCTGGCAACGCCCGCAGCAAACTCAGATCCTCAGTTGCATGATGGGACATGCCGAGCTGCCCGTAGCTGAATCCTCCGCCTATACTGACAATCTTGACATTCGCATCATGGTAACAAACATCATTGCGGATCTGCTCCAGACATCTCAGCGTGGGGAAATTCCCAATCGAGTATGTAAAAACGACGTGCCCCTCCAGGGCAAGGCCGGTCGCTACAGCAGTCATGTTCTGTTCAGCTACGCCTGCATTGAGGTACTGTGCTGGAAAACGACGCTCGAAATCATCTAGCACACCGAATCCAAGATCGCCGGTGATCAGTAGAATCCTCTTGTCCCCTACCGCCAGCTCAGAAAGACGCTGGATGAATGCGTTCCTCATTCTTCGACCCCCAACTCACGCCGTGCGGCTTGTAGTTCGGCTCCTCGGGCGGTTCGATAGTGCCATAGAACACTGTTCTCCATGAACGAGACGCCTTTACCCTTAATCGTGTGGGCGATGACGCACAAGGGCTTCGCTTGGGCGGGACGACGTACATCAAGTACTCGACGCAGTTCGCTATGATCATGCCCATCTACCTCGACGGTCTCCCAACGGAAACTCCTCCATTTCTCGGCAAACGGTTCAAGCCCTAGCGTTTCCTCTGTAGCCTTCAAGCTCTGAATCTTGTTGTAATCAACAACCGCGACCACCCTCCCCAACCGATGATGTCCTGCAAAGTGAATCGCCTCCCAATTTGACCCCTCATCGCATTCCCCATCGCTCATCAAGATGAAAACGCGATGGGTTTTACCGGCGAGCTGAGCTGCGTATGCCATACCACACGCGACCCCGAGACCATGGCCGAGTGAGCCAGTAGAAAACTCCACCCCCGCAATCCCCTTATGGGAAACATGCCCGCTCATCACTGAGCCGTTCTTGTAATGGTCGCGGAGCAGTTCCTTGGGAAAGAAGCCTCTTTCGGCAAGCGCTGCGTAGATCCCGGCGCCTGCGTGGCCCTTGCTCAGAATGAAGCGATCCCTACCAGGATCGCAGGGATCCGAAGGATTCACGATCATGACGTGGCCATACAGCACAGCGACAATATCGGCCATCGAAAATACTGCACCGATATGTGAGCTCCCTCCTCGACTAGTCATCTCCAGCGCGTGCCGGCGAATCCGCAACGCGAATGATCTGGTATCTATAGGTGCGCCAGGGGCTGTAGCCTTCCCAACTGGTATGTCTCTTTGCATGGGATCAACAAACCTCTGCAAAGCCAACATAAGGATCGAACGGCAAACGCTGAATCCGCAGCTTATATTTGTCGAGCACCTCAAGCATGGCTACTGTCTCTCCCGGCCACAAGGGATTATCCAGTTCATCGAATGCAATGATTGCGCCCTTGGGCATGCGCGGTAGAAAATTCTCAAGAGCCACCTTTGTGGGCTCATAAAGATCGAAGTCGAGATAAAGCAAGCTGACGAGCAGGTGAGGCGTGTTCCGGACAAAATCTGGGATCGTGCGCGTCGCATCGCCTTTTATGAGTTTGACTTTGGGCACATGACCGAGGAAACGCGTACTGTCATTAATAGAAGCCAGCTCAAGAAGTTCATCATGTGAGTCCGCAAACAGGTCGCCAATCTTGACGTGGTCGCTCGCTGCGGCGCGATCCTGTTCCGAAAGGCTTGGGAAACCTTCGAATGTATCGAACCCATATATTCTACGTGTCAAATTGACAGGCTCCAGAATTGCTGAAAGCCGAACCCACGTCATGATCCCGAAGCCATGATTCACACCACACTCAACCACTGAGCCTTTTATAGGTAGCGCCAGCTTGAAGATCTCGTACAGCGACAAAAAACGCGTGATGTTCTGGCGACGCACGTATTTCGGGAAGTTTTCCATCTTCGATTCCCAGGAAGATGGGTTCCTTTCAAAACACGCCTGATTGCGTGCTCCTTCTTCCTGCTCCGCCTGGGTACGAAGTCCGCCTGAAACAGCTATCGGTGGTTGATCGGTCATGTAAATTTCCTACCAACTCAGGCAGACGCGGCCGCCTGAGAGTTCGCAACATAGAACCCGTCGATGCAATCACAAATATAGTGTACGTCATCATTCGAGAGTGCCGTATTCATCGGTAGTAGCATGAACCGTTGCGACATACGCTCTGCGTAGGGCAAGGGCGCTCCCAATCCTAGTTTCGAAAATTGATGGAGAACCTTGCCGCCCCATTGAAGAATGGTCTTCACCCCGCGCGATTCTAGATACGTTCGTAACTCATCACGGTTCTGCGCTTCAATTTCGTAGTTCTGGAAAATATCGAAATGTTCATCCTGAAATCCAGGAGCTGGCGGCAACAACAATTCATGACGGCCTCCAAGTCTTTCCTGGTAAATAGATGCAATAGCACGTCGGCGTGCAACATACCCGTCGTAGCGCTTCAGCTTGATACGCAGTATCGCAGCTTGCACGTTATCTAACCTTGAGTTGAAACCCCACGCCAAAACATCCCCATCCTGACCCCGGCCATGGTCGCGTAAGATACGCACCCGTTCGGCCATCTCGTCATCGTCAGTGATGACAGCTCCGCCGTCCCCGAAACACCCCAGAGTTTTCGAGGGGTAAAAACTGATTGAGCCAGCCACGCCGAACGTCCCTGCAAACTTTCCTTTGAACCGTGAACCAAGCGCCTGACACGAATCCTCAACGATAAACAAACTATGTTCACGAGCAATATCGGTGATCACGTCCATGTCAGCCGTGCGCCCATTCAACTGGACAGGCATGATTCCCTTCGTTCGATGTGTGATAGCAGCGCCTGCCGATGCAGGATCAATCAGATGATCACGCCCGCAATCCACCAATACAGGTGTGCCGCCGGCGTGGTGAATGGCTGCGGCGGACGCTACAAACGTGTGCGAAGGTACCAGAACTTCATCACCCGGCTTCAGTTCGAGCGCGAGCAAGGGAAGTAGCAAACCCATGGTTCCGTCAGCTACACCTATGGCGTGCCTGACTCCGAGATAAGCGGCGAGTTCCGCCTCGAAATTAAACAAGTCGCTCTGCATGATATAGGCGCCGCGCGCGTAGACATCGCGCACGGAAGTCATGATCTCATCTTCCAGTTCGGAAAAGAGCGAGGGGTAGTCGAAGAAGGGAATCTGACGGTGCGCGATCATGCTATATCTCTCTAATGTCTAGCGTAATCATATGAATCGCTGGTCAACATCAAAGTCGCGCGGCGCAGTAAATGATCTTGTGATGCTCATTTTGGCAGCCCGCATCTATTCGCTCGAGCAGTTCAAGCGAGTACCCTGGTGACAACTCGGCAGGCATCGATAGCGACGGCCCAAATACGATGCGCTTGATCCAGCGTTTGCCGGCCATCGTCTTTGGCATCAGCCCAATAGCAACAACGAATCGCTTGACCGGCCGGAGCAATCGCTGACGCCATCCAGTACGTCGCACGTCCTGAAAGCCAAAGAACTCGCACTCGAAGCCGTATTCCGCAAATAGCTCGCTCAGCTCCAGTACACCATAATAGCGGTAGGCGTGGGGACTCGGATGAAAGTCCCAAAGGTCCTTGTTCGCGGTCACGATCAGCATATACCCGCCCGGCCTGAGCACCCGCCTACATTCACGCACGAACCGGCTCGCATCGGGCAAATAATAAATAGCCTCAAATAAGAGTACGACATCCTTAGACGCCGAAGCGAATGGCAACGTTTCCGCATTGAACTGCGACACCCTCACGCGGCTGCCATAGTGACGGCGCGCTACTTCAACCATTAAGGGACTGATATCCCCAGCTTCGAAAGTACGTGAAGCTCCTTGCAG
Source organism: Steroidobacter denitrificans (assembly GCF_001579945.1). Taxonomy (NCBI): domain Bacteria; kingdom Pseudomonadati; phylum Pseudomonadota; class Gammaproteobacteria; order Steroidobacterales; family Steroidobacteraceae; genus Steroidobacter; species Steroidobacter denitrificans. The sequence continues at coordinate 1,104,143 of NZ_CP011971.1, read as the reverse complement.
CAACCCCAGTCCCGGGCCTGTACCACAACCGCACTCGACGACATCCCGGCCGCCACAATAGCCTACCGCCCACGCATATCGGTGATTAAGTCGGAAGAGTTGCTCTGCGGTAATAGGCTCACCCGCGATCTCAGTAACTTCCGCGTAATTCGTTTCCATCGATGACACGTATTGATCCGAGGTGCGTGAAATTTGGGTGCGCAATATACCAGAATGCCGCTTAGCCTTGCTCAGTCGCACAGGTCCGTTCTCTGAAATCCTCCCCTCAGGCGTCGCTACTTTGCATAAGCTCAAGGTGGTCAACCATTTGACTGTAGACGCGATCCTCGCGAAATCGCTGCTCAAAAAGGCGTGCGGCGGCCGAACGTCGAGTCTGCAAGCCGCCGCGGTCCGACACCAGATGCTGGATGGCCTCCTTGAGACTACCCGGTGTTTCCCCGTGGTAGAAAATGCCACATCCACCCTCTTCCAATACAGTCTGCAGATATCCTCCCCGCAAACAGGTCAGCACCGGCAGTCCGGCTGACAGATACTCGATCGACTTGTTGGGCATACTGGCGATGAAGTCCGCGCTGGGCAGATACGGCAGTATCCCGACCTTCGCCCGCCGCATAAGCGTCCAAATCTGCGGGTAGTCGACCCAACCAGGGAATAGAACATTCCCTAACTCAGCAGCCAGTGCAATGTAGCGTGCCTCCGCCGGACCGGTACCACACAGGACAAACTTTACCTGGGGCAATTGTTGTCGAAGCTCGCGAGCCGTTCTCAGCACGGTTTCTACATCCAGCTCCTTGCGTTCAGTAAATGTGCCGAAGAAACAAATGACAAATTCATTGGCTACGCCAGTCAAACCTTTCTCAATCCAGAAGCGCTCAGCCCCAGCGACTTCCTCTGCAGTTGGAGGATGTATGGGATAGGCAAAGGGAAAATCGCGATCCATCGTCCTCCGGCTACGATCGGCATAATCCAGCCCCCACTCAACGAATCCAGGTGCGTGCGCTGTAATCGCGCTCGCGCGCCGAAACGCCTCACGCGTCATATCGAAATCCGATCGCAATAAACGTCGCGCGACTGGCCGAATAAAGGAAGGTACCGCCTCGACGTAGATGTCCGGCCACATGTCGCGTGCATCGATTACCCAGGGCAATCTTCGCTCCCCGGCATACAGCGCCACCTCATAGGCCAGCTCAATTGTCGGAAATCCGCAGTGGATAAGATCGGGAGTATCTTCCTGACATGCCCATTCTCGAAAGCGCCTGCCCAGGGCACGATGATCTCGAAAGCGAGCCAGCGAAACATTAGACGAATACCCCGGCGAATGCATGAGCATCAGCCGGTATCGGGGGGAAACAGTAATAACTGTATCGCAATCGGATCGATGAGTCTTGGACGAATGTCTAAAGGTTGTTGCCCACCAGGTAACCCTATGGCCGCGCCGGGCAAGTTCTGATGCCAACAGCCCCGTACGTAACAGCCTAGGATTGCCGGGATCGCTTGGCAATGGTTCGCCGATTTGAATCAGCCAAACGTGCATGAAGCCAATCTACGATCAATATCTTGAATGAGTAGCGACACTTCGAAGAATTTTCTTAATTTGGACAAGTCAACGCTCATTTACGACACCGCGAATCTTGAATAAAGATCAATAAGCTTGGCAGATTCGTTCGCCCAACTAAACCTCGATTCGACAGCTAAAGCTCCCGCCTCCCCCATACGTTTCACCTCTTGTTCATTCTCTGAAAGCCAAAGTATCGCATTAGCGATTGCTTGTGGGTCCAAGGGATTCACAAGCAATCCGCAATGCGCATCCTGTATGATCTCTCTCCATAATGGGAAGTCCGATGCAATTACGGGAATTCCGGCTGCCATGTATTCAAATAGCTTTACCGGATAAGCATCTACATAACTTAATGTCGGATGCAGAACAACCATGCCCGCCAGCGACTCCGACAACACCATTGCAATCTGTTCACGCGATTGCCAACCGAGATAATCGACGAACTTCCAACCATTCATCGCCATTACTCGCCTCATCAACTCCTCACTGAGGAACTCTCCGGCAATGACCAATCGCACATCTAATCCCATGTGCCGCGCGATCTCTGTGGCTGCAATCATTTCGATAATCCCCCTGGCTTCTGCTATGCCACCCACGTAGACCAAAGTGCAATGCCGGATATTAGATTGACCTTTTATTCTCCTAGAAAACTCCGAAAGAATCGGAAAATTCTGTACGACAACAGTTTTCCTTTCAGGAAATCTGGATGCAATTTTCGGGGTTGCAGCTACGACTGCGTCAAATGCTCGTACACTTACAAGTTCGATTACATTCACCGCTTTTGAAATGGACCTTCGAAGCACCCTAGGAATCCAGGGTTTACTCATCACTTGATCAGGTAGGTTCTCGTGTACGTCGTAGATCACTCGTCTACCGCATAACTTGAGAACTAGACCAACCGGTATCAGCTCTGGATCATGAAAGTGCAGCACTTTCGCTTTCGACGATATAGCTCGAAGAAAAACCTCCCAGGTAGTGGCGATCATCCGCACAAGCCTGTTGCGCCACTTCCTGACAGAAATTATCTGAATTCCAGATCCTTGCTGATGCGTATTACTTCCTGGCGCTATAAGAACAACCTGATAACCCGCTTTCTGCAACGTGCGACACTGCTTGATATAAATTCTTACGTCGTGCACTGGGTGCGCCGATGTTAGATGGCCGATGATCATGTCAAATACTGTTTACGAAACGATGCCACGGCGGCAAAAATCAACGTAAGGAACAATCTCATCATCCCAGTTAAGTGTCTCGGCCGCTTGCAATGCCCCATTCTTGTATACTTCTATGTCTTTTCGACCGATTGAATCAATCAGCTGCAATAGCGATTCGTCTGTCGGCGGAACAATCCATCCGCACTGGAAGTCCTTAACAAATCGCACTTGCTCCGGAAGATCGTTGATCATCACTGGAACAGCCTCAGCAAGACACTGAAAGAGTTTATTCGGAAGCGACAGCCAGTAGCTCATACTTACATTCTCGATAAGACAAATACCCACATCTGCACTTCGTAGATTTGATGCGACCTCGGATGGAGGTACTGCCTCCACGAAGTGAATATTCGGATACTCTCTTGAAAAGTCATGCACTAATCCCTCAAGAGCGCCGTAACCGAGAAACACCAAATGTCGACCAGAACTTGCTCTAGAAAACACACGGCATAATCTTTCAATGCTTCGTCCTGGACCAATCACTCCTAGATACAGGAATAAGATCTCGCTCTTACCGATGCCACATTTTTCACGAAGTTCACTGGTATTTCGGTTAGACATAGCCGCAAGTGGAACATTTCTTACAACATGTGGGCGTGGTATCCTATAAACACGCGAGTACCAGTCTGCGATACCATCGCTAACGACCATTATTTCGTCTGCTCTACGAATCAGCAGACACTCCGTTGTCCTCGCTAGCCAACGGCGTATTCCGCGCAATCCCGTTCTCTCAGTTTCAAGCTCATGTGCATCATAGACTATAGGGAATCCATGCATAAGTTTTGCCAGCACAGCCACAGGAAGCGCAGCCAGGCTGTGAGCATGCACAACTATAGGTATCTCCTTACCAATTCGTCTTACAATTTTCAGCGACCATTCAAGATACTTGAACGCCTGAAAGATAAGCCAATTTGGCCAATTGCCTGAGCGAAGGTGAATTCTCCGAACTATCAGCCCTGGTTCAAGTGTCTCAAGTTCGGACAGGCCTTTCCGCCAGATGCCGAATACGCATATGTGATGCACAATATTTGCAGCCAATATGCTTCTAGCTTCCTTAACTAGGCGACTTTCGTGTTGTATTGGCGAAAGAAATACGTGCACGATGGTGCGACGAGAATCTGTCATCGGCTGATCAACCATTTTTTTTAATAAGCCAATCCTTAAAACGAAACAATCGCTCGTTGCTCGGATAATCAGCATGCGGCTTTCCTGGACGTGCGAGGATGTCATCGAGCTCTTGGAACGGGATTCCGAGTTTTTTTGCTATATACTCTTTATCCTCCAGTAATTGACGTGGGTCATACAGTGGTTGCTGCATCTCCAGGAGTGCCTGCTCGCGGCTCAGCTGACCCGAGACCACCAGGCTCGATAAGTGCGCCCGCCGTTTGTCGTATCCGAACTTTGTCGGCAAATAGTGCGCCTGAAAAAATTTTGTGAATGTGGACTCATAATGTTTTCCGCCATAGTATTTCCAACCCAGCTGTTGCTGTAGTATGTCTATGGCCTTCGCCTTCTCGTACTCAAGGAAATTGAGCAGCCGGATCGTACGGATACCCCTGATTCTTGGATGATAAACGTAATATTCGAAGAAGCTAATCGTCGGATAGGTTCTAAGTTTACGAGTTCCAAATCGACGATGTATCGCTCGAAGATGTCGTAAATCTAAAGAGTTGTAGCCCCAGGCTCTCGGCATGATCGATTCAGTTGATGTGTTGCTGCCATTGAGCACGTAGCGAATATTGTGTTTCGCAGCCGTACTCATTACGGCAGCCGCAAATACGTGATCCTGCGGAATATCCTGATTAGGCACCTCCGCACGCATGAATGACGCTTGAAGATCCCGCATCTCATCCCAATCCACAACAACAGTATGCAGATCAAGATCAAGCCGCCTGACTAGTTTTTCTATATTCTTAACTGCCAGCTCGGAATCCCATCCAGCATCAACGTGCACAACCAATGGCCGGAGTCCTGCTTGCCGTGCAACATATGCTAAATATGAACTATCGACGCCGCCGCTCAAACCGATCAAACAATCATACGGTCGTCCTTTTCCATGAGAACTAATTTCCTCCACGATACGCTTGAAAGCCGATTGAGTCGTGCAGGAACGCTGCTGGCGTAAAACCAATATATCGTAATCCCTGCAATGGCTGCATATGCCTCTATCATCGAAGCTGATATCTGGATCGCTTGTATCCATGATGCAGCGGGTACACAACCGACGTTCTTCGATAGCAGCGAGCTTTTCAGGCAGCACGTTGAAATATAGATTCGAGTTCATGACGCTCAGGATAAGTGATTAAAACCGCTTGATGCTTACCGTGAAAGACGAACATGCTTCCAGCAGAAACAGCAGAAGCGCCGCGATCTATGGCTGCAGAAAAATCAGTTAGCTGATGAGCACCGCCGCAGGCAATCAAAGGAACATTTGTGGCAGAGGCAATCTGGCGTATCAGATCTAGATCATAGCCCATACGGCATCCATCACGCTCTATCGACTGAATTATAATCTCGCCGGCACCCTGCGCTTCAACATAGCCGGCATGTTCCAGGGGTGTCATCCCCGTACATTTTCTGCCACTTTCTATATAAGTATGTACACGACCGAGCCAGTTCCGTTTATAGTCAATGCACACAACAACGCTTTGAGATCCGAAGTTTGAGGAGACTTGTTTTATCAATTCCGGTTGACGAATGGCTGCTGAATTAACTACGACTTTCTCGACCCCTGCAGTGAAAAGCTCTTCCGCTTGCTTCATTGAACTAATTCCACCGCCATATGCCAACGGCATAAAGCATTCTCCTGCGATGCTGGTAATGATATCTAGCCGTGGCTCGTAGCCAACAATCGTTGCATCGATATCTAATACTAGGAGTTCATCAACCTCTTTATCATTAAATATCCTGACCGCATTGATGATGTCACCGACATAGCGTCGATGCCTGAATCGGCGCGTCTTAATTAATCCAGAACCCGTTAGTAGTAAGCACGGAATTACTCTCGGTATCAGCATATAGAAAACTCCGAAAACCGACGTAATACCTCCCTGCCAAAGCGGTGACTCTTCTCGGGATGGAACTGAACCCCAAAGACGTTCCTTTTCTGGACCGCAACCGGGAAAGTGAAGCCGTAAGTCGCTTCAGCTACGACATCCACACGATCAGCGCAGTCCATATAGAATGAATGTGCGAAATAGAAGCGCGGCTCATCCGCCGTTGGATCGAACAAGGCAGCGCCAGGTATCGGCTTCACGGTATTCCATCCCATATGTGGTACTCGCAGATAACGGTCTTCGGGACGGAGCCGAACCACTTTTCCTCTTATCCAACCTAACCCAGGGCATGACGCCTCCTTGCTGGACTCCGCCAATAACTGCATGCCAAGACACACACCCAATATCGGCACTTGCCGCTGCATGACGGCCTCCGTCAATGCCTCCACGAGCCCCTTGCGCTTCAGACCCTCCATACCCGCACCAAATGCGCCGACCCCAGGCAAAATCAATTTCTCCGCCTGCGATATATCATCAGGGATATCTGAGATGAGCGTCCGAACGCCGATTCTCCTGAGCATATTAACAATCGAACCAACATTCCCAATATCGATGTTCACTATAGTGATCATATCGTGTCTGCCACTCGCATCTAACGCCAGATCGCTGTCACTGAACTGCCTCTAAAACTTTATTGTAGAAAGACCTCTCTGATCGGGAAATCAGCGATGTATTATGCCAAAGTAACGTAAAGTTCCCCCTGAAGCTGCGACAGATATCTGCTAGCTTTCGCAGTTTATCCAGCGATTGCTCTAAACTAAGCGCCATATACTGCGCAGACTGAAAACTAACATCCATGGCGATCAGCGGTCTTTCGACCAAGGTCAGCACCTTTCGACGCCGTAAATCAAAAACTGGATACTCTCTGCAAGTACCGCAACGAAATCCTGCTCGCTCTGCAAAGCCTACGGTACTATCGTAATCAAGGCCGGCATCCGCCCAAACTCTCCATGTGTTGGCGGCAGACCAGCGGAGATAGTGCTGCCGTCCTCCCCACTTCTCTTGGTGCACTCCTAGACTCCGTGTAAGATCGAGTAACTGTTTAAATTGGCTGGATAGCAATTCTGGTTGATCGAACGATTGATAGCTCCCATGTAGCCCAATCTCGTGGCCACGGGAATGGATGGCAGTGATCAGTTCCTGTACGCGAGGATCCTCCAGAGAATAGTCGCCATCCCACCTCGGCTCCGTGGAATGCGGTATTAGAAAGAAGGCACTCCTCAGACCGAAGCGTTCGCTTTGCTTAAATATATAGTTAAACGTGTTATACGGCTCGAAACGCCATTCTGCTGAGGCTGTACCTGTATGCGATAGCATACGCTTTGCCGCCAACCACGGATCTCGTCGTCGTAAGATGTCTCCCGCACAATTTCGCACTACCGTATTCCATGACGCTTTCTTCATCGAGAACATACGATCAATATCGTGACTTAGGGAGACACGATATTGGCCATCTTTTCTTGGCAAGGATGGCCAGAGTGAAAACATTGCACGAAACAGTACCTCAGCATATTCGTCAACAATAGGGCGCTCGTGCACACTAGAGCGAACTCCCACAGAAGCCTTCCAGGGAAAGCGTCCGTGATTATCTCTTTCCTGTAATACTAACTCTTCATATCGAGTCAGCATTACAAATGCACTACCAAAAACATCAACGCCTAAACATATTTTTTTGTCTGTTTTGTATAAGTATTCACCATGATCGAGACGACTTCCATAGAGCACAGGAATACGTTTCTCATGGACTTGAAAGGAATCGGGCAATTCCCACTCATCTAGCTCGATTGCAGGAAGCGTAGCGGCATCGAATGGCATACGCTCAAATAGTGGAAAGAAGTGATCCACAACTTCTACGCAACCAAGCCTATCCAGACAACGGATCCGAATAAAACGAGATGGCGCCTCAACGGCTACAATATCCAGATCAACATTCGTAATAAATCCAAAAATCGTGCGAACCGCATATATTCGCTCGACTTCCATTCCAGGAGGAATTTCGATTATCAAAGAATTCATGGTCTTGAGATTTGCTCTCAGAGAGCCCCACGAAAACCAGAAAAAAGGCGTTGCAAGCGCATCGATCCATCCTTTTCTTGATAGCGCATCTCCTGCCAAAGATAAAAACTACAAAGTAGTCCAATCACAAAAATCGATTTAACAGCAAATGGGCCGTTGGAAGAAATCATGGTGAACGGTAAATGGACAATCAATAGCGTCCCTAAGAAAGGCATACCGCGATCCATTAACAGTAACCGCATGCCGCAATACATAAAGTAGAGAACCAACGCCAGCACCGACAGCATGCCAGGGACACCGGCATACAAAAGTGCTGAAATCAAAGGATTATGCGGATACCCTGCTCCGCTACAATCCTCAAATTTACAACTATATAACGATAAATAATCGAACCCATTCCCAACCCAAACTCTCATGTCAGTCAAGAGATGCAATGAAAATTGCCACCTCGAAAACCGGCCCTCCATCCCACCACTACTCTCGGCATCCAGCAACGTAGCTAGACGGTACTGGAGATCCCAACCAGTACCCATGAGCTCATTCCAGTCGACAGTGTCAGTCTTATAAAGCGCCACGGCACCGACTGCTAACATGATAAAAAGAACCGCAAAGCCCCTTCTAGCGGTTGATCCATTGCGCTGCCGGATCAATCCCAATGTAAGTAAAGCAAAGGAAACTGGTGCAATTATCCAGAAGCGTCTGGAACCGGCGAGAAATCCAACAACACACAATCCAATAAAAAGTCCAGACGCGACGATGCGCCTAATAGTGCTATGCGTACTAAGCAACCATGAGAGCGTACCTATGGCCCCTGCGAGTATCGATAACGCATACATATTATAGTCAACGGTAAGTGATGTTCCCCAAGGATATCTCCCAGCGGACGCCGCTTCGACAAACGCCAGTCGATGACCTCGAAGAAAGAGTAAGAACTTAATCAACCCTAGCAGCGCTAGGATTATTGCAACTAAGATCATAAAAACCATAAACCAGTTGACGACACGTTTCATACCTTCTTGGGTAAACGGTCTATTTATCGTAGCAATCCAAAGAAGTATGATAGCTACGGAATTGGCTATCTCTGAATGCAAGGAAATATCCCAACTCGCCGACAGAAGTAGACCGTATAGGAAGAACATTAGCGCAAGCACTACGGCCAGTGGAAAGGCACCACAGCCGATTCTTATTGCCAAGAATCCGTTATGCCACGCAGCACACAGAATAGATAAAACGAAACACATGAGGACACAAGGAAAAAACAACGGTACGCCATAAGGAAATGCCTGCCCCAGAAAAGGAAGAATCAATGCCAGCATCCACAGGGAATTGCGAGCAACAGTAAATACTGTAGAACGCTCTGCAGAAGGCGCAAGTATCACATCGTTCTCCAAATTACAGCTTTTTGTGCCGCCCAAAATTTGATCTGATGAAGATACAGACTAGACTTCCTCTTCTGATTCGGATATTGGCTGAATCCGTTCGTTGCTTATTACGTGAACTTGGCATTCCCGATGAATGCTTGCATTGATACCTTTCCATAGCGGTACCTTCCGGAGTACGTTTGCTCGGCATCGTGGCCCTCCATATAATGACTCAATGGAACCTGCACAGGTCGGGCCGCTATTGCGAATTCTTCAATGGATGTTTTTATCTCAAGCGCCAAATGTAGCCGCCAGTTGTTATAGTAAACTGAGCCGGCCACTGATCACCCGCTTAGTACCCTGCAGGATCTCGAATCAACTCCGGTGCATGCATTTCTCCTTGAGTCTTCAGATCGCTCTTCCGATCATCCCGTTTGCTTGGGCTGTGCGGCGTTATGCACTTCTGGCACAACCCATAGCCGTGAACCAGCCTCGCATAGCCGCGACTAGCTAAAGACCAATCAGTTATCGGAGCTAAGCAGGAGCAGCGGAAAGCGTATCCCGGCATATCGAATCGGGCAATCAGAACCTACTCGAACGCCGCCTCGACCACCATCGTCTCGCCTGAATTATCTCGAGCCCTAGTGTACTCTTGCGCCGAGCTGTCCAGTGCTTGATTTCCTCATCTATCAACATCTTCGTAGTCTCGTTCGTAACATAGCGCCTGTACAAGTTTTCGTGGTTGTTGCGAAATCCTACTACCACCTCTTCCACGAGACATTCGCCAATGCCGCTTCACCTCCAATTTCATACAACTCCTAGATTCAATAGAAGTTGTCACAGCTGAAATCCATGATTAGGCTGCCGATACGGCGCTAAGGGCTTGCGCCAGCTTCAAAAATCCGAGCTTGTTCTTGATAATATTCTGATCTTGCATCATCTGACTTTTCCCTGCGCCCCACTACGCGTTAGGATAACGCCAGATCAAGTCGTAGGCTAAGATGAGTTATTCTGTTTCGGCTAAATCTGCATTCATTCGCTTTGATTCATTTAGAGGCTCTAACGAAATGACGCTCACGGTGATTTTTCGGCCGCAGCAACGCCGCGAAGACCCTTTTCGTTAGAAGCTCTTAGTTTCCAACGACTGTCAACTATTAGGAAAAAGTGAGCGAATGAGATCATGAGACCAAACATCAATCCAACTATAGTACCCAATGCCACGAATAGAGATGGATGTACATTCAAAACGTTATCTTCCTCAGCTGGAACAGCAGGATCAATTATCTTGAACGCGAACTCACCCCTTCCTCTTGCCAGCATAATCTGCCGAATATTCTTTTCGATCAGTCCAAAGATGGACTGCCGCACTTCCACTAGCGCTGTCGCCTCAAGCTGACTATTAAGGTACGCTATACTTTTTTCTGCCTGTTCAATAGATCTCAAGCGCATTCGCTCATTCAACCGCTGAATCATGGCATTCGCCCATTCGGCCGCCTGGATTCGGTCGAACCAACGAATCTCCAAAGATACTAATCCGGTCTTTTGGTCTTCTTTAATGAATCGTATGGAATCACGAAACCTGCGATAAGCTGATCCCATTGTTGGAATTTGGGTTCCTTCTTCAGCAAGCCACCTTTCTTCTTTTGAATTCCACAAGGATGAATAGAGAATTTTCATCAAACCCATATCATCTATAAATTCCTCGGTGAACTGGCGCGATTTGAGTATGGCTAGAGCTTCGTCCTTTGCTGCACCAACACTTACACCGAATCCGCCCAAACTTACGAGGCTTCCAAGCTGCCCCCCTAGACGAGACGTGACCCCTAGCTCCTCTGCTGTCCCAGCCGGCATCATCGTGACCTCGGCCCCATATAAAGGTTCCTTACTTGCCGCGTATAATCCAGCTAACGTCCCAATCGTCAATGACGTCGCTAGTAGCAACCAGCGATATCGTCCTACGATAAAAAAAAACTCAAGTAGCGTCATTCAAATTTCCTCTATCGAGGGCCCAAAAATTTCTAACTATCGCTCATTTGAGGGCGAATTCATCTGACCAAAAGACTCCGTCCAGCTCTTAGTCTATATCTTTGGTAACCGCGCTGATCCTAGGTCCGTACAACAATATCTACCAGTACATTCCTTACGCCTAAACTTCTAGCAGAGCTTCTCGTTGCTCTAGCCGATCCATTCTTCTTCTGATCTGAAACTTCCTGGATAGAGTTGCCCTTCAGTCTCTCTTCTAACATCAGACAACGTACGATAGGCAAAACTAATTTCGCTATAATTAATACTTTGCATGCTTTAACCAAAATCTTTGGGGCGCTAGCGAGTAATAATACCGCGCCCCTTTACAGTCCCTAGGAACAGACGCATACGCTCTTCGAGCATCGCTTAGGCGCACTAAAGCAGTCAACTTTCAATTTTGAGATTCCCAATCGTTGATTCCAACTTGGAGTACTACCTGCTCAGGAAACCACCTTCCACTTCCCTATAAGACAGATTAGGTACCAAGAACATACCTATCCTTAGCAAGAAACTTTCTAGACTACATCGAATTTACATATGACCTTCTTTTAAAAATGTAGAAGGTATTTCCATCAATGAGCCCATCGTCAGACCGTACCCTCTTTCCATCGAGTATCAAGGCAAGTCGGCTCAACGATCGAAACAACAATGATCGATTTGAATATATCGCGCGTGCATTCAGATCATCCCCTGAACAAAGATATCTCCTGTACCAACCGAGAATCGATTTTTCGAATCTCCGATGCATAGGAAAGGCAATCAAGCTTCTATTTGTCAGGTCCAGACCATTTCGGGACATCAAAGAGATGTACTCCTCTGCTGGCCTTCGCCTCCAGGTACTGCCGCTGGCCGCCGCCCCCGTCTGCTCAAAGAGTATGAAGTGCCCGCCTGGACGCAATGCTTCCGCTATTCCGTTCACCAACTTGTCCAAAATTTTATCATCCAGTATGTGAGCGAACACGGCTATTGCATAGACAAGATCGAACTTTTTTCCTGTCGGTATTCCGTCATTGGAAACGTGAAATTCTGCGTGAGGGCATCCGATCCGCGCCCTCTCAATCATCGATGCGGACATATCGATGCCTGTCCATTGTTTACCAGGAAATTTAGCTGAGAAATGAGCCATGTAGTAGCCATCTCCACACCCGAAATCGCATATGCGTTCTGCCTTGATGCCAGCGATAGCAGTGTCCATCATTCCAAGCAGCATTGATCGGCGCTCGAAATACATCGGGATTGGCGTTACCGTATAAAATATTTCTCCACGATACGAGTATTCTTGTCGTCCCCTGCTCTCCCAGTATTCGTCTAACAAACCCATATCGACCAGTTCCAATTGCAAGTTACATGCTGCTCATCCAGTTAGTTATGCGGGTATCTGGATGTTCACATTGACCTCGACTGGCGCTGCAATACCCGATCGATTCTCGATCTCACGCTCAATGGCACGCCCGCATCATCTGTCACACAGACGCCGCCGTCCCGTATTTTTGTCTTCCATTCGACAGCACGTCTGAACTCTTCACGCCCTTCCCATAGGAAGGGCGCAATCAGATATCCGTCGGCAAATGCACGATAAAAGCCTTCTGGCGAGTAAAGATTTCCAATCAACCGTTGCATTTCCATAATGAGTTGCCTTCCTTCCTCCACGAGAGATTGCATCCGTCTCTCTACGTCTTGAGAATTCTGCATATCAGGCGCTTCGGTCCTTTTCTTCAGGCGTCGATACTCTTCGATTCCTGCGACGGTAATACGCACGCTTTCGTCCACAATGTCAGGGGTGGCCAAATGGGAGCCCTCTGAATAGCTTACGACGTGTACGATTGAAGGACTGTCTCTGTTATCCGGCTGGATGTCATCCATCATCGCTGCTACGGCAGCTAGCTGAATCTTCGCCTTTTCCATATCGTGGGAGAAGTAGTCCAGTCCGGCACGAGGCTGAAGAAAAATAGGAAAATTCGGACCCGCAAACTCGCGGATAAGTTGAATTGTAGCCCGAGCCTTAGCCAAATCCTGAACACCCCAGGTAAATCGAGGCGTGTTAAGCATTAGCTGCAGAATAAGATACGGAACCCCATGCATAGCTGCCGCCTTGGCAGCCAACACCGCTGCAACCACATACGTCAGATCATCCCCTCCCCGGAATGAAAAATGATGTGGAATATTGGGTTCGAATGGTTTCTTCCATTTTGCCAGCAACTTTAAGGTTTCAAAATGCTCCTTAAGGTTGGTTCTAACGTCGTTTGGTCCTCTTCCATCCGTGCGACAGAACCACCAGAAAGACATGGCAGTCCAGGCGTTGTTGATCGTATCCTCATATATCTGCGCTAGCTGTGGCACGTCACGTGTACCGGCATAGGTACGCACTAGCATTGGCCGCGACAGCGCCCATACCTCAGCGAGCTCTGTTCGGTTCTGAATCGGTACGCCACCACCATTTGGGAGTCCATCCCACATCTCATCAAAATGAGATTGGCTAAGCTGGGATGTTCCTATTGATAATACATCTAGAAATCCCGCACTGGCTAACTGCTTGACCCAGGATCCAAACAAGGCGACAGCCGCCTGCCGATCCGAGCTGAAGGGTCCGACATGAGCGCGCATCAGAGGATGTTGATGATACTTCCGAGCATGGACTATTCTTGAGACGACATGATCCTGCCGCGTACCAAACGTCGGGTAACCCGATCGATCTGGTGCCTTTACTGCCAGATATCTCTCCTTTATTATAAGCTCACGCGCAAAGCTCATCCTGAAAGCATCATATTCCGACTCTTCCGAGAAGCTGCCTTGCACGTCAGCCTGTCGAATTCCGAGTTTCTCGAGTGTCTCTCGCGGTGTTTCATCACCGAAGAATACTACGACACGTCCTTTGTACCGTGACCGTACTTCTTCGCAGGCGCTAGGTAACCCAGCGAAATAGACAGCTCGGATCGGCCCACCGTCCGACAAGAGTCGACGAGACTCAAGTTGGTACATCAGACGCGCAAATATGCCGACGCCGTCCTTCGGATCCAGTCTATAGCTGAATCCAAGGCGTGTAATACGCTGCGTCTTCAGCCATTTCACTAAACGATCGGCATAGTCGAGTCTAGATAGATTATTGGCCGCATCACAGATAGAAGCGTCGGCAATTACCGTCTGACATCCTTGCTCCGCCAGCAGACTTTCTACATAGCTGATTCCAAGTGTATGTGCATCAATCGCAGGACGCAGGAAGCCGAAGACCTCATTCCGTTCAATCCGGTTACTCATTCTTTCACTCCCATTCCTTGGCCCCAGTAAGAGCCATGCAAGTGAAGTGACTGAGGTGCTACTGCATTCCATAGTGTCGTGAAATCACGTCGTCCAAAGAAAAGCATTACTCCAGCGACCGTAGTTACGCCGGTGCTTGCTTTCACGACAAGCATGAGAATTGGATCAGCTTGAAGTTGATGAAGTATCGACCCCGTCAATAGAATGGAACATGACATTGCCAACGAGTTGAGCAGCGATGGCATTACCATACGGAAAAAATCGGACATACTGATTTCCAGGTACTGATTCACCACAAACTGATAGACAAAACGGAATATCAACGCATACACAGCAATGCCCGTGCAAATTCCAATGATACCCCATGGGGATCCTGTGAGAATCGCAAGTGGCAGGGCTACCACACGCACAACGCTCATCCAAAGAAGCAGATTCACTTGGCCTTTCGCCTTCAGAACCTGCCCCCATAGCGCGCCCCCCAACGCATTTGCGGCAGCGAAAATTGCCAGAATTCTAATTACAGGAATTGCTTCTTCCCATCGACTCGACAAGAAAACCCTCACAAATTCATCGGATACTAAGGCGAGTCCGATGGTAGGTGGCACAGCGATCAATGTGCTGTATCTCAGAGCCTCCAGATACGCCTTGCGCAATTTCGCGGCATCGTCCTGTACGCGGCTAAAAGCCGAAAATGAGACACGCTGGACTACTGCATTAAGCACGCTTCCGAGAAGCGATGAAATTGTCAACGAGATCGAATAAATACCCAACATGCTGCTGGAAACCAGCTTGCCAACGACCAATACGTCGACATTCTGACTAAGATTATTCAACAAGTTCGTAAGCGCCATGGAGCGGCCAAAACGAAACAAGTCCCTGAAGCTCGCGCCATTAACAAATCGAATAGACAAAGAATGACGCAACCCTGACCTAAGCAGGAACGCACTGATAGCCTGTGTAGCCAACTCACCAGCCACCAGACTCCACACGCCGTACCCCATCCATGCAAGGATAACCTTGATCACCGAACCCACGAGTACCGAATTAATGGTTACATGTGTGACCGTCTTAAGATTCAGCTCCCGCTCGTAGAGCGCCATCGGTACAGATGAAAATACTCGAATTGTCAACAGGGTACTGCTGACGATAAGCACGTTCGTAAGTCTGGGTTCGTTCCAGAATTTTGCGATCAATGGCGCTGTAATAGTAACGATTATCGTTAGCGTCAACCCCAGGATAAGATTGGCGACAAATGCGGTAGAAATGTCTGCCTTGCTAATCTCACGTTTTTGAATCAGCGCAGCGCCGAAGCCCAGGTCAACGACCGTCGCCATCAGCACAAGAATGGAAGTCACCAGGGCGACCAGACCAAAATCAGCTTGATCCAGCAGCCTGACAAGGACAAAAGCAATCAGGATATTCAACAGCCCTCTAGCAACCTGGAGGACAGCGGCCCATCTGATACTGCTTAGCGTTGCTTGCCGAAGGCTATTCGCCACGGGATGCTTGCCCTTCTTCTCAAAACACGTGCGACTCCCCACAACTGATTCATCACATCATGAATGAACGGCAGCGGGTCGCTCCATTGAAATACAGCATCAACTTTCTTCCCTCGAATCGAATCGAGCCATGCACGAAATGAAATGGTATGGTTCAAATAACCGCGATGCCGTATCAGAAAGAAGCTATTTCGGATGTCATCCAACGCTCGGATCCAGACGATTTCTTTCTGCGTACCGCCAACAGGGGAGAGTTTCTCGCCTAAAGCCTCTCGGTACGCTAATGCCGGAAGATTTATACCAGCCGCCAGCGCGGAATAATTCCACATGCCTGGTCTAGGGTTGATTTCAATTAATTTAAAGATGCCATCACGAGGATCGAGTTTGAATTCGGTGTTGGCAATTCCGTGAAAGCCCAGAAAACCGATGAGTCGCTGTGCGAGTACAAAAAGCTCCGGTCTGTCTTTCACACGGCCGGCCACAATTGTTCCGGCATCTGGAGGAAACTGACGAATTTTATGGCCTATCGAGTATCCGATGATCTCCCCGTCACGATTGGAGTAGGTTGTAATCGTGTACAGATTCTCCACCCCACCAGGAATTTGCTCCTGAATGATGAGGCCAGTGAGCTGAAGTCCATGCTCCAGAATCCTAGCGGCCAGTCTATCGAACTCCTCGGTTCCGCGAACCACAACAGTACGTCCAGGCAGGCCCATGGCTTCCATGAAGCCTACAGTAACAGAAGGCTTGACCACACATGGATAAGTAAGGACATCGCGAAGCGTCTGCAGTTCACTCAGGTTGCATGAATAGTATGTGTTTGGATAGGGAACATCAGCTGCTTTGGCCTGTGCATACAGTTCCGACTTGGTAATCGCCTTCTCGATCACCTTCCATGGCGACATGGGGAACAAGAAATTCGGCTCGAGAAGTCTCTGATTACGGCTAACCGGAATCAGCCAGATATCGTTTGTGCACAGAAGAAAACCAGGACTACGCAGTCTTGCGCCCAGGTCAACGAGGAACTGAATGAAATCGGTTTCAAAGTCTACCGGATGGGGGCAAATCTGGCCCGCAACGAATCGCGAGGAGAAAGCGATTTCCGGCATGTAGTCGAGAATTATTGAGGTCAGGTTCAACCGAGCCAGAGCACGTGCCAAGCCCAGCCCATTCACATAGCCCCCTAATATAATAGGCACAGGGCGACTGCTGTCCAGCAGCTTAATAACTTCAGGATTCAAGTTCATAGTGTTCAGCCGGAACGCAACAGCAATGTCCGGATTTCATCCATTGAATTCGCACCAAGTCCCAGCCGGTCCAGATTTCTCCCTTGAGCGCGAAAATCGACGTTCATTAAATTACTGGCCAGATCAATGGCCAGTTTAGTTATTCTCATAGGCAGGCCAAATACAGTTCCTAATGCTTCCAGAGGTACAAGACCGCACGGGACATCCTCCGACAAGTACCTGTGCCCCAAGCTCGTCGGGGCGTCAATCGTGCGGTAGTACTCATTGTTTCGAATACATTCGAATAGATTATTTCCGGCCACGGCGTAGGTTCGCCTAAACCACTCAATGATACTCTCCACTTCACATCCCATATGTCGCGCGACGCTCAATCGCTCACCATCAAGTCTTTCAGCAAGCGCTGCGATCGATGGAGTAATCCCATCGTAGTAGTACTTGAACTCTGCCCCGGAACACTCTATCCAGCCGACGTTCAATAGGGTCGGAAGACAATGAAGAATCATCCCTACATTACCCAGGGACGTTCTTACCCAATGATCAGTGGCTACAAATTGAGCACGCAAGCATTCAGGCAGTGAGCTAACAAGTCTTTGGGTTTCTTCTGGTTGCCCAAGCGTACTTATGAGCACATTCTGCTTGAGTTTTAGGATAGTCACCGAATCATCTGCCAGTTTTCGGCAGGTATAGATAATGGTCTGAGTCTCTGCGATCGTCGGCAGCCTATCCATGCCAAGCTGTCGAAGTGCGTGGGCAAACTCTAAGGCGCCAAATGTACGACCCGGATTAAGTATGATCTTCATAGACGAAGACACATGAGGTGCCACAAGACGTGCGATGTCAATGTGGGCATTAGCAGGGGTCGTTACCATCAAGATCTTCGAATTGCCGATGGCATCGCGAATATCAGTCGTAACGCCTTCCAGCTTTGCTCTACCGGCCACGGCACCAATACTCAGAATTTTCTTCGATTCCAGTGCTTGACCGAGTGTAGTGGCAGAACGATTCCACAATCTGACTCTTTGCCCAGATAGTGCCAAATGAGCAGCCGTTGCCAACCCGGAACTGCCAGCTCCCAAAACTGTGATTGGCTGGCCCATCTTAATTGAGCACCTCACGAATTGACTTCAGTCGATCCTTCGACCAGCTACCCGTACTGGCGCGTGAAGAGATCAGACACTCCATGCGATCAACAATCGCCGAACCGGTGAAAAAGCAATCATTGCCGTCAGAACGAATTCACCGCCGCCACCGAGATCGCCAGGTGATAGATGATCTGGGTCACCGAGGTCCAGAACGGCAGCGGCCGCATGCGCTCGGTATCCAGCGGCGCGACGATGGTATCCCCCGGCTGGATGTCCGGGCTGTTCCTGAACCAGCGGTTGCCGGCGCTGGTCACCACACTGCCGTCGGCCCGCACGATGTAGATATGCTTGCCGTCGGCCCGGGGCGTCAGCCCGCCGCTCATGGCGATGTAATCATTGCGTGACAGGTCGTTGCGATACAGATGTGACGTCGAGCTTTGCACTTCGCCGATCACGGTCACCTCCTGGGTGATCCGCGGCACGATCAAGGTATCTCCGTTCTTGAGGATGACGTCTCGATCGGAACCGGGCGCCGCCCGTGCGGCGCGCGGCAGATCGATCACCAGGCGTCCCACGGGCTCCGCTTCGCGCAGGCTGGCCAGCAGGGACTGCCCGACCGACATGGTCTGGCCGGCATCGCGGATGCCGGCCTCCTGGGAAGACATGATGGACAGCTGCGCCAAGTCCATCTCCATGCGGTTGGCCAGGGTCTCCAGCTGCCTCTTTTCCCGCTCCTTGAGCTCCTCGCGGGTCAGCACGGCGCCGGCGGGAAAGGCGTGCTCCGTCAGGCCGCCCGCCCGCTGCATCAGCGAGCGCAGCGTCTCGCCGCGATGGATGGGATAGCGTCCCGGGAATCGCACTTCGCCACGGATCTCGACCTCTTCCTGGACGCCCCACATGGGAACTTCCTTGACGACCAGGTAGTCGTAGGGTTGTAGGGCGATATCGGCTGTCGGATCGCCGGCGCGCACCCGCTGTAGATCGATCTCGACCAGTTGCGCACGCCGTGAAGCACCATCCGGAACATCATAGCGCGTAAGCTCGGCCTCTCCTCTGAACGCCGCCTCATCCAGCAGCCCCCCGGCGCGCAACAGGTCGCTCACCCGCATGCCGGATTCCAGGGGATACTTGCCCGGTACCTTCACCTTGCCGGCGACGCTGACCTCGGGCGTCGGCTCATCGAGCCGCGCCTGCAGGCGCAGCTCGCGCATCAGCGGCTCGATGACACGATCGCGTCCAGTTTCCAGGTCGAAGACGTTAATCTGATCGCGCGGCGCCAGTTCCAGGTTCGAGGACGATCGGGGATCGG
This sequence comes from Steroidobacter denitrificans, assembly GCF_001579945.1. Classification (NCBI taxonomy): domain Bacteria; kingdom Pseudomonadati; phylum Pseudomonadota; class Gammaproteobacteria; order Steroidobacterales; family Steroidobacteraceae; genus Steroidobacter; species Steroidobacter denitrificans. Next base: position 1,084,524 of record NZ_CP011971.1, on the reverse strand, counting down.
CCAAGGCGGCCTTCAGATCCGCAGAAAGCACCTGGATCCTGCCTCCCGAGGTGGTTTCACGGCGGATCAGCACGTAATGCTGATCGGCATTGGGTTTCAACTCGTCCAGCCCGCGCAGCACGTCGGTGATATGCATGCCCGGTGTGAAACCATATTCGCCGGGCCTGAAGACATGTCCGTTCAGTACGACCGAGTTTTCCAGGGTGGGCCGGATCGCCGCTATGCGCAAGGTGTCGCCGTTACGCAGCAGCGCGGCATTGCCGGCGGCGCTGGTGAGATCCAGGTCCAGCGTGATACGGACACGTTGGTCGTTGACCCGTTCCACCGTGGCCAGCACCGGATCCGCCTTGGGCGTGAATCCGCCGCCCAGGCGCAGCAGAGCCGCGGCCGTCTTCTCGTCCTTGAGCTCGTAGATGGCAGGCCGGCGCACCTCGCCCGCAAGGCCCACCGTCGGACCGACGGGCGGCACGAAGATCACGTCGCCGGGCAACAACCGGGCATCGGTGCGGGTATCGCCCTTGAGCAACAGATCGTACAAATCCAATGTACCGATCACCTTGCCGTTACGCTTGTGCTGGATATTGCGCAGCGAGCCGATCTTCTTGATGCCGCCGCTGACGAACAAGGCATTGGTGATGGTGGACAGTCCGCTGACGGTGTAGGAGCCCGGGACATTGGCTTCACCCAGCACGAACACCCGGATGGAGCGCAGCTCGCCGATCGAAATACTGGCCTGGGTGCCCAGCATCTGCTCGCTGACCCGGAATTCGAGCGCCTTGCGTACCTCCTCGAAACGCCGTCCGCTGACCGCGATCGGCCCCAGCTCCGGAAAGTCGATTCGTCCGTCCCGCCCGACGACCAGCGAATAGCGGCCCTTGGTATTGCCCAGCAGCTGCACCTCGAGCGTATCCCCCGGCCCCACTACGTACTCGGACGGTACCGGAATGTCGGTCGCCGGCGCGAACGTCGACGGCATGCCTGCGAACAGCTCATAGCCGAAGGGCTCCAGCGCTTCGGTGCCGATCGGCTCCAGCGCCAATCGCGTAACACGTACGACGAAATCCTTGAGGCGAACCTCGGCGGCGAGACGCTCGGTCGCCTGCTCAGCCGTCAGACCCGCAAGTGGAATGGAACCCAGCTCCGGCGTATCGAGGATGCCCCAGCGATCCAGCTTGTAAGGATTGCGGCGCAGGATGTTCTGGCGGAATTCCTCCAGGCGTTGCTCCTCTTCGGCCGTGCGCACCAGCAGCTTCGGCTCGGAAGTGCCCGACACCGACGCATGGAGCGTACCGGACCCACTGCCGACACCTTGGGTACCGGGCTGCACCCCTTGCTGAACCGCCCTGCGTTGCGCCTCCTCGAGTTCGCTCACGCTACGCTCGTAGCGGCGGATCTCGACCGAGAACAGAATCGCCTCGCCCGCTTTCAGCCGCGGCTCGCCCGTGCGCGCATCCACATAAGGCGCGTCTTCCGATGACACCGACGACAAGGGCATCACGGTTTGTGGGAATTCCACCTGCCGGTCGGGTTGTGCACGGCTATTCGCCGCCCCTCCCCGACCCGCTGATTCCATGATCGCCCGCTGCTGGTCCGCGGGCAGGTTCTTGAAGGCCTCCATCTGCGCAGCCGTGGGCGTCTGGGCGTACGCCGTCGGGACGGCCGGCCCGGAAACCACCAATACGAGTGCTGCGGCCAGCCCGCAGATGAAGCTGGAAAGTTTGAGTCTGACCATCAGGGTCGCTTTTTGCTCTGGTCCCTGCGACGAAGGTGGCGAGTTTACACAGAGGCTTGCCACGATGCGATAGAAAAATCGTGTAACACCATGAGTTTGGTCACGATTTATCAGTGTGATACGACTGGCCTATGCTTGCCGCAACGGCTGTGACGGCACTCGGGACGGACAGGCTCTCCATCCAGCGACGTATGCCTTTAGACTCGCCAGCGCGCGATATACGTCATGAGCCCCCCGAGCGCCGGATCGGTATTGGTCTGCGGGTTCTCGATTACCGGCACCAGCGACTCCGCCAGTTTCTTGCCCAGTTCCACGCCCCACTGGTCGAAGGCATTGATGCCCCAGATGACGCTCTGGGTGTAGACCTTGTGCTCGTACAGCGCGATCAACCGGCCGAGGGTCTTGGGTCCCAGACGGGAAAACAGCAGCACGGAACTCGGCCGGTTGCCGGGATGTAGCTTCTGGGGCATCAGTTGACTGATTTGCCCATCGGGCAATCCCCTGCTCTGCAGATCCTTGCGGATATCGGTCTCGGTCTGTCCAAAGGCGAACGCCTGGGCCTGGGCGAAACAATTCGCCAATGCCAGCGTCTGCTGTCCTGGATAAGCTCCCGAACCGTTCACCGGCGCCAGGAAATCCAGCGCCACGTTCGCCGTACCCTGGTGCAGCAACTGAAAAAAGGAATGCTGGGCATTGGATCCGGGCTCGCCCCAGATCACCGCGCCCGTATCGTAATCGACAAGCCCACCGTCCGGTGTCGCCCGTTTGCCGTTGGACTCCATTTCCAGCTGTTGCAGATAGGCCGGAAAGCGATGCAGGCGCTGGTCGTAGGGCAGCACCGCCAGCGAATCCATTCCCAGGAAATTGCGGTTCCACACCGCCAGCAGGCCCATCAGCACCGGCAGGTTGTCCTGGAAAGGTGCCGTGCGGAAATGCTGATCCATCTCATGGCCGCCCTCCAGCATCAGCTCGAACTGATCCATGCCGAGTGCCAAGGCAACGGACAGGCCCACGGCCGACCACACCGAGTAGCGCCCGCCCACCCAGTCCCACATCGGAAAGCGATTCTGCGGCGGAATCAAGAAGGCATCGAGCGCCTTGGCATTGGTGGATACGGCCGCGAAATGCCGTGCCGGGGCGCCCTCACCCAACCGATCGACGATCCATTGGCGTGCAATGCGGGCATTGCTCAGAGTCTCGAGCGTGGTGAACGTCTTGGAGCACACCACGAACAAGGTGCGCTCCGGCTCGACCTGGTGCAGCACATCGCCGATTTGCACCCCGTCGACGTTGGAGACGCAGTGCAGGCGCAGATTGCGATGACGATAATCCGCCAGCGCCTCGGTCGCCATCACGATACCCAGATCCGAGCCGCCGATACCGATATTGACCACATCGGTGAAAGCCTTGCCGGTGGCACCATGGATGCGCCCGCCATGAATGCCCGCGACGAAATCACGCATCTTGGCGAGACACGCCCGCACCTCCGGCATGACATCCTGGCCATCGATTTGTATCGGCCGGTCCGAGCGATTGCGCAATGCTACATGCAGCACCGCGCGATGTTCGCTGCGGTTGATGCGCTCGCCCGCGAACATGGCGTCGATGGCCGGCTTCAGGCCGCGCACCTGCGCCAGGTCCAGCAGCAGTTCGAGCGTTCGTTCATCGATGAGCTGGCGGGAAAAATCCAGCAGCAGATTGTGTTCCTGGCGCGAGAACCGGGCGGCTCGGCCGGGGTCTGTGGCGAAGGCCTCGCGCAGGGGACGCTTGCGAACCTCGGCTGCGTGGGTCGCCAGCCGTTGCCATTGGGGAAGCTGCACAGGATTGCTCACGAACCGCACCCGTTCCTGCTCTCGGCATCCCCCGGTTCCGGAGGGATGGATGTTACGAATGAACTACGGCCCGACCGCCAGGCGGCACACGCCGTCCCGCAGTTCGTAACGATCTCCCGTATGGGGGCAGATTGCAACACTGCTGCCTGCGAGCGGCAACTCCAGCCGCTCTCCGAAACGGCTCATCCAGCCGATCTGTTTGGCCGGCACGCCGACCATCAAGGCGAAGGCCGGCACGTCGCGATTGACCACGCTGCCAGCGCCGACGAAGGCCTGTTCTCCCACCGTCACGCCGCACACAATTGTGCAGTTCGCGCCCAGGGTCGCCCCGCGGCGGATCACCGTGTCCCGATACTCGTCCTTGCGGGTGATGGCCGAGCGCGGGTTGTACACATTGGTGAACACCATGCTCGGGCCGCAGAAGACATCGTCCTCCAGCGTGACGTTGTCGTACACCGACACATTATTCTGGATCTTGACGTTGTTGCCGATCCTGACTCGGTTGCCGACGTAGACATTCTGGCCAAGAGAGCAGCGTGCTCCGATGACGGCACCGGCGCTGACATGCACCCAGTGCCAGACACGCGTGTCCGCGCCGATCGATGCGCCTTCGTCCACGATCGCCGTCGGATGGATCTGTGCGGCGGCCATTCCTAGAACTCCAGGGGTAGGGCGACGCGCCGGCCGTCGCGGGCCGACAGATAGCTGGCGATCAGCAGTTCCAGCGAGCGCAGACCTTCGCGGCCGTCGGTCTCGGGTTCGGCCTCGCCGCGCAAGGATTTCACCACGTTGTCGTAATACGAGGGATGTCCGAAACCGTAGACCGAAGTCGTCTCGTAATTGGCCGACTTGACCTGCTCGTCCTCCGGCTGCTTGTCCTCGAACTCCCAGGCCTGGATCTCGTTGACCGCCACGCCGCCGATGCGCACCGTGCCCTTCTCGCCGATGATGGTGATGGACCCTTCCAGATTCTTGGGATAGGTCAGCATCGTGACATTGATCGACCCCAGGGCACCCGAACGCCAGCGCACACCGACCGTCGCGGTATCCTCGACCTGGATATTGCGCGCCAGGGTGGCGACGTAGGCTTGCACGCTTTCCACCGGACCGATCAACCAGTCGACCAGGTCGACGTAGTGGCTGGCCTGATTCATCAGGGCACCACCGTCGAACTCCCAGGTGCCGCGCCACTTCGCACTGTCGTAATACGATTGGGGGCGGGTCCAGAACACGTTGATGGTCACCATATGGATCCGGCCGAAGCGTTTCCTGTCCACCGCGCGCTTGAGCAGCTGCAAGGTCGCGTTGCGCCGATTCTGTTTCACCACGAACAGGTGTACGTCCGCCTCGTCGCAGGCCCGCACCATGCGCAGACCGTCGTTCCAGCGCGTCGCCATGGGCTTCTCGGTCATGACGTGGCGGCCGGTCCTGGCCACCTGGATCGCTTGTTCGGGATGCAGTCCGCTGGGTGTGCACAAAGTGACGACATCCGCGTCGGTGGCATTCAGCAGCTCCGACAGCGAGTCGAATCCCATGACTTTGTACTTGTCCTCGGCCGCCTGCAGCGCCTTCCCGTCGGTATCGCACACGCCGACGAGTTGCAGATGCTCCTTGTGGGCTTCGATCGCACCGAAATGATTGACCGAAATCCGGCCGCAGCCCACCACCGCGATTCGGATGCGGCGATTCTCAATCGGTTTCTTGCCCTGCGGCATGCCCATACCTGCCTTACTTGTAATAGTCCACGTACCAGCGCACGAAATTCTCCACCCCCACCTCCACCGATGTCGCCGGGCGATAGCCGACCTCCTGCACCAGGGCATCGATATCGGCGCAGGTGTCCGGCACGTCGCCGGGCTGCAGCGGCAGGAAATTCTTCTGGGCTTTCTTGCCCAGGCATTGTTCGATGCATTCGATGTAGCGCAGCAGTTCGACGGGCTGATTGTTGCCGATGTTGTACAGGCGGTAGGGCGCCTTGCTGCTGGCGGGATCGGGCGCATCGCTGTCCCAGCCGGGGTTGGGCTGCGCAACCTTGTCCATGGAGCGCACCACACCCTCGGCGATATCGTCGATATAGGTGAAGTCGCGGCGATGCTGGCCGTGATTGAACACATCGATCGGCTGGCCGGCGAGGATGTTGCGCGTGAACAGGAACAGCGCCATGTCCGGTCGGCCCCAGGGGCCGTAGACCGTGAAAAAGCGCAGGCCCGTGACCGGCAGCCCATATAGATGCGCATAGGTATGCGCCATCAGCTCGTTGGCCTTCTTGGTCGCAGCATAGAACGACAGCGGATGATCGACGTTCTGATGGACCGAGAACGGCATGCGCGTGTTCGCCCCGTAGACCGAACTGGTCGAGGCGTACACCAGGTGCTCGACGCCGTTGTGACGGCAGCCTTCCAGGAGGTTGGCGAAGCCCACCACGTTGCTGTCGACATAGGCCAGCGGATTCTGGATCGAATAGCGCACGCCGGCCTGGGCGGCGAGATTGATGACCCGCTGGAATTTCTCGCGTTTGAACAGCGCGGGTATGCCCTCGCGATCGGCCAGATCGAGTTTGGCGAAACGAAAATTAGGCGAGCGTTGCAGGATCGCTAAACGCGATTCTTTCAGCGCGACGTCGTAATAGTCGTTGAGATTGTCCAGACCGACGACCTCATCGCCGCGCTCCAGCAGCAATTGCGCGGTATGGAAGCCGATGAAACCGGCCGCGCCGGTGACGAGAACTTTCATGGAGAAGAATCGAATCCTGTCATCTGGCTACGGAATCGGGAGCGCAAGTCTACGCCCCAGGGGTGCCTCTGCCCAGCCAACGAACTGGCAAGCCAGCCTGCTCATACCCTGCCTGTGGATCGAAGTTCGCCCATACGATGTCACCGCTATCGGGTACCCAGGCGGGCCATCACCAAATTTCCTTGCCCATGGGAGCGCCAAAATCCACCTCGTCATGGAAGGTATCGGGCGTCATCCCGGCCAGCAGGGACGGAAGGCCTGCCGCCCGTAGTTCGGCAACAGCCTTTTCCGTCGATTTCCAGCCCTCGCCCCGCAGCTGGCTCACTAGTTCCGTCCAGACCCTCTCGAATGCCCGCAGTGCGGCCTCATCGTCGAAACTGACACCGGCTGGTAGAAGCGGGGCAATGTCCCTGGTCAAGCTGCGTGTCAGCTTCTCCAGCATCCGCTGCTCGGCAACGGCCCGCGTCATCGGCGCGCCTTCTAGCGCCAGGTAGTGATTGAAGCTCGCCAGCAGCTTCGACACATCCAGTTGCAACTGATCGAGTCCCTGCCCCAAGTCGAAGAGATCCCGGTTCTTGCGCCGCTGGAGTAACGCTCGGAGCTTGGTGCCAAACAGTTCTTCTGGCTCGAAAGACGCGATCTCCACCTTCCCACGATACCAGTCATTATCGACAGCGAACGGGTAGTGGCGAATACCGAACAAATTTTCGTGCTCGCGAGTATTGATCTCCACCTTCAACTTCAGCCTCGATCCCGGATTCTCTTCGGGTACGAAGCGATAATTCAGGTGCATGGAATGACCAGCTTGCTGGCGACCGGGACTGCCCAGCCATTCCAATGCCTGCCTAATGGCATCGACAGTGGGCCCGATTGGGCCGGGTCGGATCTGCACCAAATCGATGTCCTCGGAATACCGCAGCGGCTTCTCGAACAGCAACTTGTGTATCGCCGTGCCGCCACGAAAGGCGATGCACCCACTCAGCGCCGGTGAGTTGAATAGATCGCACAGCGCACGGCTGATGATCAGGTCCTGTTCTACCTGCAGCAAGTTCGGCCAAGGCACGTTCGCGCTCCATGCTTGCAGGTAGGCCAGTGGGATCACGAATCCACCTCCACCAGTTCATTGACCACCAAGCCCCACGCCGGCTGTGGTTCGCGTACACCAGGCAACTCCGGAGACAGGGGCTTTACGGCTGGCTCAAGCAACACTGCTGACTTGGCCTTGCGGACAAATGGTCGCAAGGCATCGGCCTGCAGCGCATGCCCCATACTTTCCAACAGGTACCCCAGGCGGCGAACACTTGAGTTCTCGTAGTGCTCCGCGACTTGGGCCAGCTTCGACGGATCAGCCATGCCGCCCAGGTCCTTGGCGATCTGCGCCAAGCCGTTGATGCCAGCTGCCCTGTGAAAATAGCGTGCGCAGTCGAACAGCGTGAGCTCGATGCCCGATACCTTGGCGTAGCCCGCATCGGTTTTCAGTTGCCCCAGGTACTGCGTCTGGTTCACTTGCTCGAACGCCATCTGCCCCTGGAAGATGTACTCCAGCCGGTGCCGCCCGATCTCGAACGCTCGAAGCTGGCGCGGCACTATCACTTGGAACACCATCGCCGCCTGGTGGGAGGAGCCGTGGAACGCCGCCGCCCGCAACAGGCCAATGCGATAGTCGAGCTTCAGGTACCGCATCAGCGGATCTATCCAGCGTGCTGGATCGGGCACACCGAGCCCCCGATCCTCCGGCCGCAGGATCAGGTAGAAGCCGTGCTTCGGGATGGCAATTCGCCCCTTCTTGGCTTGGCGCGCCAGTGCCGCGCCCAGGGCTGCTGGCGACAGGCCGAGCGACGTCAGTACTTCTTCTCGTGAGAAGTAAGCGCAGCCTTGGGCCAGACGGTCATCTAGATAGGTATCAAACCTAGCCATTCCCGAATCATATGCAAAACATTGCTTATATCGCAAGTTTTTGTATATGGATTGGGAAGTTAAAACCTGCCCCCGCCCCGTCCATCACAGCCGTCCGTCCACCTTCCTGGCATCGAACAGATACTTGATGTCGTACAGTACATGCGGGCGCTTGCCGAACTGGCGGATGGCGCGGATGCTCATATCCTTGAACTGCCGATGGGCCACGGCCAGCACGATGGCATCGTAGCGGCCCTTGGCGGGTGTGCGGATCGGCTTGATGCCGTATTCATGCTGCGCTTCGCGCGCATCCACCCAGGGATCGTAGACATCGATCTGCGCGCCATACTTGCGCAACTCCGCGATCACGTCGGCCACCTTGGAATTGCGCAGGTCCGGACAGTTCTCCTTGAACGCCAGTCCCATGATCAGGATGCGCCCGCCCTTCATGTGGATGCGCTTGCTGTTCATCAGCTGCGCGATGCGCGAGGCGACATAGATCGCCATGTTGTCGTTGATGCGCCGCCCGGCCAGGATCATTTCCGGGTGATAACCGATCTCCTGCGCCTTGTGGGTCAGGTAATAGGGATCGACGCCGATGCAATGCCCGCCCACCAGCCCGGGACGAAACGGCAGGAAATTCCACTTGGTTCCGGCGGCTTCCAGCACCTCCTCGGTGTCGATGTCCAGCCGGTTGAAGATCAGCGCCAGTTCGTTGATCAGCGCAATATTCACATCGCGCTGGGTGTTCTCGATGACTTTGGCGGCCTCGGCCACCCGGATGCTGGAGGCCTTGTGGGTGCCGGCGGTGATGATGCCGGCATACAGCGCATCCACGAAATCGGCCACCTCGGGCGTGGAGCCGGAAGTGATCTTGCGGATCGTGGGCAGACGATGCTGCTTGTCGCCCGGATTGATACGCTCGGGACTGTAGCCGGCGAAAAAATCCCGGTTGAATTTCAGGCCCGACACCCGCTCCAGGATCGGCACGGCGATTTCCTCGGTACAGCCCGGATAGACCGTGGATTCGAACACCACGACATCGCCCTTCTTGAGCACCTGGCCGATCAGTTCACTGGCGCCCTCGATCGGCGCCAGATCGGGCCGCTTGTAATCGTCGATCGGCGTGGGCACCGTCACGATGTACACTTGGCAGGCGCGCAGATCCTTGAGCTGGCCCGAGAAGCGCAGCCGGTGCGCGGCGCGCAGTTCGGCCGGCTCCACTTCCCGCGTGCTGTCGCGCCCCTTCTTCAGTTCGGCGATGCGCGCAGCCTTGATGTCGTAGCCGACGGTCGGATGGATCTTGCCGAACTCCACGGCCAGCGGTAATCCCACATAGCCGAGGCCCACGACACCGATTCTGCAATTGGCCGGATCGAGTTGTGACATACCTGTGTTGCCGGGACCTGAGCCCCTGTTCCTTTGGATCTCGAATTGTCAAGAATGCCATAGCCGCCGGATCCCGATGGAGACCTGCGTCACTGCCTGGGGGTACCGGCTACAGGCCGCGCCACACCGTCTTGCCGCCGCTGGCTTGGTCGATGAGCGCCAGTTGCTGCTCATGCGCCGCCAGTTCCTCGGCGCTGGCGCGCACGATGCGCAGCTCGCCGCGGGGACGAACGGCCATCGCCGGTGTTTCGATACCTTCGCCGGCCTCGGCCTCGGCGTGCCCCCCCAGTCCCAAGACTTCCTGGCCGCCGGTCATCGCCAGATACACGTCCAGCAGGATTTGCGCATCCAGCAGCGCGCCGTGCAGCTCGCGATGCGAATTATCCACACCATAGCGCTTGCACAGCGCATCCAGGCTGTTGCGCTGGCCCGGGTGCATCTGGCGCGCCAGCGGCAAAGTGTCGATGACCGGGCACAGCTCACGCATCATCCGCCGCGGCCCGGGCAGGCGCTCCAATTCGGCATCCAGGAATGCCAGGTCGAAGGCCGCGTTATGGATGATGAGCTCCGCTCCGTGGATGAACGCCAGGAACTCCTCGACGATGTCCGCAAAGCGCGACTGTTGCGCCAGGAATTCGTTGGTCAACCCATGCACCTGCTGCGCGCCGCGATCGATCGCACGATCGGGGCGCAGATAGCGATGAAAGCTGCGGCCGGTCTTGCGCCGCTTGACCAACTCGACACAGCCGATCTCGATGATACGGTGGCCTTGTGCGGGTTCCAGGCCCGTGGTTTCGGTATCGAGGATGATCTGGCGCATGGCCTCAGGCGCACACGCTTTCATACAGTGCCTGCACGACCTGCGTCTGCTGAGCCTCGCTTAAGTACGGATGCATCGGCAGACTCATCACGCGTGCGCTGGCGGCCTCGGCCACCGGGAAGCTGCCCACTCCCCGCCCCGTTGCGGCGAACACCGGCTGCAGATGCAACGGCACGGGATAATGCACCGCCGTCGGAATCCCGCGCGCCTTCATGCCCTGCTCCACCTTGGACCGCTCATCGAGCTCCACGGTGTATTGCGCATAGACGCTGGTGCGGCCCGGCGCCAGGTAGGGCACGCCCACGCGCCGTGCCGGATCGCTTTCCCGCGCGAACGCCTCGGTGATCAGCTCGCCGTAGCGTGCGCCGATACGCGCGCGCGCCTGCACTTCCTCCGCGAAGATGTCGAGCTTGGCCAGCAGCACCGCCGCCTGCAATGTGTCCAGGCGCCCGTTGATTCCCAGGCGCGGATGGTTGTAGCGGCGGTCCTGGCCGTGCACACGGATTTCACGCATCAGCTTCGCCAGCGCCTCGTCGTTGGTGAACAGCGCTCCGCCGTCGCCGTAGGCACCCAGAGGCTTGGAGGGAAAGAAGGAGGTGGAACCGACTTCACTGAGCCCGCAGGAACGCCGGCCGTGATATTCGGCGCCGAAACTCTGCGCGCCATCCTCGATCACCGGAATCCCATGGCGCCGCGCGATCGCGCCGATAGCCTCCATGTCGGCGCACTGCCCATACAACGACACCGGCATGATGGCCTTGGTACGCGGCGTGATGGCTGACTCGATCAGGGCCGGATCCATATTGTAGGTCCGCGGATCGATGTCCACATAAACCGGCGTGGCGCCGGCCAGGACGATCATCTCACCCGTGGCGATGAACGTGAACGGCGAGGTGATCACCTCGTCGCCGCGCCCGATGCCGTAGGCCATCAAAGCGATGAGCAAGGTGTCGGTACCGCTGGAAGCACTCACGCAATGCGCCACGCCGACATAGTCGGCCAGGCGCTGCTCCAGTTCCACGACCTCCGCGCCCAGCACATACTGGCCGTGATCCAGGACATTCTGGATGCGCGCGTTCACGGGCTCGCGCAGACGCTGATACTGGGTCTTCAGGTCGATGAAATCCATGAGAAGTCCGTGGCCGTGGCAGGCGGATGATCGCCTCGATCACGCTAGTGTAGAAAATCCACGTCCGAAGTGCGATGTGCGGTTAACACCCTACAGGAATCTGTTACCGCCCAAATTTGGTATTTCCCTATTGAAAAGGTATAGTTTTCATACTTTATTTATACCTTTAAAGATACTACAACCCATCCATGGGCTTCGAGTACGACCCGGATAAAAGCAGTGCCAATCAGCTCAAACATGGCATTGATTTCACGGCGGCTCAGGCGCTTTGGAACGACCCCACCCTGATCGAGATCCAGCCAGAGTATCCGACGAGTCCCGCTGAATCGCGATTGGAATGATCGGCGACAGGCACTGGTCCGCCGTGTTCACGCGCAGAAACAAGAATATCCATCTCATTTCGATCAGACGATCCCGGAATGAAGAGGTAAAGATCTATGAAGGCGAAAACGAAGGCAGAAACGTTTGACCGCAAGTTTGATGCCGACGAGTCGATCATCGATCATCTGGACGTGGACAAGGCGCGTCGGGTCGGCACCAAAACGAAGCGTGTCAACGTAGATTTCCCGGCGTGGATGGTGCAATCGATAGACCGCGAAGCGCGCCGCTTGGGCGTCACTCGGCAGTCCCTGATCAAGCTCTGGCTGGCGGACCGACTGGATCAGTCGCGAGCGACGGTCAACAATTAAATCTGATCCATTTAATTGATTATGGATGCAACCAACAATTCAACAATTAAATCTGATCTATTTAATTGGATCTATTTAATTGTATTTAATTGATTTAATCGCCATGTATCGATAGAACCCGAAAGGCATCGACGCCGGACCGGATGCCATCCACTGCCAAGGCTATTTGGTCTTCCGATCAAGCTTGTCGAGCAGCTGCAGACCCATCGCTGGCTTGCCGCGAGCCTTTCGCAGCAGATAGCGATTCTCGGCATCCGCTTGGGCAAGTGCGATCGTGGCCAACTCCTCGACCAACTTATTGACGCTGACGCCACGCGTTCGGGCAAATGCCTTCAGCCGCTCGTGCTTCGTGTCGGGCAGTCGGATCGTGAGAGTCGACATGTATTCTCCTTCAATTCTCTTTCAGCCATTGCGCAGGCGACCGGATGGCAACATCCGGAAATCGCAGTTCGCCACGTGAGAAATCTCTCCCGTTGAACGTCAGAATCGTTGCACTTCCGGCCGCTACGGCCAGTTCCAGAACATGATTGTCGGACTCGTCCGGCAGGTTCGGCCTCCAGCGGTAGTAGACCTCCACCAGCTCGGTGCAGGCCAGGAATGCGTCAAACAGCACTTGCTGCTCCCGCGAACTTAGACTGCACCGCCTTTGCACCTGCGGACGGGCCAGTACGTCCTCATATTCCGTGAACAGCGGCACCGAAATCAGCGCATGCACCTCTTTTCGCAGGACGCACCGCAGAACTTCCCGCGATGCCCCACGACCACTCGTGAAGGCCGAGGCAAGAACGTTGGTGTCCAGGACGATCCGGGGTGGGCTCATCGGGAGTAATGATAGCACCCATGCTATCAATCGAGTACCTATGCCGACTCATCGGGTCTTCAAATTTCTATTTCGGCGAATGCCGATGGCTCCCGAAAGGCCGTTCGATCCCCCAACTCAACCGTTGCCGCCCGCCGCGGCATGCCGCTGCATCAGGTCGATGGCGCGATTTGCCAGTGCATCGGCGCGTTCGTTACCCGGCACGCCGGCATGCCCCTTGACCCAATGCCATTCGATACGATGGCGTTCGATCTGGTGTTCCAACGCCTGCCATAAATCGATGTTCTTCACCGGCTTGCGATCGGCGGTGCGCCAGTTGCGCGCCTTCCATTGCGCCAGCCACTCGGTGATACCCTTGCGTACATACTGCGAGTCGGTGTACAGCACGATCGAACAGGGCCGCTTCAACGCCGCCAGCGCCTCGATCGCCGCGGTCAGCTCCATGCGATTGTTGGTGGTCTGCGGCTCCGCACCGCTCAACTCCTTTATGTGTGCGCCGGCCTGTAGCAGCACACCCCAGCCCCCCGGCCCGGGATTGCCGCGGCAGGCGCCGTCGGTATAGATCACGACGTCTACCGTCACCGTTGCATCCTTCTGCCATTCATTCTTGTCACCTTCGCTCCTTCGCCCGTTCCTTCGCCGGCTCGGATACGGCCCGGTTCAACCCGATTCAATCCGCTGCAGCTCAATTCAGGCCGCTCAGCCCGCATCAGCCGTGCGTGGTGGGTTCGATCAGACCGCCGACCACCTTGGGGCGCAGGCGCCAGCGAGGCCGGATCGGCGTCAATGCATAGACGCGCTTGCGTGCCTTGACCATATAGCCGCCGGCAAATGCCGGCCATATTTGCGGACCGATGCGCTCGAAGACGCTGTGCGGGGCGGGCGGCGTTGTACCCCAGGGGCGCGTGAACAGGTAGCGGCGGGCATCGACGACCTCGAAGCCCAGCAGCTTCAGCCAGTCGCGCAACCGCCCTTCGGAAATCATACGCTCCAGTCCAGGCGGAAAGCCTTGTTTCGCGAACCCATGGCGCATGCCCCACAGCGACAGAGGCCGAAAGCCGAACACGATCAAATGACCCTCTCCCGAAAGGATGCGCTCGACCTCGCGCAGGATTTCATGGGGCTCGGGCTCATACTCGAGCGTGTGCGGCAACATGACGGCATCCACGCTATCCGAGGCGATCGCCAGGGCATCGGTACGTGAGCGGATCAAGGCAGGGGCATCGCTCGCGTGCGCACCATGCCAGGCGAGCATACAGCGACGCTGCGTACGGCCCTCGCCGATGAGTCCATCCTCATCTCCCCACACGCCGATCTGCAGCATCTGCCAGCCGAACACCTGCGCCAGCGCTTCAGCGGCCAGCCGGCGCTCCAGCGCATAGACCCGTTGCCCCAGTGGCGTGCGTAGCCAGGCGTGCAGATCCGGTGCAGGTTTCGGCGGTGGCTGAAAGGAGGATGCGGGCGGCATGCGTACAAGGATAGCGCGCCGGAACGCCCCACGGGCCGCGCAGCGAAGGGAGAACGTTTCTGTACAGGCAGGGTATGAGGGAAAGCTCGCGCGATCAGCTCTCCCAGGGATCGATCAAACGCAGGTTCAGGTCTACGAAGTCCTTGGTGTTGCGTGTGACCCGCGTCGGGTCGTGGTGATAACCAAAATCCACCTTCCGCCAGTCATCTTTTTTATTTCGTGCTATAGTGCCTTCCTATTTTAGTATTAGCAGGAGACGCTGGTGTCCACACCCTCATCCCCTCCCATAGTAAAGCTCATTGGTGCCAACGGACAGATTTCCCTGGGCAAGCAATATGCCGGACGCCAGGTGCTGGTGGAAGAACACGAGCCCGGCGTATGGCTGGTGCGTACCGCCACCGTGGTACCCGACAACGAACGCTGGCTGCACGGCGAGGTGGCCGCTGCCGACCTGCGTGAGGCACTGCACTGGGCACAAACCCATCCCGCCAGCGACGAAGCCACCGACAGCTTATTGAAGCATCTGCGCGATGAGCAAGGCTGAGCGCGACGCCACGGTACGGCTGGACCTGAACAACCCCGTTTTTCAGCGCGACCTGCTCGGTCTGCAAAAGGCCGAACGCCACGCGGCGCTGGATACGCTGGCCAAGCTGCACCAGCTCACCTGGAATCAGGTTTATTGCGACAAGGGACTGCGCTGGGAGAAAATTGCCAGCGTCAAGCCGCCCTCCAGTATCAACGCACTCTACAGCCTCCGTATCACCCAGGCTCGCCGAGCAGTGGCCTACCGCGACGGCGCTTTCATCCGCCTGCTGTCCATTCCGCCCGATCACGACGCAACCTACGGGCGCAAGTGAGTGCGTAGCCCGGATAGGCCGCACAGGGCCGGGACGACATCGAATTCGAGCGCGACCGCAGCCTGCCGCGCGAGGTCGCACTTTGATCTTCCTGGTAGACCAGGGATGGCCGGTCGAAAAAATTCCCGCAAACCGTGACACTTGCCCGCGCGGAGCATGACGGGTTTAATACCGCCAGTTTTTTGGCGCCGTACTTTCGGCACCTGCCCCAGACTGGAAAATCCAGACTGGAAAATCCGGGCCGGGAAAATCGATGCTGCAGGTCACCCCGGTTCGGGCTTTTTCCGACAACTACATCTGGCTGATCCATGCGCCGCGGGATACCAGCCAGGTGGTGGCTGTCGATCCGGGCGATGCCGGCCCGGTCGAGGCGCTGCTCGCGGCCCGCGGATTGCGCCTGGCGGCCGTGCTGATCACGCATCATCACCGTGATCATGTCGGCGGCGTGACCGAGTTGCTGCGGCACCACCCGGTACCGGTGTTCGGTCCGGCGGGCGAGACCATACCGGGACAGCCCCGGCCGCTGCGCGAAGGCGACGAGGTGCGGCTGGACGAGCTGGGGCTGTCGTTTCAAGTACTGGATGTACCCGGCCATACGGCCGGACACATCGCTTATGTGGGGCATGGCGCGCTGTTTTGCGGCGATACCTTGTTCGTCGCCGGCTGCGGACGGCTGTTCGAGGGTACGCCACAACAAATGGTCACATCCCTGGCGAAGCTGGCGTCATTGCCGCCCGACACCTTGGTGTACTGCGCACATGAATACACTCTCGGCAATCTGGCATTTGCCAGGGTGGTGGAACCCGGCAATGCCGATGTGGCCGACTATCTCGACGAATGCCGCCGGCGGCGAGCGTGGGATGAGCCGACGGTACCCTCGGTACTGGGGCGGGAACGGAATGTGAATCCGTTCCTGCGCTGTGACCGGCGGACTGTGAAACAGGCCGCGGAACGCCGGGCAGGCCACGCGCTACATAGTCCGACGGACGTATTCGCGGTGCTGCGCCGCTGGAAAGATGGTTTTCGTGCCTGAACCGGGTTCGTTCCGGCAGCTGCTACCGGGGTCTGAGCGACCGATGCGAATCCATTTCGATCCCGTGGGATCGAAATGGATTCCTCTCGGCGCTGGATCTGCAAACTCAAAGCATGACAGCGTGCGCGCGGCGTGCGTGAAAAGAAGAGAGGTCCAATGATCGAGGCGCAACGCCGATGGTCCATCGCGCACCCCCCACTAGCCGCACTGCATTTCCGACTCTCCGGCTCCGGATCCACCGGCCGCCGGCCACGCGGCGCTCGAACCGGCGGCCGCGGAATCGGCGCGCGGCTGCTCGCCCTGACTCTGGCGCTGGTGCTGGGAGGCTGCGGGCATCTGGCGCAGCATACGGCGAATGATGATTTCCAGGCCATCGAGTTCGACCCGACGAAATTGGATGAAGCGTCCATCGGCACCCTGGGCCCCGAGCAGATCGAGGACGCCATCGAAGTGCTGGATGCCCGCACCGAATCGCAGCGCCCGCTGGTGAGCGAACTCGGCGAAGGCGCCGCCGGCCAGGCGCCCGATGACCTGTTCGAACGGATTCGCGCCGGCTTCAGCCTGACGGATGTGGATCAGGCCGCGGTACAGTATGAAGTCGACTGGTTCGCCCGCCACCCCGCCTACCTGGACCGCACCTTCAAGCGCGGCGAGCGCTATCTGCATCACATCGTCACCGAGATCGAAGCGCGCGGCATGCCCTCGGAGCTGGCCTTGCTGCCGGTGGTGGAAAGCGCATTCAACCCGGTCGCCTACTCGCGGGCACGTGCCTCGGGACTGTGGCAGTTCATTCCCGCCACCGGGCTGCGTTACGGCCTGAAGCAGAACTGGTACTACGACGGCCGGCGCGATGTGCTCGCCGCCACCACGGCGGCTCTGGACTATCTGGAAGCCCTGGCCAAGATGTTCGAAGGCGACTGGCTGCTGGCGGTCGCCGCCTACAACACCGGGGAGGCCAACGTGGCGCGCGCGATCAAGCGCAATCTCGCGGCCGGCAAGCCCACGGATTTCTTTCATCTGCAGCTGCCGCGCGAAACCCGCGCCTATGTGCCCAAGCTGCTGGCGATGCGCCGCATCGTCGCCGATCCGGCCGCCCATGGCCTGGCGTTCTCCAGCATCGCCAACCAGCCTTATTTCGTCAAAGTCGAAGTCGGCGGCCAGATCGACCTGCAGGTGGCGGCCGAACTGGCCGAGCTGTCGAAAGAGGAACTGCTGGCGCTGAACCCCGCCTTCAACCACTGGGTGACCGATCCGGAAGGTCCGCACCATTTGCTGGTGCCGGTCGACCGGCATGACCGCTTCGTCCGAGGCATCGCCGCGCTGCCGCCCGGCGAGCGGGTACGCGTCGTCTATCATCGGGTACGTGCCGGCGATACCCTGGGCGCGATCGCCAACCGTTACGGCGTCACGGTCGCCGCCCTGCGCGCCGGCAACAAGTTGCACGGCACCCTCATCCACCCCGGGCAGGACCTGCTGGTGACCGCCGCACCTGGTGCACGCACCGGCGGTGGCGCAGCGCCTGCCGCCGCCATCCACGCCGCAGCACTGGCTGCCGAATCATCGCCCCGAGCCGGCGGCAAGGGCGGCAGGCATATCGTGCAGCCGGGTGACACCTTGTGGAGCATTGCCCGCCGGCATGGCGTGAACATGGACCATCTCGCCCGCAGCAACGGTCTGCCCACCCACGGCACGCTATCGGTCGGCCAAGTCATTTCGATTCCGGGCACTACCCGCATGGCTGCGCTCAGCGCCGGCGGCGAGACGCGCTCCACGACCTACGTGGTACGGCGCGGCGACAACCTGTCGCGCATCGCCGATCAATTCCGGATCCGCCTGAGCGACCTGATGAACTGGAATTCGCTGCACTCGGACAGCATCATCATGCCAGGCCAGCGCCTGGTGATGTACATCGACGAGCGTCGCCGCGCGGGAATCTAGCGGCGCTGTATTACAATCCATCCGGCGTCCATCATCACATCCATACGGAGCAGTTCATGGGATTTCTTGCCGGTAAGCGCGCCCTGATCATTGGCCTGGCCTCGGAGCGCTCCATCGCCTACGGCATCGCCGCGGCGATGCGTCGCGAAGGCGCTGAACTGGCGTTCAGCTACCAGGAACGTTTCAAGGACCGGGTCGAGCGCCTGGGCCAGGAGTTCGGCTCGAGCGCGGTCTTCGGGATGGACGTGGGCAGCGATGAGAGCATCGCCGGCGCCTTCGACAAGTTACGCGGCATATGGGACGGCCTGGACATCGTCGTGCATGCCGTGGCGTTCGCACCCTCGGACGCGCTGCACGGCGGCTTCATGGAGTCCACCACACGCGAGAACTTTCGCATCGCGCATGACATCTCCAGCTACAGCCTGACCGCGATCGCCAGGGCCGCCGAACCCTTGATGGCGGGACGCCAAGGCGCCTTGGTGACCTTGAGCTATCTCGGCGCGATGCGCTCCCTGCCGGGCTACAACGTAATGGGTCTGGCCAAGGCGAGCCTGGAAGCCAACGTGCGTTTCCTGGCCTCCGATCTGGGTCCGCGAGGAATCCGGATCAATGGTATTTCGGCCGGCCCGATCCGCACCCTGGCGGCTGCGGGCATCGGCGGATTTCGCAAAATCCTGGGCCATGTGGCCGCGGTGGCTCCCTTGCGGCGCAATGTCACCATCGAGGATGTGGGCAATGCCGCCGCGTTCCTGTGCTCGGATCTCGCCTCCGGCATCACCGGCGAGATCGTCTACGTGGACAACGGCTACAGCACGGTCGGCATGACGGTCGGGGCGGAGTCCTGAGCCTGGCGGCGGACGCCATCGACGCTTTCCTCACGCCTCAGGCAGTCCCGTCACTCCTGTCATTCGCAGCAACCCTCTTCCGGCAAGCCGAAGGGGGATCTCCCGGCTCATCAGTCGAACAGCGTGTCGTTGCGCACGATCTTGGCGCGGCGCTCGGCCTGCGCCAGGTAGGCGGAAAATTCCTGGTTGCCGTTCCGGCGTTCGGCGCGCCGGCGGCGGTCCCTGCGCTCCTGCTCGGATTCCGCGGCAGGGTCGCCGGCACGCGCCTGGCTGACGGCATACACGGCATAGTTACCCTCATCGGTGGTCACACCGGCGATATAGGGCTTGTCGGTACCGATCTGTGCCGTCGGCACGGCGAAGGCGGCAGCGAGCACCGCGCCCGGGATCACCTTGTCATCGCGCGTCACGAAACGCGCGGCGATCGCATCGACACCCAGCGCATGGGTGACCTGCGCCCATGACTCGCCCTGATGCAGACGCCCCGCGGCATCCTCACCCTGCTGCTTGGCCAGTTCGCGCATGCGCTGAGTCTTCAATGTGGCACGGATCTGCTCCTGTACCTGTGCCAGCGGACGCGGAGTGGCCGGCGTATGGCCGGTCACACGCAACACCAGGGCACGGTCTTCGCCGATCGTGATGAGCGGACTGTTTTCGCGGCGATCCAGCACCTCCTCGCTGAATGCCGCCGCGATGACGTCACGATTGGCGTCGAACTCGCCGCCGCCTTCACGGGTAAAGCCCTCGAGCGTTTGCAACGGCAGATCCAGCGACTGCGCCACCGAGTCCAATTCGGTCAGGCTGGCGAACGCCTCGTCACCCAGCTTCTGGGTCTCATCGTAAAAAATCGTCTGGGCACGCTCCTTACGATACTCGTCCTCGACCTCCGCGCGAGCGTCCTCGAAACTGCGCAGGCTGCCGGGGCGGATGCCTTCGAGCTGCAGCACGTGATAGCCGAATTGCGTCTTGATCGGACCGCGGGTTTCACCTTCGCTCATGCCGAACAAGGCATCCTCGAACGGACCCACGAACATGCCGCGCTGTGCCCAGCCCAGATCGCCGCCTTGCTGCGCCGAGCCGGGATCCTTGGAATACGCCTTGGCCAAGGCGGCGAAGTCGGCGCCGTTCTTGATCTGCGCGGTGAGCTCCTGCGCCTTGTCGCGCGCCTGCGCGTCGCTCACGCCGTCATCGACCGTGATCAGGATATGCCGGCCATGACGCTGTTCGGGAGATTCGTAGCGATCCTTGACCTGCTGGTAGTACTCGCGCAGAGCCTGCTCGGTCACCTCCACGGCCTGCTCGGCCCGCGCGCGCGTCAGTTCCAGATACTGCAGATCGACCATTTCAGGCAGCAGATAATCGGCGGAATGCTCTTGATACCAGCGCTCGACCTGTGCATCGTCGATCTCGACCTGGCGCGCGAATCCGCTGGCCGGAATCAGGGCATAGGTCACCTCGCGGGCCTGCTGTTCGAGCGCATAGCGCCGGTCCAATTCCTGCGGTGTCACGAACGAGGATTCGACGATCCCCTCCTGCAACTGGGTGATGAGCAGTTCCGACTGCAGATCGGCTTCGAACTGGGTTTCATGCATACCGCTGGAGCGTAGCAGCGCCAGATAGCGGTCCTTGGAAAACTCGCCATCGACCTGGAAGGCCGGCACCTGCTTGAGACGCTCGACCAGCGCCTGGTCGCTGACGCGATAGCCGAACTGCCGCGCGCGCTGCGTCAGCAAGCTCTGCTGGATGAACTGTTCCAGCAGCGCGGCTTGCTGCGATTTCAGCAGTTCCTCCGGAATCTCATCGTGCAACACCTGCCGCAGCTGCGACTGGCGCTGCTGCCAGGCCCGGCGCACCAGGTCCGCGGAAATCGTCTCGCCATCGACCTTGGCGGCATAGCTTTGCACGCCGGCGCCGAAATCGACACCCCAGAACACGAACACCACGGCGATCAGGCCGATGAAAAGGAACGCCACCAGCCCGGTTATTTTTTCGCGAATCTTTTGCAGCATAGCCTGACAGTCTAACGTAGCTGAGGAACGGCCGCGACCGGCGCCTTGGAGTCCGCCGCAAGATATCGACTGGATCGGTCAGCATAGGGCATGGCAACTCTCGAGGGTAATTCAGGGATAAACTATTTACGATCAATCGAGACGGGACGAACCCGTACCGGCCGTATGAACCACATCACTCGTTCATCATTACCTGATTGACTTTAATGTCAATTTTTCAGAGCATATTTTGGAGGGTGCAGGAAGGACGTCTCTTTCAACTGGTGCCGTCAGCGAAAAGAGCGCCGAGGTTGCGGTTCATGTACCTGACTGCGGAGGTGTTCGACGCGATCAATAAGCACAGAACCGACTCGGCAGAGATTGAGCGTTATGCGCAAATGGAAGCCGACCTGGGAGAGTTCGTGACGAGCCGAACCTTAGATCCCAAGTATCTTTTTTGCTGAGCCCCATCAGAGAGTCTGTCTGGGAGATACGTATCATCCGGCCAGATCCGGGCATTAGAACACTAGGACTGTTCGCGGCTAAAGATGTTTTTGTGGCGACCAACTTTGCATCCAGAGATGAGTTACCGGGTTGGAATACACCGCAGTGGAAGTACGTCAAGCAAGTGGCGCAGACAACTTGGCGCCACCTATTCCCAGCCTACGATCCGATGCGGGATACAGACGCCAGGAATCTCGTTACAGGAGCGATCGATGGAAAATATTTCAGGTAAACGTGCGCTGAGCGAGCGCGAAATCTTTTACTTCAGACAGCGATGCAAGAATCGTCTGTTTCAATCCCTCGTGGCCTTCTTCGCCGAAAAAGCCGAGAAAGAAGGATTGACGAAAAAAGATCTCGCCGTGAGCCTGGGGAAAGATCCAGCGCAGATAACGCGCTGGCTCTCCGGGCCTGGTAATTGGACGCTCGATACCGTCAGCGATCTTCTTTTGGCAATGAATAGCGAATTGGATCACCGCATCGAGCCTTTGGAATTACGCGAGTCACCAACAAGAGTAATGTTTGCTTGGGGAAATAGCCCAAAGATCACTGGCGAAGATGCACAAAGCAACGGCGGAAACTGGAAGATGGTGCAGCTCGGATGAGCATTCCCCTGGAAATCAGGGAAGTTCTTGTATGTGATGATATTCGTCGCGAGGATAACGGAAAGGCGATTCTGATAGGCGTCTATGTTGGCGATATATTGGTATCAGCCTTTCCGGTGAATCTGCGCTTGAGCTTCTGGCTACAAGGACGCGCCCGTAAGAATGCCCGCCCTGGAATTGCAAAGTTCAAGATTGAAGTCGCGGATCAGGACGAGGACGCCGAGCCAATACTTGTAGAAACCAAGTTCGACGCGCCTCCTACCGGTATGAGCGATGGCGTCCTCATATTTGCAGCTGTGCCGCTTACCGTCAGGCAACCGGGGCGTTTGTTGATTAGTGTGGATGAAGGCAGCAACGAGTGGATCGAGCTAGCCAGCAAGACAATCAGCGCGATCAAGCCTGTCAACGAGCTTGCGCAACCTTCTTAGCAATCTCCACACACTATTCAGCGCAACAGCTTCCAAGTGCGCCTGTACTTCAGAATGCGCCGTGCAGCGCTTCCGTCAGGCGCTCCACGCCGATGATCTCCAGGCCCTCGATCGGCCGGCGCGGGACATTCGCGACCGGCACGATCGCCCGCTCGAAACCATGCTTGGCCGCCTCGCGCAGGCGCTCCTCGCCGTAGGGCACCGGCCGTACTTCCCCCGCCAGACCGAGTTCGCCGAAACACACGATACGGCCTGCCAAAGGTTTATCGCGCGCGCTGGACACGGTGGCCAGCACCGCCGGCAGATCGGCGGCCGTTTCCGAAATACGCACGCCGCCCACCACGTTCAGGAACACATCGCGCCCGGCTGTGGAAATGCCGCCATGGCGATGCAGGACCGCCAGCAGCAACGCCAGCCGATTGGCTTCCAGACCGACGGCGACGCGGCGCGGATTCATGCCCTGGGATTCATCCGTGAGGGCCTGCACCTCGATCAGCATGGGGCGGCTGCCTTCACGCGCCACCATGACCGAACTGCCCGCCACCGGCTGCGCATGCTGCGACAGGAAGATCGCGGAAGGATTCTTGACTTCCTTCAGACCCTGCTCGGTCATGGCGAACACGCCGACTTCGTTGGCGGCGCCGAAGCGGTTCTTCACCGCACGCACCAGCCGGTAGCGACTGCCGGCGTCACTTTCGAAATACAGCACGGTATCCACCATATGCTCCAGGATGCGCGGACCGGCGATGATTCCTTCCTTGGTGACATGGCCGATGATCAGCACCGACACTCCGGAAGCTTTGGCGAAGCGCACCAGCGCCGCCGCCGATTCGCGCACCTGCGAGGCCGAGCCCGGCGAGGACTCCACGTTGGCGGCGAACATGGTCTGAATCGAGTCGATCACCAGCACGCGCGCGCCCGACTGCACCGCCTGTTCCAGGAGTGTTTCCACGGAGGTTTCCGCCAGCAACTGCAGACGCTCCCCGGAAACCTCCAGGCGCCGCGCCCGCAGACTGACCTGGCGCAGCGATTCCTCGCCCGTGACATACAAGGTGGGGGTGGCGCGGCTGAGCGTATCGCCGGCCTGCAGCAGCAGAGTCGATTTGCCGATGCCCGGATCCCCGCCCAGCAAGGTCACCGACCCCAGCACCAGTCCGCCCCCCAGCACCCGGTCGAGCTCGGCCAGCCCGGTGGGAATGCGCGGTTCATCCTGTTCGGCGACTTGCGACAGCAGGCGCGGCTCCCCGCTGCCGGCCGTCAGCGCCCGGTGCGGCGGCGCGGCGCGCGCCACCGTGACCCGCTTGAGAGCATCGCCCGCGCCGCAGGCGGGACATAGCCCCTGCCACTGCAGGCTTTCGTTGCCGCACTGATCGCAAACGAAGACTTCACGGGATTTGGTTTTGGCAGCCATCGGCCATTATGTGTACGCATCCGGCAACCATCGCAAGTCGGAAGCAGGCGATACTCCGAGCTGTGACGCCGGCTGCAATTTCACGGCCGAACGTTCGTCTATACTCGCGCCGACTTAACATATCGGTACGGCCGTGGCGGTAAAACTGGCGCGCTTTTCGTGGATTCCCGGAGGTTTGGCGGCAGCCCTGGTCATCGCCTTCGGCCGTATTGCCTTCCCCTCCCTCGGCGAGTCGGTGGAGACCGGGCTGTACGACCGGGTGATGGCCACGATGGCTACCCAGCCAGCCCAGGACGTGGCCATCGTCGCGATCGACGATGCCAGCCTGGAGGCGCTGGGCGAGTGGCCCTGGCCGCGTGATGTCCACGCCGACTTGCTGGAGCACTTGCGCGGCGCACACGCCCGCGTTGTCGCCTTCACCATGCCGATAGACGATGCCTGGCGCACCAGCGAGACTGAACGTCTGCGCGCGGCGCTCGCCTTGCTGGAATCCTCCAATCTGGGGGCCTCCGACCAGGCGCGTCAACTGCGCCGCCTGCTGGGCGCTCCCAGCCGCGGGCGCGACCCCGATACACATCTGGCCAAGCTCATCGGCGCCCACGGCAATGTCGTGCTGCCGGTGGAATTGCGCGTGGGCGAGCCCAGCACCCAGCCCGTCGATCTGTCGACACGCTTCTTCCCGGAAGCCGGCAGCGCACCGACGCGAGCCGCTCCCGCCGCGGCGATCGTGCGCGCGCCGGGAGCAATCTTCACCAATGCCGCCGGCGCGGTGGGTCACGGATACTTGCCGGCGGACGCCGACGGCAAGGTACGCACCGATCTGGCCGCGGCGCGCGTCAGCAGTGTATTGCTGCCTTCGCTGGCCGTTGCGATCGCGGCACGCGCCACGGGGCTGGCGCCAAACGAGATGCGTTTCGTGGACGACACGCTGCAACTGGCCCGCCACGACGTTCCCCTGGAGGCGGGCCTGCGGCTGCGCCCGCATCGCTTCCCCGAGAGCGGCTCACGAGCGATCAGCCAGTATCCCTACTGGCAGGTTCTGGCCGGCGAGGTGCCGGCCGAGCAACTGCGTGACAAGATCGTGCTGATCGGCATCACCAGCAAACGCCTGCCGATGGATATCGCACCGTATGCCGGAACCGATGAAAATCTGGCCTCCTCGCCGGTACTTATCATTGCCGGCACGGTCTCCAGCCTGCTGTCCGGCACCCTGTATGCCCGCCCGAGCGCCATCGTCCTGGCGGAATGGATCGCCGGGGCCGCGGTCGTCGCCTTCGCCGCCCTCGCCCTGCCTGCCATGGGCGCCGCCGTGGGTTCCCTGGCGACGATCCTGCTGATCGCCGTACTGGCCCTCACCGAGGTGGGGCTGCTCGGCGCGGCACAGTTGTGGGCCAAGTTCATGCTGGCCTGCACGGCTGCCCTGGCCGGCCTGGCCGCCTACCTGGTGAGCGAACTGCTCCGGCGAGCAAACATCCGCCATGCCAAGGACGCGGTGGATTCCGCGGCAAACCTGCGCGCTCTGGGCCAGACCTTCCAGCGCCAGGGGCAACTCGACCTGGCATTCGAGACCTATCGGCGCTATCCGCTGGATGCCCCGACGATGGAGCTCATGTATCAGCTCGGACTGGATTTCGAGCGGCGCGCGCAGCGCCCGAAAGCCTCTGCCGTGTATACCTATATCGCCAGCCGCGACCCGCACTACCGGGACTTGAAGAACCGCATGAGCCGGGTCCGCGAGGAGCCCCTGGCCCGGCCGACAGGAAACTTCGGCACCCACGTCGAGCGCGGTGAGCGGCCAGGACCGGCCGGTCTGCCGGCCTTGGCGCAAAATGGCGGTCGAGCTGCCTCGAAGACACGCGGCAATGGCGAAGCGGCAAGCATCGGCCGCAACGATCCCGGCTCGGCCGCCTCCTCCTGGGCCACCACGATTCCCGCACTGGACGAGCCGGAAGACAGTCTGGCGCCGTTCGACCGCTATGCACTCGGCTCCGGCGGGCGTACCCTGGGCCGGTACCAGATCGAACGCGAGCTCGGCAAAGGCGCCATGGGCACCGTCTACCTGGGGCGCGACCCGCACATCAACCGGGTGGTCGCCATCAAGGCGATTCCGCTGGCCGAAGAGTTCGCCGAGGATGATCTGGAGGAGGCTCGCGCCCGCTTTTTCCGTGAAGCGGAAATGGCTGGCCGCCTGAATCATCCGGCCATCGTCACGGTATACGATGCCGGCGAGGATCAGGGTCTCGCCTACATCGCCATGGAATACCTGCGCGGACAGCACCTGAGCCATTTCACCGCGCCGGCGCAGCTGCTGCCCGCCCGGCGCGTCATGCAACTGGCCGCCAGGGTTGCCGATGCACTGCACTATGCGCACCGCCAGAACGTCATTCACCGCGATATCAAACCCGCTAATATAATGTTCGATGCGGATACCGACGAATTGAAGATCACCGACTTCGGCATTGCACGCCTGGCCGATGTCAGCAGAACCAAAACCGGAATCGTCCTGGGCACCCCGTCATTCATGTCACCGGAACAACTGGAAGGCCGCAGCATCGATGGACGTTCGGATCAGTTCTCGCTGGGTATCAGCCTGTACCAGCTGCTGTGCGGACAGCTGCCGTTTCGCGCCGATTCCATGCCGCGCCTGATGCACAAGATCGCGACCGAGCCGCATGCGCCGATACGGGTACTGCAACCGGAATTGCCGGAGTGCATCGATTCGATCTTTGCCCGGGTACTGGCCAAGTCCGCGGATGATCGCTATGTGAACTGCGCCGAGTTCGGCGCCGCCTTGCGCGAATGCGCCGGCGCAATGGCGCCGCAACACGAGCCGAAGCACGAATGGCTCATCCCATGAAAGGGCGTCGCACCCTATACCGCACCAGGAGGGGTATGCCGCCCGGCCTCACCGCTCGCCAGGGAGGCTGTCCATGTCGGTCATGAGGGGCAAGATCCGCTCGGTCGGCTTGAGCGACGTCGGGCGCGTCCGCGATCACAACGAAGACACCATCGGCGTGGATGCCGACATCGGTCTGTTCGTACTCGCCGACGGCATGGGCGGCTACAACGCCGGGGAAGTCGCCAGCGGCATCGCGGTGAAAACCGTCATGAGCCTGGTCAAGGAAGCCATGGAGCACCAGGACATGAACAGCGCCGATCCCGAGACGGGACTGGCGCGCTGCGCCATCGTATTGCGCGACGCGATCGTGCGCGCCAATAAGATCATCTACCAGACCGCCCGAACCCAGCCGCAATGCGAGGGCATGGGGACCACGATCGTTGCTTGTCTGTTCTACGACAACAAGGTGGCCACCGCACACGTCGGCGACTCGCGCCTGTACCGTCTGCGCGCCAACCGCTTCGAGCGGATGACCCTGGATCACTCCCTGCTCCAGGAACTGGTCGACCGCGGCTTCTATTCCCAGGCCGAGGCCCAGCGCGCCACCAACAAGAACTACGTGACCCGGGCGCTGGGCGTGGAGCCGACCGTCGATGTCGAGGTGCACGAGCTAGGGGTGCAGAAAGGCGATTTTTTCGTCCTGTGTTCGGACGGGCTGCCCGACATGGTGGAGGACGAGGATATCCACTTGACCATGAGCACCTTCGGCACCAATCTTGAAATCGCCGCCAAGCAATTGATTCAATTATCGAACGATAATGGCGGTCGGGATAATGTCTCGATCATTCTTGCCCAAGTTGTCGACTCGTTCGCAGCACGGAATGGCGTGGTTGACAGAATCTTGCGATGGTTCGGCTAGTGGACCTCAGGGGTACTCCGCGGGCCGTTCGTGATCATCCGGGTCCAGCCGCGGCTGGCCGGCCGGCGGTGATTTGGCAATCGAATCCGAGTAGTGGGGACGAGACATGGCACGGTTGATTCTGAGCCTGGACAGTCAGGTACTGGCCGAATACAACATGAACAAGGAACGCTACACGGTGGGCCGGCTGCCGGATAACGATATCCGTATCGATAATCCGGCAGTGAGCGGCCACCATTCTCTGGTGATCAATATCCTCAACGACTCGTTCCTGGAAGACCTCAACAGCACCAACGGTACCTATGTCAACGGCAAGCTCATCAAGAAGCATGCCCTGCAGCATGGCGACGTCGTGACCGTCGGCCATCACCAGTTGCGCTTCATCGACACCGACAGTAGCGAGAACGAGCCGGACGAATTCGAAAAAACCATGGTGATCACGCCGGGCTCGGCCGTGGCCGCCGCCGCGGCACACAAGGCCTCGAGCTTCGGCGCAACCTCCGGTCCGGCGCCGGCCCGCTCATCGGCCGCCGTGCCTTCGCATGCCGGAACGGAACCCCCGGTGGCGCTGGCCAAGGCGAAGCTCCAGGTGCTCAGCGGCGCCTTCGCCGGCCGCGAGTTGGAGCTCAACAAGGCACTGACCACCCTGGGACGTCCCGGCGTGCAGGTCGCCGCGATCACGCGGCGCGCCGACGGGTTTTTCATCGTGCATGTCGACAGCGGCAAACCCAAGGACTATCCCCAGGTCAACGGCGTCACGATCGGCGAACAGGCGCGCAAGCTCCAGGACAACGATGTGATCCTGCTGGCCGGCGTCAAGATGGGTTTCTTCGAGGCCTGAGACCCGTCCCGGACGGCCGGGCCGAGGCGAAATTCAGCCATGCTTCAGCCGCGATACCGCTTGGTCTTGCGCCGCATAAAGGCGGCGGAATCGAAGTGCCGCGGCGCCCCGCTCCGTTCCCCTTCGATCAGCGCTTGCCGGATGACCTCAGCCTCGGCAGCGCGCTCCTGCTCGCGACGGACAAGATCGCGGATCGACTCACTCTTTGTCATATCCCCTGCCACTGCCGCTTCACGCGTTCGGTGATCCGGCACACCAGCTCGTAGGTGATCGTATCCGCATGGGGAGCGACCTGCTCCGCCGGCAAACCTTCGCCCCACAACGTGACGGCGCTGCCGATGTGCACCCCCGGCACACTCGTGACATCGATCGCGCACATGTCCATGGAAACGCGGCCCACGATCCTGGCCTCGTGACCATCGACCCGCACCGGCGCGCCATTGCGCATGCCGCGGGGATAGCCGTCGCCGTAGCCGATCGCGGCGATGCCGATCGACACCGGCTGCGGCGCCCGCCAGATCGCTCCGTATCCGACGGTTTCGCCGGCCGCCAGCCGATGCAGGGCGATCAGCCGGGTGGACAGCGTCATCGCCGGCCGCAGTCCCAGGGTGGCGGCGCTGCGTCCGGCGAGCGGTGAAAGACCGTAGAGCATCAACCCCGGGCGCACCCACTCCAGCCGGGTCTGCGGCCAGGCGATCAATCCGGCCGAGTTGGCGATGCTGCGCTCCAGTCTCGATGCGCCGGCCCCAGGTGCCCCGGCTCCCGGCTCATCGAGTCCCAGCGCATCGCCTCCCAGTGCATCGACAACGGCGCCGAAGGTCTCGATCTGCGCGCGCGTGAGCGCGCTGTCCGGTTCATCGGCGCACGCCAGGTGAGTCATCAGACGCATGCCCGCCACGGCAGCGCAACCGCTCAACCGCGTGCGCGCCGCCGCCAACTCCCCGACCCTGAAACCCAGGCGATTCATGCCGGTATCGAGTTTCAGCCACGCCGTGAAACGATATGCGCCGGTGAATTGCTCCAGCATGTGGATCTGTTCGCCGGAATGCACCACGATCTCGACACGATGCCGTGCGGCGCATTGCAGCTGTGCGGCCGAGAACACGCCTTCGAGCAGCAGGATGGGCGCCGCGATGCCGGCCTCGCGCAGCGCCAGCGCCTCTTCCAGCCGCGCGACTCCCAACGTAACATCCTGGGTCACACCCCGGCCGGCACCTTGGCCGGCACTCCGGTCGACGCCCTGCCCGACTCCAGGGTCGACTTCATGACCGACGCCCTGGCCGGCTTCATCGCCGGCGCCGTGAGGATCGGCCCCGGCGAACACCCGGGCGACCGGCACCAGCCCATGTCCGTAAGCGTTGGCCTTGACCACCGCCACGATGCGCGAGCGCGGCGCCAGGCGACGCACGACGGCCAGGTTGTCGCGCAGCGCCGTCGCGTCGATCGTTACCGCCGGAAAGCCGGAACGATCAGCCGAACGGCGCATCGCCATAGGCGGTTTCGGGCGCGTAGTTCTCGAACTTGGTGTATTTGCCCAGGAAGGTCAGCTGCACATCGCCGATCGGACCGTTGCGCTGCTTGGTGATGATGATGTCGGCAATGCCCTTGCGCGTGGTATTGGCATCGTACACTTCATCGCGATAGATCATCATGATCACATCCGCATCCTGCTCGATCGCGCCACTTTCGCGAAGGTCCGACATGACGGGCCGCTTGTCGGTGCGCTGCTCGACGCTGCGGTTGAGCTGCGACAGCGCGATCACGGGAATCGACAGCTCCTTGGCCAGCGCCTTCAGGGAACGCGAGATTTCGGAAATCTCGGTGGCGCGATTTTCGCGCGTGCCCGCCACCTGCATCAACTGCAGGTAATCCAGTACGATCAGGTCCAGGCCGTGTTCGCGCTTCAGGCGCCGCGCGCGCGCGCGCACCTCGGTGGGCGTCAGCGCGCCGGTGTCGTCGATATAGATCGACGAGGTTTTCATCATCTGGATCGCCGTGTTGATGCGCGACCACTCGTCGTCACCGAACTGGCCGGTGCGCAGATGACTTTGATCCACCCTGCCCAGCGATGAAATCATGCGAAACGCCAGCTGCTCGCGCGACATTTCCATGCTGAACACGCCGACCTTCGCCCGCGGCGGGCCGAACGCCGCATTCTCGGCGATATTCAGGGCGAAGCTGGTCTTGCCCATGGACGGCCGGCCGGCGATCACCACCAGGTCGCCGCGCTGCAGCCCGGAGGTCATTTCATCCAACCTGTTGAAGCCGGTGCTCACTCCGGTGAGCGCACCGCTGGCGGCATTCAAGCTGTCGAGACGATCGATCAGCGCGCCCAAATCATCGCGCAGCGCCACGAAACCCGAGCCGGCCTTGTTGCGGTTCTCGGCGATCTGAAATACACGCCGCTCGGCCTCGTCGAGAATTTCACCGGCCTCGCGGCCTTCCGGATCGTAGGCGCTGGCGGCTATTTCCCCGCCGATATGAATCAGCTGACGCAGCGTGGAGCGTTCCCGGACCGCGTCGGCGTAGGCACGTACGTTCGCCGCACTGGGTGTATCGCGTACCAGGCTGGCAAGATAGGCCAGTCCGCCCGCCTCCTCGCCCAGGCCCTTGCGCTCGAGCCAGTCCGACAAGGTGACGGCGTCGTAGGGCTCGCCCCGGGCGGCGAGTTCGGCGATGCCTTCGTAAATGAGCTGATGATCGCGGCGATAGAAGTCTTCCGCGGACAGACGATCGGCGATGGCGTCGAATGCCCGGTTATCGAGCATCAGGCCGCCCAGCACCGCCTGTTCCGCCTCCACGGAGTGGGGCGGTACCCGTATACCCTCGATCGCAGCCTGCTCACGAGCACGCCGCGCGCCCGTCGCCACCTTGTAGCCGGTCTCGGCCATTGCCGCGATGGAGCCGGTTGCGCCGGATGAGTGCCGGACTACTCCTGAGCGGCGATGATGACCGGAATCTCGACATTCACGTCCGTATGCAGATGCAGCTGTACGACATGCTCGCCTGTTTGGCGGATCGGCCCCAGCGGCAGACGCACTTCGGAACGCTCCACCTCATGGCCGGCCTGCTTGAGAGCCTCGACGATGTCGGTGACGCCGATCGAACCGAACAGCTTGCCTTCCCCGCCGGTCTTGGCGCTGAGTGTCAGCTTGATGCTCGTGAGTTTGGCCGCACGGCCACGGGCTTCGTTGAGCTCATCGAGCGCCATCTTCTCCAACTCGGCACGGCGCGCTTCGAATTTGGCGATGTTGTCGGCCGTGGCCAGAGTCGCCTTGCCCTGCGGCAACAGAAAATTGCGGGCGTACCCGGACTTCACCTGGACACGGTCGCCGATGCTGCCGAGATTGGCCACTTTCTGCAAAAGAATGATTTCCATGACACACCTTATCTGAACGATTCATTAGGCTGCGAACAGCATTGCTCGAACCTTTCCGACCCATGATCTGCATTATTCATCAAGACGCAAGCAGTCTCGATCATAATGCAGTTCAATGGCTTGTCCCGGGCCGCGGCCGCAGCCAATTATCGGCGTATCCCCAGATCGCAAGCACAAACACCGTAATGGACATCGACAAGGGCACGATCAGCAGCACATAGATCGCCGCCAGCCAGCCCCGATTCAGGCGTCCCCCGGCCTTGCTGCGATGCGCTGCGGCCAACCCCTGGAAGGCCAGCGACACGAAGGCGATCCAGGCCAGGGAGGCCGCCAGCGGGCTCTCCGTCGTCAGGGCCAGGATGAATACGCCCGTGATGATCGCCCCGAGCGTCAGCCCCAGGCGCAGCTGCCGATATTCGCGGCCGAACTCGCCCGGCGCCTGCAGCAGGGATTGCCACCAGCGGCCGAGAAACAATCCCCCCAAGGTCATGGCCAGCGTCAGCGCCGCCAACGCACCCCACATGGTCCGTGCCCAGACCTGTACGAGCGCCGTACGATCGCCCTCGATCCGCAAGCCTGCGGCCGCCATGGAATCGAGCACCTGCAGCAACAGTTCGGTCCACACCGCCACCGGATCGGCCAGCGCAAGATAGACCATGATCAGCAGGCCCGCGCTACCCAGCACCGCCACTTGAAAGCACAAATTCATCGAGCCGGTACGCTTCAGCAGCAAGGCCAGCAGCGCCGGGCTGAAGAACAGCACCAGGATCCCGGCCAGAATCCACCACAGCGGCTGGCTTGCCGAGAAGACGACCCAGGCCGCCGCCGCGGCACCGGTCGCGGCAATGCCCAGGGCGGTTCTGGCATCGAAACGCAATGCCGCCAGTACCGGAATCGCACCGGCAAGAATCATGAACGGCAGCATCATCTGCGGCGACAGGGCGCCGCAGATCGCACCGGCGCAGGCGGCGCGCCAGGGATGCGTGGTCAACCAGGCAGCAATGGCGCGGTGCATACGGTCCTGCGCGGCGCGAGCGCGGCGCAGACCTCGGGCCGATCAGTGCTGATCGGTATACGGCAGCAGCGCCAGGTAGCGGGCGCGCTTCACCGCGATCGCGAGCTGGCGCTGATAATGCGACTTGGTGCCGGTGATCCGGCTCGGAACGATCTTGCCGGTTTCGGTGATATAGCTCTTGAGGATGCCGAGATCCTTGTAGTCGATTCTTTCAATGCCTTCGGCAGTGAAGCGGCAGAATTTACGACGGCGGAAAAAACGGGCCATGGCTACAACCTCTCGTGCCAAGAATTACGCGGACTGCGACGCCGAATCGTCATCGCCATCGTCGACGAAGCGCTCATCGCGCTCTTCCTCGCCCTTCGCCATCGGCGAAGGCTCGGTCACGGCGGTATCCATCTTGATGACCAGATGGCGCAACACGGCATCGCTGAAACGGAAGCTGCCGGTGAGCTCGTTCAGAGTCTTGCCGTCGCACTCGATGTTCATCAGGACGTAATGGGCCTTATGGACCTTGGTGATCGGGAACGCCAGCTGGCGCCGGCCCCAGTCCTCGAGTCGATGCACCGTGCCGTTGCCGGCGGTGACCAGGCCCTTGTAGCGCTCCAGCATGGCCGGAACCTGTTCGCTCTGGTCCGGATGAACCAGGAACACGATCTCGTAATGTCTCACACTCGCTCCTCGTGGAAATGCCTCCCGTCGGTCCTTCCCGGTAGCCGGAAGGCCGCAGTGAGGCAAGGAGATGGGAAAAACGCCGCAGATACCTGCGGCGGGCCGCGCATGTTAGCGGAAGGCAGCCCGGTCATGCAAATACCCGATCATGCAAATACAGGGGCGAACGGGTTCGGCGGATCGGCCTGGCAAGATCGGCGTCAGCGTCTCCTCGCCGCGGCCGTCTCGCGCTGGCGCACGGCCTCGTACAGCAGGATCCCGCTGGCTACCGATACATTCAGGCTCTCCACCACGCCCTGCATGGGGATGCCGACCAGCAGATCGCACTGTTCCCGGGTCAGGCGCCGCAGTCCCTGCTCCTCGGCGCCCAGGACCAGCGCCAGAGGGCCATCCAGAGTGGCCTGATAGGCGCGGGTCGTGGCCTGACCATCGGCGCCGACGATCCAGATATCGCGCTCCTTGAGCCAGCGCAGCGTGCGCGCCAGGTTCACGACCTGGATCAGAGGCATCGTTTCCGCGGCGCCGGACGCCACCTTGCGTACGGCAGGCGACAGCCCGGCGGCACGATCCCGCGGCACGATCACGGCGGTGACACCGGCCGCATCGGCCGTGCGCAGGCAGGCGCCGAGGTTGTGCGGATCCTGAACACCGTCCAGCACCAGCAGCAAGGGTGCCGCCGCGGCCCGGTCCAGCAATTCATCCAGCGCGCCCTCGCCCAACGCGCCCATGGCATGAACCTGCAGGCAGGCGCCCTGGTGACGTTGATGGCCGGCCAATCGATCCAGTTCACGCGTGTCGCAGTAACGGGTATCGACGCCGGCGCTCTGGGCCAGGGTCAGCAATGCATTCACACGTGCATCCTGCCTGCCTTTCTGCAGCATCAGCCTGGCGGCACGTTCCGGCCGGCGCTGCAGCAGGGTGCGTACGGCGTGTATGCCGAACACGATCGTCTGATCGCTCATAGTATGTGCTTGCATGCCGACGGGCCGCAGCCCGCCAGGCTGCTGATCAGGCTGTTGATCGGGCCGCCAAGGTAAGGCGGGGGATGGCCAGGCGATCTACGCGATCACTCACATGGGCTTTTTCTTGCCATGGTCCCGTCCGCGATCCGGCGCTCCGGGAGGCGCGGCGGCAAGCGGAATGTCGGGGCTCAATACCTGTTCGGCGTGGATCGTGATCGTGGCGCGTTCATCCCCGGGCTTGTCGAACGGGTAGACGTCGACGTTCATATAGTGACGCGCGATCGAATTGACGAATGACCGGTCCACATCGTCCGTGAGTTCGGCGATGCCGCGAATCTCCACATAGCGGTTGGGATTGTTGCGATGAGGGATCGAAATCGCGATCCGGGGATCCGCGACCAGATTCTTGTACTTCTGGCGCGACTTCACCGTGCTGATGCGTACATGCTGGCCATCGAACATCGGGCTGACGGGATTCACTGTCAGGCGGCCATTGGGATGCAGCGTCGCCAGGTGACCGGTCGGCCGGTCCTTGAGGATGTCATGACACTCTGCGGGGATAGGTTTGGACTTGGGAAATGTCATCATGAAGCTCCTACGGGGCCGGTCAAGTCGGCTCGGTCAAGTCGATCCGGCAAGTCGATCTGATCAAGCCAGTCTAGTCAAGTCGATCTGTCTGAACGGCGCAGTATACCCCCGGCGTGATGATGCAAGACGGGATCTGCCCGAGGCCTGGGTTCCCAGGGCGATGCCGTATCCAATGAACCGACGCCATCGGCCTGGGATTCAGCGCTGACGCCGCCGCTGCCAGGGAGTGCGAACGCGCTGCTGCGCGGTGCGGGCCTCGGCGAGTTCGAAATCGATCTTGCGCTCATCGATGACCACGTTGATCAAGCGCACGCGCAAATGATCGCCGAGCCGGAAGGTCCGGCCGCTGCGCGAGCCCACCATCCGGAACCCGGAACGATCGCGCGTGAAGTAGTCCGCGCCCAGGCTGGCGACATGCACCAGGCCGTCGATCTGCATGCCCTTGACCTGAACGAACAGGCCGAAGTCCACCACGCCGGTGACCAGTGCGTCGAACTCCTCGCCGAGCTTGTCGCTCATGTATTCGCACTTCAGCCAGGACATGGCGTCGCGGGTCGCCTCGTCCGCGCGGCGCTCGGTAAAGGAGCATTGCTGTCCGAGCGCGGCCATCGTCGCC
Organism: Steroidobacter denitrificans; assembly: GCF_001579945.1. NCBI lineage: Bacteria > Pseudomonadati > Pseudomonadota > Gammaproteobacteria > Steroidobacterales > Steroidobacteraceae > Steroidobacter > Steroidobacter denitrificans. The sequence goes on along the minus strand of NZ_CP011971.1, from coordinate 1,048,579 downwards.
GTCGATCCTTCGAACGAGGCGGCATTCCCGCCATGCAGCACATGGCGGATGCCTCGATGCACCATCAGATCCGGATAGCGCCGGATAGGCGAAGTGAAATGCGCATACTCTCCCAGCGACAGGCCGAAATGCCCGATATTCTCGGGCTGGTACACCGCCTGCGGCATGGAGCGCACCACCACGGTCTGGATCAGGTGGGCTTCCTCGCTGCCCAGCGCCCGCTGCAGCACCGCGCTGAGATCCTGCGGGGTAATGTCGCGATCCGTCGGCAGATGCATGCCGAAGCCTTGCAAAAACTGGCGCAAGGTTTCCAGGCGGTCGGCCTCGGGCTGGCCATGAACCCGATACAGGCTCGGGAGACGATGCTTTTTCAGAAACCGTGCCGCCTGTACGTTGGCGGCGATCATGCATTCCTCGATCAGACGATGCGCGTCGTTGCGAGTGGTTTCGACCAAGGCGGCGATGCGGCCGTCCTGGCCGAATTGCACCTTCAACTCGGGTGCATCGAAATCCAGCGCGCCGCGCCGGGTACGCTCGACCAGGAACGCCTTGAACACACCGTGCAGATGACCGAGCTGTGCCTCCAAAGCGCGGACTTGCGGCTCATGCGCCGCGCCGGGGCTGGCCAGGTAGGCCGCCACCTGGGTGTAGGTCAGCCGGGCCGCGGAACGCATCAATCCCTCATAGAAGCGTGCGCGGGTCACCTTGCCGTTCGTGTCGACCCGCATTTCGCAACACAGGCATAGACGGTCGACGCCCGGGTTGAGCGAACACAAGCCGTTCGACAGCGCCTCGGGCAGCATCGGCAGGACGCGGTTGGGAAAATACACCGAGGTGCCACGATGCTGTGCCTCGCGATCCAGCGCCGAGTCCGGCGCCACATAGTGGGAAACATCGGCGATCGCGACGATCAGGCGCCAGCCGCCGCCGCGTGCCGGCTCGCAATACACCGCATCGTCGAAGTCGCGGGCATCCTCGCCATCGATCGTCACCAGGGGCAGGTCGCGCAGGTCCTCCCTGCCGCGCTTGGCGGCGGCACCGACGGTGCTGCCGAAGGCCGCGGCTTCGGCGCCGGCTTCCACGGGAAATTCAAACGGCAGTCCATGGGCATGAATGGCGATCTCGGTTTCCATGCCGGGCGCGCCATGCTCGCCCAATACGCGGGTGATGTGACCCACGGGCTGAGCGGTGCGCGCGGGCCGCTCGATGAGCCGCACCAGTACGATCTGGCCCGCCGCCGCGCCGCCTTGGTGGGCACGGGGCACCAGGATCCGGTGACTGATGCGTGGATTGTCGGGCACGACGAAACAGATGCCCCCCTCGTCATATAGCCGCCCGACGATCTCCTGGGTATTGTGCTCCAGGATCTTCACGATCGAGCCCTGGGGACGATCGCGCTGGTCGGTGCCGCTGAGGCGGACGGCGACCCGGTCGCCATGCATCGTTTCCAGCATCTGCCGGGGGGGCAGGAAGATCGGCGCGCCGCGATCGTCGGGGATCACGAAACCATGGCCGTCCTTGTGGCCGTTCACGGTGCCGACGATCAGCGGCAGGCGTTCGCGCAGGCAATACTCGCCGCGGCGGTTGCGGATGATGTCCCCGGCCCGGATCAACTTCTCCAACTCGCCCGTCAAGCGCCCGCGCTCGCCCGTCAAGCGCCCGCGGGCGGCCGCGCCGGTCTGGCCGAGGCGCTGTGCCAACTCGTCGAACTGCAGCGGCAGCCCGGCCTCGCGCAACGCCTCCGCCACCGGATATCGCTCCCGGGATTCCCGGAATGGGTGCCTGGCACCGGATCCGGGAGATTTTGATCGGGGGGGCTTCTTGGTCTTTTTTCTGGATGGCATATAAGTCAGTGTAACCCGTGGGGGATACCGCCGGGCGCGATCCGCACGTGCAGCGGATCCTTGGGAGAGATGAGTCATCCTTGCGGCGCCGGCGAGCGTCATTGACACTCATAAACGCCGTCGGTACATTGCGCGCCTCCTCGGGGCCCGGCCCCGGCATCCCCTCCTGCCCAGGTGGCGGAATTGGTAGACGCACTAGTTTCAGGTACTAGCGGGTAACACCGTGGAGGTTCGAGTCCTCTCCTGGGCACCATGACAGAGTTCCGAGACGTCTCACAAAGTCTCTGAATGATCCGAAACCCCGCCAAACGCGGGTTTTTTTGTATCGGGATGTCTCACGGCGACCATAGCGGCGGGTTGTAGTAGAGATAGATTTGCCCGACCGAGAGATAGTTTGCTGCGCGCCAATAGGCGTCCATCCTGTTCAGCAGGTCCCGCGGAAGGATCTTTGGCGTGGTATTCATGTGGGCTCCTTGGGCACCAGACGCCGCCGGTGCGATTGCGGACCTGATCCAGATCGGCTGAACATGACGAAGTTCGCGCTCCCTTCGGACGCATGGATCCCCAGTGGCCAAGGCACGCTCCGCCGTATGCCGATGCATCAGACACCTCGGCGGCGTAGTCGTGCAGCGGGCGCTCCGGGGAGATCACGATCGTACGGCCTCAACGTTGCCAGAGGATATGTGCATCCTCCAGCGGGACCGCCAGGCTGTCGTGGAACGGAATGAGGCGCGCCGTGTAGTCCGTTGCCGGACGGGTTGCAGGGAGCACGGCACGATATGCATAGCCGTTGGCCGCCCCCACCAGTTGCCGCACCCGCTGCATCGCCACCCTCACTGAGGGCGCACCGTCCACTCCGTTGGCATACAGTTCGACCCGCACCGTATCGGGATCGACGTCGTCGAGGTACAGCTGGATCTCGAATACGTGCTGCCCGTCCGCACTGTCCAGTTTTACTTCCCCGAACCTCAGGGCCGTCCAATCCTGTTCCAGCGTGTGCCGCATTTTCACCAGTTGCGCACCGAGCGCGCCCTGCTCGGCGGCGCGCGCGAGATAGGCCGAAGCGGCCGGGAGATAATGCTGGACGGTGTATTCGCGTACCGAGCGGTTGGTGGAGTAGCGCGGCGTCAATTGCGCCATGCTTTCCCGCATCCGCGCCACCCAGGCGCCGGGGATGCCCTGCCCGTCGCGCGTATAGAACTCCGGGATCACTTCGCGCTCAAGCAGGTCGTAGAGCGCTTCGGCTTCGGTCGCGTCCCAGACCGGATCGTCATGATGCTCTTGGCCGTCTCCCAGTGCCCAGCCTACTTCCGGCGTGTAGGCTTCCGCCCACCAACCGTCCAGTTCCGACAGATTGATGCCGCCATTGACCAGCACCTTCATACCACTCGTTCCGCACGCTTCCCAGGGGCGTCGCGGCGTGTTGAGCCAAACGTCCACGCCCTGCACCAGGTGTTCGGTCAGGCGCATATCGTAGTCGCTGAGGAAGATCACGTGCGGGCGTGCCTCGGGACGGCGGATGAAATGGATCCATTGCTGGATCAGGGCCTGTCCGGCCAAGTCGGCGGGATGGGCCTTGCCGGCGATGATGAGTTGTACCGGGCGTTGCGGATTGGACAACAGGCGCAGCAGGCGTTCCGGATCATGAAGCAGCAGATTCGGTCGTTTGTACGTCGCGAAACGGCGGGCAAAACCCAGCGTCAGGGTATTGCAGTCGAACAGGTGCTTCGCCTCGGCGATGGCTTCGGGTGGCGCGCCGGACGCCGTAAGCTGCCGGGACAGGCGTTCGCGGGCGTAGTCAACCAGGGATGCGCTGGCGGCCGTGCGGAACTCCCAGAGCTTGGCGTCGGAGAGCCGGTGTATGCCCTGCTCCAGCGTACCCGATCCACCCAGCCAGCGGTCCTTGCCGCAGGCTTCCGTCCACAGCACGTCGGCCGCGGCCGAGTCCCAGGTCGGCATATGGACGCCGTTGGTCACGTGGCCGACGGGCACTTCGTCCACCGGCCAGCGCGGAAAGAGCGGCGCGAACAGATGCCGACTCACCCGGCCGTGCAAGCTGCTGACGCCATTCACCGCGCCGCTTCCGCGAATCGCCAGATACGCCATGTTGAAGGGTTCCGAGGCGTCGTTCGGGTTCTGCCGGCCCAGGGCCAGCAAGTCATGACGCATGATGCCGAGCTTCTGCTCGGCGTATCCGCCCAGATATTGCTCGACCAGGGCCGGCGCGAAACGGTCGAATCCGGCCGCGACCGCCGTGTGCGTGGTGAAGAGATTCCCCGCGCGGGTGACGGCGAGCGCGACTTCGAACGGCTGCCCGTTCGCCTGCATGAAGCTGCAGGCGCGTTCCAGCACCGCAAAGGCCGCATGCCCTTCGTTCAGATGACAGACTTCCGGCTGGATGCCGAGCGCTTGGAGCAGCCGCCAGCCGCCGATTCCCAGCAGTATTTCCTGCTTGAGCCGCAACTCGGGACCGCCACCGTATAGCTCGCTGGTGATGCCACGATGCGCGGGATAGTTCGCGGCGTCGTTGCTGTCCAGCAGGTAAAGCTTCACGCGGCCGACCTGGACCTGCCAGGCACGCAGCCAAACCGAGTATCCGGGCAGCACGATTTCCAGCCGCAGCCACTCTTCATTCGGTTTGCGCAGGGGCGTAATGGGCAACTGTCCGGGGTCATTGTAGGGAAAGCGCGCCTGCTGCATGCCGTCCTTGTCGATCTCCTGGCGGAAATAGCCTTGCTGGTAGAGCAGTCCCACCCCGATGACCGGAATGCCCAGATCGCTGGCCGCCTTGAGCTGATCGCCCGCCACGTTGCCGAGCCCGCCCGAATAAATGGGCAAGGCCTCGCTCAACATGTACTCCATGCTGAAGTAGGCGACACAACCGAGTTGCGCGTGCGGGTGGGCCTGCTGAAACCATGCCGGCGCCTCGCTGGCATCCCGCCTTGCCTGCACGAGGGTGTCAAGATTCCTGCGGAAAACGGGATCGGTCAGCACGTTCCGCAGTTTCTCGCGCGACACCGTCTGCAGCACGACCCAGGGATTTCGCGTCAGCGCCCAGAGTTCGGGATCCAGCTTGCGCCAGACCGGATCGGTGGCATGGTTCCACGACGAACGCATGTCCAGGGCTAGTTCGGCCAGGGAATCGAACCCCTCGATATCCGTGGGAAGCAGAAATTCCTTCGGATGGCCGGACGGGGTGGGGTTATTCATGCTCACTCCTTACCAAAACCAGGCCATGCTGAAGCGGCTCACCGCACCCGCGCCGCTGCGGTGATCAAGGGCATCACGCCGAACACCATGGCCGCGGCGCATCATGCGCTCCCGATCGCCTTGTCGACGATGTGCTGGGCTTCCTCGAGCATCTGCTTGAGGTGGACCTCATCACGGAAGCTCTCGGCGTAGATCTTGTAGGCGTCTTCGGTGCCCGAGGGACGGGCCGCAAACCAGCCGCCGTCACTGCTGACGCGAATGCCGCCGATGGACGCACCGTTGCCGGGAGCACGATCGATCTTGGCCGTAACCTTGTCGCCGGCCACGCTATCGATGGCAATGTCGGAGGCGTGCAAACCCTTCAGCGCTTGGCGCTGCGCGGCCGTGGCGGATACCTGCACACGATCGGTGCAAGAGCGCCCGAGTTCGGCGGTGAGGGCATCGAAAAGTTCGCCAGGATCGCGGCCACCGTGCGCCATAAGTTCGGCGGACAACAATGCCGACACGATACCGTCCTTGTCGGTGGTCCAAGGGCAACCGTCGCGGCGCAGCACCGAGGCACCGGCACTCTCCTCGCAACCGAACCCCAGTCTGCCATCGAGCAGACCGTCGGAGAACCACTTGAAGCCAACAGGAACTTCGTAAAGTTCGCGACCGAGTTTGCGGGCCACGCGGTCGATCAGCACGGTGGTGACCACGGTCTTGCCGATCGCGGCGCGGGTGGGCCAGTTCGTGCGGCGCTGGAACAAATCCTGCGACAGCACCGCCAGATAATGGTTGGGGGTCATCAGGCCGGCGCTGCGGGTAACCACACCATGGCGGTCGTGGTCTGTGTCGCAGGCAAAGGCAACGTCGTACTTGTCCTTGAGGCCGATCAGGCGTTGCATCGCGTAGGGCGAGGATGGATCCATGCGAATGCACCCGTCCCAGTCCACGCTCATGAAGGCGAAGCGGAGATCGACTTCCTCGCTGACCACGTCGAGGTCGAGGCGGTAGCGCTCGGCGATCGGGGCCCAATAGTGCACGCCAGCACCGCCCAGCGGATCGACACCCATGCGTACGCCGGCGGCGCGGATGGCGTCAAAGTCGATTACCGCGACCAGCGCACCGACGTAGGCGTCGAGGAAATCGTATTCACGAATGCTGTCGGCCTGGCGGGCCCGGGCCAACGGTATGCGTCGCACGCCGATCAGCTTGCGGTCGAGGTAGCCGTTGGCCTGGTGCTCGATCCAGCCGGTGATGTCAGTATCGGCAGGGCCACCGTTGGGCGGGTTGTACTTGAAGCCGCCGTTGTCGGGCGGGTTGTGCGAGGGTGTGACCACGATGCCGTCGGCGAGGCCGCGCTCGCGGCCGCGGTTGTGCTCGAGGATGGCCAGCGATACGGCCGGCGTCGGCGTGAATTCACCACCCTTGGCCACCATGGTGGTGACGTTATTGGCGGCCAGCACCTCGAGCGCGGTGTCGAAGGCGGGAGCGGAAAGCGCGTGGGTATCGATGCCGATGAACAACGGACCATCGATGTCCCTCATGGTGCGGTAGTCGCACACTGCCTGAGTGATGCAGGCGACGTGGTCGCCGTTGAAACTGGCGCTGAGGGAGCTGCCACGGTGCCCCGAGGTGCCGAAGCTGACGCGCTCGGCCGGGTTGGCCGGGTCGGGGTGCACGTTCGCGTAGGCTGCGACGAGCTTGGCGACATCAATGAGGATGGAGGCTGGTGCCGGTTTGCCGGCCAACGGGCTGATGGATTCGGTCATGAGACACGCTCCCTGTTGTTGCGGTAGCAGCGGATCAGTGTCGTGGTGGAACTATCGTGTGCCGACAAGGGTGCGTGCCCGTGCGCCGAGCGCCCGGCGGATCCTCCCAGCCTCGCGGCGAAATGATTCGGGCCACTGCGGATCGTAGTCGACGATGCGTATCCGGCCCACTGGCACGTCGGGTGCATTCACCGTGCCGGCAGGAATCCGGGCATTGGTCAGTGACAAGGGAAACCCTCCCGTGTTTGGGCACATGCACTCATACAGACAAGGAAGATGCCGCGACGTTCCGTACGCATGCGGGTTTGATGGACTGCATCGCCGCGATCGCCCGGTCCGCCGTGATGTCGCCGATGACGGTCATGTCAGCCGGGCCCGCCAGCGCAGCGCTCAGCAGGGCGGGCAAGTCGTCCGGCTTCAGGGCATCGATATCGGCCGCCGAGGGCCGCATGAAGCGCGCGTCGCCGCCGTGCAGGAGGCGTGAGACTTCACGCCCGACACCGGACGCTTACACTGTGTCACCAACTCGCGCTAGATCTCCGCGCTCAATCGTCGCTTGCTCATCGTTCACTCCGCGAGTATGTAATCCGGAGCGACATTAAGTCCGCTTGCGCGAAGAGCATGGAAGGACGCCGCGAGGTTACTACTTACCCGGAAACCGTACTGCGTGGCGGTATCATACAATCCAATCTACCCATCTTCAGCCTGAATATCGTATTGTTTGGATGAGGAAAACATGAAAGGCAGTTGTCTTTGTGGTGGTGTTCAATACGAAATTGAACCGCCGTTTAAAGGGTTTCAGTATTGCCATTGTTCGAGATGCAGGAAATTTACGGGAAGTCTGCATTCGGCAAACATCTTTGTTCCACTGGCCCAGTTTCATTGGTTAAAAGGCGCAGAGCAAGTGGGCAAGTATGATTTATCGCAGGCCAAATATCTGGCCACGGCGTTCTGCAATAAGTGCGGGTCGTCTCTACCTTGGGAGGTGAAAAGCGGTAAAAACATGGTGGTCCCTGCAGGAACGCTGGACGAAGATCCGAAAATAAGACCGGAGCAAAATATATTTTGGGGCTCAAAAGCATCATGGTGTGTTGAAACCAGTGACTTGCCAAAGCATTATGAGTTACCGGAAAACAAATGACTAACGTGGCAACGTCTTGAGGTTACCGTCAGCGTCGAAGTAATACTGACCAAATCGACACGTCCTTAGGCGCCACCGAACCGGCGTCCTTGGGAGCCGTAGTCAAGGCCGTGGACGGCTATGAGATTCGCTTCAGTGCTGCGGTGACTTCAGCCACGGTCGGTTGATTGCTGGTTCCACGACGCTCCAGGACCGTCTGGACAAAAATCCGCTCAAACGGGGCCAGGCTTGGCGACCGATCATCGGCAAAGGCAGCGGGGCCGCTGACATGACCGACTCCCTGAAATTGGCGGGAGTTACTGCACACAAATACAATTTCGCGGAGTCAAGACCGTCGCGAGCGACCGGGAGACCTCCACAGCCCGCGGATTCATGTCGATCTCGTCAAAATATTGCTCTTGAAAGGATGAACATCAGATATGAATTAATCTATTCATCTTCGGGAGAAGCCCGTCATGCCGGTCGATTCAGCGATGGGGACTCCGTCGGCTTGCGTTCCAGTGCCCGGCGCCGCGCAGGATACATCCTCAGCCAAGGCAGGACCTCCGCCGCGGGCATGGCCTTGGCGATGAACCAGCCCTGCCCCAGCTTGCAGCCGAACTCCTGCAACAAGCGCCAGTCCTGCATCGTTTCCACGCCCTCTGCGACGGTGACGAGGCCGAGCTGATTAGCCATCTCCAGTGCGGAGCGCAGGATTATCTGCAGATTCTTGCGTTCATGTGCGCCGTGCACAAACTCGCGGTCAATCTTCAGTTCGGTAAAGGGAATTCTTGCCAGTTGTTGCAACGAGGAAAATCCCGTGCCGTAGTCATCAATGGACAAGCCGAAGCCCCGCAGCCGCAGCTGCGTCAGCACACCGAGCGCTACGCCGAGTTGTGTCACCAGCGAGCTTTCGGTGACTTCCAGCACGATCTGATCCGCGGACAATCCATAACACCGCTGGAGCGAGGATATCTCATGCGCGAGATCCGAATGCTCGAGCAAAAGCGGCGAAAGGTTGATGGATACGGAGAGGTGCAACCCGCGCGCTCTCCAGGCGTTGATCTGCAGCATCGCCAAGTTCATTACGTGCAGTGTAAGTGCATGGATCAGCCCATTGCATTCGGCCAGCCGGACGAACTGCTCCGGCGGCACAACACCAAGAGTCGCATGCCGCCAGCGCGCAAGCGCCTCCACGCCGCGCATGATCCCGGTTCGGACATCGACTTTAGGCTGATAGTGAACCTGGATCTCGCCGTTCTCGATAGCGCTGCGGAGCATTTCCGCATCGACCGGCGGTTGTGCGCGGATTTGCGGTTCGATGCCGGTGCCGGTGCCGGTGCCGGTGCCGGCGTGATTGTGCAAGATTTCGTGCAGTAAGTTGACAGTCAATGGCTTTTGCAGCGCACCTACGATCCGCAGCCCGAGTACGCTGCCCATATCGCGCACCGCGTTGATCAGCATCCGTTCGTGCGAGGATACGACGATGACCGGGATATCGATTGCCTGCTGCTGCAATCTATGCAACAGCTCGGCCCCGTCCATCGTTGGCATCTCTAGATCCACGATCAGCAGACTGGGCGAAAGCGTCGCAAGCAGCGCCAAGGCTTCACGACCGTTGCCTGCTTGATGGATAGTAGCGATACCCAGTTCGCTGCATAGGCTCGCACTGTGGTTGCGCTGCACCTCGCTGTCATCAACTATCAGCACCGAGGTGAGATGCGCTAGGCTAGTGGGCGAAACCATGACCTCTTATCCTGTACCGTTCGAAGCAGCGCCGAAAGTAGCTAAATATGCCGAACACCACCGAGACTTATTGCCTCCTTCGGTATTCCCGGCATCATGCAACTTGCTTCATTCTGTACAATGGTGCTGCCGATTGCAGCGCGCATCTCCTTCAATCCGCGGGCTTCGTCATCCCCCGTGCTGGTCATGATGATACCGAATGCATTCGCACTGACGCACGCTGCGATCGAACGCGACAGGACATCAACAAAAGAGCGGTGCCGGTTCACAACCAATCCATCGATCGCTTGTATGTAATAGCAGGTACCGCTGCACTTGAACGTTACGAGGCATCTCATTGCCAAAACGATGACATCCAACCATTCCTTCTGCCTGCGTGCCTCGCAAACGGCAGATCGTCCGCCGCAGCCATCACCGGGATCTCTGGGTCGCGCATGAGCTGTGCGGATGGCATCTGATGAATCGCGGTCGTATCCACTGGAGTACGCGGATCCGTCTCATGGGCGCGCCTCGACAGCAATCACGGCATCTCTTTTCGAGGCGCCACGAAGCGGGAGCTTGCTGTAAATGGAGGCGCTGAGCATATTCAAGCTGTCTGTCACGCCATTGAGCGTCTCGCAATGCCCGACCAGGAAGTGACCGGATGGCTTGAGCAATGGCAGCATTCTCGCGACCACCTTTGACTTCGTATCGGCGTCGAAATAGATCATCACGTTGCGCAGCAGGATTACGTCGAACTGCCCGATATCGGGCAGCCGCTCGTTGAGATTGATCTGACGAAATTGTACGCGCTCGCGCAGGGCGCGATCGACAATAAACATTCCGGACTGCGGTCCAACGCCTTTCAGGCAGTAGTGCTGTAGATATTCTTGAGGAATCGAGCGTGCGCGATCCATGGAATATAGGCCGAGGCGGGCCGTTTCGAGCACGCGCGTGCTGATATCGGAGCCCAGCACTTCCCAGCCGGACTCCCCAAGCTCCGCTCTGAGTAGCATTGCGATACTGTACGGCTCCTCACCACTGGAGCAGGCGGCGCTCCATACTCTGAACTTGTCACCGCGACAGACTTGTCGCAGCACCTGATCGCGCAGGAAATCAAAATGACGCTGCTCACGAAAAAAATATGTCTCGTTGGTCGTCAGGAGATTGATCGCGATCTGCAGCTCGTCGCCTGCCGCTTCACTTGAAAGTAGCTCGATGTACTCCCGGAAACTCGTGTAGCCGAAATAATTCAGACGCCGATTCCAACGCCCGATGATGAGCGCCTTCTTGGAGGGCGGAAGATTGATACCCGTAAGACGCAATATCAGTGCACGAATCCAGTCGAACTCCGCTTTCGTGAGGCCTACTGATTGCGCCAGCGTGTCCGCTCGATGCTTTGCTGAAGATCCACCCACGATTCCCTCCGAGCCACTGTGCGGTCAAGTAACGTGGCAGTGATCGAGCCGAACGTCGGCTTATGCCAGAACCAGCTTGGCAACGGCATCCAGCATGGCCTGTGGCTGGAATGGTTTGACGATCCAAGCTTTGGCGCCGGCGGAGCGGCCCTCGTTCTTTATCTCTACACCCGATTCCGTCGTCAGCATGATCACCGGCGTAAATTTGTAGCTCGGATGTGCCTTGACGGCCTTGAGCAGACTGATGCCGTCCATACGCGGCATGTTCACATCGCTGATGATCAAATGCAGTTTGCCACTGAGCTTGGCCAACGCGTCCTGTCCATCGCAGGCTTCGACGACTTCATAGCCGGCGCGCGTGAGCGCGATGCCGGCGACCTGCCGCACCGACGCTGAGTCATCGACAATCAGAATCCGCTTCGCCATTATGTTGCTCCGTTCAGAAGAATTCGACTTCCGGGGTCGTCACCGCTGCCGGCGATGCACCTTGATGGTTGAGCCGCTGTTCTTCAGTTGTATATCCGCGCGCCATCTCTGTCAGATACTGTGAGGTAAGTAGCGAACGGTCGCCGCCCGATGCTGTCGTACTTGTGTGCCGGCACAGATCGTGCATAACCGCAATGGCATGGCTGAGAATCTGACCGACGCGATCCTGAAACTGCAGCTGAATCATGGATTCGGCGACCTCATCCTTGATGTCGGCACTCCTACCTCTGAGATCCTCGGTGGAACGCGACAGATCCAGGCTTATGTCACGGAATCTGGTCAGTACGCCTTGAATACGCGCGCCCGAGTCGTGGACCGCCTCCCGTTCTCGTGCCGCCGCCGTCTCGTTGCTGTCGATGACGCGCGCGAGCCTCACGTTGATGACGCCGATCTTCTCGGCGATCTCTTTGCCGGTGTCGCGTGATGCATTCGACAGTTGCCGCACCTCGTGCGCCACCACCGCGAAGCCCTTTCCGGACTCACCGGCATGTGCGGCCTCGATTGCTGCGTTGAGCGCCAGCATATTGGTCTGGAACGCAATCATCCCGACCTGTTCAACCATCTTGCCGAGCTCACTCGTGTAAATGGCCAGAGAGCGGATCTCCGCCGCAAGCGTGGTACGACAGTCCTGAATCGCTGAAAGCGTGTTCATGACGTGAGCCAGTTGCTGCAGGCCGTCATTCATTGCGGCAATCAGATCGTCACCACCCGTGTTATGTTGGGATGCGGTGAGCGCTGCATCGAGACTCGTGACAATTCCACCGAAGCGTTGACTCAATGAGACGATCGCCTCCGTAGTCTGGTCGCGAGCGGATTCGATCTGTTTGGCCAAGATCGGCAACGCCGCCATGCATACATGCTCCGCGCCGATCGATTCCTTTTGCGGTGTTGCTGCGGCTGGCTGGCGCCTAAGGATATTCAGCATGATCGCCGCACACTCAATCAGCCGGTTGGGTAACAGCTGCATCCGAATGTGCGATCGCTGCCATTTCTTCGACAGACAGCACGCTCGCACGGTCCAGAATGATCACGAACTTTCCGCGTACTTTACCCATGCCGTGAATGAAATCCGCCCGGATCGAGGCGCCGAAACGCGGTGGCGGTTGGATATCGGCATCGGGAATTTCAAGCACTTCATTGACTGCATCGACGAGCACGCCCAGCACGTGCCGCTCGTCTTCTGTACCGCTCTCGATGATGACGATACAGGTCTTCTTGGTAATCGGCGTGCAGGAACGATCAAATCGGGCGCACAGATCGACCACTGGCACGGCGGCCCCGCGCAGATTCACGACCCCACGAATGAACGCGGGCATCATGGGGATGTCGGTTGGGGACGTATACTCGAGGATCTCCTTGATGCCTAGGATGCTGAACGCGAAGGTCTCGCGCCCGAGCATGAAGGTCAGGTATTGATGCAGATCGTGCCGCGGCTCCACCTCCACCGGCGCGGGTACTGCTGCATTCGAACTTGCTGCTGCATAGGTCATGACGGCTCCTAGAAGCGCACGAAGTGATGCTCGTTCAGAACACCGTTACCCTGTCCATTAGCCTTGCCGTTACCGTAGGCCGCCATCGCAGCCAGAGGTTGCGGTTGCAGCTGCTCCGATGCATGGCGCGCAATGGATGCGTGTTTAGAAACGTCTTTAAAGTGACGCGCTGCCGGCTCCGGTTTGGCCGCGGGTGTAACCGTACGCGCGACGCCGTCGACATCGACCCGGAAAAAGGCCATCGCCGCCTGTAACTGCTGCGCCTGACTGCTCATTTCCTCGGCCGTCGAGGCAAGTTCCTCGCTGGAGGAGGCGTTCTGCTCGGTGAGTTGCGAAAGCTGATTCATGGCGGTGTTGATCTGGCTGACGCCTGAGGACTGTTCCTGGCTCGCCGCCGTAATTTCCTGCACCAGCTCCGAAGTCCTCTTGATGGATGGCACCATCTCGTCCAGAAGCTCGCCGGCCTTCTCGGCGAGCTGTACGGAGGAACTGGCGACTTCGCCGATCTCTTGTGCCGCGACCTGTGACCGCTCGGCTAGTTTGCGAACTTCGGCTGCTACGACTGCGAAGCCTTTGCCATGTTCACCGGCCCGCGCCGCCTCGATCGCAGCGTTCAAAGCCAGCAGGTTGGTCTGGTAAGCGATGTCGTCGATGATCGAAATCTTCTGTGCGATCTGCTTCATCGCATCTACGGTCCTACCGACCGCCTCGCCGCCTTCGATCGCTTCGCCGGCTGCCTTGGTCGCCATCTGGTCGGTCACCTTGGAGTTCTCGGTGTTCTGACCGATCGAAGCCCTCATCTGTTCCACCGAGGCAGAGGTTTCTTCGACGCTAGCGGACTGCTCCGTTGCTGATTGCGACAGGGACTGTGCGGTCGCGGAAACTTCCTCGCTTGCCGCGGATAGATGATCGGAGGCCGAGCGCACTTCGCCGATCACCTGCGAGAGCTTGTCGACCATGACGCCCATCGCTGCCAACAGCAAACCGGCTTCATCCTTGGAGGTACTCTGAATGCGCATGGTGAGATCGCCGTCGGCCATACGCTTGGCGACTTGCGCAGCGTCGGTAAGCGGCCGGGTGATCGAACGGGTCACCCAGACGGCGGCGAGCAAGGCCAGCACAGCCGCCACGCCGGAAAGTAGCAGTACAATTTTGCGCGACTGCACATACACAGCCGCAACGCTGTCGCTATCCGCTTGCATGAGCTCGCCCTGCATATCGACAAGTTTTCGCAGAGCGGCCGAATAGGCATCCTGGAGCGGCTGCAGTTGTGTCTGCACCTCGATCGTACTTGCCTCACGCTGACCCGCCAGTAGTTTCTCCATTATGCTCGCGCGCAACTTGACATAGGGGATACGTGCGGCGTTGATGATTTCCAGCTGCTGCCTGTCCTCCGCGAGATGCTCGACGCCTTCGAGATACTCGTAGGCCTTGGTGATCTGTGCGGTCATGGTGTCCATCGCTGCGATACGATTTTTCATCTGCTCGCGATCGGTCGTGAGAAGCGAATCTCGTAGTGCTAGATCCATCGCGTCGATGTTTCGGGTAATCTGATTGAGTGCCACGATCTTTGGATAACGATCGTTGACGATCTGATCCGTTGCAAGCTTGATCTGTTCGAGGCGTTGCTCTGACAGCATCGACACGGCACCGAGCAAAAGCAGGACCAGTGCAAAGGCAACGCTCAAGCGCATGCCGACTTTCATATTCTTCAACATGACATGACTCCGGAGAACTTGTTTGCAGAGAAAGAACCAAGGATGTTCGACGCCGCAGCCGCACTGCCACGATCAGCGTGCCGATCGCCTAGCGCAAGAGAGCGCTCGATCATCCCTCCGACATCAAGGATCAACGCGATTTCGCCGCTGCCCAGGATGGTCGAGCCGCTGATGCCTTGCAGTCCGCTGAAAATTTTCGATAAAGGCTTGATGACCGCCTGCAGCTCACCGAGCAGTTCGTCGACGACGATGCCGGCGCGCTGCTCGCCGCAGCGTACGACTACGATGCTCTCGCGCTTGGCCTCCACTCCGGGGATGCCAAGCAGCTCACGCAGACGAATGAACGGCAGAGTAGAGCCGCGCAGGTCGATATAACGATGACCGACGGCTGCTGCCCGCTCGTCTTGCGTGAGCTCGACGCACTCCTCCACCAGATCCAGCGGTATCACAAAGGAGGAACGGCCGACTCCGACCAGGAAACCGTCGATGATGGCAAGCGTCAACGGCATGCGTATGCGCACCAGGGTCCCGGCGCCCTCACGGCTGTCGACCTCGACCGTCCCTCGCAGTGCCGTGACATTGCGTTTGACGACGTCCATTCCGACGCCGCGGCCGGACAGATTCGTCACCTGTTCAGCAGTGGAAAATCCCGGTTCGAAAATCAGTGCATAGACCTGCGCATCGCTAAGCCCGGCGGCGTCGCTGATCAGGCCGCGCTCGAGCGCCTTGCGCTCGATGCGCTCCCGATTGAGTCCATTACCGTCGTCGCTCACTTCAACGACCACGGATCCGGAGTCGTGATACGCGTTCAGGTGCAACAGACCTTCCATGCGTTTACCGCGTTCACGGCGTATATCTGGCCGTTCGATACCGTGGTCGATGGCGTTGCGCACCAGATGCGTGAGCGGGTCGGCAATACTTTCGATCAGTGTCTTATCGAGTTCCGTATCCGCACCGCTGACTTCGAGGCGGATCTGCTTGCCCGTTTCACGCGCCACGTCGCGCACCACGCGCCGGAAGCGTGCGAAGGTCGCACCGATAGGTACCATACGAAGCTGTAGCGCCTGATCGCGGATGTCCTCGACCAAGCGCGCCAACCGCTGTGTTGATTCGTGCAGCTCGGCGAATCCGACGCGGCGGGCGATCAGATTGGTAGCGGCACCGGCAATCACCAGTTCGCCGACCAGATCGATGAGGTGATCAAGTTTGACCCCATCGACACGAAGGGAACGGCTGTCCGTGCCCCTGCCTTCGCCTGCGGCTCCGGCCTCGCGCTGCTTCTGCAGTGCTGCCTTGATCACTGGCGGCTGTACGAGGTGGCTTTGCGCGAGCAGCTGCCCGAGAGGATGTGTTAGTGCGGGATCCACCTGCAATTCATTCTGAAGTGCAAGACAACGATCGAGTTCCCGACGGGTGAGCGTGCCACAGTTCACCAGCAATTCTCCTAACCGCCCGTGCGCCTGCGGCATATCCCGGATGAGTGAGACGTACTCTGCGATGAGGGAACGCGGTGGCAGAATGCGCAAGGCACAATCTTCTTGCACGAACTCGAACGCCGCCTCGATCTGCTGTTTTTCTGCATCCGACTTGAGACTGATTTCGAACCCGAGATAGCAGCTTTCCGGGTCAAACCGCTCCGGATCAGGCAACGCCTCGTCCACGACCTGCAGTCCGGTGATGCTGCCGAGTGTCGTCAGGTAGCGTATGAACGAAAGCGGATCCATACCGTTCTTGAGCACGTCGGCATGAAAGCGCACCGATATGTGCCAGCTATCGGTACGGGCGCGCCATCCATTGTGGAATTCAGATTCCAGAGCGTGCATCGCGGGTACTGTTGCGGGCTTCCGGGGCTCCTGAGAGGTGCCGCCGTCGGTCATCGCCGTGAGGCGCTCGAGAAGACCGGCGCCGGTAAGTTCGTGCTGAGGGTTGCTGCCGCAGTCGGCGCTGGTCACCGCATCGACCAGTGACTGCATGTGATCGCGGCATTCCAGCAGCACAGCGGCGAGTTCCCGGTCCAATTTAATTTCGTGGCTTCTAACTCGATCGAGAACGCCTTCCACGATATGCGTGAACGCCACGATCGCATCGAGCCCGAACAAACCAGAGGAGCCCTTGATAGTGTGTGCGGCGCGGAAGATGGCATTGATGGCCTCATCGTCGGCCCCGCCATGCTCGCAAGCGAGCAGCGCGGCCTCCATCTCTCGCAGCAGTTCGCAACTTTCGACTACAAAAGTGCTCAACGCCAGGTCGACTTTCATGATTCCGACTCCGGCGCAACGAAATCATTTGTCAGATTGCAGAGTTCCAATACGTCGCTGACGCACTCGCTTGGATTGATCACACTGAGGCGATTGCCAGCGGTCGCGGCCAGGCGATGCGCCATCAGCAGAAGCTGTAATCCGGCTGTATCGAATTCGATGACTTTCGACAGATCGAGCAAGGTAGTGGCCGATCGCTTACGCACGATCGCCAACACTTCCTGCAGCAGCTCATGTGCGCGATAGATTGTCATCTCTCCCTGCACGCGCACGACGCTCGCTGTATCCTGAACGTTGTCACTCATTTGCATCCACCGGCATTTACCTGGCAGCACACCTGATCGCCGCCCGAAATTTTTTGGGGAAGCGGACAAGGTGTTACCCTTATTTCATTCGTGGGCGGATTAGCGGCCAAACACCGCAGCTGTTTAGCGGGAAATCCACTAATGCAAATAGCGGGTATTCCTGATAGATATTTATTTAATAAATACCAATTAAATCAGGTCGACTGGACGGGAGATGAGGCGCGGGTCCTCCAAGGACATTGATGGCGGGGGTCTGTATCTCGACATGCGATCGAACGGTGCTCGCTACTGGCGAATGAAGTACCGCTTTGCCGGGCGCGAGAGGTTGTTGGCCTTGGACCTCTACCCGGAGGTCAGCTTGGCCGAGGCGCGCCGCCATCGCAATGCGGCACGCGCCCTCCTGCGCGACGGGATTGACCCGATGGCCGCCAAGACCTACCGCAAAGCCGAGTACGTCCTCGACACCTACCTCATCCCCACCCTGCGCCGGCGGTCGATCACAACCATGAAGTCCAAGGACGCGGCCGACGCCTTGGCTGGTATCGCCGCGAAGGCGCCCGCTTTGGCCGCCAAAGCGCGTCAGTACCTCGGGGGCATCGTCAACTACGCCATCCGCGAGGAACTGCGCGACGACGGCTGACTACTATCCCTACGGGACACCATCCCGCGACACTAAAATATATAATTCAGATATATTAATAATTTTAATAATTTCGCAGGGGTATCAACGGAGGTATCTCAGCGAAGCCGGAAGTTATACACCTCTGGGGGTGTCAACTTCTTCTCACTCGCTGCGGCAATTCATGTCTTCGCCGAGAAAGGCAAACAGGGCGCAGTCATCGACGATTTCATCACGGCGGCGGGAATTGCGCGCGGAACCTTCTACAACTATTTCCGCAGCACGGATGAACTGCTACACGCGGCAAGTGAGTGGCTCACCGATGACCTTCATCAGTCCATCGGTGAGTCCATCCGGGGCATCGAGGACCCTCTGTTACGCTTCGGCACCGGCATCCGAATGTGGATGCAAAAGGCGGAAAACGATCGCGCGTGGTGTGGTTTCGTGGCACAGGTTCGCCTTGCCAATACCACTGCGGGAGAACGGCCGATCCGGGATCTGAAGCAGGCTCGAAAGGCTGGGCTGTTGACCATACCGTCGCTGGAGGCGGCCATCGACCTAATGGAAGGCACGGCCACCAGCGCGATGCACCGTATGCATCAAAATCCGAAACTGAAGAATTACGGCGACCAGATCACCGTCGTGGTCCTCCGAGGCCTGGGGGCACCCGAAGAGCGAATTGCCGAACTCATGAAGAGGCCGTTGCCTGCCTTTCGGCGGCCAACCAAAACCATCGAATAGCCGCAGTCTAGCCTAAGCAACCTTTCGGTTACCGCCCCTGACGGGCGGGCCACCTTGCGATGAGAGCCAGCAGCGAGCGTGGCATCGGTCGAACAGCTTGGGCGGAATCAAGAAATAATATATTTTTCAGTATATTACGCCAGCGATCTACTGCGGCGCCAGC
The DNA here is from genome assembly GCF_001579945.1 of Steroidobacter denitrificans. Classification (NCBI taxonomy): domain Bacteria; kingdom Pseudomonadati; phylum Pseudomonadota; class Gammaproteobacteria; order Steroidobacterales; family Steroidobacteraceae; genus Steroidobacter; species Steroidobacter denitrificans. Next base: position 1,029,728 of record NZ_CP011971.1, on the reverse strand, counting down.
GGCGCCGGGACGAAAACCTTCGCTCAGCACGCATGCCTTGTACCCGACCACCCAGGGATCCACTCACTCAGGCCCGTGAGCCCACCCCCTACCTGGGCTGCATACGGATCGCCCCGTCCATGCGGATGCATTCACCGTTCATATAATCGTTGTCCACCAGGAAGGCGGCAAGCTTCGCGATCTCGGCGGGCTTGCCAAGGCGCTTGGGGAAGACGACGGATGCTTCCAGGGATTTGTAGTACGCCTCTCCCACGGTCTCGAACAGGGGCGTGTGGATCAGGCCGGGAACGATCGTATTGACGCGAATGCCATACGGCTCGAGGTCCCGTGCCATTGGCAGGCACATGGCCACGATGGCGCCCTTGCTGGCACTGTAGGCAACCTGACCGATCTGCCCCTCGTAGGCGGCAATCGAAGCCGTGTTGATGATCACACCCCGCCCGCCGTCGGCGGTGACGGGTTCGTTCGCCGCCATTTTCTCCGCAGCGAGACGGCACATGTTGAAGGTGCCGATCTGATTGACGTTGATCACCTTGAGGTACTCGTCGATGGGGTGCGGTCCCTTCTTCCCATAGGTCTTATGAGCGGACCCGATCCCGGCGAAGTTGCAGCAAATGTGCAAGGCACCCCACTTGGCAACCACGCCGTCCAGAGCCGCCTGAACCGACGCAGTATCGGTGACATTGACGCTGCAATAGGCGCAGTTCTCACCCATCCGGCCCGCCACTTCGGTACCCAGCTTCTCGTTCATGTCGAAGATGGCGACCTTGGCGCCATCGGCGATGAAGCGCTCGACCGTGCCGCGGCCCAGTCCGGAGGCGCCACCCGTGACGATTGCCACTTTGTCCTTGATGTCCATCTAACCCCTTATCCGGTTGAATGATTGATGTATGACGGCGCCCCGGTCATTCGAAGACTTCACCCGCGGCGAGCTTCTCGGCGACGATGCCCGGCGCCTTGAAACGCTCGCCATACCGGCTCGCGAGTTCGTCACAGCGGTCGATGAAACGCTGCAGTCCGTAGGTGTTGACGAACTGGATGAAACCGCCGGTCCAGACCGGCGCGCCGATACCCATGAGGGAGCCGATATTGCCTTCAGGCACGGAACGCAGCACACCCTCCTGGAGGCACTTGAGGGCTTCCACCACCTGGCGAAACAGCAGCCGGTCCTTGGCGTCGCCTGCGTCGATGCCGACATCGTGCTTACGATAAAGCTCGTAGAGTCCGGGCCAGATAAGCTTGGGGCCGCCGGCCGGATATTCATAGAATCCGCCGCCATGATGACGGCCGCCGCGGCCGAACTCCATCGTCAAGCGCTCGGCCACCTCGACGGCCACGCTGCTATCGGACCTGGAACCATAGATGCCGAGCTGCCGCTGTGTTTCGGCAACCTTGCGGTTGAGTTCCAGGCTGACCTCGTCGAACACGGTGAGCGGACCGACGGGCATGCCGACCAGGCGCCCCATATTGTCGATGAATATGGGATCCAATCCCTCCACCAATAGACGACAGCCCTCATCCAGATAGGTACCGAAGACCCTGGAGGTGAAAAAACCGAGCGAGTCGTTCACCACGATGGGCGTCTTGCCGATCTGCCGGGCAAAGTCGTAGGCCTTGGCCAGCGTCGCCTCGCTGGTCTGCTTGCCGCAGATGATCTCGACCAGCGGCATCTTGTCCACGGGCGAGAAGAAGTGAACGCCGATGAAATTCTCGGGCCGCCGGCTCGCCCCGGCGAGCAGCGTAATGGGCAGGGTGGAGGTGTTGGATCCGAATACTCCGCCCTCGGCCAGCAGGGACTCGGTCTCCTGGATCACTTTCTTTTTCAGATCGATGCTCTCGAACACCGCCTCGACGATCAAGTCACAGCCGCGAAGGTCGGCATTATCGGCAGTGGCCTTGATCCGGGCGAGAATGACCGCCTTTTGTTCCTCGGTCAGACTGCCTTTGGCGAGCCGCTTGGTAAGCAGACTGTCGGTGTAAGCCCTGCCCTTCTCGGCCGCCTGCAGCGACACATCCTTGAGCACCGTCTCGATACCGGCCATCGCACAGGCATAAGCGATGCCCTGACCCATCATGCCGGCGCCGAGGATGCCCACCCTGGATACGCTGGTCTTGCCGATATCCCTGGGGCGGCTGGCACCGCTGTTGATCCGGTTCATCTGCAAAAAGGTGCTGTTGATCAGATTCTTGCACACCGGGGAAAGCATCAGTTCCACCAGGCTTCGCGTCTCGATGCGCAGCGCCGCATCGAAATCCACGCATACCGCATCGTGCGCCAGCGACAGGATGCGTGCCGGAGCCGGCAGGAGACCGCGGGTCTTGGCGAAATATTGCGGACTGGCAGCGCTGAGAAGGCCGGTGACCCGGGGATCATAGATGCTGTCTCTCATGGCATAGCCCTTCTTGTCCCAGGGCTTGAGACCGGCATCCGGATTCGCCTTGACCCATGCCTTGGCGGCAGGCAGCAGTTCCTCGAGGTCATCGACCAAGGCATCGACGAGACCCGATTCCCGCGCCTTGGCGGGCGCCAGGCGTGTGCCCTCGAGGATCAACGGCAGGGCCTTCTCCAGGCCGAGCATATGGATGCTGCGCACGACCCCCCCGCTGCCCGGAAGCAGCCCCAAGGTCACCTCGGGCAGGCCGATCGCGACCTTGGAGGAATTCCAGGCAACGCGGTAATTGCAGGCCAGGCAGATTTCCAGGCCGCCACCGAGCGCGGCACCGTTGATGGCAGCGGCGATCGGCACCGGCAATTTTTCGATGCGGCGCAACTGCGCCTTCATGCGTTCGATGATCTCGAACCACTGCCCGGCATCGGCGGCTCGAGCCTGTGCCATCTCCTTGATGTCGCCACCGGCGAAAAAGGTGCTTTTTCCGGAAGTGATGACCACGCCCGTCAGGCCCTCTTCAGCCTCCAGCCTGTCCGCCAGCCATTCGATGGCAGCGCGGAAATCAGCGTTCATGGCATTGACGGGACCCGCCATATCCATCGTCAGCGTGACGATGCCGTCGGCATCCTTGTCGTAGATGAAACCTTTGAAATTCTCGCTCATGGCTTCGTACCTGCTCTCTTTGCCGGCATTGCCGCTTCAGACGCGTTCGATGATCGTGGCGATACCCTGGCCGCCGCCCACGCACAAGGCCACCAGGCCACGCCTGAGCTTGCGCCGCTCCAATTCGTCGAGGAGCGTGCCGATCAGCATGCAGCCCGTGGCTCCCAGGGGATGCCCCATCGCAATCGCGCCGCCGTTGACGTTGGTGATCTCTCGATCGATACCGAGATCCTGCATGAAGCGCAGCGCCACGGATGCAAAGGCTTCATTGATCTCGAACAGGTCGATATCGGCCACCTCGAGGCCGGCCTTGGCCAGGCACTTTTTCGCGGCGGGACCCGGCCCCGCCAACATGATGGTGGGATCGGTGGAAATCACTGCGGTAGCCACGATGCGCCCGCGCGGCGTGAGGCCCAGATCCTTGCCGGCCTGTTCGCTACCGATCAGCGCCGCGGAAGCGCCATCGACGATGCCCGAGGAATTGCCGGGCGTGTGCACATGATCGATGCAGCCGAGTTGCGGATATTTGCCGATCATCATTTCATCGAAACCCATGGCGCCCATCGCGGCGAAAGAGGGTTTGAGCTTCGCCAGCCCCTCCATCGTCGTATTCGGCTTGATGAACTCGTCCTTCTCGAGAATCATCGATCCCAGGACATCCCGCACCGGCACCACGGACCTGTCGAAAAAACCGTTGGCCTGTGCATGATGAGCGCGCTGTTGCGAAAGCAATGCGAATGCATCGACATCCCGGCGTTTCCAGCCATCGAGAGTCGCAATCGTGTCGGCACCGACACCCTGTGGGATGGAGCGCTCCTTGATCGCGATCCCGGGATCATTCAACCAGGAGCCGCCCGCCGCGCCCATCCTGACCCGGGACATCGATTCCACGCCGCCGGCAACCACCAGTTCTTCCCAGCCGGAAGCCACCTTCATCGCCGCCAGGTTGACCGCCTCGAGAGCGGAGGCGCAAAAACGGTCGATTTGGACGCCGGGAACGCTGATGTCCCAATCGGCATACTGGACGACGGTTTTGGTGATGTCGCCGCCCTGCTCGCCCACCGGGGTCACACACCCCATGACCACGTCGTCCACGCGTGCGGTATCAAGGTCATGGCGGCGTTGCAGCTCTCGAAGCAGGCCCGCGCCGAGCACCACGGGCTTGACCTCGTGCAGCGATCCGTCCGCCTTGCCCCGCCCACGCGGGGTGCGGATTGCGTCATAGATATACGCCGTGTTGACCATGCCTTACACCTCGAGGTTCCAATACGGAATCGGCGCCCAGCCTGCCCGCGATAGATTCCGGATGAACGCCGCTGTGCATGAACGACGCCAAATCACCGCATCATGGCTGAAAATCGCCTGCTACCAGTCTCATGAAAATATCAAGTATGACGAGAGGATTTCGATAGACAATGGTAGCCGCAAACATAAAAATAGACATTTCCTGACAATCAGGATAGGCGAGCCGGCAAAACAAGCGAGATGCACAATCAGTCGGTCCACATCCACTTTGTCCGCGTCACGCTGGCAAACGCCCGGGCGCAGCACCTGGATACCGATGCTCTGCTCGCCAGATGCGGCATCTTTCCCCAGTTGCTCCAATTGGAGGACGCCCGGGTCAACGCCCGCCAGTTCGCGGACCTGCAGACCGCGGTGATGCGGGCGATGGAGGACGAATTTCTCGGCTATGGCGCTCGAGCGGTGCGGCTCGGCTCCTGGTCGGTCTTGTGCCACTGGCTGATTCATAGCCGGTTTCTGGGGCAGACCATCAAGCGTTTCTGCCATTTTCACGCCTTGATGGAACGCGGCTTCGATGCTCGCCTGAGGATGACGAAGAATACCGCGGCGGTCGAGGTCGCTCCCTGGGCGACTTCGAACAAGCCGTCGGTATACGGTTATGAATTGTTCCTGTTCACCTTCCACCGTCTGCTGTGCTGGATGACCCGGGAAAAGGTGCCCATCAAGCGCATGAATCTGCCCTACCCCATGCCCGGCCATCATCGCGAGTACCAGTACATGTTCCGGGGTTGCCCGGTATATTTCGATCAGGACAGCTGTTCGATCAGCTTCCAGCGCAGCCTGTTGGCACTGCCGGTGCGTCAGAATCCGGCTTCGCTCGCCGAATTCCTGCGCCAGCCCATGTACGAAATCATCGTTCAGGACTACGATCGTTCCAGCTGGACCGCTCGCGTAAGGGAACTCATCGCCCACGATCCGGCAGGCGCCGGCTCGTTATCGGAAATTGCCCGCCGGCTGGGAACCAACGACTACAGTCTTCGCCGGCGCCTGGCGAAAGAGGGCTATGCCTTCATCGACCTCAAGAGGGAAGTCAAAAGAGACCTGGCCATCCACCTGCTCGCCAGACACCGGCATAGCGTGGAAGAAATCGCGTTCAAGACCGGTTTTTCGGAAGCCAGCGCGTTCATCCGGGCCTTCAAGCAATGGACCGGCGTGACGCCCCGGACTTATCGCAAGGAGAGTAGACGATAAGGCCGGGAGATCCTGCCTAAACCTTGAGATCCTGGGCCTTGAGATCCTAAGCCTTGAGATCCTGGATGAGCTCTCGCAGCATGCCCGAATCGGCCGCGGTACGAATGGGAATCGAGAACTGCACCGCGCTCACCAGATCGAAGCGCTCGCGGATACGCTCGACGATGGCGTCATAAGTTCCGATAGCGGCATAGCGATGCGCCATTTCCTCCGTGAAGACCTCGAGCATTTCGTTCCATCGGCCCTCCTTCGACATCCACGTCAATTTCTCCGCCTGCTCACCGAAACCCTCGATCTCCATCTGAATCCGGTAGGCCGGCGTGGAGGCATAGAAAGCCAGCCGTTTGCGGACCTCCAGAACCCCGCGCTGCACCTCGTCCGCATCGGCGCCGGTGACCACCATGCCGCCGCCGGCCACCTCGAAACGCTCCCATTCCTCTTCAGACCGGCCCGAGCGTGCGAAACCTGCCCTGAGGCTGGGCAGGGCGATCTGTTCGATATACTTGCGCGAACAAAAACTATGCAGCCGTACCCCCTCGCAAACCTCGCCCGCGACCCCCAGCATGTGTTCGCCCACTGCGGCCAGCTGCACGGGAATATCCGGATGGGACTGCGGCGGAAGACACATGGCCGGAGGCATGAGATTGACGCGGTAGCACTCGCCTTGAAAATCCAAGGGCGCACCCGTCTGCCAGGTATGCCAGCAAGCCTTGACGAGTTTTATATACTCACGCATGCGTTGCGCCGGGCTGGACCAGGGCATCGAGAAGCGCCGCACGATGTGCCCCTTGACCTGGGAGCCCAGCCCGAGCATGAAGCGGCCTTGGCTCATGCGTTGCAGTTCCCAGGCGGTATACGCGGTCGAGACCGGACTTCTGGCCAGCGCCACGGCGATTCCCGTGGCCAGGGTCAGGCGAGCGGGCACTTGACTGGCAATGACCAGCGGCAGGTAGGGATCGATCGGGATCTCCGCGGCAACCAGCGCGTCATAACCCAGATGCTCCGTTTCCCGCACCTGCTCCGGGATACAGGTCCAGTCCGGTTCGGCGAGTACTCGCTCCAGGCCGCCGCCGCTTTGCGCCTCATAGGCATTGCCGAAATTGAGGCGACGCTCCAGCTTGAAGCGTTTCCTGGACATGGTCATGTAATTCTCCCCGCGATCGCTCGCTCCAGCGGTAATGTTATCGGCTGGCGGGCCGGGAGAACAGCCATGATCCTTCATCTGCGACGGCTGCTTTCCATGTTCGCCCTGCTCGAGGTGACACTTGCGCACACCGCTCACCGCCTGCCTGTGTTGCGTACCCACGCCGGTTTCGTATAGCTTCATTCCATTATTATTTTTCCCATCGGTATCGTTCCGCTCGTTTTCCCTTTAATCCCTAGGCGCCCGAGGTTTCGATGGCTGTCCCCGCTCGTGCCTTAACAGCGCTATTTGCGTCGGCACCGCTCGTTCTGACCTTGGCCGCCTGTGGCACCAAGGCCCCGCCGCCGGCCGCTCCCGTCGCGGTCAACGTGGTCACCATCAAGCCCCAGACCGTCGTGCTGACCCGCGAACTGCCGGGACGCACGGTGCCGTTCCTGGTGGCCGAAGTACGTCCTCAGGTCAGCGGCATCGTCGAGCGCCGTCTGTTCACCGAAGGCAGCCTGGTCAAGGCCGGCCAGGCGCTCTACCAACTCGAGGATGCAACCTATCGGGCCGGTTACGACAGCGCCAAGGCCGCCTTGGGGCGGGCACAGGCGACGCTCGTGACCGCACAACTCAATTTCAAGCGGACGGCGGAACTGGTGAAGATCGACGCGGTCAGCGCCCAGGACTTCGAGGACGCCACCGCCGTCGCGCGCCAGGCCGAAGCCGACGTGATGGCTGCGGAAGCCGCCGTGCAGAGCAGCCGGGTCACGCTTGGCTATGCACGGATCACCGCGCCGATCAGCGGCCGCATCGGCAGATCCTCGGTCACCCAGGGCGCCCTGGTCACCGCCAATCAGGCCGAACCGCTGGCGACCATCCAGCAACTCGATCCGATCTATATCGATGTCACCGCTCCCAGTAACGAAATTCTATCGCTGCGCCGGGAACTGGCCGCCGGCAGGCTCGAGAAGACCAGCGATCTACCGGTGACGATCCTGCTGGAAGACGGCTCGCGTTACGATCACGACGGCAAGCTGGCTTTTCTCGAGGTCACCGTGGATCCGACCACCGGCAGCTTTACGCTGCGGGTGGACGTACCCAACCCCAAACATCTTTTGTTGCCCGGCATGTACGTGCGCACGATCATCGCCGCCGGCATACGTCATGGCGCACTGCTGGTGCCCCAGCGCGGCATTCTGCGCGATGCCACCGGCCATACCAGCGCGTTGATCGTGGATGCCGACGGCAAGGTCGAACGGCGTGTCGTGCAAGTCAACCGGACGATCGGGGATCAGTGGCTGGTCGAAAGCGGCCTGGCCGCGGGCGAGCGGGTAATCGTCGAGGGACTACAGAAGATCCAGCCCGGTATCCCGGTGCAGGCCAGCGAGTTGCCCACCGCCGCGGCTCCCGGCGATCCCTCCGCACCTGCCGCATCCCCAGCACATTAAACGGAGCGCATCATGGCGCGATTCTTCATCGACCGGCCGATCTTCGCCTGGGTCATCGCGATCATCGTCATGCTGGCCGGTGCGCTGTCCATTTTCCAGCTGCCGATTTCCCGCTACCCCACCATCGCGCCGCCGACGGTATCGATCTCGGCCAATTATCCCGGCGCATCGGCACAAGTCGTCGAGGATTCGGTGACACAGATCATCGAGCAGAACATGAAGGGCCTGGATGGCCTGATCTACATGTCGGCGACCAGTGAATCCAACGGCCACGCCTCGGTCACGCTGACCTTCGCCAGCGGCACCGATCCGGATATCGCCCAGGTCCAGGTGCAAAACAAGCTGCAGCTGGCTCTCCCGCTGCTGCCTCAGGACGTACAACAGCAAGGCGTCAGCGTCACCAAGGCCAGCGAAGGCTTCATGATGATCGTCGGCTTCGTGTCCGAGGGCGAGCGCATGAGCAGGATCGACATTGCCGACTATCTTGCCGCCAACATCGTCGACCCGCTCTCGCGCGTAGCCGGCGTCGGCTCCACACATCTGCTCGGCTCCCAGTATGCGATGCGCATCTGGCTGGATCCGAACAAGCTCGACATATACAAGCTGACCACGGCCGATCTCATGGCCGCCATCCGCGGCCAGAACCAGCAGGTCGCGATGGGGCAGATCGGCGGCACGCCGGCGATGACGGGCCAGCAGCTCAACGTCGTGATCAACGCCCGCGGCCGCTTGCGCACGGCCGAACAGTTCCGCGCCATCGTCGTGCGCAGCAACACCGACGGTTCGGTGCTCAGGCTCGGCGATGTCGCCCGCGTCGAGCTGGGCTCGGAAAGCTACACCGTCGTCGGCAGCTACAATGGCGAACCCGTCGCCGGCATCGGGATTTCGCTGGCGACCAACGCCAACGCGCTGGCCACCGCCCGCGGGGTGAGGGAGATGATCGAGCAGCTCCAACCGGCGTTTCCCGAAGGTTTGAAGGCGGTCGTGCCATTCGATACCACGCCGTTCGTGCGAGTTTCGATCATCAGCGTCGTACATACGCTCATCGAGGCCATCGTGCTGGTCTTCCTGGTGATGTACCTGTTCCTGCAGAACATCCGCGCCACCTTGATTCCGACGATCGCAGTGCCCGTGGTGTTGCTGGGAACATTCGCGGTGCTGGCGGCGCTGGGCTTCTCGATCAACATGCTGACCATGTTTGCGATGGTGCTGGCCATCGGCTTGCTGGTCGACGATGCGATCGTGGTCGTCGAGAACGTCGAACGCATCATGGCCGAAGAAGGTCTCTCGCCGCTGGAAGCCACACGCAAGTCGATGGACCAGATCACCGGCGCATTGATCGGCATCGCGATGGTGCTATCGGCGGTGTTCGTGCCGATGGCCTTCATGGGCGGATCCACGGGTGTGATCTACCGGCAATTCTCCGCCACGATCGTGGCCGCGATGCTCCTGTCGGTGATCGTGGCGATCATCCTGACGCCGGCACTGTGCGCCACGATGCTCAAGCCGATCGAGAATCCGCAGAACCAGAAAAAAGGTTTCTTCGGCTGGTTCAATCGCCTCTTCGAGCGCAGCCAACGCAGCTATGAGGGCGCGGTGCAGGGCATTCTGTCCCGCACCAGACGCTATCTGGCGGTATTTGCGGCCATGGTCGTGGTGATGGCCGTACTGTTCCTGCGCCTGCCGACGTCGTTCCTGCCCGAGGAAGACCAGGGCTTGCTGCTCACCCAGGTGCTGGCACCCGTCGGTGCAACACAGGAACGCACGCTGGAAGTGTTGAAACAGGTCCGTGAGTTTTTCCTGGAGCAGGAACAGGAAGCCATCGGTTCCGTGCTCACGATACAAGGCTTCAGCTTCAGCGGTTCCGGGCAAAATACCGGCGCGGCATTCATTCATCTCAAGAACTGGGACGAGCGCACCGCGCCGGAGCTGCATGTCAAAGCCCTCGCCGGACGCGCCATGCGGGCATTCAGCCAGATCAAAGACGCCATGGTATTTGCGTTCGCTCCCCCGGCCGTGCCGGAACTGGGCGTATCGGCAGGTTTCATTTTTTACCTCAAGGATGATGCCAGCCTGGGCCACGAGGCGCTGCTGGCGGCACGCAATCAGTTCCTGGGCGCCGCTGCGCGGAATCCATTGATGGTCAATGTTCGTCCCAATGGCCAGGACGACGCTCCGCAGCTACGCATCGATATCGACAACGACCGCGCCGCGGCATTGGGTCTGTCCACCGCGAATATCAATGCCGTGCTGGGCTCCGCCTGGGGCAGCCAGTATGTCGATGACTTCATCGACCGCGGCCGGGTCAAGCGGGTGTACATGCAGGCGGATGCGGAATTTCGCATGAGACCCGAGGACTTCATGCGCTGGTCGGTGCGCAATGCACGGGGCGAGATGGTCATGTTCAGCGCCTTCGGCAGCGCCCACTGGGATTACGGCTCGCCACGGCTGGAACGCTACAACGGCGTACCGGCGGTGCAGATCAGCGGCGAAGCCGCTCCGGGCGTGAGTTCGGGCACCGCCATGGCCGAGGTCGAGAAACTGGTCGAGCAACTGCCGCGGGGTATCAGCCTGGAGTGGACCGGCACGTCGTATCAGGAACGTGCGGCCGGTGCCCAGACACCCCTGCTGTACACACTGTCGCTGCTGGTCGTGTTCCTTTGTCTTGCGGCACTGTACGAGAGCTGGAGCATACCGACCGCCGTACTGCTGGTCGCCCCGCTGGGCATCCTCGGCGCGGTACTGGCCAACACGCTGCGCGGCATGGAGCGAGATATCTACTTCCAGGTAGCGATGCTGACCACCGTCGGCTTGTCCAGCAAAAACGCGATCCTGATCGTCGAGTTCGCCAAGACCAATTATGAAAAAGGCATGGATCTGATCGACGCCACGATGGCGGCGATACGCATTCGCCTGCGCCCCATCCTGATGACGTCGCTTGCCTTCGGGCTGGGCGTGCTGCCGCTGGCCATCGCCACCGGCGCCGGTTCCGGCGCGCAGCGCGCCATCGGTACCGGCGTCGTGGGCGGCATGATCGCCGGATCATTCCTCGGTCTGTTCTTCATCCCCCTGTTTTTCGTGGTGGTGGAACGGCTCATAACCCGCGAGAGACGAGCATAGGAGCCATGGATCCAATCATACGCACGGGTATCGCCATCACCTTCCTGGGTCTGCTCTGTCTGATGATCGGCTATACGAACCGCGAGCGGAATTTCGGGCCCATTCTGATCTGGGGCGGCGTCATGAGCATGGTGGGCGTCATCGTCTATTACATCCTCATGACCCTGAAATAGCGCCGGCCGAACGTTGCGCGCGTTTATCCACGGCGATATAGCTGTAGATGACCGGTACCACATAAAGCGAAATCAGCGCGCCAATGGTAAGTCCCGTGGCGATCACCAGGCCGATGGCATAGCGGCTGACGGCGCCCGGGCCGGAGGCCAGCAACAAAGGCACCACGCCAAACACCATGGCCGCGGTGGTCATGATGATGGGACGCAAGCGAATGCTGGATGCCTTCTTGACCGCCTCCATTCGATCCAGCCCCTCTGTTTCCTGGATCACATTGGCGAATTCCACCACCAGGATGCTCTGCTTGGTGATCAAGCTGATGAGCGTAATGAGGCCGACCTGGGTATAGATGTTGAGGCTGGTGAATCCCAGATAGACGAACACCAGGGCGCCGAAGACCGACATAGGCACCGCCGCCAGCACGATGAATGGATCGCGGAAGCTTTCGAATTGCGCCACCATCAACAGGTAGACCAGCAGGATGGACAGCACGAAGGTAAGAATCACGGCACTGCCCTGTTGTACGAACTGGCGCGACTGGCCGCCGTAATCGATGCTGTAATCGCCAGGCAGCTCGCTGTGGGTCAGATTCCCGAGCGTATCCAGCGCCAGCCCCAGCGTAACGCCGGGGGCGGCCACGCCCTGGAGCGTGACCGAGTTGAGTTGCTGGAACTGCGGCAGGAATTGAGCCTGCACGGTCCGGCGGGTATCGACCACCGTGTTCAAGGGCACCCGTTCGCCGCCGGCGCCGCGCAGATAGTATTCATTCAGAGCATTGATGTCGGCGCGCTGTGCGTCGGGCACCAGGGGAACCACCTGGTAGCTGCGACCCGACATTTCGAAGCGGCCCGTCATGCCTTCGCTCAGCAAGGTCCCAAGATTCCGGCCGATATCGCTCATGCTCAGCCCCAGGCTGGCGGCCACGTCGCGCTTGATGTCCAGGGAAATGGCCGGGGCATCGATGCGCAAATCTTTTTGCAGGAAGGCGAAATGACCACTTCGATAGGCCGCGCCCATGAGGGTGTCGGCGGCCTTGCTGAGCTCGTCATAGCCGAGCGCCGAGGTCAGCACGAACTGTACGGGCAGTCCCGCGGCGCCTGGAAGCACCGGCTGTGAGAACGCCACCGTCTGCAGGCCGGTGACCTTGCTCAAGTCACCTTGCATCAATGGCATGAGCTGCATCTGCGTGCGCGCGCGCTCGTTCCAATCCTTGAGATTGGCGCCGCCAAATACGGCATTGGCACCGGCGCCGCCCTGCGGCGGAACGCCGCTGATCTGCCATACCAGCTCGGTTTCCGGATAATTCTCCGGACTCAGAAATTCATGGATCTGCGCGTTGTACTTGTCCAGGTAGCTGCGGGTGGCGGTGGCCGGTCCGACGCCGGCGTAAGTCACGATGCTCTGGTCCTCGTCCGGTGCCAGCTCGCTTTCACTCCCCAGGAACAAAAACGGCGTGCTGGCCAGCACCGCGCCGACCGCCAGCAGGACCAGTGGACGCACGGTCAGCACCTCTTCCAGCGAGCGGTCATAGCCGCGGCGCAGTGCGTTGAAACCGCGCTCCAGCCAGTGCGTCAGTCCCGTCGATGAAGTCGGCTGCAGTACCCTGGAGCACAGCATGGGTGTGAGCGTGAGTGCAATGACGCTCGAGATCACTACCGCGGCCACCAGCGTGAATGCAAATTCGGTGAACAATGCGCCCGTCAGGCCGCCCATGAAACCGATGGGCAGAAACACCGCCACGACTGTGGTCGTCATGACGATGATGGGTGTCGCCAGTTCGCGGGCGCCGTTGATCGCCGCCTGAAACGGCGGCTGCCCCTCATCGATCAGGCGCTGGATGTTCTCCAGCACGATGATGGCGTCGTCCACCACCAGGCCAATGGCCAGTACGATGGCCAGCAGCGACAGCAGATTGATCGTGAACCCCAGCGCCAGCATGAGCAGGCCACCCCCCACGATCGCCAGCGGAATGGCGATCGCCGGCAGCAGCAATGAGCGCAGCGAACCCAGGAACAGGAAGATCACCACGACCACCACCAGCAGTGTGATGCCAATGGTCAGAAACACCTCTTCGAGCGACGCGTTGATGAACTTGGCGGCATCGTAAGCCATGCCGATGTGCAGCCCCGGCGGCAACGATTGGCGCAACTCATCGATCACAGCATGCACTCCGGCCGATACCTCCAGCTCATTGGCTGCCGGGGTTGTGTTCACGCCAACGGCTACCGCTTCGTGGCCGTTGAAGAACGACATCTGATTGTGATTCTGCGTATCCAGCGTGACGTCGGCTACGTCCTCGAGGCGCACTTGAGTGGTACCTACGCTGCGTACCACGAGTTGTTTGAACTCATCGACATCGTGCAGCGACGTACTGGCGTTGATTGAAATCTGCCGCTGCGGATTGCGCGTCTGTCCAACCGCAGAGACGAAGTTGTTGGCCGCCAGCGCGCCGGCCACGTCGGCAGCGACGACGCCGCGTGCCGTCATGCGCATCGGATCCAGCCAAACGCGCAGTGCATAGGCGTTGGCGTTGGGATCGGTACCGGCGGGGACGACGTCGATCGTACCGACGCCGGGTACGCTGTGGATACGAGGATTGGCGACGCGCAGCACATAGTCGTTGACTTGCGCCTGCTCCAGCTCATCGCCATAGAACATGATCCACATCTTGGCGCTGGCACCGCCGACCTTGGAGTCGATGCGCGGATCCAGGCTACCGGCCGGCAGCAGGTTCTGCACCTGATTCACCTTGGACAGAATCTGCGCCAGCGCCGCATCCGGATCGAACCCCAGCTGCATCTCGATCGTGATGACCGACTGCCCCTGCTCGCTGGTGGCGGTCATGTAATCGATGCCGGATGCGCTGCTGATGGCCTGCTGCAAAGGCACGGTGACATAGGCCTGGACCGTCTCCGGACCGGCACCCGGGTAGACCGTGGTGACGGTAATCTCGGCACTGGTGATGTTGGGATACTGACGCGTTTCCATCTGTGTCCAGGCACGCAGACCCAGCAGCAGGATGATGAGGCTGAGCGCCGTGGCCAGCGCCGGACGCCGGATGAAAAAGTCGGTGAATTTCATGGCGACACGCTGTTGTCGATGCTCACCACAGCGCCGTCCCGCAGCTTGTTCTGCCCCGCTGTCACCACGATGGCTCCGTCCTCCAGATCATCGGCTTCGAGCAGTACCTGGCCCTGACGTTCGTGCAGTACATGTACGACCTTGGCGCGCACCACTTGTTCTCCATGCTCGGCGCCGGCCAGTACGAAGATCGAATTGCCGAAGGTGCTGTAGGTGAGCGCCGACTGCGGCACCGCAATACCCGTCATGGCGCGTCCCAGACTCAGCGTCACGTGGCCGAACAAGCCCGGGCGCAACTTATCGTCCTGGTTGTCGATCGTCGCCTGCACCTCGATGTTGCGTGTCTGCGGATCCATCTGCGCGGCCATGGCCGCGATTTTGCCGGTAAAGACCTCATCGGGGCGGGCACTGGTTTTGAACTCGACAGCCTGTCCCGACTCCAGTTGCATCAGTACCTCCTGTGGCAAGGCAAAATCCAGCAGCAACGGATTCCAGTGCTGCAGATCCACGATGCCCGTGCCGGGCGCCACGTATTGGCCCAGACTGACTTCACGTATTCCCAGCATTCCGTCGAAGGGCGCGGTGATGCGCAGCTTGGTCAGCACAGCCTGGTCGCTGGCCACCGCTGCAGCAGCCATGTCGTGCTCCCGCTGCGCGGCCTGCAGCTGCTCCTGACTGACCGCATGCGATCGGATCAACTTCCTGGCACGTTCAAGGTCCATGACCGCGGATTTGAGCCGCGCCTGATTCGAGCGCAGTGCTGCGCGTTGGCTGGAATCGTCCAGCTGCACCAGTAGATCGCCCTTGTTGACGCGCGCACCCGATTCAAAGGCGATTTGCGTCACGTTGCCGGCGAGCTGCGCACTGACCCGCGTGCCATTGACCGCGCGCAGCGTGCCCACGGCACGTATCCGCGTGTCCCAGGATGCCTGCTGTGCCCTGGCCGTGGCCACCGATGCAGCCGGCCAGCTCTGCCTGGCTGCAGCCGCTGCGGCCTGTCTGTTCTGATAGTACTTGCCGCCGAAAATGGCACCCAGGGCCAGCGCCAATGCGGCCAGCCCGATCAACCACTTGCTCATACGACTTTCCTTCAGCTTTCCTTCAGCTTTTCTTTGCGAATAACCGTCATACGCTCGTGCATGCTCGATGCATGCAGCTGCACAAACATATCACGCAAACGTCAAGCTGATGCCTATGCGCTCCGGCGCAGCGCATGGATATGTACCGTCGTAGGCAGGGATGGATAAAATCGTACGCGCGACTCGCGCGTTGAAGACTGGCTCGAAATGCGGCGCATCCTTACCTTTCGAATAAGGATGACTTTTCATTGAACAAAGAGTCGAGTATCGGATTCTTTTTGGTCACCAGAAACGCACGCGTCCGGTGTCGATATGCACGAAATCCGAGCTGGCGTAGTAGCCCACCCCGCCGCGCTGCAGCGACAGGGCCAGATCGCGGAGTTTGCGCGTCGAAAACCCCGTAAGCCGGATATCGAGCGCCTTGCCCTGCATGTGCAGGCTGCGCTCGGCGACCCCGGTGGATTTGCTGCGTAGATTTGCATTCGTCGCCGGTGATCGATAACCGGAGATGATCTGGAAGGCATCTTCCCGGCCGGCCTGGATCTGCAGGTCATACAGGATGTCCAGCAGGCCGGGATCGATCGGATGGCTCTCCCCGGTACGGAAATCACGCAGGAAGTGCCTGACCCGATCCAGACATTCCGGCAGATAGCATCCCCCTTGGGAATAGGGCGCGACCAGCTTTTCCCCGGTGTGGGTATGCACGAACCTCAAGGTCCGCCGCTCCGGGCCGAGCGCCAGCGCCGCCGGAGCGGCTACCGAAATCAGCGTCGAGCCCAGCGCCGCCGCGCTCCAATAGCGCAGGAAACGGCGTCTGCTCCAGGCCGGGCTCCGGGAATAGGTAGGCTGATCCGACATAAGATTCCTCCGCGGAAGTGCCGCAGCTTAGCGCAAGTCCGGTATCGACGTCGCCCCGCTGTACCTGAACCATCCTACCGCCAGCCCTCCTTGCCCACACGAACCGCCTTTGGTTCTTGCTCGACCCACCCCGCTAATTCCTGACTAATCCGGCCATGAATTCCTGTACCGGCAACCGCTCGAGCCGTGCTCGATCAGCAAACAGCGCCTTGATCGCCTCGGTTTGTTTAGGCCGGAAGTGTGCCGCCACCGAGGTTTCGAATTTCTTCACCAATAACGGCACGCCCTCCGCGCGGCGTCTGCGATGGCCGGTCGGACAGTCCACCGCCAGGCGCTCGAGCCGCTCCGGCCGGTCCTTCACCAGCGCATGCGGGCTCATCGCCGCCTCCACCGCGCTCTGTCCATGGAATTCCCCCGGATAGGAAATCTTGAACAATATGTTTTCCATCATGTAGCTGCCGAAGGAGCGCGGATACTTCAACGTCTGGCCCTTGAACGGCACCTCCTGGAAGCCCCAGGTCCGGGCCGTTAGCGCGGACGGACAGCCCGTCTCACCGCTCAGCGCCAGCAACGCAAGACGCACGGCCCTGCTGCCGGCATCGCCGGCCGCCCAATTCTTGCGTGAACCCGTGTGTGGCGCATGACGATAAATACGCAGCGCGCCACCATCGATCCAGGCATTCGACACCGCGTTGATGACCTGCTCGCGCGTGGCGCCCAGCATCACGGCCGTCACCGCCGTGGACGCCAGCCGCACCAGCAATACATGATCCAGGCCGACGCGGTTGAAGTCATTTTCCAGTGCGGTCACACCCTGGATCTCATATGCCTTGATCATGCCGGTCAGCACGTCGCGCACCGGCAGGGCCGGCTGACCCAAGGCGGCATTACGCCGCGACACATAATCCGCCACCGCCAGGATGCTGCCGACATTGTCGGACGGATGGCCCCATTCCGCTGCCAGCCAGGTATCGTTGAAATCCAGCCACCGGCTCATGACGCCGATATTGAAGGCCGCCTGCACCGGATCGAGTTCATAGGAGGTGCCCGGCACGCGTGCACCGCCCGGCATGGTCGCCCCCGGCACGAGCGGTCCCAGCAGCCGGGTGCAGGCGGGATACTGCAATGCCTGGAAGCCGCATGCCAGCGTATCCATCAGGCAGTAATACGCCGTCTCGTAAGCGGCATCATTGGCGATACGGAACGACACGGCATAGTCGGCTATCGCCGCCAGCGCCGCGTCCGGCTCCGGATCGGCCCCGCCCTGCTTCAAACGACTGCCTGCGGTTTTCCCGGCAACGCGGATTTCCTGCGCGGCGGCAAGCTCCTGCGGGTGTCAATCACTGGTCCACCACTCGATGAATTCCCGACAATCGATACGTCCGTCGCGGTCCGTGTCGACTTCACGAAAGCCGATGCGCATTTCCGGCTCGGACAGGCCGCTCTCGAGGCCATCGAGCAACTGCTTGAACTCCTCGAAACTCACACGTCCATCACCATTCTTGTCGACCGAAGCGAATTCCTTCCTGAGTTCGTCGGTATCGGCGGCATATCGTGACGGGATGTTCGCTGCGGACATGATGTATTCCTTGCAGACCCGGCTTGCGGGCATTGGTGACGGGGTGATGCAGGACTTCGAAGACGTTGCGGCGCGGCGCCGCCGCAATCAAGCCGCTTCTGGTGTTTCACGCACCAGCAGGACCGGTACCGGCGAACTGCGCAGCACCATTTCGGCATCGCTGCCCAGTGCAAGACGGCGCAGACCGCGGCGTCCATGGGTACCCAGAACGATCAGATCCGCCGGCCATCGCCGAGCCTCCGCGACGATCGCGTCCGCAGCCCGGCCACCCACGGTTTCCATCAATTGACTGTCGCACTCGACGCCTTGCTTGCGTACGGCCGCGACAGCCTCGGCCAGCAAGTCGGCGCCGCTTTTACGCATGGCTGCAATGACCTGCTCGTAGTACTGCGGGAACGCGTAGGCGGAGTCCATCACAAACTCATTGACGACATGCACCAGGCGCAATGTGCCGCCTGTGCCCTTCGCCAGTTTGATTGCTTCCTCCAGCCCCCGTGCCGACGTCGGGCTGCCATCGATCGGAGCGAGTATCTTTTTATACATGGTGTTGATAGTCCACGCGTTCGAAAAACAGAAGTTTCACCATGGTAACGAGACCCGCCATCCCGCGCTAACCCGGGATTTCCCGCAGGTACCACGCGATTTCGCGGTAAGTCCGCCGCGCCGCCTGGCCGTCCGATCCAGGTGCCGGCGCCGCATTTCCAGGTGCCGACGCCGCATTGTCACACCGCAGCCTCGCCGCAGCGGCGAATGCCGATCGGCTCAGGCCAGAGGATTCGAGCGAATGATGGTTTCTTCGCGGTCCGGACCGGTCGAGACGATGACGATGGGTGCGCCCACCAGCGTTTCGAGCCGATGCAGGTAGGCCTGGGCATTCTGCGGCAGATCCTCGAAGGATTTCACACCCAGGGTGTTTTCCTTCCAACCCGGCAATTCCTCATAGACCGGCGAGCAGATGGCCGCCGCCGCCGCGCCCACCGGCAAGCGGTCGCGAAACTCGCCGTGCACCCTGTAGCCCACGGCGACGCGCACCGTGTCCAGTCCGTCGAGCACATCGAGCTTGGTGATGCACAGCCCGGTGATACCGTTGAGCTCCACGACACGCTTCAAGCCGGCGGCATCGAACCAGCCGCAGCGGCGCGGTCGGCCGGTCACCGAACCGTACTCGTTGCCGCGCACCCGCAGATGCTCGCCGACCTCATCCTCCAGTTCAGTGGGGAACGGCCCGCTGCCCACCCGTGTCGCGTAGGCCTTGGCCACGCCCAGCACATAGTGCAACTGCTGCGGGCCGACGCCCACACCGGCCGCCGCCTGGCCGGCAACGCAATTACTGGACGTGACGAATGGATAGGTGCCGTGATCGATATCCAGCAGCGCGGCCTGCGCCCCCTCGAACAGCAGCCGCCGGCCGGCACGAATCAGGGCGTTCACCTCGCCGGAAACATCCGCCACCATGGGCTGCAGCCGCTCCGCGAGCTGCAAGGCATCATCGAGGGTCTCCTGAAAGTCGATGGTCGGCGCCTTGAAATAATTACGCAGCACGAAATTATGGAAGTCCAGCACCTCGCCGAGCTTCGCAGCGAAACGCTCACGTGCAAACAGATCCTGGACGCGAATGGCGCGCCGCGCCACCTTGTCTTCGTAGGCCGGACCGATGCCGCGGCCCGTGGTGCCGATTTTGCCGGCGCCCATGGCCGCCTCGCGGGCCTGATCCAGGGCGATATGGTATGGCAGGATCAGCGGACAGGCCTCGGAAATGCGCAAGCGGCTGGGCACATCGACGCCGGCCCGCAGCAATTCCTCCATTTCCTCGAACAGGGCTTGCGGCGACAGCACCACGCCGTTGCCGATGAAACAAGTGACCCCCTCATGCAGAATACCCGAAGGAATCAGGCGCAGGATGGTCTTGCGTCCGCCGATGACCAGTGTATGGCCGGCGTTGTGCCCTCCTTGAAAACGCACCACCCCCGAAACCCCGCCGGTCAGCAGGTCGACGATCTTACCTTTGCCTTCATCGCCCCATTGGGCACCGATGACGACGACATTCCTGTGCATGACGATCTCTATGAACGAACCAAGTACAGCAGCATGATGCCTGCGCCCATGCTGACCAGGCCCCATACCCGCAGGCGCGCGTCGGCGATATTGGCGAACGAGGCCATCACACGCTTCATCGCCTGAGGATTCAGGAAAGGCAGGATACCCTCGAGCACGAGGTAGAGGGCAAGCGCCGCCAGCAGATCCGACCAATCCATGGCAGCCGGCTTCAGCGTCTGCCGGAACGATTGAGATACTTGAAGAAATCGCTGTCGGGTGAGATCACCAGTACATCGCTGTCTGTACCCAGGGACTCCTGGTAGGCCTGCAGGCTGCGAAAGAACGAGTAGAACTCGGGGTTGCGCGCATAGGCGGCGGCATACACCTCGGCGGCCTTGGCGTCGCCCTCGCCGCGAATGATTTCCGCCTGACGATAGGCTTCCGCCAGCAATTCGGTGCGTTCGCGATCGGCCTCGGCGCGCAGTTTCTCGCCATTCTCCTCACCCTCGGCGCGCAGGCGCTTGGCCTGCCGGTCGAAGTCCTGGCGCATGCGGCTGAATACCGATTCGCTGACTTCCTCGGGCAAGTCGATCTTCTTGACACGCACATCGACCAGTTGCAAACCCAGGCCGGCGGTATTCGCCTCGGCAATCTTGAGAATCTCACCGGTGAACTCCGTGCGCTCCGCCGCGACCACCTGCTGAATGGTGCGGCGCGCGATCACCCCCTTGATGCCGTCCTTGACGATGCTCCCCAGACGGCCCGCGGCCACCTCTTCGTCACCACCGGTCGCGCGGTAATAATTGGCCACATCCGCGATACGCCACTTGATGTAGAAGTCGATGCGCAGGATTTTGCCTTCGCTGGTCAAGAACTGCTCGGACGGATAATTGCGCGTCACGATGCGGCGCTCGAATTTGCGGATATTGTTGACCATGGGCAGCATGAAATGCAGTCCGGGAGCGTAATCCGACCGCACGATTTCACCGAAGCGGAACTTGATCGCCAGGTCCGTCTCGCGCACCGTGAAGGCGGCCATCGAAACAAGCATGGCGGCAACGATGCCGGCGATGAGAACCAGAAAGGCGCGATTCGCCATTATCGTGTACCTCGGGCGCGACGCTCGGCGCTGGCTGCGGAGCCGGCGGCATCTGCCGGTTCGATCGTGATATTCGCCGCGGAACTGCTCGGCGCGCTGCGACGGCTCTGCTCCAGCAGCTTGTCGATCGGCAGATACAGCAGATTACCGGTACCGTCGGTGTCGATGACGACTTTCTTGCTGGACTTCAGCACGGCTTCGATGGTCTCGATGTACAGACGCTCGCGGGTCACCCCCGGAGATCGTTGATACTCATCCAGCAGATGCAGGAAGCGCTGCGCCTCACCTTCGGCATTGGAGATCTTGCGGGCACGATAGGCCTGCGCATCCTCGGTCTGGCGCACGCCGGCGCCGCGCGCACGCGGAATGATATCGTTCGCATACGCCTGGGCCGCCAGCGACAGGCGATCACGGTCTTCGCGCGCCTTGATCGCATCCTGCTGCGCCGGCGCCACTTCGCTGGGCACCCTGACGTCCTGCAGGTTGACCGAGGTCACTTCGATGCCGGTCTTGTAGGCATCGAGTGTGCGCTGCACCAGTTCCTTGGTACGCGCGACGATGTCCTGCCGGCCCGACTCCAGCACGCTGTCCAGGGTGCTGCGCCCGACCACCTCGCGGATGGCGCTTTCGGTCACGTCCTTGACCGTGTCCTCCGGCCGCAGCACATTGAAGGCGTAGTCCAGCGCATTCAAACGCCGGAACTGCACTTCGAGATTGATGTCCACCAGGTTTTCGTCCGTGGTCAACATGCGAGTCTGATCGCTGATGCTCTCGACACTCTGGGTATTGACGATCTGCTTGGTTTCAATCGGCCAGGGCAGATGCCAGCGCAGACCGGGCATGGTGGTGGCGACGTGTTTGCCGAAGCGCAGGATGATGCCGCGCTCCGCGGCGTCCACCGTATACAGACCTGTAAAGGCCCAAACTGCCAGCAGGACCAGCGCAATGATACCCAGACTGAAGCCGCCGGCTCCCGGACCGGGGACCACCGAGCCGCCGCCGCTGCCCGCGCCGCCGAACAGTCCTGCCAGGCGCCGTTGCAGATTGCGGACCACTTCGTCGAGGTCCGGAGGGCCCTGGTTGGACTTGTTGCCGCCGCCCCAAGGGTTACGCTTGCCGGGCTGACCGCCGGATTCGTTCCATGCCATAGTGGATTGTTGCTCTGATTCCGAAAGTACAGTCGACCGCGGCTGCCAAGGGTTTCCCCTCAGAATGCGAGGGTGCAAGGGAGGCGGGATTGTAGGAACGCCTCGGGATGGGCACAAGCTTTTGCATCACGCATCTAAGGATGCACCACCGCATGTCCGGCATCCGGACGCTCCAGGGAAGCAGGCTCAGGACCCTTCATGTCCAGGCCGCTCCCCGGAACGACGGTATCCAATCCGGCGGCCCGAACAGCGCCATCCAGCTCAATGTCCCGATCAATATCCCGATCCGCAGCATCCAATCCGGACTCCAGGCCCTCCGTGCGACACAGCAGCTGGAACGCCCGGGCGGGCATGGACACTTCCAGTTCGCTGCCGCCGTCGGCGCGAATGCTTTCTGACAAGACCGCGCCGGCCTCGAAAAAGCGCGCGCGGGCGCGGCCCTCCCCGGCCGACAGCACGATGCGGCGACGCACGATCCGGGGCCCCAGAAAATCACCGATGGCCGCCACCAGCAACGGCATGCCCGCACCGGTCTGCGCCGACAGCCAGACACGCCGCACATCGCCGGACTCGTCCCGTTCCACCCGCGGCGTCTCGCCGATGAGATCCGCCTTGTTGTATACCTCGATCTGCGCCAATCCGGCAGCCCCCACGTCCGCCAGCACCTGATTGACCTGCGCGATACGCTCGCCCCGGTTGGGATCGGCGGCGTCGATGACATGCAGCAGCAACGCCGCCTGGCGTGCTTCCTGCAACGTCGAACGAAACGCCGCGACGAGCTCGTGCGGCAGTTCCCGGACGAATCCGACGGTATCGGCCAGCAACGCCTGGCGCGCATCGGCCAATTCGATGCGGCGTACCGCAGGGTCCAGCGTCGCGAACAACTGATCGGCCGCATAAGCCTGCGCACCGGTCAGGCGATTGAACAAGGTCGTCTTGCCGGCGTTCGTGTAACCCACCAGCGCCACCGTGGGAATCTCGGCGCGCCGACGCTCGCGGCGCGTGGTCTCGCGCTGGGTGATGACCTTGTCAAGGCGGGCATTCAAGGTCTTGATGCGCTTGCCCAGCAAGCGGCGGTCGGTTTCCAGCTGGGTTTCACCCGGGCCGCGCAGGCCGATACCGCCTTTCTGACGCTCCAGGTGGCTCCAGCCCCGCACCAGCCGTGTGGACAAATGCTTCAGCTGCGCCAGCTCGACCTGCAGCTGGCCCTCGAAACTGCGGGCGCGCTGCGCAAAAATATCCAGAATAAGGCCGGTACGATCCAGTACCCGGCAGCGCAGAAGGGCTTCCAGATTACGCTCCTGACTGGGCGAAAGCGCATGATCGAATACCGCCAGATCAGCTCCTTCGGCCTCGATCCGAGTGCGGATCTCCTGCGCTTTACCGCTGCCGACATACAGCCGCGGATCGGGCGCACGCCGTGTGCCCGTGACGACACCCACCACTTCCGCTCCAGCGGAACGCGCCAGTGCCTCGAATTCGCTCAGTTCTTCCTCACCGGGAGGCGCACCCAGACCGATACGTACCAGAAGCGCGCGCTCCCCGCTGCGGGGACGCTCAAACAAGCCGGCGCTCCGCCATCCACAGCGCCATCATTCGCCTGAGGATGAGGACTCCACGCCATCCTCGTCGCTGATCGGCAAACGGATGGCCCGAGCCGGCACCACGGTCGAAATCGCGTGCTTGTAGACCATCTGGCTGACGCTGTTCTTGAGCAGGACCACGAATTGGTCGAACGAATCGATCTGACCCTGCAATTTGATGCCGTTGACCAGATAGATGGATACGGGGACACGCTCCTTGCGCAGCGTATTCAGGAACGGATCTTGTAATGACTGGCCTCTGGCCATCATTGATCTCCTTGTTGTGACTTTAGAATTCTTCAACGAGCGTTTCCGACGACACTGCTTCCATACAGCCGGAGGACAGTCGGCGCCCACCGTCCAGGACTCGTTGCGAAGCCGCAGCTTAACACAGCGTCATTTCGCCCGAGACGAACGCTCACTGGCTGATTCTTGCTCTCACGCCGATTTTCTTTGGACTGTTCGCTCAATGGTTCGTTCAGCCATCACCCGCTTTTGCGGCGCAGGAGGGCCACTGCTTGTTCAATGCGGGCAGCCGCCCCGGATTCAAGGGAGTCGATCCAATCCACGCCGGCCTCCGCGCGCAGCCAGATCAGTTGCCTGCGGGCCAGTTGCCGGGTCGCATGGACGGCCCGCCGTGCCGCGGATTCCAAATCGTCCCGGCCGCACAGATGTTCCCACAGCTGCCGGTACCCCACCGAACGCAACGCCGGCAGGTCGCCATGCAGATCAGGCCGGACATGCAAAGCCCGCACCTCCTCCAGCAAGCCGTCCCGCAGCATTTCCTGAAAACGCTGCTCGATGTCCGCGTACAGTCGTTCGCGATCCGAGGGCACCCAGGCCCAGGCGCCGAAGACCAGCTCGGCATCCGGCGGACGCGTGGCGGCGTGCAGTTCGGTCAGTGTCCTGCCGCTCAGCCGGTGTACTTCCAGCGCCCGCTGGATGCGCTGCGCGTCACGCGGCTGGATACGCTGCGCCGACTGCGGATCGATTTGCGCAAGATAGGCATGCAGCGCCGGCCAACCGAGTTGCGCCGCCCGGGCATCGATCTCGCGGCGCACCGCTTCATCCGCCGGCGGCATCTCGGCCAATCCTCGCCGCAGCGCCCGGAAATAAAGCATCGTGCCGCCCACCAGCAGCGGCAGCCGCCCGCGCGCATGGATGGCATCGATCGCCCGCCGTGCATCGCGCACGAACCGGCCCGCCGAATAAGACTGGGAGGGATCCAGGATGTCCACCAGGTGATGCGGATGGCGCTGCAGCACCACCTGCGGCGGCTTGCCCGTACCGATGTCCATGCCGCGATAGACCATCGCCGAATCGACGCTGACGATTTCCACCGGCAGCCGCTCGGCCAGGCGCAGCGCCAGCGCGGTCTTGCCCGCGCCGGTAGGCCCCATGATCAGCGCCACCGGTTTTCGCCTCGCCGGCGCGCTGTGCTCATCGGTGCCGGCAGCCTCGCCGGATATCTTGTTCATCGACCGCGCAGGAACAGCCGGTCCAGCTCATCCAAGCTCACATAGGTCCAGGTGGGACGGCCATGATTGCACTGATCGCTGCGCACGGTCCGTTCCATTTCCCGCAGCAGGGCATTCATTTCCGGCACCGTCAGATGGCGGTGCGCCCGTACCGCGCCATGACAGGCGATCGTGCCGAGCACCTCGTTGAGCGCCTCCTCGACTCCCCGGCTGGCGCCATCCATGGACAGATCCGCACCGATGCGCCGCACCAGTTCCGCCAGGTCGAGCGCCGCCAGGAAGGCCGGTACGGCTCTTACCTGGACACCGGCGGGTCCGGATCGAACGATATCGAGTCCGGTACGCAGCAAGGTCTCGCCATGATCTTCCAGGACCTCGGCTTCCCCCGGTGAGACGGCGATCGATACCGGCATCAACAAGGGCTGGCTGGCGATGCCGCCGCTCGACAGGGCAGCCTTCATGCGCTCGTAGGTGGTTCGTTCATGAGCGGCATGCATGTCCACCAGGATGAGCCCATTCTGGGCTTGGGACAGGATGTAGATGCCGTGCAACTGCGCCAGCGCAAAGCCCAGCGGCGGCACCTGTCCGGCGGTATCGGCCTGGCCGGCGCCCGGGATGAGCGCCGCGCTATGCTCAGCGGCCTCCACTCGGTCTCCAGCCGGAGTCTCGCGTAGCGCCAATGAAGACTGATGGCGGTATCCCGTACCCGACCAACCGCGCGCAGCGTCACCTACGCCGGAGTCGCCCGGCCCGACTGCCGGCCACATGGCGCTGTCCGGCGAGGCCGGCTCCCCGGCGGGCAGCAATGCGCCGGCCGCGGCCGGCGGGCGGTCGCGAAGGGTCGTACCGGCGAAGGTATCGCGCATCACCCGCTCCACGGAGCGGAACAGGAAATCGTGGACATGCCGGCCGTCGCGAAAACGAACCTCCAGCTTCGCCGGATGCGCATTCACGTCGACCTGCCGTGGATCGATGCCCATGAACAGCACGAACGCCGGATGGCGGCCATGAAAAATCACATCCCGGTAGCCCAATCGGATCGCACTGGCGACCAGGCGATCGCGCAGCATGCGTCCGTTTAAATAGAAGTGCTGCAAGTCCGGCTGCGCACGCGCGAAGGTCGGCTGGCACAGCCAGCCGCGCAGCTTGCAGCCGGCCGACTCGTGTTCCAGATACAGCGCATTGGCGATGAACTCATCGCCGACGATCTGCGCCACGCGCCGCTCCTGTTCGTGTCGCGCCGCCGCCGCGGGATAGTCTCCCAGCACGCGCCGGCCGGCGCGCAGTACGAACGCCGTCTCGAAGCGCGACAGAG
The DNA here is from genome assembly GCF_001579945.1 of Steroidobacter denitrificans. Lineage (NCBI taxonomy): Bacteria > Pseudomonadati > Pseudomonadota > Gammaproteobacteria > Steroidobacterales > Steroidobacteraceae > Steroidobacter > Steroidobacter denitrificans. The sequence goes on along the minus strand of NZ_CP011971.1, from coordinate 1,003,057 downwards.
CCAGGCGTTCCACCATGCGTAAGATATGGCCGGTCTCGGTACGCTCGGTACGCAGAAATTTGCGCCGCGCCGGCACATTGAAAAACAGATCGCGCACTTCCACCGTGGTGCCCACGGGGTGGGCGGCGGGCTCCAGTTCGCTCACCCGGCCATTGTCGGCGCCGACCTTGTAGCCCATCGGACTGTCGGGCGTGCGCGAAATCAACTGTATGCGCGAGACGGAAGCGATGCTGGGCAGAGCCTCGCCGCGAAAGCCCAGTGTCCCCACCCGCTCCAGATCGTCGATCGTCACGATCTTGCTGGTGGCATGGCGCGACAAGGCCAGCGCCAGTTCCCCGCGTTCGATGCCGCTGCCATCGTCGCGCACGCGACACAACCGCACGCCGCCTTCCTCGATATCCACCTCGATGCGCTTGGCTCCTGCATCGAGGCTGTTCTCGATCAACTCCTTGAGGACGGATGCCGGGCGCTCGATCACCTCGCCGGCGGCGATCTGATGAATCAATTGCTCAGGCAGTACACGAATCGACATGGATGCAAGAGGATCGGGAAGGGCCCGGGAGAATAACAGAGCTGATGCGCGCGCATGCCCGCCGCCTCGGACCCGCTCCAGGTTCCCGGCCGCCGTGCATTTCAGCGCGGGATTCGGGATCCGCATGCGGATCCCGCCCGGCTCAATGCAGCGCGGCGGCCGGCTCGGAACCGCGCGCGCCGGCGCGGGCGATGACGGATGAACCGCCCTGCATACGGCGCTGGGCGATCAGACTGTCCGGCGGCGGGTTGGCATGGAAATAGGCGCGTACGCCGGCATGAATGGCTTCGGCCAGCCGCCGCTGGTGTTTCGGATCGAGCAGACGGGCTTCCTCCGCCGGATTGGAAATGAACGCGGTTTCCACCAGGATCGAGGGAATGTCCGGTGACTTCAGCACCAGAAAACCGGCGTGCTTGACGCCGCGGCGGGTCACGTTGCCGATGCCGTATAACTCATCCATGACCAGATCGGCTGCCTTGATGCTGGCGCTCATGCTGGCGCCCTGGGATAGATCCAGCAGCACCGAGGCCAGCACGCTGTCCTTGTCATCCAGGCTTACACCGCCCAGCAGATCGGCGGCGTTCTCCCGGTCGGCGAGCCAGCGTGCCGACTCGTCGCTGGCTCCGCGCGCGGACAGCACATACACCGAGGAGCCCGCGACCGAGCGGTCATGATAGGCATCCGCATGTACCGAGACGAACATATCGGCCTGCTGGCGGCGCGCGCGCACGATCCGTTCGCGCAGCCCGATGAAATGATCGCCATCGCGGGTCAGCACCGCACGCATGCCGAGTTCACGGTCGATACGCTCCTTGAGACGGCGGGCGATCGCCAGGGTCACATGCTTCTCATGGGTGCCGCGCTTGCCGATCGAGCCTGGATCCACGCCGCCGTGACCGGCGTCGATGGCGATGACGATGTCCCGCCCCGGTGTATCGCGCGTCGATTTCACGATGGTAGGCGGTGCGGGCGTCTTTGGAGTGGACGTCCTCGCGGCAGGCGCCTGGCCCGGTGCGGCCGAAGCGGCGCTCAGCGGTGCGGCGTGCCCGGCAGCCGCCGCCAGATCCACCACCAGGCGATGTCCATAGGGTCCGTCCGGGGCCACCGCGAAACTATTCGGCTTCGCCGGGCCGGTCAGGTCGATGACCACTCGCAGGGCTCCACCGGTCTGTTCGCCGATTCGTAGGCGACGAACGAACCCCTGACCCTCGGGCAGCCGGCTGCCGGCCAGGCGAGCCGAGGCAAGATCCACGACCACCCGATCGGGATTCCGCAAGGTCATGACGCTGTACCGGGCTGGCGCGGACAGATCGAACACCAGACGAGTGGCTTGCGGTCCGGCCCAAAGACGCAGGTCCTGGATCGTCACCGGCTGCTCGAAGGTTGCCCGCGCCGCTGAGGCGGGTACCTGGGCCCGCACCTGATCCAGACCTGAAACCGTGACAAGAACGATGCTCAGCGTGGTCATCAGGACCACCGCCATGCCGCGCCGGCAGCGGCTCGCCCACCGGCTCCGGCAAGTGGATTTGGGAAACCGACCTCGCATGGGCCGGTAATCTACCCCTTAGTCATGGAAGTATTCAATTAAATTATGGGGATAGACATCATTATTGTGATGTTGCCGCAAGGAATCGCTCGATCAATCGAACGCCTGCCGGCGAGCCGGCCCGCAAGCAAAGCATGCGGCCCTCCCCGGCGGGGCGATGTAGTTCATCCGCCGGATCGAGGTCATCGCCGCCACCCTGATATTCGGCGGCGCCCTGGCCTTCAGCGGCGCCCTGGCCTTCAGCGGCGCCCTGGCCTTCGCCGTCACGCGGGCATTCGATGGCGCTCCGATATTCGATGCTGATCTCCAGATCCGCCGGCGGCAGAAAACCCGCGCCGCGCGCGGGCCATTCGATAAGCAATATCGCCCTGTCCTCCAGCGCATCACGCAGACCCAGCGCCTCGATTTCGTCGGGTTGCGCCAAGCGATACAAATCCAGGTGATACAGCCGTCGCCCCGCCGCCTCGTAAGGCTCGATCAGGGTATAGGTCGGACTGCGGATCACACCCCTGACACCCAACGCCTGCAAGGCGCCCTGCACCAAGGTGGTCTTGCCCGTACCGAGTTCACCCTCCAAGCCGATGACCAGCGCGCCGCCGCCGCGAGGCGCCTCATCCAGGGCGCTCCCCAGGGCGTTTCCCAGGGCTCTCCCCAGGGCATGCATCGCCGGGGCCGAGCCGGCATGCAAGCTTATCGAACGGGATTGACGCATAGAGGCAAATACGCAAACAGGTCTGTCGCGATCAGGCCGCGTTCGCCCCGGCCGGCCGCCTCGTCACCCGCCATGGCGTGCACCAGCACCCCGGCGCGGGCCGCATCCCACAGCCATTCCTGTCCGCCCGCCGAAGCCGATGACATGGGGGCGCAGGATGCGCCGGTTGAAGACGGGGCCGCTTCAGGATATCCGTCCGTCCGCGGCGGCAGTCGATGCACATATTGCGCGGCAATTCCGGCGATGACGCCGGTGAGCACGTCGCCCATGCCGGCCGAGGCCATGCCTGGATTGCCGCGATCGCAGATCGACGGCAGGCGGCCGGGGGCGGCGATCAGCGAACCGGCTCCCTTGAGCACGACCGTGGCGACATAACGCTCGGCAATGGCTTGCGCCGCCTCGAGACGATCCGCCTGGACCTGTGCCGTGGAGCACCCCAGCAGTCGTCCCGCCTCACCCGGATGCGGAGTCAGTATCCAGCCCGCGCCGCGGGGGGGCGCGGGCTGTCCGGGTATCGCCGGACGGGTTGTTTCCGGTGCCGGCGTATCGCTCGAGCGGTGAGTCGAGCAATGAGTCGACCCGTGAGCCAGCAGATTCAGGCCATCGGCATCGATGACCATCGGCAGACCGCTGGCCAGCGCCACCGCCGCCAGGGCACGCGCCCAGTCGTCCTGGCCCAGCCCCGGGCCCAGCGCCAGCACATCGGCTCGCTGGATCAGCGCCTCCAGATCCGCAGCCTGCTCCACTCCGCGGCAAATCAACTCCGGTCGGGCGGCCACCAGCGCGGTGACGTTTTGCGGATGGGTGGCCACGCTCACCAGGCCGGCCCCCACCCGCAAAGCCGCCTCACCCGTCATGCGGGCCGCGCCCGCCATGCCCGGTCCGCCGCCGATCACCAGCACGCTGCCTTGCTGCATCTTGTGCGCCAGGCGGGTACGGCGCGGCAGAACTCGAGCCAGCAATGATCTCTCGACACGATGGGCCGCCGCATCGACGCAGGTGCGCGCCGTCTCGGGCAGACCCAGCGCATCGAAGTGCACGACACCGGCATGATCCGGACCGGCGCCCAAGTAAAAACCCAGCTTGAGTCCGATGAAGGACAGGCTGCACCGAGCCATGATGGCGCCGCCCAGCACCTCTCCGGTATCGGCGTGCAGCCCGCTGGGAATATCCAGGGCCAGCACCGGCAGGCCGCTGGCGTTGACCCGGTGAATGGCGGCCGCGACATCGCCTTCCACCGGGCGCATCAGGCCCGTGCCGAAAATGGCATCCACGATGACCTCGCAACCCGCCAGATGCTGCGGATCCCATGCCAGGACAGCCCCGCCCGCCGCAATGAAATCCTCGTAGGCGCGGCGGGCATCCCCGCCCAGACGCCGCGGCTCGCTCAGCGCGATCAGCGACACCTCCATTCCCCGCATACGCGCGGCGCGCGCCAGTACATAGCCGTCGCCCCCATTGTTGCCCGGTCCGCACAGCACCAGAATCCGCAGTGCATCAGGCCAGCTGCGACGCAGCAGCGCCAGCCCCGCCTCGCCCGCACGAGTCATCAGGACATAGGATGGTATTCCCAGATCGTCGATCGCATGACGATCCAGCGCCCGCACCTGCGCGGCGGTATGAATGGCGATCGGCAAATGGCTCATGCTCGCAGACTATCATCATGACCGGCCCGTATACTGCACCGGGCCGCATGAAGGGCAGCGAATCGATGCTGCACCGGCGGCCGGATGCACGATGACCGAATCCTCCTCGCCGCCACCCGTCCCTGCGCCGGCTCCAGCCGCTCGAGCGGCCGTGCGTTTCCGTGAAGGATCGGATGATGCGGGCATGAACGGCCCGAGCGAGGCCGGCTCGAGGGAAGCCGGGGCAACGCCCGGGGAAATGACTGAACTGAAGCAGGCGATCCGCAACTGGGGACATGAACTCGGCTTTCAGCAGATCGGCATCGCCGGCATCGACATTCGCGAGGATGAAGAACGCCTCATGCAATGGCTGCAGCAGCAGCGCCACGGTGCCATGGGCTATATGCAGCGCCATGGCCGGATGCGCGCCCGGCCCCAGGAACTCCTGCCCGGCACCTTGCGGGTGATCTCGGCGCGCATGGACTACCTGCCGCCCGGCACCCGGGCTGCGTACGATATCCTGGCCCAACCGGCGCTTGGCTATGTTTCGCGTTATGCACTGGGGCGCGACTATCACAAGCTGATGCGCCGGCGTCTCGCCCGGCTGACCGAACGGATCCAGTCGCACAGCCTGGCGCTCGAACAGCGCGCCTTCGTCGATAGCGCACCGGTCCTGGAGAAGGCGTTCGCGCGCAATGCCGGGTTGGGCTGGATCGGCAAACACACCACCTTGATCAACCGGCACGCCGGCTCCTGGTTCTTCCTGGGCGAAATACTGACCGATCTGCCCCTGCCGGCGGACACGCCGGCGAGCGCGCATTGCGGCAGCTGCCACGCCTGCATCGATATTTGTCCGACCCAGGCCATCGTCGCGCCCTACGAACTGGACGCGCGGCGCTGCATTTCCTATCTCACCATCGAGCTGCGCGAGGCGATCCCGGAGGAATTCCGCAAGGCCATGGGCAATCGCATCTACGGCTGCGACGATTGTCAGCTGGTCTGCCCCTGGAACAAGTTCGCACAACTCAGCATCGAGCCGGACTTCATGCCTCGCCATGGCCTGGATGCGGCGGCGTTGACGCAGTTGTTCGCCTGGAGCGAGGCGGAGTTTCTGACGCGCACCGAAGGCAGCGCGATCCGGCGCATCGGTCATGAATGCTGGCTGCGCAATATCGCCGTCGCACTGGGCAACGCACCCACCTCTCCCGAGGTGCTCGCCGCCCTGCATAGCCGTGCCCGGCATCCCTCCGCGCTGGTGCGCGAACATGTGCAGTGGGCCATCGCGCAGCATCGGGACACCCCCTGATCGAGGGCGCCGCAGAGTCCTCCGATCCACCACGGCTCGCCGGATCGAGAGGCTGTCGGACCGGAGGGTCTAGCCGGCCGGGGTTTTCGTGCGCGGCCGAACGCGAATATTGTCGATCAGGCGCGCCCGGCCGATGCGTGCCGCGGTGAGTATCACCAGTTCCCGGGCGGAGTCCTTGGGCATCCCCGGATCAGCCAATGTCGCGGCATCGCGCACGCTGAAGTAATCCGGCCGGAATCCCGCCTGCTGCAACGCCTCGTAACCGGAACGCTCTATCGTTGCATAGTCTTCACCGCCCGCCTCGATCGCCGCGCGCGCGCGCGACAGCTCGGCGTAGATGCGCGGTGCCAGCACACGCTGCTCGGGCGTCAGGTAACGATTGCGCGAGCTCATCGCCAGGCCGTCAGCCTCACGCGCTGTGGGTACGCCGACGATCTCCACCGGCATGTATAAATCCGTCACCGCCCGGCGAATGATCATCAGTTGCTGAAAATCCTTTTCCCCGAACAAGGCGACATCGGGCTGCACGATGTTCAGCAGCTTGGTCACCACGGTGGCGACGCCCATGAAATGCCCCGGCCGATAGGCGCCGCACAAAATGTCCTCGAGCGCCGGCACATGCACGCGCGCCGTAGAAACCTGTCCGCGCGGATAGATATCCTCGACTTCCGGTACGAACAGCATCTCGACCCTGAGCTGCTCCAGGAGTTCGCGATCGTCCTGCGGCGTGCGTGGATAGGAGGCGAAATCCTCGTTCGGCCCGAATTGCAGCGGGTTGACGAAAACGCTGACGATGACGCGCTCGGCACGCCGCAGCGCCTCGGCAACCAGGCTGCCATGGCCTGGATGCAGATTGCCCATGGTGGGTACGAGCGCTATACGCTCGCCGTGGCGCCGCCAGTGGGCGACTCGTTCACGCAACTCCTGCGGGCGAGCGACTACTTGCATGGAGGATCGGTAACGGGAAATTGAATCAACGTGTCCTTAGAAACGGTGTTCGGAACGGAGACGGTGTTCGGAACCCGGGTGAGCCCCGAGAAACAGTGCTCAGGCCCCGGATAAGTCCCGGTCCTGACTGCTTCCGTATACGCCTTGACCGCCTCGAGCGCGCTGTCATGGCCTTCCATGAAATTTTTTGAAAACTTCGGCTTGCGCCCGGAAGTGATGTCCAGGACATCATAGAGCACCAGAATCTGTCCGTCCGTGTCCGGACCCGCACCGATCCCGATCACCGGCACCTGCAGCGCCTCGGTGATCTGCTTGCCTAACTCCGCGGGAATGCATTCCAGCAGCACCACATCCGCGCCGGCGGACTCCAGCGCCTTGGCATCGTGCATCATTTGCGCCGCCGCAGTGTCCTCGCGCCCTTGTACCCTGAACCCGCCGACCTTGTGCACCGACTGCGGCTTCAGGCCCAGATGCGCGCACACCGCGATATCGTGGCTGGCGAGAAAGTCGACGATCTCCACCTGGCTCGCGCCGCCTTCCAGCTTGACCATTTTGGCGCCGCCGTCCTGCATCAGGCGCACCGCATTCTCCAGCGCCTGCTCCTTGGAGGCGTAGGTCATGAACGGCATGTCCGCCATCAGGAACGGCCGGTACAGCCCGCGGGACACCGCCCGGCAGTGATAAATGACGTCCTGCAGCGTGACCGGCACCGTCGTATCGTGCCCCTGGATCACCATCCCAAGGGAATCACCTACCAGCACCACGTCCACCCCGGCATCATCCACCAGGGTGGCAAAGCTGGCGTCATAGGCGGTGATGGCGACTATTTTCTCACCGTCCGCCTTCATGCGCGTCAGGCTTGCGGTATTGACCGGTGGCCGCGGTGCATAGCGCTCTTGCAGATGCTTGTACATGGTTGATCCGGCTGGAATCGGCCGCTGAGCCAAGTCTAGGGGGCGGCAAGAATGACCGAGGGTGCCGCAAACATCAATATTCGGTCTTCGAATCCCGCCCGGCACCGGCGGCGGCGGCCGGCCTCGAGGGGCATTGCGAACCCTCGGACCGGGCGCTGAAGCGACGGCAAGCGAGCCTGGCCCGCCGGTCCATGTTCAGTCATCGGCGGCGCTTTTCAAGGGATTGTAGTAGTGCCGGCCATGATGGATCTTCAGCACCTGCTCCAGAAGCTGGGCATAGTCGCGCGCATTAGCGGCGAAATCGGCCTGTGCGGCATTGACGATCAGCAGCGGGGCGGCATCGTAGTCATGGAAAAAACGCGCGTAGGCTTCCTGCAACCGTTCCAGGTAGCCGCGTTCGATCTTTTGCTCATAACGGATTCCGCGGCGCTCGATCCTGTCCAGCAACACATCCACCGGTGCCTGTAGATAGATCACCAGGTCCGGTGTCGGCGCATCGACCGCGACGCGTGCATAGACCTGCTCGTACAGAGCGAACTCCTTCTCATCCAGAATCAGCTGCGCGAACAGACGATCCTTGTCCAGCAGATAGTCGGCGACCCGCACCGTATCGAACAGATCGTGCTGGCGGATATCCTCGAGCTGGCGGGTTCGCTGGAACAGAAAGAACAGCTGCGCCGGCAAGGCCGCCGAGCGCGGGTTGCGATAGAAACGCTCCAGGAACGGGTTTTCATCGGCCTGTTCCAGGATCAATTCACTGCCGAAACTGTGTGCCAGGCGGCGTGCGAGACTGGTCTTGCCCACGCCGATCGGCCCTTCGACGACGACCAGACGATGCGGAGTCGAAACGGGAGGATGTTCGCTCATGCGGCTCGCTGGTCATCTCTCACTTTGGTTCATGGGGCACGAGACCGTCCGGCCCCGCGCGTGCCGCCAGATCGGCGATCCGCCCGTACCCGGGGATCCGCAACTCGGCGGCAATATCACGTAAAGGATACAGAACGAAGTTGCGCTGCGTCAGGCCGGGATGGGGAATCACCAGGTCCGGTTCGTCCAGACGATCCTCGCCATACAGCAGCAGGTCCAGATCGATACGCCGCGGCCCCCAGCGCAGGATGGGCGGCGCACGACCCTGATCCGTTTCCAGCTGTTGCAGCTTGCCGAACAGCGTCCGCGGCCCCAGCCGGGTCAGCAGACCAGCGGCCGCATTGATGAAATCCGGCTGGTCCACCGGTCCGAGCGGCCGCGTACGGTATAGCCGCGAGCGCAGTACCAGCCGCGTCTGCGGCAGGGCGGCCAGCCGTGTGAACGCCGCCTCGATCTGTGTCGCAGGACCATCCAGGTTGCTGCCGAGCGCCACGTAGACCGGCACCCAGAGCGGACCCGCTGCCCAAGGCGATGGAACCGTAGTCACACGGCGGCAGGCGGGCGGCGCGGGCGGCGCCGGCGGCGGCGCGGCTTGTCCCGTCCAGTCCCGGCTCGCAGTGCGCCTTCGTCTTGTCCTTGGCCGTGACCCTGGCCGTGACCTTGGCCGTGGTCCTGGCCCGCCCTGCCCTCGACCAGGGCGATGCGCGCCTGCGGGTCCAGCGGCTGGATATCGGTCCACCATTGCGCCAGTTCATCGTCGACCTCCCCCGCCGCCGCCCGCAACAGCAGGAAATCATAGGCGGCGCGAAATCGCGGATGATCCAGCAGGCGCAGCGCCCGGCGTCCTTCACGGCGTTCGAAACGCAGTTGCAAGGCCAGCATCTCGCGCAACGGCAGCGTGAACCGTCTGGGCACCGCGATACGCGACTGCTGCGCGGCGATGACCTGATCGCACACGGCAAGCAGCGCCTGCACATCGGTATCGCCACGCAGCGGTCCGAAGCGGTGCTGGATGACCGGCCACAGCAATATCGCAAACAAAAAGGTCGGCGTGACCGGCTTGTCGGTCTGCACCCGCTCATCGGTACCGGCCAGGCCCAGCCTCAACAGGCGCGCCGCCGGCAGATCGGGCGCTCGCGCAAGTGCCGTGGCCAGGTCGGGGAACAGATGCCGCAGCAGATCCATCTCCACCAGCAGGCTGAATCCGCGCAAGGCGCTGCCGGCCAGGAACAGCTTGTTGATCTCATCGAACAGGCGCGCCGGCGGTACTCCGTCCAGCATCCTGGCCAGCTCTGGAATCGGTGCCGCCGTGTCCGGGTGAATCGTGAAGCCGAGTTTGGCCGCAAAACGCACCGCCCGCAGCATGCGTACCGGATCTTCACGGTAGCGGGTCTGCGGATCCCCGATGAGCCGCAACACTCGATTGCGGACGTCATCGAAGCCTCCCACATAATCCCAGATGGAGAAGTCCTCGATGTTGTAATACAGGGCGTTGGCCGTGAAATCCCGACGCCAGACATCCTCGTCGATGCGGCCATAAAGATTATCGCGCAATATCCGCCCGCGCTCGTCCAGGACCCGATGGCCCGCCTCCTCGACGCCGTTGTCGTCATCGATCTGGGTATGCGCCGCCCGGAACGTCGCGACCTCGATGATCTCGTAGCCATAGCGCACATGCGCCAGGCGGAAACGCCGGCCGATCAGCCGGCAATTGCGAAACAGCTGCTTGACCTGCTCCGGACGGGCGCTGGTCGCCACGTCGAAGTCCTTGGGACTCAGGCCCAGCATGAGGTCGCGCACGGCGCCACCCACCAGAAAGGCCTGATAGCCGGCGTCTTTCAACCGGTACAGTACCTTCAGTGCGTTCGAAGAGATGTTGGCCCGTGAAATGGGGTGTTCGCTGCGCGCCACGACCCGGGGGCCTTTCACGTCATCGGCGAGAAGAGTGTTCGTATCGTTCAATAGCGGATCGCTTGAAGACTGTTGCTTGGAGACTGTTGCTTGGAGACTGGGGGATCACTACGTATAATAACCCGTCCGCACCGGCGTTCGCCGGATCTTCGATCTGCGCTCCCATCGTCTAGAGGCCCAGGACACAGCCCTCTCAAGGCTGGTACGGGGGTTCGAATCCCCCTGGGAGCGCCATACAAATCAGTGACTTAGTGGGATGCGGGCCTCAACCGCCCGCGCCGCAAGATGCGCCCTGATTTCGTCGAAATCGGACACTCGGATAGCGCCTTTTTCCAGGTATCTGGCCGGCCATGTCAGCTCAGAATTCTCGAAGCAGCTATTCAGGATAAACAGCTTGCGCCCCTGCTGGATCGCATGCCGAGCCTGAATCAGCGCGCCCGACCTGTCTCCCGCTGCCACGATGACGGTCGCATCCGTCAGTGCCGACATGGTCGCATTGCGCTCGGGAAACCATCGATCGCGCCTCAATCCCTGGCGTGAATGACGCACGACCGGCACCTGGCTGATGATCAGGAATTCATCGGCTATGCGTCGCTGCAACTGCCGATTCTCCGGCGGATAGCAGGAGGTAATCGGCGTGCCCAGCACGGCGAGCGTTCGCCCGCCTGCATTCAGGGCCGCCTTGTGTGCGCATGTATCGATGCCCCGCGCCAATCCCGACACCACGGTGAAATCATCCGCGACGAAGCGGCGCGCCAGCTGTTCGGCTCGTTTCACTGCCTTGGCGGAGGGATGGCGTGTCCCGACGATCGCCACGCAGCGTGAACGGACGATGTCCCAACGGCCCTGAAAGTAGAGCAGTTCGACCGGATGGCGGGCGTCGCGCAATCCCTCCGGATACTCCCCCGCGCCATGTACACGAATGCCGAAGTGCCCGATGCCCGCCGCCCGAATCATCTCGAGCGCCATTAGCGCATACCGCTGCGCCGTCGACGGCGGCACGAAATCCGACGGCAGGGACTCCGGATGCCTCTGGAACATCGCTGCCAGGGTCTTGAAGCTCGTCCCCTCTTTGGCCCAGAGCGCCTCGTAGGCCCCTAGCTCCCGCGCCGGCATGATCGCGCGGGCCTGAAAATCCGCAGCGGATGCTTGAGATGCCAGATCTTGCATGAACTCACACATCCCGAAAGACGAGACTGTATCAATATACAGTCTCATGCCCCGTTCGACAATCGAGACGAGGCACGGCGGCACCCCTGCCGCTCCGGCACCGGGCAGGACGGACTCATTCCCCCGGTCCGGTCACGATCGGCACACTCAGGCCGTCCGCGGCAGTGTTGGCGCGATTCTCCCTGAGCATGTTGCAGAACAACGCTCCCTGCTCGATGGCATCATCGAGCGCGACATGGGTGTGCGCCAAGGGATCGAACCAGCGCGCAGGCATGGTTTTCTTGGACACCCGCCGAAAATCCTTTTTCAGCATCGCCATGGCGAAGGATTTGATGTCCAGGGCGGAGAAGCCGAAGGGGCTCTCGCCGACGAAGCGTATCAAATACCAGTAGACGAACAGGAAATCGAAGCCGGCGGGATAGGCGACGAACACGGCCTTCCCCGGCAGCGCCCTGATCCAGGCAACGTAGCGCTTCATCGCTGTTGCCGGATCCTCCAGATCCTTCCGGCAGGCCGCCCATGCCTCGGGCTGAGTGGCCCACCATGCCGCTGTCCGCGGGTGCGCATTTGCACCCGGCAAGGTCTGCAGATTTACCGAGAACGTGGATAACCGTTGCTTGTCGGCAAGATAGGCGGCGGAACCCAGGCTGAGCATGGAATGCGGCCCCGGAATAGGACCGTCCGTCTCGACATCCGTGCTGATATAGATTTCGTTCATGACAAACCCGCTGACAGTAGATACAGCCCATTCATTGAAAATTAACAGGGAATTTCCAGTATCATTTTTACCGCTACCGTAAAATTCCACTATACGGGCCTTCTGTCATGCCGGACCCCGGATCACGCTCCCTCGATCGCACCGACCGCAGGATCCTCGACATCCTGCAGCGCGACGGCCGTATATCGATGACGGAACTGGCCGAGCGGATCGGCTTGTCGGCGACGCCCTGCACCGAGCGGGTACGCCGCCTGGAACGCACCGGTGTCATCTCCGGCTATTACGCCCGCATCTCGCCTCGAGCCCTGGGCCGTCCGCTACTGGTGTTCCTGGAAATCAATCTATCGGCCAAGTCCGGCGATGCCTTCGACAAGGTAAAAAAAGAACTGCTGAACATAGCGGAGATCCTGGAATGCCATCTGGTGTCGGGCGAATTCGACTATCTGGTCAAGGCGCGCATCTCCGCAATGTCGGCCTATCGCCAGTTGCTGGGCGAGATCCTCAAGCGCCTGCCCGCCTCCGCGCAGACACGCAGCTACGTGGTGATGGAAGAGATCAAGGAAACCCTGGCGCTGCCCATCGACGCCTAGCCTCAGGCGAAAAGCCGGCAGCCGGCCGCATCCGACATGTCATCCATGCACCCATTCCGCATGACCCGCTCCCCGGCCGTTCCATCCCGGACGATCCGCTCCCCCGCCGTGCCATCCTCGCTCGCCCATCCGTCACACGGTGGCCGCTCGCCGCTCATCCTCGCCGCCTGTCGGGAGGCATGCCCGCGTGACGGCGGCTTGTGCATAATGGACGCTTCTTCCTGGAGCCTGCGATGACCCCAGCGGACCGGCGTATCAAGGAACTGATCGACAAGTGGCTCGCGAGCATCGATCTTCATCTGAAGTACGTCGAGCTCGGCGACACCGACTATGCGCATGTGCAGCCTTGGCCGAAGCATGACCGCCCGACGCGCTGGGTACTGGAAGTGGCGCGTCAGAAAATACTGGAGCTGCAGGCTCACGCGGAATCCCGCCGCAACATGAATGATGCCAAATTCGCCGAATCACTGGAGCTGATGGCATTCCTGGCAAATCTCGTCGGCATTCAGCACATCCAGCGCTTCATTCCGCTGGCCGGCGCGCACCCCGGACAACAAGAAGAACCGTCGGTATCTGCATCGAGCCTGACGCTCGAAGCACCCGGGATCGCCGCGACACGGCCGGTGCGCTCGGTGGGCGATGACACGACACGGGAAATGCCGCGCCTGACACGCGCCGCCGGCATGCCGGCGGCCGCGCCGGTCGCTCCCGAAAAAAAACGGGAAAAGGATCCCGGAAAAAATCCCGGCGGATCCACCGGTGCATTGCCACCGGGCAGTCCAGCATCCAAGGTTCCGGTGAAGTCCAACTCCACGAAGACCGTTGCCACGAAGACTCACGCAACGAGCACCCCCGCCGATATGAGGGACAGGATCATTGCCGATGCCGTGCGCCTGCTGAAATGGGGCAGACCCTGGCATGAACTCGCCGAGCTGATCGCACGCATCGCCGAGCGTCCGCCGGTGGGCGAGGTGCGCAAGATCCTGCGTGCCAACAAGAGCGATATCGAAGCCAAGACGGCACTGCGCTGAGCCGATGGTAGCGCCGCCTTCCTCTGCTCTGGCTCGCCGGCCGTCAGCGTCGAGCAGGGTGAGGAATCGAACAGGCCGGGAGGCGGAAAAATCGAGCCGCCTGGCTACCGAGCGACCTGGCGGCGGCAAGAACCGGGCCGGCTGGGAGGAGTAAAAAGCCGAAAAAAAAGGCCGGGAATCTTGCGATAACCCGGCCAATCAGGGGGATTCGAGCTAAACCCCGACGTCACCGACCACCCGTCCCAAGGGACCGGATGTCAGCGGCTCGTCGGCGCCACAGCATTCGGTGACATGAAATATGAGGTCGAAAGGATCTGCTTCAAGTCTCGCCCGGAATCTTTTTCGATTCCTTGCAAAAAAGGCGTCCTTGCAAAAAAACGAAGCAGCCGGTCGTCCTGGGTCTTTCAGCCTGCCCCGGGATTCCTTCACGAACGGCCATCATGGATGGACCGCCATCGCACGATTGCACGCTCGCCGACCCCGCAAGCGCCATCCGGCCAGGACGCAAGTCGAGACGCAATATTATGCGCACCGCTCGCGCCGCGACATTAAAAGTCATTCATGCATCGGCTCTCTGGCCCCGATGGCTTGAAAATCAAAACTTTCCTGGCCCAGAATTCCCGCCGCCAGGCGGACACTGCAGCCGACCGCAGCATGACCTGTCGCCGAGCGCGAGACAGGCATGAACGCGCAGCGCCCCTTGGCAAGTCCGGAACCGAGGCGCCGCAGCGCAGTCTGAAAACACTCTCGTGAAGGGGTAGACCCGCAAGATGATCGAGATCAACCATCTCTCCAAGCGCTACGGTGCGCTGACCGCGGTGGACGACATTTCGTTCAATGTCGAGGCCGGACAGGTTCTCGGTTTTCTAGGCCCGAACGGCGCCGGCAAGTCGACCACCATGAAAATGATCACGGGCTTCCTGACGCCCACGTCAGGTTCCGTTCGGGTGTGCGGTCACGACGTGGAGGCCGCGCCGCTGGCGGCCAAGGCCTGCATGGGCTATCTGCCCGAGGGCGCGCCCTCCTATGCGGAAATGACGGTGCGCGCCTTCCTGGATTTCATCGCCGACATCCGTCGCCTGTCCGCCGGCTTGCGCCGCGCCCGCCTCGACGACGTCATCCAGCGTCTTGCCCTGGAGAGCGTCATGGAACAGATGATCGAGACTCTTTCCAAGGGCTTCAAGCGCCGTGTCGGCCTGGCACAGGCGCTGCTGCACGATCCGCGGGTCCTCATTCTCGATGAACCCACCGATGGCCTGGATCCGAACCAGAAGCATCAGGTACGCACGCTCATCAACGACATGTCGAAAGACAAGATCATCGTGATCTCGACCCACATCCTGGAGGAAGTCGACGCCGTGTGTAATCGCGCGATCATTATCGCCGGCGGACGCATTCTTGCCGATGACACGCCGGAGGGCCTGGCCGCCCGGGCGCCCAGCGGCCGGCTCGACGACATCTTCCGGCAGATCACCTTGAATACGCCCGGGACGGATACGGATATACCCGGCAAGACACCCGGCGCCGGCCGCCGGGATGCACGGGAGAGCGCCCATGCATAATGCCATGACGGTCTTTCGCCGCGAGTTCGCCAGCTACTTCGCCACGCCGCTGGCCTTCGTCTTCATCGTCATCTTCCTGACGCTGGCAGGTGCGTTTGCATTCTATCTGGGCGGCTTCTACGAACGCGGCCAGGCCGATCTGGCGCCGTTCTTCACCTACCATCCCTGGCTTTACCTGTTCTTGATTCCCGCGCTGTCGATGCGCCTGTGGGCCGAGGAACGCAAATCCGGCAGCATCGAGTTGCTCATGACCCTGCCGATCACCACCTGGCAGGCGGTCGTCGGCAAATATCTCGCCGCCTGGGCATTTGCCGGCGTGGCTCTGGCCCTGACCTTCCCGATCTGGATCACCGTCAATTACCTGGGCGATCCCGACAACGGCGCGATTTTCGCCGCCTACATCGGCAGCTTCCTGATGGCCGGCGGTTTCATGGCGATCGGCGCCTGCCTGTCCGCCGCCACGCGCAATCAGGTGATCGCATTCATATTCACGGTGGTGATCTGCTTCGGCTTTCTGCTGGCCGGCTTTCCGATGGTATTGAGCCTGTTCGAAGGCTGGGCGCCGCAGGCCTTGGTCGACGCGATCGCTTCGCTGTCGTTCCTGACCCATTTCAGATCGATCTCCAAGGGCGTGATCGACCTGCGTGATCTGCTGTACTTCGGCACCTTGATCATCGCCTGGCTCATCGCCACCACGATCGTACTCGACATGAAAAAGGCCGACTGATCATGACGACCTCCACTCCATCATCCGGCAAGCGCGGCGCCGGAAAGAAAACCTACGGCACATCCGCATTGGTGGCGCTGGCCGTGCTGTTCATCGGCGTCACGATCCTGATCATGTTCTCGCTGCGCGGCGCACGCCTCGATCTGACCGAAAGCAAGCTGTATTCGCTCGCACCGGGGACACAGCGAATCGTCGGCTCGCTGGATGAGCCGATCAATCTCTATTTCTTTTTTTCGCAGGATGCCAGTGTCCAGACGGCACCGTTGCGCACCTATGCTCAACGCGTGCGTGAGATGCTCGAGGAAATGGCGCAGCGCTCCGGCGGCAAGCTGCGCCTGAGCATCATCGACCCCAAGCCTTTTTCCGAGGAAGAAGACCGCGCCGCCGAATTCGGCTTGTCGGCGATGCCGCTCGGCACCCGCGGCGAGTCGCTGTACTTCGGCCTTGCCGGGACCAATTCCACCGATGGGCGCGAAATCATCGGTTTTTTCCTGCCCGACAAGGAGGAATTCCTGGAGTACGACGTCGCCAGCCTGATTTATCGCTTGAGCAACCCCAAGCGCCCCGTCGTGGGATTGATGAGCGCATTGCAGATCGATACCTCCTTCGACCCGGCGAGCGGACGCATGCGCGAAGGCTGGACCAGCATCGCGCAGCTGCGCGAGCAGTTCGAGGTGCGCAACGTGGCCAGCACGACCGAGGAGATCGGCGAAGACATCGACGTGCTGATGATCGTTCATCCCAAGGATCTCGCGCCACGGACCTTGTACGCCATCGATCAGTTCGTCATGCGCGGCGGCAAACTCGCCGTCTTCGTCGACCCCCTGTCCGAGAACGACATGCAGGACGCCGGTATGGGGCCGATGGGCGCAGCCTCGCGCGCCTCCACGCTGGGACCGCTGTTCGAGGCCTGGGGCGTGCAGTACGACCCGGCGCAGGTGCTCGGAGACCGGGAACTCGGCCTGACCGTCGCCATGCGCCAGGGCGAAGCACCCTCGCAGCACATCGCGATCATCGGCTTCAACCGCGGCAGCATGAATCCCGAGGACGTAGTGACCTCCTCGCTGGACAGCATCAACGTCATGACAGCGGGTTTCCTGGGCAGGCGGGAGGGCGCGACGATCGAACTGGAGCCCTTGATCCAGTCCAGCGCCAACGCCGCGCCGCTGGCCGCCCTGCAGCTGGCGTTCATGCAGGACAGCCGCTCGCTGCTCGATGGCTTCAAGGCCACGGGTGAGCGTTATATCGTGGCGGCACGCGTGCGCGGCAAGCTTGAATCGGCCTATCCGGAAGGCAGGCCGGCAGCCGGCGAGACAACGACACCGGAGACGGACACCGCGCCGGGCGCCCCGCATCGAACCGAATCTGCCGATGCCGCAAACCTGATCATCGTGGCCGATACCGATATCCTGTCCGACCCCCTGTGGGTGCGCACTCAGAACGTGTTCGGCCAGCGAGTCGCAATGGCCTGGGCCAACAATGGCGATTTCCTGGCGAACGCGCTCGACAACCTCACCGGCAGCAGCGATTTGATCAGCATCCGCGGCCGTCAAAGCTTCTTTCGTCCCTTCACGAAGGTGGAGGAGTTGCGCCGCCGCGCCGATGATCGGCTGCGCGCCAAGGAAACGGAGCTGGATCGGGAATTGAAGGACACCGAGCGAAAACTGTCCGAACTGGAAGCCGGACGCGGCAGCCAGAACGCACTGATGTTTACGCCCGAGCAGGAAGCGGAGTTGGAACGCTTCCAGCATGAGCGGCTGCGCATCCGTAAGGATCTGCGCGACGTGCGCCGCAACCTCGATGTGGAAATCGAGCGGCTCGGTACCGTGCTGAAGGTACTGAACATCGCGCTCATCCCCGCGCTGCTGGCAATCGGCGCCGTCGCACTGACGATTGCGCGCCGCCGCCGGCTGCGCGCGGGCCGCGCGGCCGTGCACACGGGCTGATACCCCGAAACAGGGAGGCGCATCCGATGACTTCGAAAAAACTCCTGCTGCTGTCGTTCGCGGCGATCCTGGCGATCGCCGCCGGCCTGTGGCTCGCCGGGCGGCAGATATCCTCCGGTGGCAGCGCCCAGGGCCTGCTCTATCCACACCTCAAACAGCAGCTCGATGCCGTATCCACCGTACGCTTGTTCGCAGCAGGCGATACGCTCGCCGTCGAACTGACACGCCGGGACGATCCTGGAACGGCATCGCCGCAAGCGACGGACGCTCACCAGGACGATGCGCCGGCATCGGATGTGCGCAGAGGCATGCATTGGGGCGTCGCGCAGCGCGCGGGCTATCCTGTCGATGGCACCAGGCTGCGCAAACTTCTGTTGAGCATCGCCGCGGCAAAGATCGTCGAGGAAAAAACCTCCGATCCCGAACGATATGCCAGCCTGGGCGTTCAGGATCTCGATGCCGCCCATGCCGAGGGCATGCGCATCCAGATCGATCCCGGAGCGGTGAACCTGATCGTGGGCAAACGCGGTGCCGGCGCCCAGTCGTATTACGTTCGGCACGCGGGCGAGCCGCAAAGCTGGCTCATCGACGCCGCCATCGACGTTCCGGCCACACCCGCGGACTGGCTGCACAAGGATCTGCTCGACGTGTCCGCCGACCGCATCCAGTCCGCGGCCGTGACTCGCCGAGGAACACAAACCTATACGGCCTCGAAGGCGGCTCGGACGGACACCGATTTCAAGGTCGAGGGACTGCCTCGGGGCAAGAAGCTCGGTTCAGCCTCCGTGGCGAATTCCGCCGCCACCGCGCTGACCGGCCTGACGCTCAACGATGTACAGCCGGCCACCGCATTTACAGCCGGCGCCGCCGATGCGCATGCCGAATTCAGAACCTTCGACGGGCTGATCGTCGGCCTGGACGGCTGGCGGCGCGATGACCGGCGCTTCATCGCGGCGCGGATCTCTTTCGATCCGCAACAGGCGGCCCGCTTCGCGCCGGCAAACGCCTCGGATACGGGCTCACCCGAGACTCGGCCGGCCGGCGATCCGATCGACAACGATGAGATCGCCCGGCAAGCGCAGGCCCTGCAAGCCAGGCTCGCCGGCTGGGTCTATGAGATTCCCGATTACAAGTACGAGAGCATCTTCAGGCCGGCCGAGGAACTGCTGGCGAAGTAACCATTCCCCGGCAAAGCTCCCCGGCACCCCTTCCGGCAAAACCATGCGCTCCCGCCCGACTGCGCTCAGCGCTTGGGCAACACGCACACCCGCGTGCGGGACCAGCGATCATGCCAGGCGAGCCGGTCGCGATCGATCCAGATCCAGAAATAGCCCAGCCCCAGCAGACCCAGGGAAATCGTGGCGCCTGCCAGGCGCAGCAATGCATCCCTCCAGCCGATCGGCCGGCCGTCCATGCGCTGCAGTTTCAGGCGCCACGCCATCATCCCCAAGGTCTGTCCGCGGCGCGTCCAGAACAGGCCGAAGAAGCCCGCGGTCATCGACACCAGCAGACCTTGATAGACATACTCGAAGATGCCCACGCGCTCGGCACTGATCGGCTCTCCGTCCAGCGGTATCATCAACAGGGCCGTCACGACCATCAGCAAGGCGATCACCACCAGCGAGTCGTACAGCATGGCGCCGAAGCGGCGCGTGACGCCGGCCGAATCCCGAGCCCGGGATGGCGCCGCAGAGGCACGGGGACTTGGCGGATTCATCGCAGGCGTGCCATGGCGATGACGGTGATCAACATCAGCACCACGGTCGGAATCCAGGCGATGGCCAGCGGCGGCAGATTGAACAGCGCTCCGCCGTTTTCCAGCAGCTTCGCCAGCAGGAAAAAACCGACACCGATCATGATCCCGACCACGGTTCTCACGCCCGTTCCGATCGAGCGCATCGGACCGAAGGCAAAGGGCACCGCCAGCACCACAATGATCGCCACTGCGGCGATCCGCGCGATACGCGCCCAGAACGCCGTCTCATACGCACTCGAGTCCAGTCCATTCGCCCGCAGGTGATGCATGTAGTTGAGCAGCCCCCGGCTGCTGAGCTCTTCGGCGTCCAGTACCGCCAGGCCCAGGAACTCCGGTGACAGCCCGGTTTCGATTTCCGCAGCCGCCTGCTGCGAGGCGACGACTCGATCGTCCTCGAGACGCGACTCACGGAAATTTTCCAGGCGCCAGCGATTGTCGGCATCGATACTGGCACTGCCGGCCTGACCCACGCTGCGCAGGCGGCGCTGCGCATCGAACTGGAAGACGTATACCCCTCCATAGCGATTGTCGCCGGCCTGCTGGCGCACCGAGAACACCGCATTGCCATCCTTCGCCCAGGCGCTGCGATTGTCCGTCAGGCTGTAATCCTGAAATTTCTCGAAGGTTTTCATGCGCCGGCCGTATTGTTCCATCTGCGGCGCCACGAAGTCGCCGAGCAGCCCCGTCAGCAGCATCAGGATGACGCCGGCGCCGGCCACCCAGGCGCCGATACGCAGCGTTGAAACTCCGGCGGCACGCACCACGATCAGTTCCATCGAGCGCGCCAGATTGCCCAGCGCCAGCAGCGCCCCGATCAACGCGCCGATCGGCAACAGATCGAAGGCGTATTTCGGCAGCTTCAGTCCCACGTACAGCAAGGCATGCTGGAGCGTGTACGTACCCACGCCGATGTCGTCCTGTTCGGTAATGAACAGATACAGGCTGCTCAAGGCCAGCAATACCAGCATGACCAGCAGCGTATGGCCGATGATCGCGCGCCTCAGGTAGCGGGCCAGGATCGGCCTCATGCCGTCACCGCGGCGGTGCGCGTCCGTCCCGGCGGATTCTCGCGCACCAGCAGCCACAACGACACGCACAACGCGATGGCATGTACCCACCACAGCCCCGCGAAGCGCGGCGCCACATCGCTCTCCACCCAGGTACGCGCCGCCGCCAGCAGTTGCGAATACACGAAATACACCAGGATCGCGATGCCGATGCGTCCGAAACGGCTCTGCCGCGGCCGCAGGCGCGACAAGGGCACTGCCAGCAGCATCAGGATCAACGCCAACAGCGGCGTGGACATGCGCCATTGCAATTCGGCCCGATCCTCGGCCGAGTGCGACTGCAGCAGTTCCCGCGTCGGCTTCATCTCCGCCTTGCGGCTTGCTCCGCCCGGTGCCGCCATGCGCAGCGGGATGCCTCCCTCGGCGAACCGCATGATCCTGAACTCCCCGCTACCGGGCACACCCTCATAACGTTCACCGTCAAAGAGCACGAAGGTCTGCTCGGCCTGCCCCACTCCGCGCTGCTCGGCCCTATCCGCGACCCAGACCTCCATGCGCCCGCCGTCGGCCGGCGCACCGGCACCCTTGCCGGCATGGCCGGCCTCTTCCTGGGTCCGATCGACGAATATATTGACGTTGTGCAGGATGCCCTGGTCATCGACACGCTCCGCATAGAACACGATGTTGCCGCCGCCGAAAGTACGAAATCGGCCCGGTTCCAGCGCCCCGAACTGCGCCTCCTGCAGCGCCTCCATACGGATGCTTCGGGCCCGCGCCATCGCCTCCGGGATCGCCCAAAACGATAGCCATACCAGCAGCGCTGCGATGATTGCGCCGAGTATGGCAATGGGACGAAACAAACCCGCCGGGCCGACTCCGCAGGACTGGATCGCCGTCATTTCGCTCTCATGGTACAGCCGCCCCAACGCCAGCATGATGGCCAGAAAAAAACCGATCGGCACGATCACGGTCAAGTAGCCTGCCGACGTCAAGGCGATCAGCGACAACACCACGCCGCGCGGAAAATCGTTCGCCGCCGCCTGCGACAGGACGCGCGCAAGCTGATTGGACAACAGGATCACCAGCAGCACGGCCGTGACTGCGATCCAGGTCAGAGTGACTTCCCGAAAGATGTAGCGATCCAGCGTACGCAACGAATGAATCCTGCAACGAAACCTGGCCGGCCAACGCTCAGCGGCAGGACGCCGGCACCCTTGTACCGGCGGGACCGGCAAACATACCGGCGAACACACACGAGCACCCGTTTCACGAGCATCCATGAGCGCCTCGAGATCCATCGCCGGCCTTTCTGCCGCAAGGAAGGCCGCGCAAGGACGGCCGTGCAAGGACGGCGATGCGAGGACGGCGAGCATAGCAGCGAATGCGGTAGACTACGGCATCGTCAAACGAAAATCGCTCGCCGCTGGCATCGTTACGAGGCAGGTTCATGGATTTTTTCGTCAGCTCCACCGCTGTTTCCCGGCAACGTACCGACTGCGCCATCGTCGGCGTATACGACAAGGGCATCCTGTCTTCGGCCGCCGAAGACCTGGATCGGCGCATCGGCGGGCGTATCGCCAGCCTGATCAAGCAGGGTGATCTGTCCGGCAAGAGCGGCGAGAGCCTGCTGCTGACAGACCTGGACGGTGCTCCCTGCCGGCGCATCATCGTCATGGGCCTCGGCGTTCGTGATGCCTTCAAGCGCCAGCAGTACCGCAAGGCCTTGAGCGGCGCGCTGGCGCTGCTGGCACGCACCGGCGCGCGCGATGCCGTCAGCTACCTGGGGCTGGAAGCGCCCGGCGATGCCGACACCTATGCCCTGGCACGCACGGCGGTCGAGGTCGCGGCGAATTCCCAGTATCACATTCCGGATCACAAGACCGGCGAGAAGCGCCGCAAGCCCAGCCTGGTTCGCTTCGGCCTGGCGGTCGCCGGCCGCGGTCAGCGCAACGATGCCGAGCGCGCCATCGCCCACGGCAAGGGCATCGTGGCCGGAATGTCGCTGATGCGCGATCTGGCCAACCAGCCCGCCAGCGTCTGCACCCCCGCCTACCTGACCAAGGCCGCCAGAGCGCTGGCGGGTCAGCATCGCAATCTGAATGCGCGCATCTTGACCGAGGCCGAATGCCGCCGGCTGAAGATGGGCGCCTTCTTGTCGGTCACCGCCGGTACCGAGCAGCCTGCCTATCTAATCGTGCTCGAATATCACGGTGCCCCCCGCAGCCAGGCGCCCATCGCCTTGATAGGCAAGGGCATCACCTTCGACACCGGCGGCATTTCGCTCAAGCCGCCGGCAGCCATGGACGAAATGAAATTCGATATGAGCGGCGCCGCCAGCGTGTTCGGCGCCTTCAAGGCCGTGGCGACGCTCGGCCTGCCGATCAACCTGGTCGGCGTCATCCCGACTTGCGAGAACATGCCCAGCGGCAGCGCCACCAAACCCGGCGATATCGTCACCAGCATGTCGGGACAGACGATCGAAGTACTCAATACCGACGCCGAAGGCCGTCTGATCCTGTGCGATGCCATCACCTATGCGCGCCGTTTCAAGCCCAGGGCAGTGATCGATATCGCCACGTTGACGGGCGCCTGCGTGATTGCGCTCGGCAATCACTACTGCGGTTTGTTCAGCAACGACGATGAACTGGCCGCCGCTCTGGAGCAGGCCGGCCGGCGCGCCGAGGATCGCGCCTGGCGCATGCCGACCAGCGAGGAATACCTCGAGGCGCTCAAGAGCAACTTTGCCGATTTCGCCAACGTCGGCGGACGCGAGGCCGGCGCCATTACCGCCGCCTGCTTCCTGGGAAAATTCACCGCGGGGCTGAAGTGGGCGCATCTGGACATCGCCGGTATCGCTTACCAGAGCGGCGCCCAGAAAGGCAGCACCGGCCGGCCCGTACCCCTGCTGGTGGATTACCTGCTGAGTCAGTGATGTCCGATGAGCCGGGTCGACTTCTATATCCTGTCACAGGCGCAGTCCGAGACACGTCTGCTACAGGCCTGCCGGCTGGCCGAACACGCCGCGGCGCAAACCCGCCGCGTCTATGTGCAAACGGCCTCCACTGCCGAGGCACGCCAGCTCGATGAACTGCTGTGGTCGTTTCGGGACGGCAGCTTCCTGCCCCACGAAATCTACGCCGGCACGGCGCCCTCCCATACCCGCGTCCTGGTTCTGCTGGGTGACATGCCCGCGCCCCGCTCGCACCGCCAGCTGCTCATCAACCTGAGGGATGCCCTGCCGGAGAAACTCGAGGACTACGAGCATATCGCCGAGATCGTCGCACTCGACCCCGAACACAAGCGTCTGGCGCGCGAGCGCTACAAGCAATATCGCGAGCGCGGCTGTACCCTGGAATCACATCATCTGTAGGGTTCCGGTGCCCGGTCACGCCGGGTTCCGGACGCATCCCCTATACTTGCCTTTGCTGCATCCCGTCACCTTTGCCGCGCCCGCCGGCGGCCCATCGCCTCATGCAAAAGACCTACGACCCCAAGGACATCGAACAACGTCTATACCGGCACTGGGAGGCCCATGGCTGGTTCAAGCCCGCGGGCCAGGGCAAACCCTACTGCATCGTCATTCCGCCGCCCAACGTCACCGGCACCTTGCACATGGGGCATGCGTTCCAGCACACCCTCATGGATGCCCTTACCCGGCTGCACCGCATGGAGGGGGACCAGACGTTGTGGCAACCCGGCACCGATCATGCCGGCATCGCCACCCAGATGGTGGTGGAGCGCCAGCTCAACGCTACCGGCCAGCAGCGCCGCGATCTAGGCCGCGAAGCCTTCATCGAGCGGGTATGGGAATGGAAGGCCCAGTCCGGCAATACGATCTGTCATCAGGAACGGCGCCTGGGCAACTCGGTGGACTGGTCGCGCGATCGCTTCACGATGGATGAAGGCCTGTCGCAGGCCGTCACCGAAGTATTCGTGCGCCTGCACCAGGAAGGCCTGATCTATCGCGGCAAGCGCCTGGTGAACTGGGACCCGGTATTGCATACGGCCTTGTCCGACCTGGAAGTGCTTGCCGAGCCGGAGCAGGGGCATTTATGGCATTTTCGCTATCCGCTCGCCGAGCCGCTCGCGGACGGCACGACCTATCTGGTGGTCGCCACCACCCGTCCCGAGACCATGCTGGGCGACACCGCGGTGGCGGTCCATCCGCGGGACGAGCGCTATCGTCACCTGGTCGGCAAGCAGATCCGCCTGCCGCTCGCCGGACGCCTGATCCCGATCGTCGCCGACGACTATGTCGATCCCGCCTTCGGCTCCGGCTGCGTCAAGATCACGCCCGGTCACGACTTCAACGACTACGAATTAGGCAAGCGCCACGACCTGCCGCTGATCAACATTCTCGACGCCAGCGCCAACCTCAACGACAACGTACCGCCCGCCTATCGAGGCCTGGAACGCTACGAGGCCCGCAAGCGCATCGTCGCCGATCTGCAGGCCCTGGGCCTGCTGGACAAGATCGACGATCACACCCTGCAAGTGCCGCGCGGCGATCGCAGCGGCGCCGTGCTGGAACCCTGGCTCACCGATCAATGGTATGTGCGCATCGGACCGCTGGCGCAGCCCGCGATCCAAGCAGTCGAGGATGGACGCATTCGCTTCGTCCCCGAGAACTGGAGCAAGACCTATTTCCAGTGGATGCACAACATCCAGGACTGGTGCATCAGCCGCCAGCTGTGGTGGGGTCATCAGGTCCCTGCCTGGTACGACGAGCAGGGCGATGTCTATGTGGCTCGCAGCGAAGCCGAAGCCCTGGCTCAGGCACGAGAAAAAAAAGGCCTGCCGCCCGAGAAAACCGTTGCGCTGCGCCGCGACGAGGATGTGCTGGACACCTGGTTTTCCTCGGCGCTATGGCCGTTCTCCACGCTGGGCTGGCCCCAGGAAACGACCGAGCTGAAAACCTTCTATCCGACCAGCGTGCTGGTCACCGGCTTCGACATCATTTTCTTCTGGGTCGCGCGCATGATCATGATGGGCATGAAGTTCGCCGGCGACGTCCCGTTTCACGAGGTATACATCACCGGCCTGATTCGCGACGAGAACGGCGACAAGATGTCCAAGTCCAAAGGCAATGTGATCGATCCGCTCGATCTGATCGACGGCATCTCGCTGGAGGAACTGATCGCCAAGCGCACCACCGGGTTGATGCAGCCGCATCTTCGGGACAAGATCGAAAAAGCCACCCGCAAGCGCTTCCCGGAAGGCATCCCCGCTTACGGCACCGATGCGCTGCGTTTCACGTTCTGCGCACTTGCAACCATGGGCCGCGATATCCGCTTCGACCTGGGGCGCATCGACGGCTATCGCCATTTCTGCAACAAGCTGTGGAATGCCGCGCGCTACGTGCTCATGAATGTCGAAGACACGACCGGCGCCTCGGCCGCTCCTTCAATCGACCAGCAATCGGCCGGTCCCTGGAGCCAAACACCGGCCGGGGAATCGGCCACGGGCCGGGATCGGGACCAGGCACGGACGCCGTATCAATACACGCTTGCGGATCGCTGGATCCGCTCACGCCTGGGTGCGACCATTCAGGAAGTGCGCGCACGCCTGGCCGACTATCGCTTCGATCTGGCGGCGCAGGCGCTTTACGAGTTCGCCTGGTACGAATACTGCGATTGGTACCTGGAACTCAGCAAACCGATGCTGCAGAGCGAACATGCCGCCGAGGCGCAGAAACAGGGTACGCGACGCACGCTGCTGGAAGTCCTCGAAGCCTATCTGCGTCTGCTGCATCCCATGATGCCGTTCATCACCGAGGAAATCTGGCAAGCCGCGATGCCGGCAACCGGGGAGCGCCCGCCGACCATCATGCTGCAGCCCTATCCGCACATTACCGACTTTCCGCGCGACGAGGCGGCCGAGCGCGCCATCGCACCGCTCAAGGCAGTCATCCTGGGCGCGCGCCAGATCCGCGGACAGCTGGATGTGCCGCGCTCGCGGCGCATACCGCTGTATGTGCTGGCGCCCACTCCGCAGGACTGGGAACTCATCGAGGCAAACGCCCTGCTGATCCGCCATCTTGCCAACCTCAGCGATCTGCAGGCGATCGCCCACGACAGCGTCCTGCCGCCGACAGCCATGCAGCTGATCGACGGCTACAGCATCCACGCCCCGCTCGCCAGCCTGATCGACGATCCGCAGGCAGAGCTTGCACGCCTTGCCAAGCGCAAGACGAAGGCGCTGCAGGACCTGGCGCGCTGCGAGGCAAAGCTGTCCAATCCGCACTTCGCCGCTCATGCGCCGGCGCATATCATCGAACAGGAACATGGACGCGTGGCGGAATTTCAGCGCGACATCGCGCAGCTGGAAGAACAGGAGCGGCGTGTGGCACTGCTGCAGGAGTCCTGAAATGGACGGCGCGATCCCGACCTTGATCGCCCAGGCCGATCCGGTCGCCCTGGTCGGGGCGACGCTCACCCAGCTCAACCGCATCATCCTGGGCAAGGAACATCAGCTACGCCTGTGCCTGTCTTGTCTGCTGGCGCGGGGCCATCTGCTGATCGAGGATATTCCGGGCGTGGGCAAGACCACGCTGGCGCATGCACTGGCCGAATCCCTCGGGCTGTCCTACCAGCGTATCCAGTTCACCAGCGATCTGCTGCCCGCCGATATCATCGGCGTCTCGATCTTCGATCGCGATGCCGGCGAGTTCCGTTTTCACAAGGGTCCGGTGTTCTCGCAGCTGGTACTGGCCGACGAAGTCAACCGGGCGACGCCGAAGGCGCAAAGCGCCCTGCTGGAGGCGATGGAGGAGCACCAGGTCACCGCCGATGGCCAGACCTATCCGCTGGCTGCGCCTTTTTTCGTGATTGCGACCCAGAATCCCATCTACCAGATCGGCACTCATCCCTTGCCGGAATCCCAGCTCGATCGCTTCCTGATGCGCCTGGAACTCGGCTATCCAGATCCGGCGCTGGAACGGCAACTGCTGATGGGACAGGATCGCCGGGATCTGCTCGCCACCCTCGTTCCCGCTTTGACTCCGCAACAGCTACTGCTGATGCAGACCATGGTGCCGAAGATCCATGTCGCCGACGCCCTGCTCGACTATGTGCAGGCGATCGTGCGCCACACGCGCGAATCGCCGCGCTACGAGGCCGGGCTGTCGCCGCGCGCCGCAATCGCGCTGCTGCGCGCCGCCCAAGCCTGGGCGTTGATCCATGGCCACTCGGGAGTGGTTCCCGAGGATGTCCAGGCCGTGCTGGGCGCCGTCGCCGGGCATCGGCTGAAATTGCGCGACGCCACGGAAACCCTCGGTGCCGCCGCCCTCGGCGAGGAACTGCTCCAGTCCGTGCCGGTGCCTTGAGTCTCCCGAAGCCGACCGGACATCCAAGCAACATCCAGCAGGGATCCGGGATCCGGAATCCGGAATCCGTGAATCCAAGACACCCATAAGTAGTATTCAGCAGGATCAGCGTCGTGAATCCAGCGCAGACAGCGCCAGCCGACGACACGAGACGTCCCTTGGGCAAGCGTCCGGATAGTCGGGGCAATCGCCGGGGGGAGCGGCTCATCGGCCTGTTGCGCGGCAGAATTCGTGCCTGGGCACGGCGGCGTCATGGCATCGATGCCGATCCGGTGATCCTGTCCGCGCGCCGGATCTATATCGCGCCCAGCGCGCTCGGCATCGCCTTTGCGCTCATGCTGCTGCTGATGTTTCTGGGCGCGATGAACTACGCCAACAACCTGGCGCTGGGCTTGACGTTCCTGCTCGGCGCTCTGAGCCTGACGGCCATGCATCATTGTCATCGCAACCTTGTCGGCCTGCGTGTGCGCGCCGCCGCCAGTCCGCCGGTGTTTGCGGGTCAGCTGGCGCGTTTCCGCATCGCGCTGGAGAATTCCGCCCGCCTCGCCCGTCACGAGATCACGATCGTGAATGAACACGGCAGCGCGCCGGCGGTACGCATGGCCGCGGGCGAACGCACCATCCTGGAACTCGAACTGCCGGCGCCGCGGCGCGGCATGCTGAAGCTGGATCACTTCGAGGTCGCCACTCGCTATCCGTTCGGCCTGTTTCGCGCCTGGGCGTTCCTGCACATGGACATCGGCTGTATCGTCTATCCGCGTCCCGCACCGCACGGCCTGGCACCGCCGCCGCTAGAAACGGACACCGGCAGCGCCCAGGATCCACACCGCGGTGAAGAAGACTTCGCCGGCCTGCGCAGCTTCCACCCGGGCGATTCACCCAAGCGCATCGCCTGGAAGAATTACGCCAAGGAACAAGGGCTGTATGTGAAGCAATATACGGGTACAGCGGTGACCTCGCATCTGTTTTCCTGGAACGGCCTGACCGGTATGGACGTGGAAACCCGCCTGTCGCAGCTGTGCCGCTGGATCGAGGATGCACATGCGGCCGGGCGCGCTTACGGCCTCAGAATGCCGGGCACTGAAATCCCGCCGAATGTCGGTGCCGCGCATCGCCGACGCTGCCTGACGACGCTGGCCTTGTTCGATTCAGGAGCGTCGTTCGGTTCCGGAACATTCGATGCCTAGCCGGAAGCCCGCGATCCATGCCGGCGTGCCGAGCAGGGTCGATACACGCCTCTCGATGCCGGCCCAGCGTCTGCTGTGGGTCATTGCCGGACTGGCACTGGCCGTGCTGCCGCATCTGCCGCACCTTTCCCCATGGACTTTCTCGTTTGCCGCCGCCGCCGCCATCCTGCGTATCGCTATCGAAGTGAAACGCTGGCCGCTGCCGCCGCGCTGGCTGCGCATCGTGGCCGCCGCCGGTGCGCTGTTCGGCGTGCTGTTCACCTATCGCACGCTCAACGGCGTGGCAGCCGGCACCGCCTTGCTGGTGGTGATGGCCGGCATGAAACTGCTGGAAACGCGCACGGTGCGCGATCTGACAGTCATCGTATTTTTGAGTTACTTCGCCCTATTTTCGGCGTTCCTGTACAACCAGGAACTGCTGCGCCTGCCCTATATGCTGCTATGCGCCTGGCTGCTCACCGCCACCCTGATGCGCATCCATCAAAGCGCTGACGACATGCCGGTGCGCGAAGCGGTGTCGCTCACCGGCAGGATGTTTCTGCAGGCGCTGCCCCTGGCCGTACTGTTGTTCTTGTTTTTTCCGCGCCTGCCCGGGCAATTCTGGGCCATGCCCGCGCGCAGCCACGCGACCACCGGATTGAGCGAGGAAATGTCGCCCGGGGACGTGTCCGAGCTCAGCCTGTCCGGCGAGATCGCCTTTCGGGTGCATTTCGCTGCAGCGCCGCCGCCGCCGCGCGAGCGCTACTGGCGCGGGCCGGTATTGCATGATTTCGATGGCCGCGCCTGGCGCATGACACGCAGCGGATTCGTGGCACAGCCGCTGGAAATCGACGGCGAGGCCTACGACTATCGCATCACCTTGCAGCCGCACCAGCGCCGCTGGATCTTCCCGCTCGATGTCGTGACCGGCTGGCAGGGCCGCGGCATTACGCGCACCGCCGATTTCCAGTTGCTCAGCCGCGATCCGATCGCCACCCTGAGTTCCTTCGAATTGCGCTCCGGTACCCGCTATCGCATCACCGGCGCATTGCCGCAAGTGATGCGCAACATGGACACGCGCCTGCCGCGGGAGCGCAATCCTCGCACGATCGCCCTGGCGCATTCGCTGCGGGCAGGCGCAGCCAGCGACATGCAGTTCATCGAGGCAGTGCTGGCGCTGTTTCGGGACCAGGACTACTTCTACACCTTGGAGCCGCCGCGCCTGGCCGCGGATGCCGTCGACGATCTCTTATTCAACACGCGCCGCGGCTTTTGTGAGCATTTCGCCTCGGCGTTCACCACGCTGGCGCGTGCGGCCGGCATTCCGGCACGGGTCGTCACCGGCTACCAGGGTGGTGAGTTCAATTCCCTGGGCGGCTATCTGATCGTCCGCCAGTCCGATGCCCATGCCTGGTCGGAAGTCTGGCTGGAAGAGCGTGGCTGGGTGCGCGTCGATCCCACGGCCGCGATCGCCCCCGAACGTATAGAGCGCGGCATCGATGCCGCCTTGCCGGCGGGCGAACCCGTCCCCGGCCGGATGCTGCGCGCCAGCCCCGTGCTATCGCAACTGCGCCTGGCCTGGGATGCCGTGAACACCTTCTGGAACAATCAGATCGTCGAATTCGGCGAACAGCAGCAGCATTGGCTGCTGGAGCGCCTGTCGATCCAACAGCCGCGCTGGGAATACCTGGGCGCGGCGCTATTGGCCATCCTGAGCGGATTTTTTGCGATCCTGTCGGTCTGGCTGGCCTGGCGGTTCCGGCCTCCAGCGCGCGATCCGGTGGCGAAGCTATATGATCGGCTCTGCGCCCTGCTTGCACGCCGCCAGGTGACACGGCAGCCGCATGAGGGTCCGAACGACTACTTGGCCCGCGCCCAGGCCGCCTTGCCGCGGTTGGCTGACCCTCTGGAGGAGATCCGCTGCCTGTATGTGAGATTGCGCTATGGTCCCGATCCGCTGGAGTCGGAGTTGAGCCGGCTCAAATTCCTGATCGGCCGGTTGAAAGTCTGAGTGCCGTCTGCCATGACACGAATGAACGAGTTCAGGATGCCAGGAATGCCGTGCTGCCTGCCTTATTGCTGCTAGGCGCGATACTGACCGCGACCGGCTGGTTTTTCGGACAGCCCTGGTGGCGCCGTCGGCGGCGCTTGGCGCTCGCCGCGCAACCCTTTCCCGCCCGCTGGCAACAATGGCTGTATGAACGCACGGATCTGACGCAGCAGCTGCCGCCGATGTTGCTGAGGCAACTACAAGGGCTGATCCGGATCTTCGTGCACGAAAAACGCTTCGTGGGCTGCAACGGGCTGACGGTCACCGAGGAAATGCGCGTCGTCATCGCCGCCTATGCCTGCCTGTTGCTGGTCAACCGACCCGACGTGCCCCGCGTGCATTTCTATGACGAGCTGATGTCCATCCTGGTCTATCCCACCGCCTTCGTGGTTCGCGAAACACAGCATCTCGGCCATGGCGTCGTGAGGGAAGGCCCGCGGATCCTGTCCGGCCAGGCCTGGAATGCCCAGCGCATCCTGCTGTCCTGGGAAGATATCGAAGAGGGCATGCGCACCGGACACAATGTCGTGCTGCACGAGTTCGCGCACTATCTGGATATGGAGGATGAAAGCATGGATGGCGCCCCCCGGCTGGGCAGCCGGCGCGCCTACCAGCAATGGGCCGGCGTCTTCTGGGCCGAATACGAGCGGCTGCGTGCGGACCTCGAAGCTGGACGCCCGACCTTCCTG
This sequence comes from Steroidobacter denitrificans, assembly GCF_001579945.1. Lineage (NCBI taxonomy): Bacteria > Pseudomonadati > Pseudomonadota > Gammaproteobacteria > Steroidobacterales > Steroidobacteraceae > Steroidobacter > Steroidobacter denitrificans. Next base: position 970,960 of record NZ_CP011971.1, on the reverse strand, counting down.
AATCCCTATGCGGCCAGCGAACCGGCGGAGTTCTTTGCCGTTGTGACCGAAGCATTCTACCGGCAGGGGCGCGAACTGGAACGGCAGCACCCTGGCCTGTACGAGCAGTTGCGCCGTTACTATCGCGTGGATCCCGCTCGCTGGCCCGCCTTCACCGAACCGGCCTGACATGCCGACGGCGCGCGGCCCGCCGCGCGCATGGTCACGACCAGCATGACCGCGCCGCCGAGGAACAGCACGCCGACCGACAGAATGGCCGTACGCGAATTGCCGGTCAGCAGCGCGGTGGTTCCCATGAGCAACGGTCCCAGTACCGCGGCGAACTTGCCCATCATGTTGTAGAAACCGTAGAACTCGCCGGCCCGCTCGACGGGAATCAGCCGTCCGTAATAGGAACGGCTCATGGCCTGGATGGCCCCCTGCACGCAGCCGATGGCGGCCGCCATGACATAGAACTCTCCGGCCGTGGTCATCGAGACCGCGTAGAACGTCACTGCACCGTAGACGCCGATCGCCACAAAGATGCCGGCCAGCGGGCTGACGCGCTGCCCCAGCCAGCCGAACAGCAACGTTGCCGGAAAGCCGATGAACTGGATCATCAGGATCGCCATGATCAAGCTGCCCGGGGGAAGCCCCAGCGCCAGGCCATAGTCGACGGACATTTTCATGATGGTGTTCACGCCGTCGATGTATAGCCAATACGACAGCAGGAACAACACGATCGGGCGGTAGCGCCGCACTGCGCGAAAAGTGCGCGCCAGTTCCACGAAGCCCTCGCGCGCCGCCCGCAGCGCGCCGATCGCGGGCCGCGTCGCACCCCTGGGTCCATGGCGAAACAAGGGAATCGCAAACACCAGCCACCACAGCGCCACGGTGATGAACGAGGCGCGAATCGCCATCTGCGCATCCGCCAGCCCGAACAGAGCGGGCCGGGCATACATCGACACATTCAGGCTCAACAGCAGCGCACCGCCGAGATAACCCATTGCAAAGCCGAAACCCGAGACCAGATCCATGCGCTCGCGCGGTGCGATCTGCACCAGCATCGAATCGTAGAACGTCAATCCGCCCCAGAATCCCAGCGAGGCGATCGCAAACAGCACGGCCGCTGCAATCCAGTCGCCGGGTCCCACGAAGGCCAGCAGCGCCGTGGGGATCGCGCCGATCACGGTGAATGCGATCAGAAAACGTAGGTGGGCATTACCGCGATCGGCCAGCGCGCCCAGCCAGGGCGCCAGCACGGCCAGTACGAAACTGGAGATGCCGTTGACCATACCCAGCCAGAAGGTGCTGGTGGCCCCATCCAGTCCCGCCGTCATGGTCTGCCGGAAATACAGCGGAAAAAACACGACCATCACCGTGGTCGCGAACGCCGAGTTCGCCCAGTCGTACAGGGCCCAGGCAAAGACCTTTTTCTCGAACAGCGCCAGCCTGGGCGACACCTTCATCAGGCAGCCGCGGCGGCAAGCTGTTCGCGTGTTTCCCGGAAATCCAGTTCCGGCCAGCGCTCGATGGTGAGCTGCAGATTGACCCGCGTGGGCGCGAGATACACCAGCGCGCCGGAATGATCCAGCGCCAGGTTCTCATAGGCCTTGTTGCGAAATTCCTCGAGCTTTTTTTGGCCCTTGGCATCCTTTGCCCCGCCGGTGTCCTTCAAATAGACCCACCGGGCGGTGAATACATTGACGTTGTCGAAGGCGGCCTGCACCGAGTACTCGTCCTGTAGACGAAAGGCGACCACATCGAACTGCAACTGACCGACCGCGCCCAGGATCACGTCGTTGTTGCGCAGCGGCCGGAACACCTGCGTAGCGCCCTCCTCGCACAATTGATCCAACCCCTTTTGCAAGGCTTTCATCCGCAAGGGATCCCGCAGCACGGTGCGGCGAAACAACTCGGGAGCGAAGTTGGGGATGCCGGTGAACATCAATGATTCACCCTCGGTGAAGGTGTCGCCGATATTGATGGTGCCGTGATTGTGTAGACCGAGGATGTCGCCTGCATAGGCTTCATCGGTGTGCTGGCGGTCGGAGGCCAGAAAGGTCAGAGCGTCACTGACGCGCATCTCCTTGCGCAGACGCACATGGAACAGGCGCATGCCCTTCACGTAGCGCCCGGAGCAGATGCGCATGAAGGCGATGCGATCGCGATGCCCGGGATCCATGTTCGCCTGGATCTTGAACACGAACCCGGTGAGCTTATCTTCCAGCGGTTCGACGCTGCGCACGGTGGTTTCCCGGGCCTGCGGCCCGGGCGCCTGGCGCACGAACATGGACAATAGTTCCGTCACACCGAAATTGCTGATCGCCGAGCCGAAGAACACCGGCGTCTGGCGGCCGGCCAGGTATTCCTGCGCGCAAAACTCGGGCATCGCGCCGCGCACCAGTTCGACCTCGTCACGCATGGCCGCCGCACGCAGCCCCAGAAAGTCACGTGCGGCATCACTCTCCAATCCATCGATCGTCGCATAGGTGCCGGCACGGCCCTTGGCGGCTTCCTGATAAATGTAGATGCGATCCTCCAGCAAATGATAGATGCCCTGCAGTTCCCGCCCCATGCCGATCGGCCAGGTGATCGGGGCGCAGGAAATTCTCAGGACCTTCTCGATCTCATCCAGCAGATCCATGGGATCGCGGCCTTCACGGTCTAATTTGTTGATGAAGGTCATGATCGGCGTATCGCGCAGCCGGCAGACTTCCATCAGCTTGATGGTGCGCGCCTCGACGCCTTTTGCACAGTCGATCACCATCAGCGCCGAATCGACGGCCGTCAGGGTGCGATAGGTGTCCTCCGAGAAATCCTCGTGCCCGGGCGTATCCAGCAGATTCACCATGCGCCCGTCGTAGGGGAACTGCATCACCGAAGAGGTCACGGAAATACCGCGCTGCTGTTCCAGGGCCATCCAATCCGAGGTCGCATGCCGGGCTGCCTTGCGACCCTTCACGGATCCCGCCAATTGGATCGCGCCCCCGAACAACAGCAGCTTCTCGGTCAGCGTGGTCTTGCCCGCGTCCGGGTGGGAAATGATGGCAAAAGTCCTTCTTTTCCTTATATTTCCGATACTTACATCATCCAACATGACCCGCCACACCCCATTAAGGACACATCTAAGGACACAAATCCGAAAGTCCCCCATTTCGACCGCCCAGGACGGCCCCCGGGGCCGAAGACAGGGAATTACGAGGCCGCTCGGCGCACACCTCCCTGCGGCGCCGCGGTTCCGATGCAAGGGACGCCGACCAAGTCGCTCGAGGGAAAGGTGGAAATGATACCAAAGGGAAGCCGAGCACCGGCCCGCAGACGGCCGAGGAGGCACTCTGGAGGCGTTTCTCACTCCCGACGCTGCCCGCGCGCCTGGCTGGCCGTCAGGAGATCGAGTCGGTCAGCTCGACGCTGTTGCGACCGTTGCTTCGTCAGGCGCAGTACCCGATCCGCGCTGGGGGAAGCCCTCCCCCGGCGAGTTCGCGATCACGCCGGCGGACGCGGCGGCTTACCAGCTCGCCGGCTTGAGCTATCCGACAAAAGCAGAGTTACACGAGCGGCATACCGAACAACCGGCCGTGCAATACCAGCAGCAGTGCATAGGCTATGATGGCGATCAACGGCCGCCACAGACCTATTTCACGCAGCGCGGGCACCAGCCGATTGCGTCCGGCAACGATCGCAGCGAACGGCACATTCGAGGTTTCCCGCACAAAGCGCTCCCATGCTTCGCCGCAATGGCGGCGACGTTTGGCATCGATGGACAGCGTGCCGCCCAGGGCAAGCAGCAGCAGCGAGCCGAAAAAGATCAAGGATGGTAGATCGCCGTTCACGATCGTATGCGCAAGCGCCCACAGTGCCACGCCCCACAGAAACGGATGGCGTGTAATCCGCACCATGCCCCGGATGATCTCCCCGCCCTGAGTCAGCCTCGATTCCATGCCTATGCCGGTCGGCGACGGCGTTACCAGTCCGATCCCGGCGAACAGGAAGGCGAGCAACACCAACGCGGAAGCGAGAGGCCGCAAACCGATCAATTGTCCCCATAGTTCGACGGCCGGCGCACGACTATACGCCATGCTCATCCATACGATTCCCACAATGGAGGCGAGCGAAAACATGCCGCGATAGGGTCCTTCGCCCATTCGCGATGTCAACACGTCGCGCAGTCGGGTGCCCGAAACACCGAAATGAATCGCCAGGAAGAAGACGCTTGCAGCAATGAGCGATGACATGCCAGGTCCCCCTTGGGTTGTTTTTTTGTTCAGGCCGTTCTCGTTTGCACCGGAATATACCGCAAACAGACTGCACCTTCGTGCATTTCATTCATTGCCGGCCGGATGCCGGACAAGAGCCGCCGGGCAGTCATGGAACAGTTATGGGGTGGCCATGAAGATATGCCGCTACCAAGTATTCTTCCTCTTGAGCGCCCATGTCACACGGCGGAGAATGCATCGTGTCCCACGCACCGAAGCGCCGGACGGCTATCGGAGATTCTGAATGTGGAAGACAATTCCCTGCGCAGTGCCGGCCTGAAAATCACGCTGCCGCGCCTCAAGATTCTCGAAATCCTCGAGCGTAACTCGACGCGGCATCTGTCGGCCGAAGATATTTATCGCATCCTGCTCGAGTCGCACGAGGATATCGGGCTGGCGACGATCTACCGTGTCCTGACGCAGTTCGAGGCTGCGGGCTTGGTGACACGCCATCATTTCGAAGGCGGCACGGCGGTCTTCGAACTCAAGTCGGACGAGCATCATGACCACATCGTCTGCCTTGGTTGCGGGCGTATCGAGGAGTTTACCGACGAACTCATCGAGGACCGTCAGAAGGCCATCGCCAGGAGCCTGGGCTTTGTACTGCGCGACCACTCGCTCATCCTGTATGGTGATTGCGCTCAATGCGCCTCGCGCAAGCACTCCAGGAAGGCGTGATCCGCGAAAGCCTTGCTTCAGCGCGGCTCCAGAACGAGCTTGTAGATCCAGGCATCCTCGCGCCCGCCGGACGCCTGGTAGTAGCCTTTGCGCACGCCGATCCTGACAAAGCCGAGTGACTCGTACAAATGGATCGCGATCGGATTGGAGGGTCGGACCTCCAGGAAGACATCTTCCATATGCACCGCGCGGGCACGCTCCAGCAGGAATTCCATCAGCTGCCGGCCGACCCCCAAGCCGCGCATGTCGGCCCGCAGGCAAATATTCAGGATATGCGCCTCCCCGGCGCCATGGGACATGATCGCATGGCCGGTGATTTCCCCGGTGCACTCGACGATACGACAAAAATAGCCCGCCCGGATGCAGTCCCGGAAAATCCCTTCGCTCCAGGGAAACGGGTAGGAGGCCTGCTCGACGGCCAGCACCGCCTCGACATCGTTCAGGGTCATGGGCCGAAACCGCACCCGATCATAGGCGCGTTGGCGGCCAGGTTCGGCACTCATGGTCGGCTTCCCGAGTATTCCTCGAAGGTACGCATCGCCAGCACCAGATCGGCCCAGGACTTGCGCTTCTCGGCGGGGCTGCGCAGCAGGTAAGCCGGATGATAAGTAACGATCGCCGGCCGACGTGCGATATGGTGCAGCATACCGCGCAGCTTACCGATCGGCGCGTCGGTGCGAAGCAGGGTTTGTGCGGCTATGCGTCCGACACACAGGATCACCACCGGATCGATCAGTTCGATCTGTCGGTACAAGTAGGAAAGACAGGCTTGCGTCTCCTCGGATTTGGGGTCGCGATTGCCCGGAGGACGGCATTTCAGGACATTCGCGATGAATACTTGCTCGCGCGACAGGCCGGCAGCCTGGAGCATGGCATTGAGCAACTGGCCGGCACGGCCCACGAAAGGCTCGCCCTGACGATCTTCTTCCGCCCCCGGCGCCTCACCGATGATCATCCAGCGCGCCAGCCGATCGCCGACACCGAAGACGGCCTGGGTACGGGTCGCATGCAAGGCGCAGCGAGTGCAGCCGCGCACCGCCTGCTCCAGCGCCTCCCATCCCATCTGCGCCGTCCAACCCGCATCGCCCTCGGGCGCATGGATGCCGGCCGGCGCCAAGACCGGGGCTGGAGAAGTTGGAGACAGGGGAGAAGCCGGGCTCGAAGCTGAAGCCGAAGCGGATGCTGGAGTAGACATCGAAACCGGAATCGCGGCCTGAACCGGGGCCGAAGTCGAGATTTGGATCGGGGTCGCAGCCGGGTCCAAAGCCGACATTCGCTGCTCCGCGGCAGGCAAAAGCCCACCCGCACGGCGCACCCAGGCATCCACACCCAGCGCCTGCAGGTAAGCCAGGCGGCGCATGTTCATGCTCCAGGGTCCGTGTGCCGTCTTCGGCGCCGCAATCGGCGCCATGCCCATTGTGCCGGCGCAGACAGGGCGTAGGTGCCGAACATCACGAACAGGGACTCGGGACTGAGCGAAATGACGATATAGATCAGCGGAATCAAGGCCGCGTAAACCCAGGGAATGCGGGCGCGCAGGTCGAGTTCCTTGCCGCTCCAATAGGAAAACCGGCTGACCATGAGCAAGCCGGCGCAGATCGTGATCACAAAGCCCAGGATCAGGGCCGGCAGGCCGCTGACATCGAACTTGCTCGCCAACCAGATGAAGCACGCCACCACTGCCGCCGCCGAGGGACTGGGTAGACCTTCGAAGTATTTCTTGTCTTCGCTCGAGGCGCGTGAATTGAAGCGCGCCAGGCGCAGACCGGCGCCCACAGTGTAGAAAAAAGCCGCCAGCCAGCCGAAACGCTCCCATACGATGCCGTAGTCGGCGCTGGCGATGCGCTCGATACCCCACTGGTAGGCGACGATCGCCGGTGCCACACCGAAGGCGACCATGTCGCACAGGCTGTCATATTCCTTGCCGAATTGGCTCTGGGTATTCGTCCAGCGCGCCACCCGGCCATCCAGGCCATCGAATACCATGGCGATGAGGATGCCGATTCCGGCCCGTCCAAAATTACCGTCGATCGCGGCCACGATGGCGTAGAAGCCGCCGAACAAGGTTCCGGTGGTAAACAGATTGGGCAGCCAGTACACACCACGACCGTGGGTCACCGGCGCGACACTGTGACTTTCGTGCTCGGCGCTCATTGTCCGACATGATATTGTGCCGCCCGCAGCGCACACAACATGCATTCGGATTCATGCGGAACCCACTGCGCCCATTGATGTTTTTATTGCTGTGCTTTTTGAGCGCACCGGCTTGCGCGGACCGCCAGCAGGATCCCCGGCTGGGCCGGCTCCTGCAACAGGCGCTGGCGGCCGATGCCTGTTTCGAGGACAAGTTCACCGAGCAGGTCTGGCGGGCGGCGATGGAGCCCAAGCTCCTCAAACTGGTTGCGGACGATCAGGAACGTGCCGACATCCTTCATCATGTGCATTGCGAGGCCCGCCGTCTGGACCTGCCGCCCGGCCTGGTGATGGCCGTCATCGACGTCGAAAGCCGCTTCGACCGCTGGGCGGTTTCCTCGGCCGGCGCGGTGGGGTTGATGCAAATCATGCCGTTCTGGCCCGGGGAACTCGGCATGACGAACCATGAACTGGTGCGCATTGCCCAGAACGTACGTATGGGCTGCACCATCCTGAGGTTCTACCTGGATCGAGAGAAAGGCGACTACACCAAGGCGCTGGCGCGCTACAACGGCAGTGTCGGACGCCGCAACTACGCGGATCTGGTTCTGACTCGTCTCGCCAATCGCTGGCAGTTCCATTGAGCGGCGGCACGCCGAGATCAGCACCCCCCCTGGGGCCTGGACCCCAATCAGCAGAACTCAGTCAGCGGATGGTGAATTCGGAAGGCGTCCCGACCGTGGCGGCATCGACCTCCTGCACCTCCACATGGGTCACCTGCGCCGCCGGCGGCCCCAGCCACAGCCAGTCGATCAAGGTATTCACCGCCGCGGCTTCCCCCGCGACCAGCACCTCGACCCGGCCATCCGCCAAATTACGGACATGGCCGTAGCAACCGAGTTCCAGAGCACGCTGCCGGGTCGAAGCACGAAAAAAAACGCCCTGGACTCGCCCTGCAACCAAGCAACGCCTTGCGGTGACCGGCATTCGCTACGATACCGTCAGCTGCCGGTGCCGGTATGGCTCGCCAATTGCATCGCGTCGAGTACCTCGGCGGCCTTGTCGCGTGCGGCGATCGCATCCCGGCGCGCGTCGCGATAGGATCGCTTGTGCAAATTGCCTTCCGCGCGATCGAGCAGCGCCTGAGCCTCGGTCAGCTTCTGCGGTTCCTTCTGCAAGGCTCCCGCATCCCGGGCGGCCCGGATCGCCTGGCGGGCATTGCTCATTTCCTGGACCGGCGCGCCGACACAGGCGCTCAACCCGATACTCACCAGTAGCAGGCAAAACGAAACCAGACGTTGCGAAATGGAGTGGGCCATGGTGGATTGTTCAATCGACCGTAGCAATCGAAGCCTACAGCGTCAAGCCGCGGCATGAATACAATGTGCGGTCTAGGCATTGCGCGGCATACTTTCCCCGTTGCATTCCTCCCACACAAAAACGCCGATATGAAACGGCACTGCGAATTTCCAGAGTTCACTGCATGACCGAAATACTGGTTCTGTTTTATTCCCGCAAAGGCAGCACAGCCGAACTGGCCAGACAGGTATGCCGCGGCGTGGAATCCGTCGCCGGCGCGCAGGCGCGATTGCGCACCGTTGCGCAAGTGACCACGGTCATCGGCCAGGCGCAGCCGCCGGTGCCGGCGGAAGGTCCGCCCTACGCCACCCATGACGACCTGCGCGAATGCCAGGGACTGGTCATGGGCAGTCCCACTCGTTTCGGCAACATGGCGGCGCCGCTGAAATACTTCCTGGATGGAACCAGCGCCCTGTGGGCCAGCGGCGCGCTGGCCGACAAGCCCGCCGGCGTATTCACCTCCACACAGACCCAGCATGGAGGTCAGGAATCGACCCTGCTGTCGATGATGATACCGTTGTTGCATCACGGCATGTATCTCGTCGGTCTACCCTATACGGAACCGGCGTTGACCCATACGCGCACCGGCGGATCGCCTTATGGCGCCAGCCATGTCGCCGGCGAGACCACCGCACCGCGGCTGTCGGAGCAAGAACGGGTGCTGGCCATACTGCTGGGCCGGCGCGTGGCCGAACTTGCACGCAAACTACGCTCATGAACCGGCCCGCCACGCCGCCCGCGGCAGCCCGCCACACCAGCCGCATTCGCCGCAGCGTGCTCGCCGGGGTCGTGCTGCTCATCGCCGAAGTCGCGATGGGCTGCCTGGAAGACGGCTTTTCCGTTGCGGCCGTCACGCTGGCGGCATTGCTGAGCGCACCCTTGTGGCTGGCCCTGCCGGGACTGCAGCGCGGCACACGCCGCACCTATGCGTGGACGAGCCTTGCGCTCGCCTTCTACCTGGTGTTGGCGCTGATGGAAACGGTGGCGAATCCGTCCACCCGCCGATGGGCGGCCCTGGGCCTGTTCGTCACGCTGACCGTTTTCGTCCTGGTGATCGCCTACCTGCGGCTAAGCCGCCCGCGCCTCCAGGAGGCTCCAACGAAATAATGCTCTTGGTGATTGTTCGGCCGCGGCAACGCCGTGAAGGTTCATCAAAATCACCATGAATATCATTTTGTTGGAAGTTCTAAGGCATCCGTTCGATCACGTCCCGCACGAAGGGCACCGTAAGGCGCCGCTGCGCGATCAGCGAGGCCACATCCAATTTGTCCAGAAACGCGCACAGACTGGCCATATCCCGCGGCAGCCGCCGCAACAGGAACCAACCCGTCTCCTCGGGCAACTCGAAGCCGCGCAGTTGCGCGCGCAGTTGCAGTGCGGCGAGTTGCTCCTGCTCCGACAGCGGCCGCAGGCTCAGTACCAAACCGCCATTCAGGCGCGAGGCCAGGTCGCGCAAGCGAAATCCCAGCGCCGCCGGCGGCTGACATCCCGAGACGACCATGCGCCCGCCCTGTTCCTCGAGTTCCTGATGCAAGCGAAACAACGCCCGTTCCCAGCCCTTGTCACCCGCGATAGCCTCGACGTCATCCAGACACACCAGCGGATACTCGCCATAACCCGACAAAAACTCCTCGCCCAGCTCCACGCTGAGGCGCAACGGGATGTAGGCGGCGGGACCACCGTCGCCGTCGCCCGCGCACAACGCCTGCAACAAATGGGTTTTACCGAGCGAGACGGCGCCTTGCAGAAAAATGCAGGTCGTGGCCTTGTTGGCGCTGCTGCGCAAGGCATCGAGCGAGCGCAAGGCATCCACGATGGAGCGGTTGCGGCCCGCGTAGTAACTCGAAAATACCGAGGCGTCGCGCAGCTGCACCTGCAGCGGCAATTGCCCCCGATCCATCCGCAATGACTCATCGTCCATGATTCATTGCCCATGACTCATCGTCCCCATGGATCATCATCGATGACTCGTCATCGCGCAGATCACCGCAGGCCGGAGTCCGGCAGCTCCAGGCGGCGGCTCGCGTCGAGCGCCTTGCGCATATAGGTGATGACGTAATCCAGGCCGCTGACGACGGTCGTCACGAATACCAGTGCTCCCAGCACGGTCGCGGCAACCTGCCAGTCGCCGGCCAGCGCACCGGCGGCGACGATCAACAACAAATAAAGGATCTGACACAGGGTATTGAGCTTGCTGACGATGGTGGGCCGCCCCTGCAAAGGGCCGTAGAGCCGCCGGTAGAGGATCGCGCCTATCGTGATCACCACATCACGCGCAACCGCCACGCCGGCCAGCCACACCGGTACCCGGCCCAGCACCGCCAGGATGACGAACACGCCCACCAGCAGGATCTTGTCGGCCAGCGGATCCAGGATTTTGCCTAGATCCGACGTCCAGCCGTAACGCTTGGCCAGGAAACCATCCAGTCCATCCGTCGCCGCGGCGAAACCGAACAGCAACAGCGTCAGGCGATACTCGTCCGCCAGCAGCAGAACGGCGATCGGCACCAGCAGCAACATGCGCAATACACACAGTGCGTTAGGAATATGTCGCATGATTCATCATCGCAGCCGGTGATCCTGAATCGCTGACCAGGGCCAGCCCCGGGTCGACCCTCAAAACCGATCCTCGGGATCGATCCTCAGGGTCGGTCCTCAGGGCCGATCCTCAGGGCCGATCCTCAGGGCCGATAGCGAAATGCAAGGCTTGTGGCCGGCGTCGGCGCCGGCATCCCCTGCGGCACGAGTCTGTCGTCGAGCGCGATCGCGCGGCGCAAGGTGGCGGCGCCGCCCCGCACCAGCAGGCGAAAGCGCATGGTATCACCCACGACCTGTTCCAACGCCACGGAGCGCACCAAGGTCATGCCCTCCAGGTAATTCAGCGTGGCCGCGTAAGCGTCCAGGCCGGCGATACCCGAAACTTCGACCGTCACGCTGTCCAGGGCGCTGCCGGACACGGCAAACACACGCGCGAAGGTATCGGCGGCCAGATGTACGCCCTCGTCCCATCCGCCGCTGGCATCGCTCTCGCCCTCGGCGGACAACAGTGTCCAGTGCACCAGGCCGCCGCGCACATGTCCGCGCAAAGTGGCGTTGGCGCCATAGCGTGCAGCGGCCTGCCGCAGCAGGACGGGATCATTCGTCATCGGTGTATCCATGAGCGGCCACCTCAGCGGCAAGCCTCGTTCGCGGGCCACGCCGGCGATGCGCTGGCGCACTGCCTCATCGGTCTCGATGTCCAGCAACACCAGGATGGCCGGGCGTTCATGACCCCAGATCGGCAGCCCCGCCTGGGTCAAGAGACGATCGATGGAAATGGCGTCGAAGCGGACCTGCAACAGGCCCTCGGAGGTCTGACCGAAGCGCTGTACATGCTGGCGGGCAGAATTGAGCGCGGCACCCAGGCGCTCAGGCGCATCCCGCTGCCCGCTGACCCGCACCACCACGCTTTTCAGCGCCTCGACGAAGGCGGCATCGTGCGATGTACCGAGCGGCTGCACGGCCTCGTATAAGTCGGGGACCGTAGCGGCCCAGGCCGGCGAGCCGGACATCGGTGCGAGCAATGCGGCCGGCAGGATGCCGAGGACGGCGAGCAACTGCGCCACGCATCCTCGTAGAATCCGCCCCGGAAGCCGCCGCGGCGTCTCCCGCCGGCAGGATCCCGGACCGCCGAGGCCCGCAAACGCCACGTCCTCCCGCCGGCCGGCGGGGTCCGCGCACGGCACCGAGGAGACGAATAACCGGGTATACAAGATGATGAAAGAGGTGGCCAAGGACGCCATGGACGCAAACGCTCGGTATTCCTGTGAGAGACCATGAGAAACGTCGTGTAAAATAACACAGGCCCACTTCCTTCGAGGCCGTATGCCCCCCAACAAGCCGATCACCTATAAAGACGCCGGTGTCGACATCGAAGCTGGAGATGCGCTGGTCGAGCGCATCAAGCCGCATGTCAAACGCTCGCTGCGCCCCGAAGTGCTCGGCGGTCTCGGCGGCTTCGGCGCATTGTTCGAGCTGCCGCTCGAGCGCTATCGTCGCCCCGTGCTGGTGTCCGGCACCGACGGCGTGGGCACGAAGCTGCGGCTGGCGATCGATACCGAGCGGCACGACACGATCGGCATCGATCTGGTGGCGATGTGTGTGAACGACGTAATCGTACAGGGCGCCGAGCCGCTGTTTTTCCTGGATTACTACGCCACCGGCAAGCTCAGCGTGGATGTCGCCGAGATGGTCGTGAAGGGCATCGTCGAGGGCTGCGTGCAGGCCGGCGCGGCCCTGATCGGCGGGGAAACCGCGGAAATGCCCGGCATGTACGCCGCCGGCGATTATGATCTGGCGGGATTCTGCGTCGGCATCGTCGAAAAGGACGCCATCATCGACGGCAGCCGTACCCGCTCAGGCGATGCCATCATCGGCCTGCCCTCCTCCGGCCCGCATTCCAACGGTTATTCCTTGATCCGCAAGCTGCTGCAGACCGCGAAGGCAACGCCGATGACCCGGATCGAGGGCGGCACGCTGTACGACCTGCTGCTGGCGCCGACGCGTATTTATGTGAAGCCCCTGCTGGCGCTCAGCAAAACCATTCCGGTGCATGGCATCGCCCACATCACCGGAGGAGGCATCGCCGGGAATCTGCCCAGGGTCATGCCGCGCGGCCTGGAAGCGTTCATCGGCACGCAGACCTGGGAACGTCCCCCTATCTTCGACTGGCTGCAGCGCACCGGCAGCATCCCCGACGATGAAATGTATCGCACCTTCAATTGCGGCATCGGCATGACGGTATGCGTCGCATCGGAACATTGCGATCAGGCCCTCGAAATGCTGCGTCAGCATGGAGAGCGGCCCATCGTCATCGGCGAGGTACGCCGCGGCAGCGGCGGCGTGATCATCCGCTGATGGTCACAGCCGAGGCCGCGACGAGGCGGCTGCCGATCGCCATCCTGATTTCAGGCCGCGGCAGTAACATGCGCGTCATCGCGGAGCAGGCCGCAAAAGGTGCGCTCATGACCGACGTGCGGGTCGTCCTCAGCGATCAGCCGACCGCCGCGGGGCTCGGTATCGCACGTGCGATGAACATCCCCACCGAAGTACTCGAACCAAGCAAGTTTCCCGATCGCGCCAGCTTCGATCGGGCACTGCTCGAAGTGCTGCAAGGCTACGCACCCGAACTGATCGTGCTGGCGGGCTTCATGCGCATCCTGACGCCGGACTTCATCGGCGCCTACGCCGGACGCATCCTGAACATCCATCCTTCGCTGCTGCCGAAATACCGGGGATTGCACACTCATCGGCGCGTACTCGAGGCGGGAGACGCCGAGCATGGCGTGAGTGTGCACTTCGTCACCGAGGAACTCGATGGCGGCCCGGTCATTCTCCAGTCCCGCATCCCGGTCACGCCGGCGGACACCGAAGACAGCCTTTCAGCCCGAGTTCAGCAATGCGAACACAGAATCTATCCGCGGGTTCTGGAGTGGTACGCACAAGGTCGGCTGGCGTTTCGGGACCACCATGCCTGGCTGGACGGCAAGCGTCTCGACGAGCCGCTCGATCCCGCCACGAAATAGCCGCACCGATGGCCGGCGCCGATGAACATGAGCGGCGCCCGACAATGCCCGGTCTGGTGAAAAGCCGGGCAAAGGCGTGAATGCAATGATGATGTCGAGCATGAGCCCGAGACTTGCCGCGAAATCTTTCGTCCCGCATCCCGCGCGGCGCAGTGCCTCGGAGCTGGTGGTGGCGCTGCTCGCCGGCGTTGCAGCCTGCATCCTGCCGGCCGTGCATGCGCACGCCGCCGCCAGAGAAGCCCCAGGTCACGAAACCCCGGGTCACGAAATACCAGGCCACGAAATCCCAGGCAGCGAAACCCCAGGTCACAAAATCCCGGGTCACGAAGTCCCGCACCCGGCATCGGCTCAAGATGCAGTCGAAAACGGCGTGCGGACCGCCGTCCCGCGCGCATTCGCCGCCACCTACACGGTGACCTATCGCGGTCTCGGCGCCGGCACGATCACCTTCACCTTCGCCCAGGATGCCGCCGGCGGCCACTATCACTTCGAAACCCGCCCGCATCCCAGTGCACTGGCGCGGCTGTTCGTAAGCCGCCGAGCCGTGGAGCGCAGCGTGATGCAGATCGACTCGCAAGGTGTACGGCCGCTGCTCTGGACCTTGGACGACGGCACATCCGGTAACAAGGACGGCGAGCTGCACTTCGATTGGATCGACCGGCGCGTCAGCGGCGAGGTCGAAGCCGAACCCGTCGATCTGCCCATCGAAACAGGATTGCAGGACCGCTCCTCCCTGCAGATTGCCGTGAGCACCGCCCTGCTGCGAGGCCGCCAACCCGGTACGATTCCGCTCGTCGACGATAATCGCATCAAGCACTACAGCTATGTCCTGCAAGGCCAGGAACGCCGGTCGACGAAAATAGGCACGCTCGATACGCTGATGTATGAAAGCTCGCGCCCGGGCTCGAGCCGGGTATCACGCCTGTGGCTCGCGCCCAAATTCGATTTTTTGCCGGTGCGTGTCGAACAGATCAGGAAAGGCCGGACCGAAACCGTAATGGAGCTGCTGTCACTGTCGCAGTAGCGCTCACGGCAGCCAATGCAGAATCTTGCCGTGTGCGCAGGTCAGGCATTCAGCTCACGTGCGCGGCAAGGTGACGCCGCGCTGTCCCTGATACTTGCCGCCACGATCCTTGTATGAGGTCTCGCAAACCTCATCGGACTCCAGGAACAGCATCTGCGCCACTCCCTCGTTCGCGTAGATCTTCGCCGGCAGCGGTGTCGTATTCGAGAACTCCAGCGTGACATGCCCCTCCCACTCCGGTTCCAGGGGCGTGACGTTGACGATGATGCCGCAGCGCGCGTAGGTGCTCTTTCCCAGGCAGATCGTCAATACATTGCGCGGAATGCGGAAATACTCGACCGTACGCGCCAGTGCGAACGAGTTCGGCGGAATGATGCAGACTTCCGCGGTCAGGTCCACGAAAGTGCCTGATTCGAAGTTTTTCGGATCGACGATCGTGGAATTGATATTCGTGAAGATCTTGAACTCGCTCGCGCAGCGCACATCGTAGCCGTAGCTCGATGTGCCATAGGATACGATCCGCTGGCCATCCTTCCCCGTCCGAACCTGATCCGCCGCAAACGGTTCGATCATGCCTTGTCCGGCCATGCGCCGAATCCAGCGATCGGACTTGATGCTCATGCAATCTCCCGAATGGAATTTATGCGCCGTGAACGGCACCGCGTTGCGAAAACCGGGCGGACGTCCGTGGCGATCAGGTATCTTCGATGCTGATCGAGGGAAATGCCGCGCCGCCCTCCAGCGAGCTGCGCGCCAGACCTGCGGAAGCCCGTCGTGCCAGCTCGATATATGCCCGCGCCAGCGGGCCGTCGGGCTCGGCCACGACCGTGGGTTTGCCGCCGTCGGTCTGCTCGCGAATGCGAATATCCAGCGGCAGCTCGGCCAGCAAGGCCACACCGTACTGCTGCGCCATGCGCTGCCCGCCGCCGGCGCCGAAAATATGCTCTTCATGGCCGCAGTTCGAGCATATATGCGTGCTCATGTTCTCCACGATGCCCAACACGGGTATCTCCACCTTCTGGAACATGCGCAGCCCCTTGCGGGCATCCAGCAGTGCAATGTCCTGGGGCGTCGTCACAATGATCGCACCGCTGACGGGCACCCGCTGCGACAGCGTAAGCTGCGTATCGCCCGTGCCCGGCGGCATGTCCACCACCAGATAGTCCAGCTCTTCCCAGCGAGTCGTCTCCAGCAACTGCACCAACGCCTGAGTCACCATGGGTCCGCGCCAGATCATCGGCTGGTCGACATCCACCAGAAACCCGACCGACATCACTTTCACCCCATAGGCGACCGGCGCCACCATGCTGCGCTGGTCGGTCGTGCTGGGACGTTCGGCGCTCAGTCCCATCATCTGCGGCTGACTCGGCCCGTAGATGTCTGCATCCAGCAGGCCGACCTTGGCGCCTTCGTGCGCCAGCGCCAGCGCCAGATTCGCCGCCGTGGTCGACTTGCCGACTCCACCCTTGCCCGAGGCGACCACGATGATATTGCGGATGCCTTGTATCGGCTTCAGGTTGTGCTTGACGGCATGCGAGCCGATCTGCCAATCGACCTGGATATCGGCCTGGCGGATGCCCTCGATCCCCAATGCACGCTCCCTGAGCGCGGCAGCCAGTTCCGTCCCGTACGTCCCGGCCGGAAAGCACAGCGTCACCAGCACCACCGCGCGATCGCCGTCGATCTCGACGGACTTGACCGCCCCGGCACTTGCCAGGTCGATGCCAAGGTAGGGATCGGTATAGGTTTCCATCGCGCTGCGCAGGGCAGCTTCACGCTGTGTGCTCATGATGTCTCTTGTGGATCATATCCGGGGTCATATCCGGGATGGGATCGCTGTCAGGGATGGCTCCAGGACCGTCCCCGCCGCCTCCGGATATACCCCGGTCGGACAGCCGGCGAACGGCGGCACCGAAGCAAGCAAACGGTCCGGGATCCCGGAGGCGCCACCGGGAACGAGCTCTTATTATAATGGATCGGCACCGCTCTCAGGGCCGGGTGTGGCGCCGAATCAGCCCTGGCGCCGCCGACACTCCAGCAGCAAACGGCATCGGGCGGGACCGGAACGGCCGTGCCGCCGCTCTCGGCGCAGCCGGTCCTGCTCGTTGAAGTAGCTTCAAGCGGGACCGGAACGGCCGTATCGCCGCTCCGGCCGGCATTCCTGTCCGCCTCATCGAACCGGTTTTCCATGGCCGCAGATCCGGTATGGCTCTTTGTGTTTGTCATAACCTGCCGCGGTGCGCATTTTTCGATGCGACGGGCATGGCATAATGCGGACTAACTCTTAATGTAAATAGCCGTTTTGCCCGACGGCACCGTTTTCGCGCTGGAGAAAAAGCCGGCCTGCGGACCGTCGCGGAATACGCGCCGCCCCGGGGAACTGCGCTCCGCAATACGCCAGATTGAGTACCGGAACGAGTCGATGAGCTTCTTTTCCGATCTGAGAGCCGAGCGCCTGATCGCGGAGATCCGCGGGATCAACGATCCCACGCATCCGAACGCCCAAAAAGCGTTCCAGAAGCTTGCCCGTCTCGGCGCGGGCGCCATCCCCAAGATCCTCGACGCTCTGGCCGTCGCGGACAAGAAGGAAAGCGCCTCGTACATGGAGATTCTTTCCCAGCTGATCGACAACAAATCCTTTCCCTATCTGGCGCAGGGACTGGCCGACGGCAACTCGCGTACGATCTCGGCCATCGGCTGGGCGCTCACCCGCAGCACCAATTACACCCCCGGCCTGCTCATCGAGCTGCTCGGCCGCGCGGACATCCCCAAGGCCGCGGTGCTGGAAATCATCGGCGCACAGAAAGACCGCTATCCGGTGCGCGACCTGCTGCAGCACGCCTACGGTCAGGAGGCAAACGAGAAAGCCGCGCTGTTTCGCATCATCGGCGAACTTGCCGATGAGTCCACGATTCCGGAGCTGATCAGCCGCATCGAGGGCAAGGATTCCGCGGCGCGCATACATATCATCAATATTCTGGGGCGATTCGACCGGCCCGAAGTATCCGCGGCACTGCAAAACCAGCTGCGCGATCCGAACAAGATGATCCGTCAGGCGGCGCTCGCCGCATTGTCGCGCATCAGCGGCCCCGTCAATGTCGGCCCGGTATGCCAGATGCTGCGCGACCCGGACCTGGAGGTGGCGAACCACGCGATCGATGTGGTCGTACGCGCCAAGGATCCGGACACCATGAAGCACCTGATCGATGTGCTCAAGGATGAGAACGATTACGCCCGGCGCGCCGCGGTGGAGGTGCTCAATCACCTCGGCACCGCCAGGGACATCAAGCATCTGCTGCAGGCCATCAAGGATGACGACTGGTGGGTGCGAACACGGGCAGCCGATGCGCTGGGCAAAATCGGCGGTCCGCGGGTGGTGGACGCCGTGATCGAACTCATTCGCGACGAAGACGAGGATGTGCGGCGCGCGGCGATCGAAATCCTGAATCAGACCAAGGACGAACGTGCCGTCAACTTCCTGATCGAAGCCACCAAGGACAAGGACTGGTGGGTCAGCGAACGGGCAGTGGACGCACTGGCCGAAATCGGCAGTAAAAAAGCCGTACCGGCGCTGCTGGAACTGCTCGATACCAATAACACCCGGTCCCTGCCGACGATCGCCCGTGCCCTGGGAAAACTGGGTGACACTCGGGTCATCGAGCCTCTGGTCCGCCTGCTCGATCGTCCGGAGAAGGAAATCAAGGTCGAGACCATCAATGCACTGGCACGACTGGCCGACGACAAGCGCGCCGATACTGTCCGCAATTACATCCAGGCCGCCGGCGCGGAAATCGCCGACCAGACCATCCAGCACGCCGCCATCCGCGCGATCGAGGACATCGACAGCCGTTATTCCGGCACCGCCCTGGCCGCGCAGGCGCAGGCCGCGCGCATGGCCGAGCCCGCCCGCACCCTGCTGATCGAACGCAGCGACGTCGATGCCGTCATCAAGAAGGCGGAGGATGCCGCTGCGGCCACGATGAAGCTCGATATTTCCACGCTCAAATCCGGGGACATCATCGAAGGGCGCTACAAATACATCGAAAAGATCGGCAAGGGCGCGTTCGGCACGGTCGTGCTGGTCGAGGACACGGTTGTCGATGAGCGTCTGATCCTGAAGTTCCTGAATCCGAACGTGTCCCAGGACGAGGAAATGATGAAGCGCTTCGTGCATGAGCTGCGCTATTCGCGAAAAATCACGCACAAGAACGTCATCCGTATCTACGATTTCCTGTATATGCGCGGCAACTATGCCATTTCCATGGAATATTTCCCCTCGCACACGCTGGGAGCGGAAATCGTCAACGACAAGCCGCTGCCCCTGCCCGTCGCGCTGCAGTACGGTATCGACATCGCCACCGGCATGACGATCGCGCACCAGGCCGGCATCGTGCATCGCGATCTCAAGCCCGCCAACATCCTGATCAACGACGAGCGGCTGCTCAAGATCGTGGACTTCGGCGTGGCCGCCGCTCACAAGGAAGGCGATACCCAGCTGACCAAGACCGGCTATGTCATCGGTTCGCCGAAATACATGGCGCCCGAACAGATCCTGGGCAAAAAAGTCGACGAGCGCGCCGATATCTACAGCCTGGGCGTGATCCTGTACGAGATGGTGACCGGTCAGCCTCCCTACAGCCGCGGCGACCACATGTCCGTGATGTATCAGCACGTGCAAGGCAAGGCCAAATCGCCGCTCGACGTCAACCCGCAGCTGCCGCCGGAAGTCTCCGCCCTGGTCACCAAGGCCATGGCCGTGGACAAGCTCAAGCGCTTCCAGAGCATGGAAGAGCTGCGGACGGCACTGGAGAAGCTGCTGTGAGCAGCCGGCCAGTCCATTCCGATCGAAGCTTGCGGCAGTCCGCTCGTAGTCCTCGCCGGTCATGCCTGCGGATTCATGGCCGGCGAGGACTACGAGCGGACTGCTCCCCCCCAGGGCGGCATCGCGCAAGAACGCCTGGAGGTCATGCCTGCGGATTCATGGCCGGCAAGAACTGCGAGCGGACTGCCACGCACCCAGGTTCATTCCTGATCATGCACGGACCTCTATGGCACGCATCGATGCATTCCTGAAGCTCGGCACCGATCAAGGCTGCTCGGACATCCATTTCGCCGTGGGC
This sequence comes from Steroidobacter denitrificans, assembly GCF_001579945.1. Classification (NCBI taxonomy): domain Bacteria; kingdom Pseudomonadati; phylum Pseudomonadota; class Gammaproteobacteria; order Steroidobacterales; family Steroidobacteraceae; genus Steroidobacter; species Steroidobacter denitrificans. The sequence goes on along the minus strand of NZ_CP011971.1, from coordinate 950,844 downwards.
CTGCCGCCCATGCTGCGGATGCATGGCGATTTGCTGCCCATCAAGTTCCGCGACTTGAGTCAGCCGGAACTGGAAGGCTATATCGCCGAGATCACCAGCCGTACCCACCAGGACCAGCTGCGCCGCGGGCATGACGTGGATTTCTCCTATGTCGCGGCCAACGGCGGCCGCTTTCGTGTCAACGTATTTCGCAAGGACACCGGTGTGGGCGCCACCTTCCGTGCCATCCCCGCGGAAGTGCCTACGATCGACCGCTTGGGCCTGCCGCCGATCGTGAAAAAGCTGTGCGATCATCATCAGGGCATGATCCTGGTCACCGGCTCGACCGGCACCGGCAAGTCCACGACGCTCGCGGCGATGATCGATCATTTGAATGCCACCCGCCGGCTGAACATCATCAGCCTCGAGGATCCGATCGAGTTCGTGCATAAAAGCAAGCAAAGCCAGGTCATCCAGCGTGAACTCGACACCCACCTGCCCTCCTTCTCGGAAGGCGTGCGTGCCGCCATGCGCCAGGATCCGGATGTCATCCTGGTCGGCGAATTGCGCGATGCCGACACGATTCGCTGGGCGATGACCGCGGCGGAGACCGGACACCTGGTCCTGGGCACACTGCACACCACTGGAGCGGTGAAAACGATCGACCGTATCGTCGATGCGCTGCCTGCCGATGAACGCGAACAGACCAAGAGCTTCCTGGCGCAAAGCCTGATCGCCGTCATCACCCAGGTTCTGGTGAAAACCGCCGATCAGCGCGGTCGCAAGGCCATTTGCGAAGTCATGTTGGTGACGCGCGCCATCGCCAAGCTGATCATGACCGACCAGACCCACCAGATCCCCTCGCAGCTGCAGACCGGCAAGGATCTGGGCATGCAGATGCTGGATCAAGCGCTGCTCGCCAACATCCAGGCCAAGGAAATAGACCCTGATGACGCCTATGTCTATGCCACCGACAAGCGCCTGTTTGCCCGTCATGTAACCGACACCAGCATCCTGCCCAAGCTCGACCTGGCGCCGGGTTAGAGATCCCGAGGTTTTCACACTTGAGCGCAGAGCAACCCACCTTGGCCGCCACCGGAACCCACGTCCCGCGCCGGATCGACGAGTTCCTCAAGGAAGTTCTGAGCAAGAACGGCTCCGACCTGCATTTCATCGCCGGCGATCCGCCGCGCGTGCGCCTGTATGGGGAGCTGCAACCCCTGCGTTCCGAGGTTCTCTCGCCCCAATTCGTGGAAGAAACGCTGCGCGAAATGATGCCGCGCGCCGCGCTGGCGCGCCTCGAGGAAAAGCATGGCGCCGACTTCGCCTACATCATTCCCGGCGTCTCGCGCTTTCGCGTCAACATCATGCGCCATCTGTACGGCCTGGGCTGCGTGTGCCGCGCCATCCCCTCCAAGGCGCTGACCTTGGAACAACTCGATATGCCCGACGCCGTGCACAATCTATGCAAGGTGAACAACGGCCTCATCCTGGTCACCGGCAAGACCGGCTCGGGCAAGTCGACCTCCCTGGCGGCCATGATCGACGACATGAATGCCCGCTTGAAGGGGCACATCCTCACGATCGAGGACCCGATCGAATTCGTGCATCCGCGTAAGAACTGTCTGATCAGCCAGCGCGAAGTCGGCACCCACAGCCCGTCCTTCACCCACGCCCTGCATTCCGCCCTGCGCGAGGATCCCGACGTCATCCTGGTCGGCGAGTTGCGCGACTATGAAACCATGAGCATCGCCATCACCGCCGCAGAGATGGGCATCCTGGTCATGGGCACCCTGCATACCAACGGCGCGGCACAGACCGTCGATCGCATGGTCAACTCCTTTCCGGCCGACAAGCAATCGCACGTGCGCGCTATGCTCTCCACGTCCCTGCGCGGCGTGATCTCCCAACAACTGATTCCCCGGGCCGGCAAGCCCGGACGGGTCGCGGCGCTGGAGATATTGGTGAACACGCCGGCAGTGGCAAACCTCATTCGCCAAGGCAAGCTCGATCAACTCGAAAATACCATGCAAAGCGGCGCTGCCCACGGCATGCGCACCATGGATTCGGCCATCCAGGATCTGCTCGACAAGGCCATCATCACCGGCAAGGAGGCCTACAAGAAGGCAATCAACAAGAGCAAGTTCGAGGCCGTGAAAGACCGCGGCTGAGGCCGCGCCGCGAATTCGGTACCGTTCCACGAACCCGTTTACAGCGACAGTCCCGCTCGAAGCCCTTGCCGGCGGTGAATCCCGCAGGCACGGCCGGCAAGGGCTTCGAGCGGGACTGCCTCGATATCAACGAAAAAATATTCAACGAAAGCAGGATTCAACAATCAACTGCCGACGCCGCAGGCCGAAGACCGTCCAGACGGCAGCGCCATGGCATAATCGGCCACTGCATCCTCCGCAGCTCCGACCGATCCGCCATGTCCAGTCCCCGCAGCCTGTTCGTCACCACCGCCCTGCCCTACGCCAACGGGCCGTTCCATATCGGCCATATCATGGAATACATCCAGGCCGACATCTGGGTGCGTTTTCAGCGCATGCAGGGCCATACCGTGCATTTCATGGGTGCCGACGACGTCCACGGCGCCCCGATCATGCTCAAGGCGCAGGCCGAAGGTCTCATCCCGGAGGCCCTGGTCGCGAAGGTGACCGCGGAGCGGCCGAAATATCTGCAAGGCTTTCATCTGAGCTTCGATCACTGGCACTCGACCCACTCGCCGGAAAACATCGAACTGTCCCAGTCCATCTATCGCAGCCTGAAGGCGGCCGGCTTCATTTATGTGAAGCCGATCGAGCAGTTCTACGATCCGGCCAGGCAGATGTTCCTGCCGGATCGCTACATCAAGGGCGAATGTCCCAAATGCCACGCCAAGGATCAGTACGGCGATGCCTGCGAGGTCTGCAGCACGGTATACACACCCACCGACCTCATCGATCCCTATTCGACGCTCTCGGGCGTCACGCCGGTGCGCAAATCCTCCGATCACTACTTCTTCCGGCTGTCCGATCCGCGCTGCGTCGAGTTCCTGACCCGCTGGGTCGGCGAACCGGGACGCCTGCAATCCTCGGTGGCCAACAAAGCCGGCGAATGGCTGAGCGGCAAGGGCGACATGCGGTTGAGCGACTGGGACATCTCGCGCGATGCGCCTTACTTCGGTATCGAAATTCCGGATGCGCCCGGCAAGTATTTCTATGTGTGGCTGGATGCGCCGATCGGCTATCTGGCCTCCCTCAAGCACTATTTCGAAAGCGGCAAGGCACGCGCACAAGGCGAGAGGCGCAGCTTCGAGGAGTTCCTGGCGGACGACACGGTCGAGCAGATCCACTTCATCGGCAAGGACATCATCTACTTTCATACCTTGTTCTGGCCGGCGATGCTTAAATATGCGGGGCGCAAGGTGCCCGACCATGTCTATGTGCATGGTTTCATCACGGTATCGGGTGCGAAGATGTCCAAATCGCGAGGCACGGGCATCAGCCCCCTGCGTTATCTGGATATCGGCATGAATCCGGAATGGCTGCGCTATTACATCGCCGCCAAGCTAAACGCCAATGTCGAGGACATCGATTTCAATCCGGACGATTTCATCGCCCGGGTCAACGCCGACCTGGTCGGCAAGTACGTCAATATCGCCAGCCGTACCGCCGGCTTCATCACCAAGCGCTTCGACGGCCGCCTGGGGCCGTGCGATGCGCAGGCCGAAGCGCTGCATACGCTGTTTCGCGCCGATACCTGCTGGTCACGCATCGGCGCACTGTACGAGGCACGCGAATTCGGCAAGGCGCTGCGCGAAATCGGCGAACTGCTCGATCGCGTCAACCAGTACATCGATGGCCAGAAGCCCTGGGAACTGGCCAAGGATCCGGCACAACACCAGCGGCTGCACGCCATCTGCTCCAGCAGCCTGGATTTTTTCTGGTGTCTCACCGTGTTGCTGGCGCCGGTCCTGCCACAGACCGCCGCCAAGGTCCAGGCCTTCCTGCGGCGCAGCGGACCGCTGCGCTGGGGACCGTTCGAGGCGCTGCCGGCCGGCCATGAAATCAACGCCTATGAGCATCTGATGACGCGCGTGGATCCGCAGCAGCTGGATGCCTTGTTGGACATAGATACCGGCGCCTCGCCGGCAGACGGCGCGAGCGCCAAGTCGGCGAAAACGGCCGCCCGGCAACCCGAGCCGGCCGCCAGCCGGCCCGCCGAGATCACGATCGAGGATTTCGCGAAAATCGATCTGCGCATCGCGAAGATCGTCGCTGCCGAAGCCGTGGAGGGTGCGGACAAGCTGTTGAAACTCAGCCTCGACCTCGGCCCGGATGAAGACGGCGGTCAGCGCATCGTTTTCGCCGGAGTGCGCTCGGCCTATGCTCCGGAGCAGCTGGTGGGGCGCCTGACGGTGACGCTGGCGAACCTGAAACCACGCAAGATGCGTTTCGGAGTATCCGAGGGCATGGTGCTGGCGGCAGGCCCGGGCGGCAAGGATATTTTCCTGCTTTCCCCGGATGCCGGCGCGGCGCCGGGGATGAAAGTAAAATGATCTCGTTGCGTCCAGCCGCAGGCCGGGTATGCCAGGTATGCGGGGTATGCCGAGCATGAGCACACTGCTGGTGCTCCTGCTCGGCAGCATGCTGATCAACGTCGTCGCCATGAACGGCGCGCCGCACTGGCGTCCGTTCACACCGATGAACGATGAGTTCGCGGCGGCGGGCACACTGGCCCTCGCCCACCTGATCGCCCTGCCGCCGCTCGTACTGGGAAGTTGGTTGTTGTTCACGCAGCTTCTGGAACCCCTGGCGATGACTTACCTGCGTACGCCTGTCTTTGTCGCCTGGGTGTTGACCATCGTGCCGCTGGTGGAAATCATGTTGCGGCGCTGCGGCAGATCGATTCCCGAACGTCCGGGCTTCATGGCGCTGATGATCGCCAATGCCGCTCTACTTGGCACCGCGCTGCTGGCGAGCGGCCAACTGCAGACTCCCCTGGCTGTACTCGGTTTTTCGCTGGCCGCCGCCGTCGCGCTGGGCTTCCTGCTGCTCGCGTTCACTGCGCTGCGGGTGCGTCTGCGTCATGCCGACGTACCGGCAGTCTTTGGCGATGCGCCGCTATCGCTGCTCACCGCGGGCATCATGGCGCTGGCGTTCATGGGCTTTACGGGACTTTTCCAGGAATGAGTCTGCTCGCCGCACTGCCGGTTACGGCCACCGTGCCGGCGGCCATGCTGCTGATGACTCTGCTGGCGGGACTGGCAATGCTGAGCATCCTGGGCGCGCAACGCAGCATCACGGAAACGGAACCCGGCAGCACTCTGGTCCATCGGCTCGATGCGCTGCTGCCGCAGACCCAGTGCGGCCGGTGCACCTACGCCGGCTGTCTGCCCTATGCGCACGCGATCGCACAGGGCGAGGCCGACACGAATCAATGCCCGCCGGGCGGCGCACGGACCGCTGCCGCGCTTGCACGGCTGATGGGCCGCGAGCCCAAGCCGGTGGATCCGGCGTTCGGAGTCGTACCCGCCGTGCCTTTCGCGGCTTGGATCGATGAAGCAGCATGCATAGGCTGCACCAAATGTATCCAGGCCTGTCCCGTCGATGCGATCGTCGGCGCTTCGCGCTACATGCACACGGTCATCAGCGCTCATTGCACGGGCTGCGAACTGTGCGTGCCTTCCTGTCCGGTGGACTGCATCGAAATGCGTCCACCCCCGGCGCAGCCGCGGCAAAGATCCTCATGAGTCCGGCACCGCGGCGCGAGGCGCGTGACACGAGTCTCACGGTCCCGCCGGCGCCGGGCGGTCGCATGCACGGCGGCCTGCGCCTGGATGGCCATAAACAACGCTCGACCCGCCGCCCGCTACGCGCGGCCGGCGAGTCGGACATGTATGTGCTGCCGCTGGACCAGCACGTCGGCGCACCGGCCACGCCACGAGTCCGCCCGGGTGAATCGGTGCTAACAGGCCAGGTGATCGGCGAGGCGGCGGGTGCCTGGCTGCATTCGCCGGTCTCGGGTATCGTCAAGGCGATCGAACTGCGCCCTGCCGCGCAGCATCTCGGTGCCCCCACGCTCAGCGTCGTCATCGCCAACGACGGGCGTGACCGGCGGGGTGAATACCAGACCAAGCGTTCGTTCGAGCAATACTCGCCGCGCGAATTATGCGAACACATCGGCCGCGGCGGCATCGTCGGCCTGGGCGGCGGCGCCTTTCCCGCCGCCTCGAAACTGCTGAGCGCTCCCATCCACACCCGCCGGGCAACGACCGGCGACAGACCGACATGGCTGCTGCTCAATGCCATGGAGTGCGAACCCTATATCAGCTGCGATGACATGCTGTTGCGCGAGCATGCTCGCGACGTGCTGCTGGGCGCTAGCATCCTGATGCATGCGATCGGCGCCCGGCATTGTACGATCGCCCTGGAAGACGACACTCCGCAGGCCGAGCAGGCCGTGCGCGAGGCGCTCGCCGAAGCCGCGGATGAACGCATCCGTATCGTGATCCTGCCGCGGCGTTATCCCGCCGGCAGCGAGCGCCAGTTGATCGAGACCCTATTCGGCATCGAAGTCCCGTTCGACGGCCTGCCCGCCGATGTGGGTGTGATCTGCCAGAACGTCGGCACCGCCGCCGCCGCCGCGCGCTGGCTGCGCGATGGCGAACCTCTCATCCGGCGCATCGTCACCGTGACGGGCGACGGTGTCAGGGAGCCTGCCGATCTCGAGGTTCTCCTCGGTACGCCCATCGCAACGCTGATCGAGGACTGCGGCGGCTATACCCCGCGCATGAGCCGGCTCATCATGGGAGGATCCATGATGGGTGTCTCGCTGCCGCACGATGCACTGCCGATCATCAAGGCCAGCCAGTGCATCATCGCGGCATCGTCCCTGGATCTACAGCCGCGCTCGGCCGAGATGCCCTGCATACGCTGCGGCGACTGCGCCCAGGTCTGTCCCGCACGCCTGCTGCCCCAGCAGCTTCACTGGCATGTACACATGGAGAATCTCGAGGCCGCGGGGAATCTCGAGGCGCTGGAACGCCATGGACTGATGGATTGTATCGAGTGCGGCTGCTGCGATTACGTCTGTCCCAGTCAAATCCCGCTGGTGGAACGCTTCCGGGAGGCCAAGCCGGCGCTGGAACGGGCACGGATGCAGCCCGTCGAAGCCGCCGCAGCCCGGGCTCGCTTCCAGGCGCGCAATGTGCGGCTCGCGCGCCTGGAGGAGGAGCATCGCGCCAGGCTGGCCGCGAAACGCCGGCGGCCCGGGGAGCCGCGGTCCGGATGACTTACCGCCCCGCATGCCGCCCCCAGGCGCCCTCCCGGCAGGGACGGCGCGCGCGCCATGCCACGAGGCAACCGGCCGGGCGGCAGCGGCCATGATCTTCGACACCGCGGCACCTCCGCATGTCGTCGCGTCCAACAGTGTCGGGCGGGTCATGCGCACCGTCCTGTACGCCCTGGTACCCGCGGTGCTGATGCATGTGGCCTGTTTCGGCATAGGGCTGTTGATCCAGATCCTGCTCGGCACCCTCACCGCTCTGGCCTGCGAGGCGCTGGCGCTGAAACTGCGGCGCAGGCCGCTCATGCCGTTCCTGAGCGACGGCAGCGCGGTTCTCACCGCGGTGCTGCTGGCCTTGTGCCTGCCGCCGCTTGCGCCCTGGTGGCTCATCGTCACCGGCACCGCATTCGCCATCCTGCTCGTCAAGCATGCCTACGGCGGCCTGGGAAGAAATATCTTCAATCCGGCGATGGCCGGCTATGCGATCCTGCTGGTGTCCTTCCCGCTGCAGTTGATGCAATGGCTGCCGCCGCAACCGCCGACTCAGCGGATGGATCACATACTGGAACGGCAAGCCACCCGGCTGAATCTGCCGGAAACCTTGAAGACGATCGCCACCGGTGCATTGCCGCAAAGATTGAGCTGGGATACCGTCACCTCGCCTACGCCGCTGACGGCACTGCGCGAGAGCCTGAACAGGGACATGACCTTGGACGAGCCGCATGCTCCCGCCGCCGATCCGCTCGGCCTCGATGCCTGGCGATGGATCAATCTCGCGGTGCTGGCAGGCGGCCTCTGGCTGCTCGCCGCCCGCATCATCCGCTGGCACATTCCGGTGGCCATGCTGGGAGCGATCGCCGGCTGCGCATCGATCATGGCGGCGCTTGATCCTGGCAGCTGCGCCGGACCGATATTTCATCTGACTTCCGGTGCCAGCCTGCTCGGCGCCTTCTTCATCGCCACCGATCCGGTATCGGCAGCGACCAGCAATCGGGGACGATTGATCTATGCGGCGGGCATCGGCGTGCTGACCTATGTCATTCGTACCTGGGGAGGTTATCCCGACGGCGTCGCCTTCGCGGTACTGTTGATGAATCTATCGGTACCTTTGATCGATCGCCTCACCATTCCACGGATCTATGGCCATGCGCACTGAACGACCGACCACCGTGCCGCCGGCGCCCTGGAAGCAGGCAGTGGTGATCATCCTGCTGGCGGCATCGATCGGCGCCGTGCTCGCCGGCATCGCGCATTGTACGCGCGATCATGGCGAGCATGACTCGCAAGCCTGGATCCGGGAACATCTCGAGGCCCTGCTGCCGGCGCAACTGGCCGACAACGATCCGCTGAACGATAGGCTCGTCGTGACCGCGCCCGACATGCTGGGCACAACCCGGCCCGTCACGATCTACCGGGCGCGTCGCGCGGGCGAGCCCACCGCAATCGTCATGCGCACCGTTGCGCCCGGTTATCGCGGCCCTATCGAACTGCTGGTCGCCATTGACTGCGACGGCACGCTGATCGGCGTGCGGGTGCTGAATCACGATGAGACGCCGGGCCTGGGCGACGCCTTCGAACAACGCGAGCCGCAGTGGCTGCAACGATTCAGCGGCTTGTCCCTGTCCCATCCGCCGCAAGCGCGCTGGGCGCTCGAGCACGACGGCGGAGACTTCGATGCGCTCACCGGCGCAACGATCACCTCGCGCGCCATCGTCACCGCCGTGCGGCGCGCACTGGAATATCACCAGCAGGAGCGCGTACAGCTCTGCGGCATCCCGGCACGGCCGGATCGGGCCCCGGCGCTGCCCTCTTCGGACGTCCCCGCCGATTCACCCGGACACTCGCCTGCCGGCCCCGCCGGGGAGGCGCCGTGATGCGCGCGGCTTCATCCTTCCAGACCGCCGCAGCGACGATGCCGCTGGCGATCGGAAGCTGCCGGCGATGAGCGCGGCTTCATCCGGCCACGCCTACTACGGCAAGGCGCCCGGTCCGTGGGCCGGCGATGACATCGATGCCGGTGCTCGACACGGCGCCGTTGTGCAGCTGCTCGCACTGTGTCCCTTGCTGGCCGTCGGCGACACGCTCGCCAAGGCGATCGCGATGAGCGGTGTGATCCTGCTCATCCATCCGGCCGCGGTCGTGCTGTCCTGGGGCCTGCGACGCTGGCTGGATACAGCCGCCCGACTCGTCGCCGCGGCATTTCTCCTGGCCGGCCTGACCGCCGGTGCTGAACTGCTGCTGGATGCCGGATTGCAGGAGCTGCGGCTGTCGTTCGGACTTTTTCTGCCGCTGGTGGCTGTCAATCTGGTGCTGCTGGATCAGGTCGCAGGCTTCTGGTCCACGCGCATCGGCGACCTGCCGGCGTTTGCACAGCCCCCGCCCGCCGCGGTGTCCGCTCCGCAGGCGACCGCGGAGATTTCGCCCGCGATCGTCCTGGAAGTCACCCCGGAAGCCACTCGGGAGACCGCCCCGGAGAGTACCTCGGAGATCGCGGACGAAATCTCTCTCGGGATCGCTTTGAAGATGGCGCTGAGGACAGCGGGCGGCATGGCCCTGCTGCTGCTGCTGGGCACGGTCCGTGAACTGGTGGGACACGGCTCACTGCTGCACGATGCCCACCTCCTCGGGAGCTGGGCAAGCGGCTTGGGAATCCAGGTGTTCCGGATCGACGGCCTGCTGCTGGCAACGCTGCCGCCGGGCGCCTTTCTGGCGCTAGGGCTGCTGCTGGCGTTGCGCAACCGGCTGCATCGAAGAAGAACGATATCCGCCGCCGAATCCACAAATAACGGCCTCGAGCTGCGGCAGGCTCGAAACACAATGCACCAAAACGGTAGTCATCATCGATGATGTCTTCCCATCCAGAACGGCTTCCCGTCGAGGGCAGCTTGCCGTCAAGGCCACTCTCATCGAGGCAGTTTCGTCGAGGCAGTTTCGTCGAGGCGGCTGCCGCCTAGAACGGCTTCCCGGCAATGACCACCGCCCAGCAATGAATCCATCCTGCAGCCGATGAACAAGACGAAAATAGCCGCTCTCTTTGCGCGTCTGAAAGCCGCCAATCCCGCGCCCAGGACCGAACTGGAGTACCGCAGTTCCTTCGAACTGCTGCTGGCCGTCATCCTGTCGGCACAGGCAACCGACCGAAGCGTAAACCTGGCGACGCGCGAACTGTACAAACATGCGAACACACCCCAGGCGATCCTGGCGTTGGGTGTGGAGGGCCTGTCGGGATATATCCGCTCCATCGGCCTATTCAACACCAAGGCAAGCAATATCATTGCGACCTGTAGATTGCTGATCGAGCGGCACGACGGCAAGGTACCGCAATCGCGCGAGGCGCTGGAAGCCCTGCCCGGCGTGGGACGCAAAACGGCGAACGTCATCCTGAACGTCGCCTTCGGTCATCCCACCATCGCCGTGGACACCCATATCTTCCGGGTCGCCAACCGCACCGGTATCGCCCGCGGCACCACCGTGCGCGCGGTCGAGGACCGGCTGCTGAAGCGCGTGCCGCAGGAGTACCTGCACGATGCTCATCACTGGTTGATCCTGCACGGCCGCTATGTCTGCCTCGCCCGCACACCCAAGTGTCCGCAATGCCTGATCGCCGATTTATGCGAGTATCCGCACAAGACGCCGGCTCATCCGCCTGAATCGAACTGACGGCTCTCCCCACCCCCGAGGCACAGCGATAGGCGCCGCGATATCCGGCACACCGGTGCGCCCATGCCCATGGACCTCACCCGCAGTACAATCACCCTCATGCCTTTCTTCGACACCCATTCCCGCGACCAGCTGCGGCAGGCCTATGTGCAAGCCTGGCGCAAACGCCGCGAAGGTTTGCCGATGGAGCCGCTGGAAATACAGATCGCAGACGTGATCGAACTGCATCCGGAATATCAGGCGGCACTGGAACAGCCTGTCGGCGCGCTCGCTCGTGACTATATGCCGGAAGGGGATGAATCCAATCCGTTTCTGCACATGGGCCTGCACCTTGCCGTACGTGATCAATTGGCGACCGATCGGCCGCGCGGCATCCGCGAGGCATTCCACAAGGCCGTGCGCCGGCTGGCCTCGCAGCACGATGCCGAACACCGCTTCGCCGAATGCCTGGCCGAGGCGCTGTGGGAAGCGCAGCGGGCGGGGCGCCCCCCGGATGAACAAGCCTACCTGCAGCGCGTGCGCGGCATCTCCTGAATCTGGTCCTGCGGCCCCGCGGGCTCATGGCAGCGATCCGTCGCGCCGCTGCCGATCCCGGCCCCAAGCCCCGGAGTTCCTGACAGAGCATCGCCACGGTATGATGTTGCGCAATCGCAACATTATGTCTCGGCGAGTGCGCTGCGCGGGCGCAGATGGTAGATTTTCAGCCCTTGGTGGATTTTCAACCCTTTATCGGTTTCCCGGATTCCCGGTTTCCCGGCCCGGTTCCCTCAACTCAAAGACTGTTCGAGCCCATGCCCATCATTCGACAAGACGACGTCATCCAGAGCGTCGCCGATGCCCTGCAGTATATTTCCTACTATCACTCGCCGGATTTCATCCAAGCCATGGCCGCGGCCTACGAACGCGAGGAAAGTCAGGCCGCCAAGGATGCGATAAAACAGATCCTGGTGAATTCGCGCATGTGCGCCGAAGGCCACCGCCCGATCTGTCAGGACACCGGAATCGTCACTGTATTTGCAAAGGTCGGCATGAATGTGCGCTGGGATGCCACCATGAGCCTCGCCGATATGATCAACGAGGGGGTGCGCCGCGCCTATGTCCATCCCGACAATACCCTGCGCGCCTCGATCGTGACCGAGCCGGCATCGAGCCGCAGGAACACCCGCGATAACACTCCCGCGGTGATCCATATGGAAATCGTACCGGGCGACACGCTGGAAATCGCCGTGGCCGCCAAGGGCGGCGGCTCGGAAAACAAGTCGAAGCTGGTCATGCTGAATCCGTCGGATTCGATCATCGAATGGATTCTGCAGACGGTACCCACGATGGGCGCGGGCTGGTGCCCGCCGGGCATGCTGGGCATCGGCATCGGCGGCACCGCCGAGAAGGCCATGGTGATGGCGAAGGAATCCTTGTTCGAACCCATCGACATTCACGAGGTCCGCGCCCGTGGCCCGCGCAATACGCTGGAGGAAATGCGCCTGGAAATCATGGACAGGGTCAATGCGCTGGGCATCGGCGCACAGGGCCTGGGCGGACTGACGACCGTGCTCGACGTGAAAATCAAGGACTATCCCACGCATGCCGCCTCGCTGCCGGTGGCGATCATTCCCAATTGCGCAGCCACGCGTCACGCGCATTTCGTCCTGGACGGCAGCGGACCGGCGAGGCTCGATCCTCCTGATCTGGACCTGTGGCCGAAACTCACTTATCAAGCTTCGGCGCAATCCCGGCGCGTGAATCTCGATACCCTGACTCGCGAGCAAGTCGCAGCCTGGCAGCCCGGTGAACGCTTGTTGCTGTCCGGGCGAATGTTGACCGGACGCGATGCCGCGCACAAACGCATCAGTCAATTGATCGGAGCGGGCCAGCCTCTGCCGGAGGGTCTGGATTTCACCAACCGCGTCATCTATTACGTCGGCCCCGTCGATCCCGTGAAGGGCGAAGCGGTCGGCCCGGCGGGCCCGACCACCGCAACCCGCATGGACAAATTCACCGAACTGATGCTGGGCAAGACCGGCCTGATCGCCATGGTCGGCAAGGCCGAGCGGGGACCGGAAGCGATCGAGGCGATCCGCCGGCATCAGGCCGCCTACCTGATGGCCGTTGGAGGCGCCGCCTACCTGGTATCGAAGGCGATCCGCTCCAGCCGGGTCGTCGCCTTCGGCGACCTCGGCATGGAAGCGGTCTATGAATTCGAGGTCAAGGACATGCCCGTGACGGTCGCGGTCGATGCGCGCGGCGAGTCCGTGCACCAAACCGGCCCGGCGCAATGGCGCAGACACATCGGCAAAATCCCCCTCACCACCGGAGCCTGACGACACCGTTAGGGGATTCCCCGTATTTGCCCGGCCATGAGGGCGGCAGGCTCAATTCCATCTGCGGCACGCCGTTACAAGAACTGCCCACCGCGGTCGCTACCGGCTCCCCCGTGATGCATCCGGCATCCACCGGTTCGACCGTCTGCGTGGAAGGAGCGTGATGCATGTCAGCGGCGAACCGCCCTCTCCCCCACCGTACGATTCTCGCCGTCGATGACTCGGCCTCGATGCGCCAGATGGTCAAATACACGTTGGAAGGCGCCGGCTACACCGTCGTGCAGGCCGCCGACGGTGTCGATGCTCTTGCTTACGCCCGGCACGCCGGTGCCGACCTCGTGCTCACCGATGTAAACATGCCGCGCATGGACGGCATCACCCTGGTGCGCGAATTGCGCGCGCTCGACAATTACAAGTTCACTCCCATGCTGGTGCTCACCACCGAGTCCGGGCAGGAGACTCGGCAGCGCGGCAAGCAGGCGGGAGCGACCGGCTGGATCGTCAAGCCGTTCAATCCGGCTCAGCTGCTCAAAACGATCGAACGGGTGCTGTAGGCCGCGGTCCGCCCGCACCGCGGCTGCGCAAGTCATCGATACGGAAGCTCCCAAGATGAATACATCGGAACTCGGCCTACCCTCCTCGCTGGAGACGAGAGTCCGGACTGACGACTGGTCGCCGGAACAGCAGATCGTACGCCTGCTCGAATTGTGCGAGGCTCAAATCGGCGCCGCCATGCATGATGCCGAAACAGCCATCGATACGCTGCTGCAGGCCTTCAATGCCGTATCGGAAACTTCGCGCAGCATGCGTGCCTCGGCCGGCGAACTGCAGGACACGCTGCATCTGCAGGGCATCGGCAACTTGAATCGACAATTCGACGCGATTCGCAGCCAGATGAACTCGGCCGTCATCGCCCTGCAATTCCACGACAAGCTCACGCAACGCCTCGATCACGTGCGTCACAGCCTGTTGCGCCTCGCGGCCTTCACCTGCGATCGCACGCAACGTTCTCAACGCAAGCAATGGGATCAATTGCTGATCAGCCTGCGGCAACTGTATCGCACCGAAGAAGAGCAGCAGATCTTCAGGCGCTTGATCGAGGATAGCGTCGATTCGGCTGCACCGGCCGAACCGCAGCACGACATCGAACTGTTTTGAGCGTCTGGTTCCGAGCGCCCATCGGCAACCCTGCGTCCGCTACCACCCCAACTCGCGCTTGCGGCGCTGCAGGGATTCCTCATCCGTGAGGCTGGTGCCGAGCTTGTGCAGGATGCCGTCCTCGAGGCCATAGACCAGCGCATGAATCGAGACCGGCTGCTCACGGCTCCAGGCGTCCTGCAGCAAGGTGGTCTCCGCCACATTGATCGCCTGTGCCAACGCGTTCAACTCGCAAAGCCGCGTCAGGCGAAGATGATCATCCTTCAATTCCCGTAATTCATCACGATTACGATTACGCACATCCTGGACATGGCGCAGCCAGTTGTCGATGAGGCCCGAACGCCTGTCATGCAGCGCGGCGCGCACGCCGCCGCAGCCATAGTGACCGCATACGATGATGTGACGAACTCTCAGCACCTCCAGCGCATACTGGATGACCGACAAACAATTCAGGTCGCTGTGCACCACGATGTTCGCGACATTGCGATGGACGAATATCTCCCCCGGAGACAGGCCCATGATCTGGTTGGCCGGCACGCGGCTGTCGGCGCAGCCGATCCATAGATAGTGCGGCGCCTGCTGCCGGGCGAGACGCTCGAAGAATCCGGGATCCTGTTGCTTGACGTTGCGAGCCCATGAACGGTTGCGCTCGAGCAGTGTCTCGAGGCTCGGATCTTCGTGTGGCATGGGAGTGCGTGCCGGCGATGAATCGGACGGCTAGTTTAACCTTTTCGGATTCCCCGTCACGATCGGTTCCGTGTGGCGCGCGAGGCCGGCCGATTACCGTGGAGCGGCCTCGAGCCAGGCATGCATCCGCCTGTAACGGCGTGAACCGGCGTGATTCGACGGCTGTATTTCATGTAAGAATAGCCTTGTGAACACTTCAATCGACTCTCGACCCCAAGCTCCCGTGCTACGACATGCCGCGACGGTGCTGCTGCTGCGTGACGGGCCCGAAGGCGTGGAAGTCCTGCTGACCCGCCGGCACCAGAAACTTGCATTCCTGGGCGGCCTCTGGGTTTTTCCCGGCGGCGCCTTGTCCACAACGGATTTTTCGCCCCCGACACTGCAGCGTATTCCACCTGCCTCTCAGGCAGCCTGTGCCCGTCTTGCCAGCCCGTACGGCGAGCCTCTGCTTCGTGAGCAATGCCTGGGACTGTCCGTTGCCGCCTGCCGTGAAACCTTCGAGGAAAGCGGTGTGCTGCTGGCCTCCACGGCGGACGGCGTCCCCTGCAGCCAGGCGCAGACGGCCCGGCTGCAAGCCAGCCGGCGCACCATCGCCGCACAACCGGAATGCTTCGCCAGCCTGCTGAAGGAGGAATCGTTGTTCCTGGAGGTCGACCGGCTGATCTACTGGGCGCATTGGATCACGCCCTCACTCGCTCCCAAACGCTTCGATACCCGTTTTTTCCTCGCGGCGGTACCCCCGGGACAAACCTCCATGATCGACGATGTCGAGACGGTGGAGCAGGCATGGATGCGCCCCGCGGCACTCGTCGCCGCCAAAACCGCAGGGACGCTGCCGATCGCAACGCCGACCCTGTGCACCACGATCGAACTGATCGCGGCTCTGCAGGAACATACAACCTTGTCGGCCCTGCTGTCCGCCGAGGCGCGGCGCAACGTCATCCCCATGATGCCGAAGATCCTCCCCGGCACCCGGACGGTCATCATGCCCTGGGATCCCGAGTACCCGGATATTCCCGGCGAAGGTATCTCTCCCGAACACGAGCTCCCGGCCGTGCTGCGCAGCCTGGCCCCGCGGGTAACCTACGGGGGATCATAGTAGAGCCCGGCAGCACGAATCAGCCGAAAAGATTCAGAAAGCCGGTGATCACCAGCGCATTGGTGAAATCGATAAAGAATGCCCCCACCAGCGGTGCGACCAGAAAGGCGCGTGGTGAAGCACCGAACCGCTCCACCAGGGTACGCATGACTGCCATGGCATTGGCAGTCGTGCCCAATGCAAAACCGATCGTGCCGCCGGTGGTCACGGCCGCATCGTAATCGCGGCCCAGCAGCTGAAAAATCGGCCAGATGCTCAATGCCGCCACCAGTGCCAGTTGCGCCGTCAGAATCACGATCAAGGGCAAGGCGAGACCTGCCAACTGAGTAAGATCCAGAGTCATCAAGGCCATGACCAGGAACAGCGACAAGGCAACGGCGCCCAACAGATCCACAGCTGCGTGAGGCAGACCGATCCAGCCGGTCCGGTCATCGAAATTCCGTATCAATGCGGCCGCCAGCATCGCCCCGATGTACTCCGGCAAGGTCACCCCTGTCGAGTTGATCGCTGCGCTGATCCATGAGCCTGACCACATCGCCATCAAGACGATCACCACCGTCTTGAGCGCTACATATGCCCGCGCGGCATCATCCTCCGGCTGCAGCGCCGGCTGCGGATCGATCCGCACCTGCATGGCAGCGGCCTCGACAGGCGCATTCCCCGCGGCGCGCGGCCCACGCAATCGATGGCGTTCGATCAGGAAGGTGGCCACCGGCCCGCCGACCAACCCGCCGATGACGATGCCTGCCATGGCGGCGGCGATCGCGATCGATGCCGCGCCCTCCACTCCTGCCGCTTCGAACAAGGGCGCGAAAGCCAATCCGGTGGCCGGACCACCCATCAAGGTCACCGAGCCGGTCAATACGCCAAACAAGGGATCCTGCCCGAAGGCGATCGCGATTCCCATGCCCATCAAATTTTGCAGGATCGCAAACACCGTGACGATCACCAGCAACAAGGCCACCTGCGGCCCTCCCACCCGCAGCAGCGCCACGCTGGCGGAAAAGCCGATGGTCGTGAAAAAGGCCACGAGCAAGGGCCGCTGCAATGTCGTGTCGAACATCGGCACCGGCAGCCCATATATACGCGCAAACAACACCGCAACGGATGCGATCAAGCCGCCGATCACGGGAGCAGGAATATTCAAGCGCGCCAGCCAAGGAATCAGGCGCTGCATGCCGTAACCCACGAACAGCAGCCCCCCGGAAAGCGCCACCGTTGCCACCAGATCGAAGCTCATCGTCAGCTCCTGCAAATCCTCGCCGATGCGAGGGAAACGCCTCGGATGCGGCCATCCACCGGCCGGGCCGGCGCGGCGCCGGCCCACGGCGCCGGATAGGTACCGTGGCCTGACGAGGCGCGAAAGGCACGAAGCTTACGTGTTCGAAGGCTTTTTGAGTACCTGCGGGAGCATCCGCGGAAGCACTGGGGTCAAGAGCCGGCCTGCTGCGGCGCATCGCTCGAAACGGACTGCGCGCGGCGCAGGAGTCCATACATTCGTCCGATATGCAACGCCTCCGCCATGTGGCTGGGCGAGGCCTTCAACCAGTGCAGATATTCGCGATGGTCGGCACGGCTGGGCGCAGTGTCCTTGAGACGGATGAACCATTCGGCGGCTTCCCGGCTCGTCAGTGAAATCCTGATTCGATCGAGTTGCCTCGTCATAGCAACACCCTCAGCAGCGGTTCGGGCCACCCGGATCTTCGGCGTTCAATTGCAGCCGCAGCCGGCTGTAGGCGCGAGTCAGATCCCGCATCACGGCACGGTAGGACAATCCAAGCCGCTCGGCGATCTGCATGTAGGTCAATCCATCGTTGACGTGCAGCAGCAAGGCCGTACGCTGGCGCGGCGGCAGCCGATCGATCGCTGCCCGAACATGCTGCCCCAGGACGGCGCGGGCCACGGCATTCTCCGGTTCGTTGGCAGGCTCGATCGATAGATCGTGCAGCCAGTTTTGATCGTGCGGACAGCGCAGACGCGCCCGTTCGCGCCATTCACTGGCGACATTGGCGGCCACGCGAAACAGATAGCCCTGCGGATTGTCGATCACAATGTCGTCGCTGTAGCGCAGCAGGCGCAGAAATACTTCCTGAGCCACATCGTCCAGGTCCGCAGCGGGTACGGACGAACGGCTCGACAGCCATTTGCGGATGGGCACCCGCCATTCGACGAACCATGACGCCAGCCGCCCGTCGCGAATCGTCCTGGATCGAATTGCGGATCGCGCCATTCCTACCCGTGTATCCGGCATCGATATATCCCTCCAGACCTCTTCCTCTGGATTAATTCTGTTTTAGGATTATTAGACCGGATGAGAGCAGAACTTCAACCCCGATAACCTAGGTATTCTTGGAGAAATGGCCCCGATAGACGCTTCCAGTGCTTGCTTGTCTTGTATCGCGGTGCCGCGGTGCCGCGGTGCCGCTGTCTCGCGGTGCCGCTATCCCGCCGTCACGCCATCTGCGCCAGCGTCTTGCGAAAGCGTCGTAGCGCAATGCTGAAAAACAATGCGCCGATAAGAATGATGGCCGACAGCTGCGGCCAGACGACGCCGAACCCTGCGCCACGATACAAGATCGCCTGGCTGGCAGCGACGAAATGGGTGGTCGGTGCGGCCAGCATCAGAATCTGTACCGCTTCCGGCATGCTCTCACGCGGAGTCGCCCCGCCGGAGAGCATCTGCAGCGGCATCAGCGTCAGCATGAGCAACAGACCGAACTGCGGCATGCTGCGTGCCAGAGTCGCCATGAATATGCCCATGGAGGTGGTCGAGAACAGATGCAGCAGCACCAGCAGCAGAAACAGCAGCCGCGAACCTTCGATGGGTACACGCAATACGCCTTCGACGACAAATATCAGCGATAGCACGGTTGCCGCCAGCACCACCAGCCCCATCGACCAGATCTTCGACATCATGATCTGCATGGGCGTGATCGGCATCACCAGCAGGTGTTCGATGGTGCCATGCTCGCGTTCCCGGATCAGCGCCGCGCCGGTCAGCACGATCGACAGCATGGTGACCAGGTTGACCAGTTCCATGACGCTGCCGAACCAGGACTGATCGAGTGAGGGATTGAAGCGCATGCGCAGCGCCAGATCGATCGGCGGATCGGCCGTGCCACGAACGCGCTGGACGAATTCCGTAACCTCGCCCATGACGATCTGCTGCACGTAGCCGCTGCCGGCGAACGCCTGGCTCATGCGGGTGGCATCGACATTGAGCTGCAGCGCCGGCTGCCGGCCGGCCAGCACATCGCGCTGGAAATTCGCCGGAATGTTCAGCGCAAAGGTGAAATCGCCGGCATCCATCCCCGAATCGACCGCGGCGAGCGAAATCATGGCCGGCTCGGTGAAGTGCGGCAGATAGAAGGCCGATACGATGCGCGTCGACAACGGGGAGCGGTCTTCATCGACGATGGCGATAGGTGCCTTGTGCAGCGTTTCCGGCAAGGCGGTGGCGGCGGTATAGACGGCGATCGTGAAACTGTAGACGATCAGCACCAGCATCATCGGCTCGCGCCGCAGGCCCCACAGCTCCTTGACGCCCAGGCGATAGATGTTGGCTACGCTGCCCATTCCGTCATTCTGCTTTCCGCCGTTCTGCTTTCCGTCGTCCTGCTTTCAGCCGTCCTGCTTTTTCAGCAGCGCCATGCACAACCCCAGCACCAGCGGTCCGGCGATGAATAGCGGCCAGAACGAGGATTGCAGCTGCGCGAAGCCCAGCGCCTTGCTGAATACGCCGCGGCTGATGGTCAGGAAGTGTGTCGCGGGAAACGCCCGACCGAACAGATAACCGGCTCCTTCGAGCGAAGAAACGGGGTTGAGGAGTCCCGAATACTGGACCGCCGGAATGAGCGTTGCCAGCATGGTGATGAAGATCGCCGCGATCTGGCTGCGGGTGAAGACGGAACACAACAGGCCGAATCCCGTGGCGAACACGGAGAACAGGAGTGCGGCCAGGGCCAGAGTCGCAAAACTGCCGGTCATCGGCACCCCGAAGACGCTGACCGCCAGCCAGACCATCAGCAGGAAATTCACCATGCTGAGCGCCAGATAGGGCAACTGCTTGCCCAGCAGAAATTCGCTGCGGGTGGCCGGCGTGACGTAGAAATTGATGATCGAACCCAATTCCTTTTCGCGCACCACCGACAATGCCGTGAGCATCGCCGGAATCAGCAGCAACAGCAGCGGGATCACCGCCGGCACCATCGCCGGCAGGCTGCGCACATCCGGGTTGTAGCGAAAGCGCGTTTCGATGTCGATCGGCGCAACCGGTACCTGCCCCAACCTTCGCTTTACCGTGTCGACCAGCCAGGATTGATGCATGCCCTGCACATAGCCGCGCACGGTCTCGGCACGCTGGGGCATCGCGCCATCCACCCAGGCACCGATCTGCACCGGCTTGCCGCGCTGTACATCACGCGCGAAGCCGGAGGGAATCTCGATGGCCAGAGCCAACTCGCCATTGCGCATACGCCGGTCGATATCGGCATGATCCGCAAGCGAGGCTCGCTCGACAAAATAGCGTGACCCGGAGAGGTTCAAAGCATAGTCGGTGCTCAAAACGGTCTGATCCCGATCGAGCACGGCGTAAGGCAGCTTTTCCACATCCATGTTGATGCCGAAGCCGATGATGAACAGCAACAACAGGCTCCCCGCCAAGGCAAGCGTGCCGCGCACCGGATCGCGTTGCAGTTCGAGTGTCTCACGCCGGGTGTAGCTCAGCGCGCGGCGAAGACTGAAGCGATGCCGGTGCCCCATCGCCGGCGCCATCGCCGGCATCGGCATCGGCATCGGCGGTGGCGGTGGCGGTGGCGCGCTCCGCGCCGCTGTATCACCCTGCGGCGGCGCAGCCCGTGACAATGCGCCATGTGATGCGCTCTCGTCCCCGGCCCGCCCAACCCGCTCGCCATCCTGCTGCAGCCCCGCATCTTGCAGATAGGCGATGAACGCCTGCTCCAGCGTATCGGCGCCGCGCGCGCGCATCAGCGCTGCCGGCGTATCGCTGACCAGCACCCTGCCTGCGTGCATGAGCGAAATACGATCGCAGCGCTCTCCCTCGTTCATGAAATGCGTCGAGATGAAAATTGTGACCCGATCCTTGCGGGACAAATCCAGCAGCAGACGCCAGAAATCATCGCGTGCAACGGGATCCACCCCGGACGTCGGCTCATCCAGGATGAGCAGTTCGGGTCCATGCACCAGCGCCACCGCCAGCGACAGACGCTGTCGCATGCCCAGCGGCAGGCTGCCCGGCAGGCTTCCGAGTACATTCTGCAGACCGAAGCGCACGGCCATCGCCTCGATGCGCGCTGGAATCCGGTGTGCAGGCACCTGGAAGAGCCTTGCATGCAGCGCCAGGTTCTGCTGCACCGTCAATTCCCTGTAAAGAGAGAACGACTGCGACATGTAGCCTACGCGGCGTCGGGTAGCCATGTCGTGCGGATCGACCTTGCGGCCAAACAGCCTGGCGTGGCCGGCGCTGGCGGGCAGCAGTCCCGTCAACATTTTCATGGTGGTGGTCTTGCCGCAGCCGTTGGAACCTAGAAAACCGAAGATCTCCCCGCGCGGAATACGAAAGCTGACTTGATCGACCGCGACAAAATCGCCGAAGCGCATGGTCAGATCCTGCGCTTCGATAGCAATATCACGATCCCTGCCGTCCGGCGGCGGCGTAGTCACGATCGGTGTATGTCCGCGCCGCTTGGCCTCCGGCATCAGGGCGATGAACGCCGCCTCCAGCGACTGGGTACCGGTGCGCTCATAGAGCTCGCGCGGCGTACCGATGGCGAGAATACGGCCATCGTCCATACCGATCAGCCGGTCGAAACGGCTGGCCTCGTCCATGTAGGCTGTCGCCACCAGGACACTCATGCCGGCACGCTCACGGCGGATACGATCGATCAAATCCCAGAACTGGCGCCTTGCAAGCGGATCGACCCCGGTGGTGGGTTCATCGAGAATCAGCAAAGCCGGATCATGAATGAGCGCGCAGCATAGACCCAGCTTCTGTTTCATGCCGCCGGAGAGTTTGCCGACCGGCCGACTCAAAAAGGCGTGCAGTCCCGTTGCCTGCGTCAGTGCCTCGATGCGCCGGCGGCGCTCGTGCGCATCATGACCGAACAGACGGCCGAAAAACTGCAGGTTCTCTTCCACCGACAAGGTCGGATACAGATTCCTGCCCAGGCCTTGCGGCATATACGCGATCTCGGCACAGACGCGGCGGCGATGCCGCGCGTTCGCCATGTCGCCGCCCAGCACCTGCACCCTGCCTTGCTGCACCGCGCGGGCGCCGGCGATCAAGGACAACAGACTGGACTTGCCGACGGCATCCGGGCCGATCAGACCGATCATGCAGCCGCCGGGCAGTTCCAAATCGATACCGCTCAAGGCTGGCTTCCTGCCATAGCGCAGCCCGACGCCGCTCAACACCGCCACCGGCGCCGCGTCGGCTCCTGCAGCATCGTTCATTCAGGTACCTTGATTGCCAGATTCGCCGGCCATTGCGCCTGCGGGTCGAGTTTGAGCCAGGCGATGCCGGGCAGCCCCGTTTTCACCTGGGTGATATGCCGCTCCAGCAATTCCCGATCGATATGGGCGCGCACACGGAACATGAGCTTCTGGCGCTCGCTGGCGGTTTCAACCGTCTTGGGCGTGAACTGCGCGGTATCCGCCACGAACGATACCTGCGCCGGAATCACCCAATGCGGCGCGGCATCCAGGATGAGGCGCACATCGGCGCCCAGGGCGACGCGTCCGGCTGCCCTCTCCGGCAGAAAGAACGTCATGTATACGTCGCCTAGATCGACCAGATTCAATACCGGTGCGCCGGCGCCGACCACTTCACCGGGCTGAGCGATACGATACTGCACCCGGCCATCGCGCGGTGAAGTGAGGGTGCTATCGGCGATGTCCGCCTCGATGCGGGCGACCGTGGCCGCAGCGGCGGCAACGTTGGCTTCGGCACCCACGATCTGCGCATGCGCCGCCTGAACCGCAGCCTCCGCGGCAATTGTCTGTGCCTGCATCGCCGCGACCACGGCGCGCGCAGCACCCGCACGAGTACGATCGTCGTCGAGCTCCTGGAACGAAGATGCGCCCTGCTGCGCCAGGGCTTCGGAACGGGCGAGGCGCCGCTGCGCAGAATCCAGCTGACTGTCGGCCTGGACGACATTCGCCCGCGCTGCGGCCACCTCGCTGCGGCGCATGGCGAGCTGTGCCCTGGCCGTCGCCACCGCAGTGATCGCCTGCTGATGGAAGGCACGCGCTTCGTCACGCTGCGCCTCCAGAACGGTGGTTTGCATCCGGACCAGTGGTTCACCGGCCTTCACGAAATCACCTTCCCTGACCAGCATGCTCTCCACTCGACCGCCTAGCAGGGCGGAAACGTTGATTTCCGTCGCCTCGATACGGCCATTGCCGCTGATGAAGCCTTCGCCCGGCCCCGCGGGCTGCAGTGCGCGCCACAACACCAGGGCCACCACGATGGCGGCCAGGATGGATGCGGCGAGAACCGTTTTATGCTTTGCGTTGCCTCCCACGGCAGCTCAGAAGGGCAGCAGATCGGCGAAGTTCGGCGGCTTGACGATCAATGCATCGCAGGGCAGCTGTTCGAGCACGTCTTCCGCCGTGCTGCCGATGAACGCACGTTGCAGGCCGCTGCGGGAAATCGCCCCGAGCACCATGATATCGGCATGCAACGAAGCCGCGGCGCGGGGCAGCACTTCCACAGGCCCGCCCACCTCCAGCCGGATTCTTTTCAGATCGATCCCATAGCCGGCGACCAGGGCCGCAATTTCCTTGCGCCTGGCCTCCTCCTCCGCCTTGAGATCCTGATCCGAGACTGCCGCAACCAGAGGCGGCACCGCCGCCGCGGCCGCCATGACGGCCATGGGCAGGTATGCATGCAGGGCGTGCAGGTCGCCATGCAGGCCCGCGGCGACGGCGGCGGCATACCCAAGAATGTCATGATCCAGCGCTTCCGGCTTGTCGTTCACATGTCCAGGATCGATGGCCGCGACGATCTGCGGCGGCGCTCGCCACGGCGCCGGCTTGGTCAGCAGCAGCGGCGCCGGACAACTGCGGATCAGCTGCCAGTCCGTATTGGTCAACAAGGTGCGGCGCAGCAGCGAGTGATGATGCGTATCCTTGACGACGAGATCGGCCGTCGTGCGGCGGGTACGATCGATCAGCCCCAGGAGGAGCAGGTCCACGCATTCGGTCTCGGTCGTGACCGCGATGCCGCCGGCACGCAGCGGTTCCGCCAGCGACTCCAGCAGGGCTGCCGGATCGGCCGCGGACGATCGAGCTGGATCGGGCGGCGTCCTGACACGAGCACGGGCCGCCAGGCGCGCCTGGCGGACGGCTTTCGAATCACAAATGAACAGTTCCAGGCGCGCATCCAGCTTTTGCGCCAGCGCACCGGCCTTTTCCACGCCCGGATGCGTATCGGCCGTCGGATCGACGATTACCAGGATTTTGTTGATCTGTCGCATCGACACGGTTCCTGCTAGTCAGTCGCCGACGGTACCATCATTATGCATTCGCAGGCGATCCCGGACAGGCCCGCGAAAGCGCGACAGGTAGTCCGCCACGGCAGTCATCTCCTCGGTCTCGAGACTGTCCAGAAAGCGTATGAGGCCTTCATCGGCATTCGATCGATGCCAGGCGGTCAAGCCTCGCATCTGGCGCAGCAGGTAGACGTAATGCTGATTGCGCAGCGAGGGTACGAATCCCTCATCATCGCCGCGGGCGTCCTCTTCATGACAGGTGGCGCATTGTTCACGATAGACGGCTTCGCCCAGAGCAAGACCGGTGCCATCGCCGGTTTGTGTGGACTGCGCAAGCGGCAGGCCATTCACATAGGCGGCAATGTCGGCCCAGACCTGGGGATCATCGAGCCCCGCGGACGACACCACCTCATGCATCGAGCGGCCCTGATCCCGTCCCTGACGCTCCCCCCGAAGTGCCTCCTGATCCCCCCGACGCTCGAGTTCGATGAAATCGGCCAATTGCTTCACCAGATAGGCACGCCGCTGGCCTGCCAGGGCAGGGATGGATCGGGCCGCATCGCCCCAGGCCTGCCCGCCGTGACAATCGGCGCAGTGCTGCTCATACAGCAGCGCACCGCGTTCGGCATTCCGGTCGAGTTCCAGCGCGGCATGGATCCATTGATCGACGCCCGCCGGTGCATCCGGTGCCTGCGCCGCGAGGGGCACGTCCTGGTCTCCAGGCCGCTGCAGGAACCAAACATACTCGGCCAGCCTGGAGATGATGATTTCGGTGTTTCGCTCCGCATCCGGGTCACCGGCATGGGCTCGCGACAAATCCTCGCCCCATACGGGCATCGTGCGCGAGCCATGCGCCTTGAGCACATGCCGCCCGTCGATGATTCGCGCAATACGATCGCGCGGCAGCGCAGCTCCCCGGCGCTGGGCGATCCGCGTCAGGTCCGGCACCTCGACCCTCAGCGAATCTGCAACAGGGCCGTCGCCGCGCCCCTGCACACCGTGGCACGATGCACAGAATCGCTCGTACAGCTGCCGGCCCGACAAGGCCACGTAGTCCGCAGCATTTGCAGCGCCGGGCAGTATCGCACCCGTCATCAGTAACGCGGCGCCCAGTACCCCATGGTAGATAGATCGCATGATTTATTATTTATTGCCGTTGAATCGAACGTAGATAATCGACCAGGCGGGAAATCAGCATATCGACACGCGCCCGCTCGGCGGAATCGTCTGGATTCGTGCTGTCATAGAACCGCCATCCCCAGACCGGCATGTCCCGAGGACCATGCGCCGGACGCTCGGCACGGCCATCGATGATTCGACGCACATCTTCGCCGGGAAACTCGCCGCCGTCACGAAAGGCGATACGGGTAAGATCCGGCACCCCCGCCTTGACGAGCGGCGCAACCGGACCGTCGCCCCGCCCCGTGATGCCATGGCAACTCGCGCACCATCGTTCGAAAAGTTCGGGACCGGACAAGTCCGTCATTCGACGGGAATTCGGCTCGGTACTGATGCATCCCGCAAGGACGGCGCAAACCGCCGCCAGCAGTACGCGCAGCGTCACGTCATCATCCCGCGGGACGCTGGCACCTGGGATTGCCATTCCAGGTACTGCGAGGCCAGATCGAGAAATCCACCGACATAACGCTCGCCGGATACCCCGGCACGATGGGAACGCCTGCCTCGATTCGGCACCTCGGCCCGATTCAGCACCTCGGCGACACGACGCGGCGTACCCAGGTCGCTCCAACCGCAGGGCGGTACCCGCATGACCTTGAACTGCCTGGCGAAGCGTTCGACGACATCGCGTGAAAAATCGATCACCGGCAGCCGTCGATACAATTCGGCCAAACTCGGTCCGCCTTGCGGATCGTGACCGGAATGCTCCAGTACGCCGCGCATTTCCATGACGATCTCGGGGAACTGCCGCTCGAACAACTGCACCAGCGCCGAGGCGCGCGCCAGGAAAATGAAGGAATTCCACAGGCCGCCCTGGCCGATGAGTTCACGCGCCTGCGGTCCATCGGGCTTCTCGGCGAAACTGCTGATATGGCTGGCGCCGCCGACATCCGCACCGCCGGCCGGCAGGATGTATCCAAGTTCCGTATCGGCCTCCTCGGGCGTCAGACCCAGCATCACGATGTCCGCACATCCGGATTCGAGATGCGCCGCGGTATCAGCCAACGTCGCCGCCAGCACACCCTCATTGCGGACATAGTGATCCGAAGGCAGTACCAGTAGAATCGCTTCAGGATCTCGTCGAAAGATATGCAGCAGCGGCAGCAACAGACCGTTCGCCGTGCCGCGATTGTCGGGCTGGACGATGATATTCGCCAGCGGAATCGACTCGGACAGCGATGTCCACCAGTGGCGATGATCGGCGGCAACGACGGCGCAAACATGCTGCGGCATGACAATCGCCTGCGCCCGTCGTACCGCATCATCCAGCAGCGATGAACCGCCGTGCAACGAACAAAACTGCTTCGGCACCGAAATACCCGCCGGGGTCGTCGTCAAGGACCGTAGCCGGCGACCCTCGCCGGCGGCAAGAACGAGCGCCCAGCGATGTGGATTGACAGATTTTGGGCTGCTGCCACTCGTCGCGACGTTCATCATTGAATCTCCGCGGGCGGCGCGGCATCCCACGCCAGGCGCACTGAACCATTAGTTGAAAGTTCAGGTTAGCACGACGTTGGTGTCGGCACAGTCGTGAAAGCCGACGCTTCCTTAAGTAGATCACCGGAGAGGCGTCTTACCCCACCCCGCGACAGGCGCTCCTTTGCAAGCAGTCGTTCGTTTGCTGCTCTACAGGGGGCGCGGCTGCGGCACGACCAGGACATCGCAGGCCGAGCGCTCCAGCATGAGCCGCGTAACGCTGCCGAGAATGAACTCCGAAAGCCATGACCGCCCCTGTTTTCCCATGACGATCAGCGTGCAGCCATGGTCGGCCGCCCTGGCCGTGATCAGACTGCGTGCATCCCCCCGCTCGATCAGCGGAACGGCACCTTGATCCTGAGCGCGTTCGAGCAACGCGGTCATGCTGACATGAGCCTCGCGGGCCGTCGCCGCACTGTACTCATTTATCGCGTCCTCGGGCACACCGGCGCTGCGCAGCCGCCCCTCGAAGGGGCAGTCGAAGGCATGGAACACGTGGATGACGGCCTGGGGCGCCAAGATGCGCGCGAATTGCAGCGCCGGCAAGGAATGTTCCGAGAAATCGACCGGTACCAACACATGTTCGTAGCGGATGGCGGGATCCTGTTTCACCAGGAGCAAAGGCCGCACGATCATGCGCGCGATCCGCTCGGCAGTCGTGCCGAGAACGAAATCCTGCACCGGGTTGAGGCCCCGCGGCCCAAGAACCAGCAAGTCCGCACCGGCCGCTGCCGCCAGGATTTCGTCGATGACGACACCTTCCCGCACCTTGCTCGCATCCACCGTACCGCCGGCCGCGACGACGTCTTGCGCCAGCGAATCCAACGCGCGCTGCGCTTCGCCGAGCAATTCGTATTCGATATCGGCCGATGCGCCCAGCATCATCTTCAGAGCCTTGCCCGTGGGACGATTCAAGATATGCAACAACTGGAGCGCAGCCGCCTGTTCTTTTGCCAGCACGCCCGCCCGGCGGGCAGCGCGATGCGCATTGAAGGAAAAGTCGGTCGCCGCGACGATTTTACGAATCGAATTCATGACAGGCTCTCCCTCCAAATGGGGACAGATTTATTATCGCTGCGTGACACGGACAAATGCGGACAAATGGGGACAGATTTATTATTCGCCCTCCCCTGTTATTGCCCTCTCCCCTCAACGACCTGCTTCCTGGGCCGCCCCCGGCCTCGATGTTCGACTCGGATACCCGTGATTTTCTCGATTTCGTCGACGAACTTGCCGGCTCCGGTCAATTGTCCGCGCTGCAGGGATTTTCGAATCAACACCCATTCGCTGTCCGGGATGGCTTCCAGCAAATAGCGTGCATAGGCGCTCTGGCGCTCGGCTTCGCTGCACCCCAGTGACAGGTAGCTTGGACTCCAGTCCAGCAGGTCTGCGGGCTTCTGCCCCAACCGCTCCGGCGCGCTCGACCACGGATAATCCGTTGGACTGGCTGTTACACGAGCACGAACGGGATTGAGTTCGATATAGCGGCAACAGGCCAGCAGATAGGTGTCCGTCTGAACCAGACTGGATTTGTAGCGACTTTCCCACAACGTGCCTGAACGCCCTTCCAGACGGTTGCGGTAGCGAGTGGCGCGCGCCGCCAGGGCTTTCATGAACGTGCCCAGCGCCGCACGTGTCTCTCGCGGCTCCAACAACAGATGTACGTGATTGGTCATCAGACAGTAGGCATGCAGCCGAACTCCAAACGTCTGCTTCAACTCTCGTACGTCGCTCAAGTACCGCTCGTAATCCTCATGAGCTGCGAATACGACGTGTCGATTGTGCCCGCGTTGCACCACATGATGGGGATATCCTTCCACTACCAACCGGCCGATCCTTAGCATACCGTTCCCTCAGCATGACACTCCTGATCGAGAGTCTAGAAGAAAGTCAAGCCGAGTTAACGAAGATCGCGAAAATACGCGAAAATAAATCTGTCCCCTTTTTAAAAACCAGGCCAGTAGTGGGTGTCCGGTGTGTTGCGCGCGCCAAAGATGGCTTGTCCGACACGTATGATGGTCGCGCCTTCCTCGATGGCGATCTCATAGTCCCCGGACATGCCCATCGATAACTCGTCCAGCACGATCCCATCCGGGACATCCTGGCGCAATCGGTCACGTAATCGGCGCAGCAGCCGGAAACACCGGCGCACGCGCACGGCCTCGGCCGACAGCAGCGCCAAGGTCATGAAACCGCGCACCCGCAGGGCGGAAAAAGCCGGCAGCTTGCGTAGAAATGGCGCCAACTCGTCCGGCGGCAGACCGTACTTGGCGGCCTCCCCCGAGGTATTGACCTGAACGAGCACGTCCAACCCGCGGCCCTCGGCTTGCAGGCGCCGCTCCAGCGCCTCGGCCACCCGCAGACTATCCAGCGCCTGAAATTCCGTCGCGCAGCGTGCTACCAGCTTGGCCTTGTTGGTCTGCAAATGACCGATCACCGACCAGCGCAGATCCGGCAAGTCGGCCATCGCCGCCCATTTCCGGTAAGCCTCCTGCGGCTTGTTTTCGCCGAACAGGCGGCACCCGGCGGCATAGCACAAGCGAATGCTGGCTTCCGTCTTGGTCTTGCTCACCGGCAACAGGCGCACACCGGCCGGGTCGCGATCGACCCGCCGGCAGGCTGCCGCGATGCGGTCCCGGACTGCGGCCAGGTTTCGCTGAAAATCTTCCACGGACTCGGCCTGCGGCCAGCGTCCATGCAAATCATGCAAGGTGGAAGTTTCCAAAGGAGCATCAGCGTTCATGCACACGCCTCGATACAAGTCAGCCGATGAAAGTCTAATCGCCTGCCTCGATCTCGCAATCCAACGTATCGATGACTCGAATGCCGGCGGGCCCGGCGTACCGCCAGGCCGGCTTCGCTCGAAGTCATTTCAACGCAACCCTGGAAAAATCGACCGGAACATCCAAAGCGGCATCGGCATCCGTGACCTGTGCCCGCCGGTCAGTGGGATTTACGGCCTGCATGCCCCATGGGATCGGTGTCGCCTGACGCTATTTGTCGGCCGGCTTGCCCAAAAAGAAGCGTTCGGGATCGAACAGTCTGAGCAAGGCCAGGTCTTCCTCGCTCGCCGGTAGAAGCGCCTCGACCTGATCGGCAACCTTCAGCTCCCAGCCACAGCGCCGGCGAATTTGCGCGATGGCCTGCTCGCGATCGCGGCCCGCGGCGGGAAGATACCCGGTGAGCACCAGTTCATCGCCGTCCAGTTTTTCGAACCGGCCCATGGTGGAGATGACACAGCGGATCTTGGCGCCCGGACTGGTCACATAGCCGACCTTCTCCACGAAGGTCTGGGTCCGCTGAGCCGCAACCACCACCGTCTCGGCGGCCGAGGTGACGATGTCGTTGGCGCCCCCCGAGCCGACGAGGAATTCGCCCGTGGCAGTGCGCGTCGAATTGACGTTGCCGTACTTGTCGATCTCACCGGCGCCGATGGTGCCCATGCAGGCATTGACGCCGCCGCAGCCGTGCAGCCCAAGCGCCTCGAAGACATCCGTCAGCAAGGTGCAGGTGGGAAGATTGCGATAGCTGGTCAGGAAAGGATCGCCCGGCCGCGGATCGAAGCCGTACATGCCGGTTTCGGCGAGCAGGGCAAATTCCACGCCCTCCTCGCGCAGCCGATGAGCGGCCAGCCAGCACATGAGCGAGGCCTGCCCCGCCCCGGCCAACACCGTTTTGTAGCCGTTGTCGACGATACGCTTGGCGACTTCGCGGGACGCCTGGACGATCATTTCCTCGACGTTACCCCCCCTGCGCACCTGGTCCAAGGATTCCGAGTGAAGTTCCAACTCGTCCTGCCAGGCGTCAGGCTCGGCGGCCCGATGCAGCGCCCGCAAGCGTTCGTCGCCGACTTTTGCGAGATAAGCATCCTGGTCTGCGCTATCGAGTATCCACTCTCGAATCCAGGCATCGTATCGCTCCCGGCTGCCTTGCGCTTCGCGATGCTCCTTCATGAAGCTGTAGTCGTTGGCATAAGCGCGCAATTCCGGGATACCTGCGCTGTAGTTGCCGTAGGGGTGCGACCCGTAGGGTACCTCGCTCACCGACAGCACGATCTCGGCGGGAATGCGCACCAGATGCGAATATCGGCGGATGAACTCCGTGGACACCAGCTGGTGAGCCGTAAGCACCACGCCCTGTCGCGCCGCCAGCGCGCCATAGATGTTTTCCTGATACGGAGGAAAACAAACGGCATTGCCCGCACGATCCGCCGCCCAGACATGCACGAAGGCAATGTCCGGTTGATAGGCGCTGATGACACCCTGAACCTGTCCCGGGTTGAACGGATCGGGCAGCTCGGCGTAGCCGCCTGCCGTCTGCCGCTCCTCGGCCAGGGAGCTGCCGATCAGGGAACGGGTGGTCAGGAACGGCACTCCCATGGCGCCCGCCAGCAGACGCTGGGAGATGGTCAGCATGGTCCAGTTTTCGAGCTCGAAATCGCCGCGCTCCAGGGCCCAGCGCGTCACGGGGCTGGGGCCCGGAGTGGGATATCCCTCACCGGCGAACGACACCACGGCCTTCCTGAGCAGCCCAAGATGCGCCAGCTGCAGATAACTGCCGCTGAGCGCCGAGGAAACGAACTCGAAGCCCGGCCGGGTCCCGGCGAACTGGCGACAAAGTTCATACATGGCCGCCTGCGGCCGCGCCTGCATGGTCACAGGATTGATCTTCATCCCCGGCCGGACGAAGCGCCGAATCGCCGCCGCCAGATCCATGCGCTTGTCCGCTGCGCTGTCGTGGAGGGTGGCTATGCGCCGGGCAACGATCTCACGCCACAAACTCAAGAGAACCTCCTCGCGCCGCCTCCATTACAGCGATGCGCACAGATGTGCCCGCGCTGCAGCGAGCTGTGTCTGCAGACGCGCGACCAGTTTGGTTACGGACGGGATGTCATCGACGGCCCCCACACCGTGACCGGCGCTCCAGATGTCCTTCCAGGTCTTGACCCCCACGCTGCGGGAACCATCGGCGCTGATGAAGGCCATCTTTGCGGTTTCGCCCGGCGCGCGCACCAGATTGTCGGGATCCAGGCCGGCAGCGCGGATGGAAGGTTTCAGGTAGTTGCCGTGGGTGCTGGAGAAGTAAGGCGTATACAGAATGTCGCTGGCGCCTGCCTCGACGATCATGCGCTTGTAATCCGGTACCGCATTCGCCTCCTCGGTGGCGATGAAGCGCGTGCCCATATATGCCAGGTCGGCACCCATCGCCAGCGCCGCCAGAATATGCTCACCCCGGGTGATGCTGCCGGCCAGTACCACCAGGCCGTCGTAGATGCGCCGCACTTCGCTCACCAACGCCATCGGGCTGAGTGCGCCCGAGTGTCCGCCGGCACCCGCGCAGACCAGGATCAATCCATCGACGCCCGCCTCCAGCGCCTTTTCCGCATGCCGGATATTGGTCACATCGTGCAATACCCGCCCGCCCCAGGCATGAATGCGCGGCACATACTCGGTGGGCGCACGCAGGCTGGTGATGACCAGCGGCACCTTGTGCCTTTCCAGTACATCGAAATCCGCATCCAGACGCGTATTGCTCTGATGCACGATCTGATTCACGGCGAACGGCGCGACCTTTTTTTCCGGATTCGCCGCGCGATGGATTTCCAGCTGCTGCTCCAGGCCGGTCAGCCATTCCTCGAGCATGCCTTCCCCGCGTGCGTTCAGCGCGGGGAAGGAGCCGATGATGCCGTTCGTGCATTGCGCGAACACCAGCGCCGGCGTCGACACGATGAACATCGGCGAGCACAGCACCGGCAGTGTCAGCTGATCCTTGATCGATGACAGGACTGGCACGGTGCCGCCGCTCAGGGCGTAAATGGATCGGCTATGGTGCGCACGTTCGGCCGGTCGAGCACATCCGCGGCGATCAGTTTCTCCAGATAGCGCGAATCCCACCAGTTCAGCTGCAGCTGCTTGGCCCGGCGGTAATAGAGCTGGATATCGTAGTCCAGCGTGAAGCCGATTCCGCCGTGCACCTGCTGGGCCATATGCGTGATGTCGCGGAATGCCTTGCAGCAAAACAGCTTCGCCATCGGTGCCAGACGCAGAATATCCTTGCCCTGATCGTGCGCCCAGGCTGCCTCGTAGGCCAGCATTTTCGCTCCCTCGGATACCGGACTGGCATCCGCCATGTAGTGGGCGAGCGACTGGAAGGCGCCGATGGGTTTGCCGAACTGCTGGCGATCCTTCGAGTACTGCACCGTGATTTCCAGTGCCCGCTCCGCCCCGCCGGCGGCAAAGGCAGCCAGCAGAACGATGCCGCGGTACATGGCCGCCTCCCAACTGCGCCAGCCGCAGCCGGAAGCCCCCAGGCGCTGGGCGGCCGACACCACGACGTCGTCGAAAGCGACGCGATACTGGGTATCGGAAGCCATGCTTTTTTGTTGTTCGAGCGTGAGGCCCTTGGCGTTCGTATCCACCAGGAACAGGTCGATTCCATCGGCGCCCTCACCCGTGCGGGCCAGCACCAGGAGCTTCTCGGCCGCCTTGGCATGGAACACGTGGCGCTTGATACCCGTCAACCGATAATCCTCGCCGCTGCGCTTGGCCACGAGCCGCACGCCCTCGGGACCGTAGCCGCGATCCGGTTCGAGCCAGGCGGGCACGATGATGGTCTCTCCACTGGCGAGCCCCGGCAGCAATGCCTCCTGCTGTGCCGCACTGCCGGCTTCGCGCAGCGCCAGCACGCTCATGACTGCAGAGCCAAAATGCGGTCCCGGAGCCAGCGCCCGCCCGAGTTCCTCATAGATGACCACGCAGCTCAGCTGATCCAGCCCCAGGCCGCCGTACTGCTCGGGTACGAGAATCCCCGTCAACCCGGCTTCCCGCATGTTTGCCCAGAGCTTCTCGGGCACGCCGAGAGGATCGTTCTCCATCTGCCGCACGACGTCCACGCCGCTCGTGTCGCGGCATAGCGCTCGAGTCGTCTCGCGCAGCATGTTTTGTTCATCGGTGAATTTCAGATCCATCCGGAGTTCCTCGTCTTGCGCCTGGGTCAGGGCCGCCAGCGTTCGCCGCGGCGTTGCCAGGGGTTATCGTCGGCATCGGCAGGCAGCGCGAAGCGCGCCTGGCACTCGGTATTCAGCTTGTCGCCCACCGACACGGCGAGATCGAGATCGATCCAGCAACAGCCGGTATCATCCACCGACTTGCGTGTCACACGGCCCGACAGAGTCATCGCGTCACCGGGAAATACCGGAATCTTCATCTTGAACTTCATTTTGCCGAGCCGCCCCTTGGGGCCCGTCCAATCGGTCACGAAACGCTGGAACCAAGCGGCGTTGGTCGGCGTATTGATGAAGATGTCCTTAGTACCGCTGCGGTTGATCGCGAAATCCCGATCGTGGTGCATGGGCCGCCAGTCGCGGCTGGCGATCGCTCCGAGCACCACCGTGGTGGCCGTCACCGGATACGTCAGCGGCGGCAGCTCCTGGCCCTCTTCGACTTCGCCGAAAGTCAGATTGCGCACGGTGCTCATCGGGCACCCTTGATGTAGATGAGGAAATGATAGGTATCGGTGCCGCACCAGTCGTTGTGCTGATTGACCGTCACGACATCCATGGTGCAGAAGCGGCCGCGGCCGAGCTTGGTGTCTTTGAGTTCACCCAGTGAACGGCAGTACTGGCTGGTGGTCAGTATATCGCCGATACGCACCGGCTCGCCGAAGCTTACTTCGTTGCTGGCGACGATACCCTCGGGCAGGCCGACCATATCCTTGATGTCGAAATACAGCTGCATCGGCTTGCGATCGCCCTCGGCGCCCGGCATCCAATGATGCCGTTTGAACCAGGCCGACAACATCGCCGGCGGTGCGATCTGCCCACCGGTGATGGCCTGTGCCGCTTCCGGATCCCAGTACAGCGGATTACCGTCCTGTACCGCCGCGCACATGTTATAGACGTAGCCGATTTCGATGGGAAACTCGGTCTGCTCCACGTAGTGCGGCTTGCCGATCAGCTCGCGCACTACTGCAGGCAGATCACTCGCTATCTCTGTCACCTGTCGTTACTCCTGACTTCGCCGGCCACTCGCTGGCCGCCTACTCGACCGCGCCGCAACGGCGCAACTCCGCGATTTCGTCGGTGGAAAATCCTGCCGCCGCCAGTACGGTCTCCGTATCCGTCGTGCCGGCGGTACGCACCTGATGTTCGGGCTGTTGCCGCTCACCGCCGGCCAATACCGGCGCGAGCTGCTCGAAGCTGCCCCGCTCGGCATGGCGCGCACGCATGAAACTCCGGCGCGCCCGCAGATGCGGACTCGCTGCAACCTCGGCGATCGAAAGCACCGGCGCCAGGCAGGTATCCTGGCCGGCGAGTGCAGCCACCCAGGCATCGCGCTCCTTGGTCAGGAAGCGCTGCGCGAACGCCGCACGCATCTCGTCCTGTTTGGCATCGTCATATTGGCTGGCGCTGTACTGCTCCAGCTCCAGCAGGCGGCAAAGGTTTTTGAAAAAATGCCCCTCGACCGGGCCGATCGAGACATATCGCCCGTCTGCACAAGTGTAAACGCCATACCAGGCGTACCTGCCCGTCAGCACATCGGAACCCGGATGGGTCTCTTCGCCCGTCGCCAGGAACCGATCGATATACAGCGACATCAGATTGAGCATGCCGTCGGTGATCGATACATCGAGATGCCGGCCTTCACCCCCCTTCGCCACATGCAGCAACGCGGCGATCACGGCCAATGCCGCCTGCATGCCGCCTCCGGCGCTGTCGCCGACTGTGGCTCCCGGCATGGCGGGGCGGCCCTCGGCATCGCGGCCGCTGCAGGCCAGGTAGCCGCTGACCGCCACGTAGTTGATGTCATGACCCGCCCATTGCGACCAGGGCCCATCCTGGCCGTAACCGCTGGTCGAGCAATAAACGATCCTGGGATTGATCGCCCTGAGATCCTCGTAGCCGACGCCCAACCGGTGCGCCACGCCGGGGCGATAACTTTCGATCACCACATCGACGCCTTCGACGAGCCGTTCGACGGCTCGCCTGCCCTCCGGCGACTTCAGATCCACACGGATCTGCCGGGTACCGCGTCCTGCGCCATAGGCATGGAACACG
Organism: Steroidobacter denitrificans; assembly: GCF_001579945.1. Taxonomy (NCBI): domain Bacteria; kingdom Pseudomonadati; phylum Pseudomonadota; class Gammaproteobacteria; order Steroidobacterales; family Steroidobacteraceae; genus Steroidobacter; species Steroidobacter denitrificans. Next base: position 914,454 of record NZ_CP011971.1, on the reverse strand, counting down.
GGCTCGATCTGCTTGGCTCCCTTGGCCGAGACCGGCGCGACCTTGATGATGTCCATGCCGTAATCAGCCAGGATACGCGAGGCGCGCGCCGCGGGCCCCACACTGGCGAGATCCAGAACCTTATAACCGCTGAGCAATGCCATGCCTGAAATCTCGACCTAGAAGTTCGGCGGCAGCCCAAGCTTGCGCTTGCAGATGATGTTCTTTTGCACCTCCGAGGAGCCGCCGCCGATGGTGTCGATCACCGTATAGGTGTAGCAGCTTTCCGCGCGACCCTTGAGCGGCGCATCCTCGGTACCCAAGGCTAGCTGCGAACCCGGGCTGGCGATATCCATGGTGGCGTCGGCCACACGGCGCGACAGCTCGGTGGCATAAAGCTTGTACTCCGAAGCCGGCACCGTCGGGGTTTTCGAAGCATCGAGGGCGGAATCGACGAAGCGTACGCCGAGCAGCCGTGCCACCTCGCACTCGGTGGCGAGCTGCGCCACCCGCTGGCGTATGACGGGATCCTCCTTCAGAGGCTTGCCATCCTGCGTGGCCTGCTTCACATAGTCGCACAGCAGTTCAACCCGGGCGCGAATCGGTGAAAAGGTGAACATGGTGAAGCGCTCGATATCGAGCGCCTCGGCGATGTACTGGAAGCCCTTGTTGAGCTGGCCGACCCGATAGTCGTCATGTACGAATACATCGTCGAAGAACACCGCGTTGGTGCGCTCCCCGCCCATCGTAGGCATGGCATGCAGCGTGAGTCCCGGATCGTCCATGCGAACCAGGAACAGGGTGATGCCATGATGCTTGGGCGCCTCCGGGTCGGTGCGTGCGCCGACCCAATACCAGTCGGCAAAGTGCGCCGAGGTGCTGAACACCTTTTGTCCGTTCAGCACCCAACCATCGCCGCGGCGCTCCGCTTTCAGGCGCATGGCGGCGGAGTCCGAGCCCGCCGAGGGTTCGGAGTAGCCCACTGCGAATTCGATTTCGGCGTTAAGGATTTTCGGCAAAAACTCCTGTTTGAGCTTTTCCGAACCGACCTTGATCAAGGTCTTGCCGATGATCCCGACACCCTTGCCGATTTGCGGCGCGCCGACGGAAGACAGCTTCTCGTTCAACAGATACTCGTAGAAGCCCCTGCCTTCCTGTCCACCGTATGCTTTCGGCCAGGTGATCCCCAGCCAGCCTTTCTTGGCAAGCTTTCTGGCGAACGCCCGGCGCTCCGGTGTATCGCAGATCTGCGCCATGTTCTCGCGCGTGACGTCCATGGCCTTGGGGTCATAGTTATCCTGCAGGAACTGGTCCACCTCTGCCAGGAAGCGGCGTTCCTCCGAAGAAAATTCGAAATCCATGGTTCGGTCCTACTTAATTTTTTCAGGAAGGACATTAGGCAGCGCCCTGTCGAGGGACTGCCCGGCCGCCGGCACACGCCGGCGCTGGTTATTTACTCGCGTCCTGATGCAGTTGCATGACGGTCTCTGTCATGCCCGGCGCTATCGAGACGTCCACTCCTTGATTCGCTCCGGCGTCCGATCGACGAATTCGACCGTCTCGGGCAGCGGCCGGCCGATCCATTCCCGATAGAAGGTGTCGAGATCGGGCAGGAATTCGAAATCCGGCGGACAGCCGCGCGGCATGGCTTCCACTTCCAGCTGCGAGCCGCAACCGGGGCAGTAATATTCGCGCAACTGAATCCACTCGGTGTCGGGCTTTTCATGGCCGCGATACACCTCGGAGATCTTCTCGTCGCTATCGCGCACGTAGATAAGCGCCGAAAGCTTCCAGTTGACGCGATAATCGCCGAACTCATGCCCGCAACGGCATTTCACCACGCGCTCCTTCGGCTTTTGCACGATGAACAGCGCCGGGGTCAGCGGCAACAGAATCTTCTCCTTCCAGGGCACCCGCCCCTGCAGGATCACGAGCCACTTGTCGAAGCGGTCGCGATCCTTGCCGTTCTTCATCATCTGCTGGACAGTGGTCCAGGGAAGCTCCCCGTCTACCAGCTTGCGGATGTCCTCGACGTCGTAAATGTCATACTCGGCCATGGCGACCTCCTCAAAATTCAAAATCGGCAGGGAGGTTCCAGAACGCGCGCAGTTCGGCCGCGTATCCGGGTGACAGCTTCATGGAGCTGCGCCACATTCGCTTCACGGCTTCATCCATGTTCGCGCCCGCCACGATCTGCTTGCGCTCCTGCTGCCACCACTCTCTGAAAGGTACGCCGCGCTGCTTGCGCGCCTCGCATATGAGACGGCGCTTCTCCGTCGTCGCATCCTCATCCACGAGCCAATCGCCGTTGGCCTCCTTGCGGGCAATGACACCGTGGATGTTCTCGGCCACCCAGGGCCGGGTCAACCCCTTGTCAAGGTCGTCCTTGACGAGCGCCGGATCCCGTTCGATGGGATCCCCCATGGCCTGGGAGCCCGAGGTCGGATTGATCACGAGATCGTACTCGTGCAGCGTCTCGGGAATGTTTGCGGGAACGACGACATCGTTGTTCAGAACATCCGCCACGATATTTTGGGACAGTGTCGGATAATCGGGATCCAGGCCGCGCTCATGCACCAGCGGCTTACGTTGTTCGATCAATTCCTTGACGTTGGTTCCGGCCGCATAGGCAACCCGATCGCCGGGCATCGGATATGCGCCGTACATGCCGTGATTGGCCGTGATCTTGCTGTTTGCGCCGGCGCAGGCCGCCGAATAATGGATCTCCGGGGTGTTCATCACCATCCATACCGTGGTATGGCCCATGCCGCCGCGGAACTTGCCATAGCCGCCCGAATCCGGCTCCATGTTCCGGCCTAGATACATGAAGGGATAATACAGCTCCATCACCTCGGCATTGCCGAAGTCGGCGTTCGCGGTATACAGACACCAGGCGGCTGGTTCTCCGTCGGCGATGCCGCGCGCCGGAGAGCCGTTGCTGGCCTGCTCGAGCGTCAGGCAAACGGCATACTGCCCGTACTGATTGGTGCCATGCCACTCGGCTGCCATGGTGGTGCCCGCACCGGCGGACATCTCCTCCACGAAACCACGCATGTAATACAGCCGTCCCGTGACTTCGTAGAGCGAACTCAGCCAGCGAATCGCCGATGACCAGCCCATGCCGGTGGAGGCGAACCAGTCGACCGGGAAGGGATTGCACCACGAGCCCGGCGGCGGCGTATCGACCGTCAGCGCAAAAGTCGGCCCCGAGTTGAACATGTCGAAGCCCACGACATGCGAATAGCCCATGAGCAGCGCGGAGGACAACGCCGTCGGGGTGATATTCTGGCCGAAGGGTACGCTGCCGCTGGCCCCGGCAAGAGACAGGTGTACATTGGCATTCGCATCGATGCGCATTTCCATCGGCACATTGGACAGCAGGTCGATATCCTGCTTGGGCATGATGACGACCTTGCCCTTCAAGGTCAGATCCTTGAACTGCGACTTGCGCACGCGTCCCGGCACCGCCTGATTGCGGATGCGCGCCACCGCATAGCGGCGGCTGTCTTCGATATATTCCCGCGAAGCCTTCTCGAAGAATTCCAGACCATACTTCTCGATGGTCTCCAGCAGCTTCTCGCGCACGGTGATGAGGCCGGCGAGACGACCGCGCGCATCGCCCAGCACCCAATCCGGCGCCCGCGTGCGCGACTTGATGCGCAGTTCATACCACGGATAGTAACGATCGTTCTCACCGATCCTTTCCAGCGATACCGGCATGCCGTCGGAGAAGGTGTCGGGATTCATGAAGTTGATCGATCCCGGCAGCACCGCGCCGGCATCGGCGACGTGGGTCACCGAGGATGCCCAGGCCACCAGCTTGCCCTTGTAAAAGATAGGCATGGCGGTATCCATGTCGGGCATGTGGATGCCGCCATAGTGCGGATCGTTGTTCTCGAAAATATCGCCCTGCTTGAAGCCCGGCGAATCCTCGTAACCCATCTCGATGAACTTGCGCACCATGGCGGCCAGCAAGCCGACATGCGCAGTGATGCCGTACGAGGTACAAATACATTCACCCGTCGGGGTGTGCAGCGCCCAGAGCGCATCGCCGCCCTCTGCGGCGACCGGCGAGGCCGAGACCTTGCAACCGACTTCCCACGCCGTATTGCATACACTCAGCAGAATATGCCACACCGCTTCGTAGAGCCCGGGATTGTTTTCCTTTTCTGTGAGCTTCTCGAGGCCGAACATGCAGCCCGTTTTCGCGAACAGCTCATCATTTACTTTGAGCTGCTCTTTGAGCTTCAGCTGGCTGGTCATTTATCGATCCTTCCTCGTCATCCAGTAGACGTTGTACTCGTCGATGCGGACGTGCCACTCGGGTGGAACAAACAAAGTGGTGTTGGAGGCCTCGATCACGGCCAGACCGTCCACCTCATTGCCCGGCAGCATGTTTTCCATCTTGTAGATGTTGGCATCCAGCCATTTGCCCTTCTGATAGATTTTGCGCGTACCCTTCACGGCGTTGGCCGGCGGAGCCTTGTCCGCCAGCTCATTGCGGACCAGCCGCGGCTTGACGGTTTCCACCGTGGCCACCACGCAGACCTCGGTGATGTGGTAGATCCCGACATCCGGCTTGCCGGCAAGCGTGAACATGCGCGTGTAGATTTCCTCGAAGCGCGCGATCAGCGCCTGCAGATCGCTCGTCGAGGCGATGTTGGCCACTGGCAGCGGAACTTCGACGTCCTCCAGCTGACCGTAGTAGCGCACATAGGCCACCGGTTGAATGCGTATGGAATTCTTGGCGAAACCCTCGGCCACCAGCTCCTCGACCAGTTCATTGCGCAGCTGATCCCAGATTTCCACCATCGGCTGCACCGCGGCCAGACGCTCGGCGTCGCTGGCGTCGGGTGCGACGACCACGGATACCGTCTTGTGACGCCGATGGGCGTAATCCATGCAGGCTCCACCCCAGGCCGAGAACCCGCCCGCCCAGGGAACGGTGATCACGGCTTTATAGGGATGATCGCCCGCATAGGGCAGGAGGTGCAGCGGCCCGCCGCCGCCATAGCCCAGCAGAACATAGTCGCGCAAATCCCGGCCGACCATGAGACTGCGCACCAAATGTTCGCGCATCTGGATGTTCAGCAGGTCGATACAGACTTCGCAGGCATCGTAGACATCGAGACCCAGCGGTTCGGCAACCTTTTCCTTGAACAGGCGATAGGAGGTTTCCTTGTTGACGTTGACCTTGCCGCCAAGATAGTTGTGCTCGTTGAGTATGCCCAGGAGCAGATTGGCATCGTTGATGGTCGGCGTGGTATTGCCGGCTTCCATGAAGGTCGGTCCCGGCGTACCGCCCGCGGAATCAGGCCCCAGCTTGATGCGGTTGGTGGCCGGATCGATACGGATGTAAGTGCCGGTTCCGGCACCGATCGAAGTGATGCTCAGCATCGGCGCCGTCAAATACATGTCCTGGAATCCAGGCTCCCGCTCGATCGGCACGGCGCCGGCCGTGATGCAGCCGGCATCGAAGGAGGTGCCGCCGACGTCCGAGCAGACGATGTTCTGCTCGCCGATCACACTGCCGAGATATTTCGCTCCCATGAGTCCGCCGACCGGACCGGACATGGCGGCTTCGAACAGACGCGGATAGCGAATATTGGTCACGCCACCATAACCAAGCACGGTCTTGAGACTGTGCCGGTAGCCGATCTTCTTGAGCTCGGCCTCGATGCGGAAAAGCTGCTTGCGGGCCGGATCGGTCGCATAGGCCTGCACGATGGTCGAATTGGCGCGGGAGATCTCGCGCATGGTCGGCGCGACCCGGCTCGAGAGTTCTATCGGGATATCGCGGCCGGCCTTCTGCATGACGCTTCGCACAATGGCCTCGGCACGCTCTTCATGCTCGGCATTCTTGTAGGATTGCAGAAAGACGATGGCAATCGACTGGCACTGCTCATCGACGATCAGCTCGCGGGCCGCCTGCTCCACTTCGTGTTCGTAGAGTGGAATGATGACCTTGCCGAACATGTCGATGCGCTCGGTGACGCCGCGCGCCAGCTTCCGCGGTACCAGCGGCGTGCGATGCCGGCGGTACTGCATGTGGCTGATCTCGGACCACTGCAGGCCGATGAAGGTCTGCTTGCCGCGGCCCTGGGCATTGATATCCTCGAAGCCCCGCGTGGTGATCAGGCCCGTCTTGTAGCCGGACATATTGATCACGCAGTTGAGCATCGAGGTGCCGGTATAGATCGCGGTCTCGAGATGAGCTCCGAAGCTTTGCTGCGCTTCCTTGGGAATCTCGAAATAATCGAGCGCCTCGAAAAGCGCCTCCATGTAGCCGATGCTCTCGTCGTGTGGGGTAGTGGCTGCCTTGCCTACGACGGAACGGCCCGTTTCATCGACAAGGATCACGTCGGTCATCGTCCCGCCTGCGTCACAGGCGGCGAGAAATCGCTGCATCTGACAATCACCTCTATGATCAGGATCCGTACGCTGTGGTCGGGATCCGGTAAGAATTATGCACTGTTCCGCCGATGTCGGACACAGCATGCTAGACCCGGAATCGTCCGGCCCCATCGTCTGATCGGACTAACGAGACGATAGTCCGGATGGACGATGAGTGTGAATATCTGCGACACTAGCCTGATTGCAATCAGGAAGGATCGTCGTGTGCTTTACCCGGCGTCACCGATGGCTGCGCCACGCCCTGGAATGCCACGAAGGCGGTGAGGATCTGCAGCTCAAGCTCGATGCCCCGCGCCGCTTCGCCGGCACGGTCATCGCCCAGTATGCCTGACCCGAGAAAGTGACATGACATCCGTGCTGCTCAAACAGCAGATCGAGGGCATTCTGACCCTGACGCTCAATCGGCCGGCGCAGCTCAATGCGCTGACCTGGGAGCTGATGCGGCTGCTCAACGAGGCGCTGGAAGAAGCCAGCGTCGACCCCGGCGTGAGAGTCGTCGTATTGACCGGTACGGGCCGAGGATTCTGCTCGGGCGGGGATCTGCGCAGCCGCGAACAGATCGATGCGGGGGATCCTGTCAGTGTCCGATGGTCCGCGGATCCGGTGTGGAAATCGGTCGGCATGCGGGCTTCGCATGTCAAGCGGCTCAGCCAATCGCCGATCCTGCTGCACACCATGCCCAAGCCGACGATTGCGATGCTGCGCGGCCCTGTCGTCGGCGCCGGTCTGTGCCTGGCTGCCGCATGCGATTTCCGCATCGCCTCGCAGACGGCCTCGTTCGCCACGGCCTACGTCAGGGCGGCACGGCCCGGCGACTTCGGCGGCAGTTATCTTCTCCCCCGTGTCGTCGGCCCCGCCAAGGCGCGGGAGCTCTATCTGCTCGGCGACAAGATCGCAGCGGATGAGGCCCTGCGCATCGGTCTGGTCAATCGTGTCGTCCCCGATACCGAACTCGAAACCGAAACCCAGGCGTTCGCGAACCGCCTGGACCGCGGCCCGCCGGTGGCTTACCGCTATATCAAGCGCAGCCTCAATGCCGCGGAATCGATGACGCTGGAGCAGGTCATCGAACTCGAGGCCTATAACATGATGCAATGCAGTGCGAGCGAGGACGCCAAGGAAGTGCTCCGCGCCATACGCGACGGCCGCGAGCCGAAGTATAGCGGTTATTGAGAACGCCGCCTTGGAACTCTCCGCCCTGGAACAGTGGATCGGCCGCACTCGCGAGCATGCCGATACGCTCACGCCTCGCCTGATCGACGCCTACCGCGCCACCCTGGCACCCAATCTCGCCGGCGCCACGCCCGGCGAGGCACCGCCGGCGATCCACTGGTGTCTTGCACCCGAAGCCGCCGAGGCCTCCCGGATCGGCGCCGACGGCCATCCGGTGACGGGGGATTTCCTGCCGCCGATACCGTTGCCGCGACGCATGTGGGCGGGCGGATGCGTGGAAACGATTGCCCCCTTGCAACCGGGCGACCCGGTGATGCGTCGCTCCCGGATCGGTGCCATCACCCGCAAGGAAGGCCGTTCGGGCACCCTCTGTTTCGTCACCGTCGAGCACGAGTTCACCACGGAACGCGGTCCGGCCATCCGTGAACGCCAGGACCTGGTCTATCGGGACGTCGCGCCGCCGGCCGCAAAGCCAGCCTCCAGCCCGGCCGCAGACCCGGCCTCGGACAAGCCTCGAACAGGCGCCATGGACGCAGCCACAAGCGCTCCCGCCCCACAATGCGATCTGATGTGGAGCGTACCGGCATCGCCCGTCCTTTTGTTTCGATATTCCGCCCTGACTTTCAACAGCCATCGCATCCATTACGATCTGCCCTACGCAACCGGCACCGAGGGTTACGCAGGTCTGGTCGTCCATGGCCCGCTACAGGCCAGCCTGCTGCTGAATCTCGCGGCCACGATCGGCGGCGGTACGCCGCGCATCTTCGACTATCGCGGTGTCGCCCCGTTGATTGCCGGCGGAACATTTCTTGTCTGCGGCCGGCGTCAGACCGACGGCAGTCTGCGTTGCTGGACACAATCGGCTGCCGGAGAAAAATGCATGGAGGCTACGGCATCATGGTAGAGGCCGGGCTGTCCCGGCACTCGACTCACGAGAACTGCGAAAAATCCGGCGGCCGCTTGTCCAGAAATGCACCGAAGGCTTCCTTGGCTTCCGGCGAAACCAGCCGCACCTTGAACTGCCGATCTTCCTCCTCCATGGCCGCCGCGATCAGGGCCGTCTGCGAGCGCTTCAGAAGCTGCTTCGACAGCCGCACCGCCGCCGGAGGCTGCGCCGCCAGCTTGCGGGCCTGGAGAAGCGCATGATCCAGCAGTCCGGCATCGGGCAATACTGCATTGACCAGACCGATTTCGCGGGCTTGCTGCGCGCCGAAAGGCTCGCCCAGCAGAATGATCTCCGCCGCCCGGGCGTGACCGACCAAGGCCGGAAGCAACAGGCTGGAAGCCGCCTCCGGACAAAGACCGAGGCCGACGAAAGGCAGTTGAAACCTCGCTCCCTCGCCTGCGTAGACCAGATCGCAATGCAGCAGCATCGTCGTGCCGATGCCGACGGCCGGTCCCGTCACCGCGGCCATGAAGGGCTTGGGAAAGTCCCGGAAGACCGCTAGAAACCGAAAGACCGGCGCATCCTCGTTCATGGGCGGATCATTCAGGAACTCGCCGAGGTCGTTTCCGGCCGTGAATACGCCCGGCTGTCCGTGGAGCAGCAGCACACGGGTGTCCTTGTCGCCGGCAGCGTCCTGGAAAATATCGGCCAATTGCCCATACATCGCCGCAGTCAGGGCATTTTTTTTCTCCGGGCGGCGGATCTCCACCCGCAACACCCCCTGAAGTCTTTCAGTGACGATGTGTGCAGTCGCTGCATTCATGCCTTCAACCTCACCGAAAACCTCCTCGAACAGCCGCTCGAAATATAAACCGGCGCTGGCTTATAGACCGATGCTGGACTACGGCGCCGTCCGCATGGTCTATGATGCCGTAAAGGACACTGCATGAACGAACTATCAATCAAAGATATGGCGCGCCTCATCGAGCAGCAGATGCCGCACGCAATGGATGTGGGCATGAAAGTGGATCTCGATTCGCCGCCCGGAAAAATTCGCATGCGCATTCCCGCGCAGCCGATGCTGGCGGCCGATCCCGAGGCGCGTTATTTCTTTCCCGGCGTCCTGTTCAGTCTGGCCGATACGGCCTGCGGACTCGCCGCCGGGCGACAGCTCGAACGTCCCGAGCCCATGTCTACGCTGGATCTGCGTGTCGATTACCTGGCGTCGGCGCCCCTGAAATACGATCTGGTGGCCGAAGCCGACTGCTGCCAAGTCACCCGCTCGGTCATCTTTGTCCGCTGTGAGCTGCACTCAGGACCACACCAACGGCTGGTGGCCAGCGCCACCGGAGCCTTCATGCGAACTTTTTATTCATTCAAGGGGAATGCCGATGAACGGCCGGTCTGAAGGTGCCGCGATGCCCGGCACCCAGATCATCGCCGAGCGTGCCGCACTGCTCCTGGCCCGCATGCCCTACGCGCGCCAGATAGGCGCCTGCCTCGATGAATGCAGCGACGATCGCGGTATCGTGCTGCGGCTCCCATTCCAGCAGCGCCTGATCGGCAATACCCATCTACCGTCCATCCATGGCGGAGCCATCGGCAGTTTCATGCAGATCACGGCCCTCGTCACCACGTTCGCCAAACTCGGCGAACAGCGCCCGCCCCGCTTCATCAACTTCTCGATCGATTATTTGAGTCAGGCCAAGCCGCAGGATCTCCTGGCCCGCTGCAGTTTTCAGCGCGTCGGCCGCCGGGTGGCGGCAGTCAGCATCAGCTGCTGGCAGAGCGACGAAAGCGCGCCTGTCACCCTGGCGCGGGCGCATCTATTCGTGGGTCCATCCGATCGCGGGTGAGTCGTTCAAAATCAACCCGCCGCCTTTCAGTTCACGTAGCCTGCCCCTCCACCATCGACACGCAGCGATGCACCAGTGATATAGGCAGCCTGCTCCGACACCAGGAAACAGGCTGCGGCGGCCAATTCCTCCACCCTGCCGGCGCGGGCGATCGGAATGGCCGAACGCCACACTTCCCGCAGCACGCGCCGCTCCAGTTCCACACCGGTCTCGGTGAAGCCCTGTGCCTGGGCGGTCTTTTGTATCATCGCCCGAGTGTTCATGGTCATCACCAGCCCGGAGATCAAGGTGTTGATCGTCACACCGCAGTCACCGAGTTCGCGCGCCAGCGAGCAGGCGATGGTGTGCAGCGCCAGTTTCGCTGCCGAATACTCGGGATGAAAGGCCATCGGCTTGAAAGCGGCACCGCTGCTGATGTTCAGCACCCGTCCCCAGCCACGCTCGCGCATGGCGGGCACCAGGGCACGGATCAGTTGCACCGCATACAGCGTCGAGAACTGGTATTGCTGTTGCCAAACCTCCATCGGCACCTCGAACCAGCCACGGACGGAGATCGTGGCGCCGGCACTGTTGACAAGGATATCGATCGGACCTGTAGCAAGCGTTTCAGCGGCAAGCCGCTCGACCGCCTCCGGCTTGTCCAGCACGCCGATCAATGCGGACGCCCTGCCGCCTGCCGCCCGGATTTCCGCCACCACCGCCTCGGCATTCTCGAGACTCCGGCCGTGCACGATCACCTCGACTCCCTCGGCGGCGAGCATGACAGCGATGCCGGCGCCGATGCCGCTGCTCGAGCCGACGATCAGTGCCCGGCGGCCTTCGATGCCGAGTTTCATGGGTCCAGCACCGAGTACGACGGGTCGCTACGATCGTGGCGACCGGTGACCGGCGTGGCGCTGGCCGTGACCTCACGCAGTTCATCGAAATCGTGCAAATAGATGCGCCGGTCGATCGCCCAGCGTCCGCCGCGGCGCGACCAGCGATCGACATAACGCCCCCACGCCGTGGTCTGCAGGAGCCGTCCGCCGTCCTGGCGGCGCAGCGTCGCGGTGACGCAGCTTTCGCTCCTCGCCCGATCACCATCGAGTGTGATGAGCACGTTCGACACCTGATGCGAGAGCGTCTGCATGGTGCGATGCACCTCGCAGACCCAGTCGACGAAACCACGGCCGCTGCCGCGATAGATCGCGCCATAGTCGGCCTCGCCGTCCTCATGCCAGACGGAGTAGCCAAGTTCGGCATCGATGCGATCCATCGCCCTGCAGTAGCTGTAAATCACCTCGGTGATGGCCATGCGATCCGCCATCTCCCGGAGCGGGATGGCACCGTGCTCGATGGTCTGCATCTGCTTACTCCTCCCAAATCAATCGATCAAGTCCCTTCCCGTACCGGCAGCACGGCCACTGCCGCAGGAGGGTCGTCCTGGCGTATTCGCGCCAGTAGCGCCGTCGCCGCAAGCACCAGGACCGCAAGGCAAAGGAAAGCGATATCGTAGTCGCCGCGCCGATCGAAAAGAAAACCCACGAGCGGAACGATCAGGGCTGCCATAATGCCGATGACCAGCAGCATCCGGCCCATGACTCGACCATAGTGCATCGGTCCGTAAAGATACGCCAGCAAAGCGGTCCATCCGGGCATCAATCCACCCGAGACCGCACCGAGCACCATGGCGCAAATCATCATCACCTCGTAAGAATCCGTCCAGGTCAGTGTAAGGACGGGTGGAACCAGCAGCGTCATGACTGCCAGCAGGGCGCGCTTGAGATCGACACGATCGGCGATGAGGCTGAACAGCAGCTTGCCGCCGACGCCGCTGATGGCATAGGCCGATACCAGGAGTGCAGCCGGCTTCGAGGCAATGCCCTGGCCCTGGGCGAAGGGCACGATATTCACCAGCAGCGCGGCACTCACGGCAAACACGGCACCGATGGCGATCGCGATCTGCCAGAAGCGGCCGCTACGCAATAGACCATCCACGGGCATCGAGGTCGATGCAGTGTGAGCGGTGAAATTTACCGTCGTTGCCACGCCGTCCGGATGTAGGCCAAGGTCGGCAGGCCGGTCACGGACCAGCACCAGGATCAAGGGCAGCAACAAAGTCACAGTGCCGGCACCGATCCACGCACAGGCGGCACGCCAGCCCAAAGCATCGATGAGCGCCTGAAAAACATAGGGAATGAACAGTCCGCCAAGGGAGCTGCCCAGGGCGGCCAGGCTCAATGCACGGCCGCGTTTGCCGATGAACCAACGCGTTACTAGGGTGCTCGTCCCGAGCGTTCCAAGCAGGGTGACCGCTGCGGCAGGCAGCAGAGCATAGGCGAATACGAATTCCCACAGGCTGCGCGACAGCGAGATCCAGAGAAAGGCGCTGCCCAGCGCCAGGCTACCGAGAACCATCAACAGGCGGGTCGAGCGGCTATCGAGCAGAGCACCGAGAAGCGGCGAGACCATCATGGTCATCAGCGACAGGCCGGTCTTGCCCCACATCATCTCCAGGCGGCTGGCATCGAACTCGGCGCCGACCGGAACCACTAGCAGGCCGTAGGAGTAGATGGCCAGCCCGATACTGACAGCCTGAGCCAGCATGGCCACGCCCACGATCCACCAGCCATGAAACACTTCGTTTCTCCTCGCGCGATCTAATAGATGATCTGTCGTTCGACCAGTTCCCTATAGCGCGCCTCCGTCAGGCCAAGTAATCCCTTAAACACTCGTTCATTGTCGCTGCCGCGCGCCGGACCGGGATGCACGTGCGGTTTGCTGCGGCTGCATTTAACGTACGCTCCATAAATAGTCTCAGTGAAACCGAGTGGGTGCATGACCTCGATAAAAGTGCTGCGTGCGCGAAAATGTGGGTCGCTCAGCAGATCAGCAACGTTCAGAACTGGCGTTGCCGCGACACCGTGACGCTGCAGGAGCTGCGCCAGTTCGTAATCATCGTGACCCTGAGTCCACGCTGCCAGATGCATGTGTATGGCGTCAATATCGCGCAATCGGCCGCGCAGCTCCGCCAGTTCCGGAGCGAACGCCCATGCTGGGTTGCCTAGCGCGGCCACGAGTCCCCGCCACTCTTCGTCTGTGGTCACCGCAAGAGCGATCCAGCGATCCTCGCCGCGGCAGCGAAAGACGCCGTGCGGCGCCGCCGCTTGGAGGGGATGCCGGTTGCCGAGCGGTCCAGCCACGCGTCCATTCAATACGTAGTCGAGGAAGCCGGGTCCGATCAAATGCATGAACGCCTCCTGCTGCGAGCATTCAATATGCTGCCCCTTACCGGTGCGCCGGCGATGGTAGGCGGCTATCAGCACGGCGAGCGCACCGATCACTCCACCCAACATGTCAGCCGGCGCGGTCTCCATACCCAATGGTCGAGATGAATCATAGTAGCCGGTAACGGAGTCGAGCCCGGCAAGGCACGCTAGACTGTTGCCGTAGGTACGCAGCTTGTGCAGCGGACCAGTAAAGCCCGCAGCTGGCATCGACACCATGATCAGATCCGGCCGCACCGATTTCAGCTGCTCATAGCCAAGGTTCATCCGCTGCAGCACACCGGGGCTGAAGTTCTCGATCGCTACGTCACACTTCGCCACGAGCTTCAGCGCCAACTCCTGGGCTTCGGGCCGCTTCAGATCGAGAGTAACGCTGCCATTGCCCGCCCAGCAGGCATGATTCTGGATACTACGATCTGGATCCGGTATGCCTCGATGAAAAGGCGGTACTTTACGCTGGAAGTCGATTCGGGCGTTCGACTCGATCTTGTATACCTCGGCACCGAGGAAGGACAGCAGCTGCCCCACCATCGGACCGACCAGCCCCCAACCGAAGTTCGCTACGCGCATGCCGCTCAGCGGAAGCTGGCTGGAAGCCTGCGGTTTCGTAGCGCATGCACTCTCCACCTGCACCGCAGACACCGCTTTTGCCGATCTACACTCGGCGAAAATCTCCGCGTTGTGCTCCCCCAGCAACGGTGCGCCCAGTCGTGGTCCGCCTGGGCAGTCAGGTAATCTCATGGCTGCACCCAGGGTACGCACGCGACCCAGCGCAGGATGTTCCAGTTCCGTCCAGTAACCCCGCTCCAGAAGATGCGGAAGCCCGGCGAGATCGGCCATATCGTAGAGTGCAGTCGCAGGACAGCCATGAGCCTGGCAAATTTCCATAATCTCGTTCTTCGAGCGTCCCAGCGTCCATTTCTCGACCATGGGGTCGATCAGATCACGGTTTTCACCACGAGAATGCAACTCGTGGAACAACTCCGGCATGGCCCAATCTGGATCACCCATCGCACGGCACAGACCTTTCCACTGACGGGTTTCCAGGGCGATGATGAAAACCCAGCCATCCTGACATGGATAGATGCGGGCAGGACATGCCAGCCCCATTCCTTGGCCGGTACGCCGGTTGAAAACGCTATCCTGAACGTAGCCGCCGACGTTCAAGGAACCGACAACAAGTGCGGCTAGAACTTCCGCCGAAGAACAGTCGACGTGTTGACCACCACCAACTTGATCGCGCCCTAGAACCACACCCAGTCCCCATGCAGCTGCCGCAAAACCGCCGAAGAAATCCGCGGTGAAGGTACCGTTCTCCAGTGGTTCACGATCGGGAAGTCCGCAGTAGCGGCTACCCGTAGCGGAGAGATGGTAGGCATTCAGATCATATCCGTTCCACTCCGCATACGGCCCGGTCTGACCGTAGGGTGTGCACGAAATCATCACGAGCTTCGGGTTGAGGCGTGCGAGTGAGTCGTAGTCAAGACCTTGCTCTTGCAGCTCTCGTAGACGTGAGCTACCGATTAGCACGTCGGCTCTGCTTATCAAGTCGAGCAACCGTTCCTTGTCACCTGCAACGTTTATGTCGAGCGTAACGCTACGCTTATTCGTATTGAGGAAAAAGAAGAGGCCGCTCTTCTCTACGTCAGCCTGATCGCTGGGGAACGGTCCCCAGCTGCGCGTGACGTCACCCTTCTCCGGCGGCTCCACCTTGACAACATCGGCTCCATAATCAGCGAGCAGCTTTCCGCAGAAGGGTCCGGCGACACCTTGCGCCAGTTCCACGATGCGCAGACCCTCGAGCGCGCCGCCGGAGGCCGGCACTATTGGCAACGATGCATCATTCATCGTAGCGCGTTACTCGTGCAATCGCTGGATCACCCTGGCAACCTCCGTGTCCAGCATCGGATTCTCGGGCAGCGCAAGCGAGACATTGTCGGCGAGATTGGCGTAGCGTTCACGCAGGACATCGGCGATCTCACTGTAAGGTGCGGTAGGGATCAACACGTCGAGCATCTCGTCAGTGATCACGCAAGCCAAATCCTGCCATCGCCCCTCGCGCACGAGGCGGTTTAAGTGTGCCCCGCGATCCTGCCAGCCGTACAGTTCAAGAATCGGCCAGTAGCTCGGGGTCGAAAATAGCGTGCCCATGATCGTTCGCAGCTTCTCGCGACTCTCTCGTGTCGCACGCTCGTCCACACCTGTCGCCGAAAGACAGTTAATGCGTAGATCAATGTCATCTGGAGAGCGACCGGCTCTTGCCGCACCACGCTCGAGTTGCGGCAGAGTTCGCTCGCGGATGAAGCGAGGCGCGACATTGGTAGGATGAGTCGCCAATGCATCAGCCACCTCACCTGCTACCGCGGTCATGAGAGGGCCGATACCCGCAACGATGATCGGCACGTCGGGATACTCGATGGGTGGCGGTTTGACGAATTCCTGCATTCGCGTAAAAGTGTAGTGCCGCCCTTCGAAATGTAACGGGATACCGTGTTGCCAGCAGTCGAAAATCATGCGCAACGCTTGTACATACTCCCGCATACGAGGCGCAGGAGGGACCCATCGTTCACTGTAGCGGCGGATGATGTTGCCGCGAACCTGTGGACCCAGTCCAAGCTCGAATCGCTTCCCGAAGGCGCCGCGCAGATCCCAGGCTGCGATCGCGACGATCATCGGGCTGCGAGCAAAAGCAACCAATGCCGGCGCACAAACAGTGATGCGGGTCGTGGCACTGAGCGCTGCTGCCGCGTTCAGAAAACCATCGGAAACTTGATCCGCAACCTTAATGCCGTCGAAGCCTAGCGCTTCAGCACGCTGGGCAAATGCCCCCAACTGCCTGTAGGGCATCTGGAAGTCCGCCGTAGCCCAGACTTTCATGATCCGAAAATCCTCACATCAGCATTTCAGCATTTGAGTGCATCGAGGCCTTCTAGAACTCGACATTCAAATCCAAACCGTAGGTTCGCGCCCGCTCATAGATGACCGCGCCCGCAAAACCCAGCCCGGAATACTGAACGATATTTCCGTTATCGAAGATATTTTTGCCCCAGAGCGAGAGCTCCACCTTTGAACCTCGCACCTCCAGACCGCTCAACGCGAACCGGGCATTTACGAGCCATTGGTCGGGCGCCGTTGCAGCTTTACGGTAGACAGGATCCTCCTGTGCGGTCAGCCCGGATCCAGGCGACGTATCGGAGGTCATCAGATACTTGCTTTTGAACTGTCCATCCACTCGCGCCGAGAGATGACCGCCAGCAAAGATCTGCGGGCCATCATACTGAGCAAAAAGATTACCGGTCCACTCCGGGCGATTGTATTCCTGAAATCCAGGCGCCCCGTGAGTAATGCGATATCCCGAAAATACCGTGTCGTCATCGTACTTGAAGCGGGTGTATCCCACACCGGCGCCAAGCATCACCCGATCGACCGGAACCAGCGTGTTTTCCCATTCGAAACCATAAGCCGTCGCATCAGCGGTTGGAATAATGGCTTGACCGAAAGGAATCGACGAAGGAATGCCGGTCTGTGATCCCAAAGCGGCCTGCTGAATCGAGCCATATTTCACGTGATATACGGCGAGATTGCTGCGCAGTCGCCGATCTAAGAGTTCGCTCTTCACGCCGGCTTCATAGGACTTGGCCGTCTCCGGAGCGAATTCGATCGTGGCTAACTGCCCGCCCGAGATATACCCTGTAGCATACTTGACATAGGTGAGCAGATTATCCGCCGGCTTGTAGTTGAAACCGACGAGATAGGTATCACGGGTATCTTTGTAGCGGATCGGAGAGGACTGACCCAACGATGGCGAGTACACGGGACTAACCGAACCGGGCATGACCTCCGTTCCCTTCTTGTCATCCTTGGTGATGCGATAGCCCACCACGAAATCCAACTTATCAGAAAGATGAATTTCCGGCTGAATATAGAAGGCGTCGGACTTCGCCTTTACACTTGGACGAAAGAATCCGGAATTCGCAGGTATCACGAAGGGAGTTCCCGCAAAGAGTGTTCCCTGTCCCATCAGAGCCGCACCCTGCAGCGAGTTGAATGCACCGGCAATGCCTAACGTTTCCTGATCGTTCTGGAAGTGGATCAGTCCGGCGGTAAGATCAAATCGATCCCTGGTGATATTGAGCTGTAGTTCGTCACTCCACTGCTTATCGAATCCTCCGGAATTGTTCGCCACGAACACGAATGGCGTCTCGGTACCCGGTACGATTAGTCCACCCAGACCATCGGTTTGGTTATTTATGTATAGACTCGTCCTGCGATAAGCAAGGATGTTCTTGAGCGTTGCCCAATCGTTTACCCGCCAGTTGGCCGTCAAGTTATGACCATAGGTCTTGGTCACACCGTCAGTGCTATACCAGTTATTCACGGCGTCCGGGCGCTTTGTCGTGATGGGTGTCATCAGGTTCGGGCTGGCGTTGTAAAATACGTATGGAGTGGTGGAAGGAGGGGTGCCGCCGAGCTCCGCGGCAGCCGGCGTCGCCAGGTAGGCAACCCCTACGGCGGGCGGCGTGAAATCTGTGTCGGATAAGTCGAATTTATAGGACAGATCGAAATCTTCATGAAAGTCGAACTCGGCGGCGACAAAGACACCTTTGACCTTCTCATCGCCCAGCCTCTTTGGCGAAGTCAAAAACCCCTTAGCACCGCCGGTCGCTGGACCATGATCCCACACCGTTCCGGCGCCGAGATTGCGGGTGTCGCCATCGCGATCGGAGTATAGATAGGAAGCCGTCAGGCTGAGCGGCCCCATGCGCGGCAAATCGATGCGCGTCTTCGACCGAAACTGGCTGTAGTTACCGGAGGTCAGCTCCTGACGGAAACCAAACTCTCCGGTCGGTCTGCGGGTGGTGATACTGATCGCACCACCAGTCGAGTTGCGGCCGAACAGTGTACCCTGAGGCCCACGCAACACTTCGATCTGCTCGATGTCGGCGAACTGAAAGAGCGAACCCACTGCATTCTGCACATACACGCCGTCGATATAGAGCGATACGCCTTTGTCCGTTCCTAGAGCGCTACCGAATGTATAGATGCCGCGCATCGAATACTGAGGACTCCTGTTGGCACCTGCAGCAGGGCGAACCGTGAGATTCGGTGTGATCGCGCTGAGATCGTTCACGCTCTCGATGCGATTGGCGACGATCGAATCGGAGCTCAACGCAGTGACCGAGATCGGCACGTCCTGAATGTTCTGCTTGCGCTTTTGCGCGGTCACCACAATTTCTTCGAGTACAAAGGCCTGATCGGCTGCCAGCGTCTGCACGATAGGCAGAACCGTCGCCAGCGCCGCTCCTGCAAGTATCACAGAGCGCAGGCTGTGGGCCTTTCTCACCGCCATGTCGTCCGACCGGGCTATGCTCATCATCATGCTCTGAACCCCCTGGCTGGAATTGCCTGTCAAGGCTAGCTGGTGTAGCATTTTTTTGCGCTACACGGGGTTGCTCAACGCATGGAGATTCTTGCCCACATGCCTGCAAACCTGCACGAGGTGCGCAACCTCGGGATCCGCGATTACCCGATCCGGGAGTACCCAATCCCGAACGGATGCTCGCGCTTCATCCTGCCGACCGATCTGCGTCGGGCATTGCACGGACACGCACTGAGCAGCGATCTTTACACTCGAGCAGCCGGTCATTACCGCCGGGATCCTGGACACAACGCCTTCCTACAGGCGTGTCACGTCATCTATTATTGTGTCGGCGGCGAGGTAAGGTTGAGGTCGGACGACTATGACTGGCGGCTCGGTCCCGGCGAAATCGCAGTCAGCCCACCGGGCAGAGTTCAGTTGACGGCGACGACGAAGGGGAAGCGGCTGACGTTCTATTGGCTGGCATTCTCCGGTACTCTGAGCACAGACTACATCCAGTTCATCGATCCTTCCGAACAGGTGACTCGCGTCGGCCTGAATCCTGAGTTGATCGTTCAATTCGAGAAGCTGTGCCAACTACATGATCTGCAACTGGCAAATTTCACGATCAATAGATTCGTCAACTGTGCCAATCTTCTGAAGGCGCTTCTGACCAGCATTCCCATGCTCGCTTCGCACGAGGCTAACGAGAAGAAGAATCGCATCGATCTAGACCGGATTCGTGGTTTCATGGTGGAGCGACTCGATGATCCTCCGCGATTGGAAGAAATGGCGAGAATCGCCAATCTCTCACCCTATCATTTTCTAAGGACTTTCAAGAAGCTGACCGGCCTTGCGCCGATGCGTTACTTCATTCGTATGCGCCTGCAGCACGCCTGTAGCCTGCTCGAGACGACCCAGATGCCGATCAAGCAGATATCGTTTACCGTAGGCTATGCTGATCCCCAGTATTTCTCTCGGAGCTTCCACCAATCCTTTGGCATGACGCCCCACGCCTATCGGAGCCGAGCCTCACGGTCAACGGCAGCCTCCTAATTAATATCTAAGTAGAGGTTCTTGATTGGAGGCGCAAAGTTGCGCCCATCGAAGGCTGGATTTCCGCGGTGAGCGGAAGGGGTGTATGCACCCCTTCCAGCTCACCTTTCGAAGCCTGATCTTTCCTGCTGATCCGACTAGAAATCGACGGTCAGATCCAAACCGTAAGTCCGCGCCTGCTCATAGATGGCCAAGCCGATGAAGCCGGCCGGGACATACTGGGCTATATGACGATTATTGAAGACATTCTTACCCCAGAGCGAGACCCCGAGTCTGGCATTGCGCAGTTCGATATCGCTCAAGGCGAGACGTGCATTGACGAGCCACTGATCGGGCGAGGTCGCCGCCTTGCGCAGCGCCGGATCCTCCTGCGCCGTCGGACCGGCACCGGGAGTCAGGTCGGAAGTCATCAAGTACTTGCCCTTGAACTGCCCGTCGACGCGCAGCGACAGGTATCCGCCGGCGATGTTCTGCGGACCATCGTACTGGGCAAAAAGATTACCCGTCCACTTCGGACGATTGAAACTCTGGAACCCAGGCGCTCCGGAGACATAGACAAAACCTCCACTACCGTCAAACCCCCTGAATACGGTGTCCTGATCATACTTGAAGTGGGTGAAGCCGACATTGGCGCCCAGCGTGAGTCCGTCCATGGCCACCAGGGTGTTCTCCCACTCGAAGCCGTAGGCCGTGGCATCGGCACTGGGGACGACGGCCTGCCCGAAGTTCGCCGCCGACGCCTGACCCGTCTGTGAACCCAGCGTAATCTGCTGAATCAGGCTGTAATCGACATGATACAGCGCCAGATTGCTGCGTAGACGACGGTCGAACAGCTCGCTTTTCACACCCAGCTCGTAGGACTTGGCCTTCTCCGGGGCAAATTCGATCGTGGCCAGCTGGCCACCGGAGATGAAGCCCGTCGCATACTTGACATAGGTGAGGATATTGTCCACCGGCTTGTAGTTGAAGCCGACCAGATAGGTATCGCGGGTATCCTTATAACGAATAGGTTCAAAGCGACCGTTTGAGGTCTCATATATACCATTAGGCGGCAGTGTGCCTTGGATCACCCCAGGAATGACGTCCTTGCCTTTCTTATTATCGCGAGTGATACGATAGCCGACCACGAAATCGACTTGATCGGTCAAATGGATTTCCGGCTGAATATAGAAGGCATCCGACTTTGCCTTCACGGTCGGGGGAACATAGCCGGTATTGGCCGGCACCACGAAGGGAGTTCCCACCTGCGGCGTACCCTGGCCCATGATGGCCGCACCCGCAATCATATTGTATTCCCCGGCGATACCGGACACTTCCTGGTCATTCTGGAAATGAATGACGCCGGCGGTAAGATCGAACCGGTCGTGGGTAATGTTCAGCTGCAGCTCGTCACTCCACTGCTTGTTTATTTCCTTGGCATTGGTTGCCGTGAACAGGAAAGGCAGGCTGGTACCTGGTATGTACAGGCCGCCCAGGCCGTCAAAGTGATAGTTGGTGTAAAGATTCATCTTGCGATAGGCAAGAACATTCTTCAAGGTCGCCCAATCGTTCACTCGCCAGGTGGCCGTCAGATTGTGGCCATAAACCTTGTTGGTGCCTTCGGTGGAGTACCAGTTGTTGACGGCCTTCGGACGCTTGGTCGTAATGGGCGTCATCAGAGCCGGATTACTGGCACCATAGAACGCATTGGCATTATAAAAATTAGTCGGGACACCGCCATATATACCGGTAGCCGGGGTCACCAGATAGGCAATACCCGAGGCATTCGGCGTGTAATCGGTATCGGACAGATCGAACTTGTAGGACAGATCCAAATCCTCGTGGAAATCCAGGTCGGCCGCCACGAAAACACCATCGACACTTTCATCGCCCAGCCGCTTGGGCGAGGTCAGAATGCCCTTGCCGCTCACGCTATGGTCCCAGGCCGTACCGGCGCCGAGGTTACGGGTGTCGCCATCACGTTCGGAACGCAGATAGGAGGCCGTCAGGCTGAGCGGTCCGACACGCGGGAAGTCGATGCGCGTCTTGGAACGAAACTGGTTGTAATTACCGGTGGTGAGCTCCTGGTGGATCCCGAACTCGCCGGTGGGCTTGCGCGTGCGAACGCTGATCGCGCCGCCGGTAGAGTTTCGGCCGAAAAGTGTTCCCTGCGGGCCGCGCAACACTTCGATCTGTTCGACATCGGCAAACTCGAACAGCGAACCGCCGGCAGCCTGCACGTATACATCATCGATGTACAGCGATACGCCCTTGTCCGTTCCCAGGGCGGAACCATAGGTATACAGACCACGCATCGAATACTGCGGGAAACGAGCTCCGCCGGCGCCGGGACGGATCGTCAGGTTGGGCGTGACGGCATTGAGATCGCTGATACCGTGGATACGATTACCGATGATGGAATCGGCACTCAGCGCGGTCACCGCCACCGGCACGTCCTGGATGTTCTGTTCGCGCTTTTGCGCCGTCACCACGATCTCTTCGAGCACAAAAGATTGACCGGTCGACTGTGCCTGCACGCTCGTCGATGCCAGCGCCAGAGCGGGCGCGGCGAGCATCGCAAAGCACAGCTCATGAATGGCATGTCCAGGATTCTTCATTACTATCCTCCCCATTAACTTAGGTATCCGTCGCGAAAGACGTTCGAAGTGCGCCGATGCCGGCAATAAAGGACAAGCTTGCAAACCCGCCTCGACCGCAGCATCGTCCGACAAGACTACGCCGGCCAGCACCATGCCGGCCGGCTTCCCCAGTGGCTCTGGGGGGGGGTAACTCGGGGGCGACTCGAGGATGAGTCGGAAATTACATCGCCAGCCGAGTTCAGTTCACTGATCAAGTTTAATCTTTATTAATCTTTGATGGACGCCATCTAGCATAGACCCTTAATCCGGCAAAGACTAGTAATCCAAGTGGACGATGCCTTCATACCAGAAGCTGAATAGCTTCGGGCGATTACGCACTCATATTAAATGAGTTGCCGCGACATGAATTCCCGGCTTCGTAGCCAGCTTTCACGACCGGCTTCATAGCCGCGCTCCCGGCCGGGATGATTCGCAACGATGTCATGACAGAAGGTGAGGCGATGAGCGACTCGAATCGACGGGCCCGGGGGGCGGCGATGCTGCAAAAGGTGTACGCCGGCATCGTACCCGTACCGCCCGAGGGAAAAAGTGCCTTCGCCGATCTGATGCTCGAGCAGCTGTTCGCCGAAGTATGGACGCGCGAGGCACTCTCGGTCCGCGACCGGCGCCTGCTCACCATGGGTGTGATCGCCGCGCTGGGCGAGACGAACACCTGGGGCATCCAGGTGCGTGCGGCGCTCGCCAATGGCGAACTGACAGCGGAACAGGCGCGCGAGGCACTGATCCATCTTGCCCAGTACGCGGGCTATCCGCGCGCCAGCGGGCTGCTACCCGTCACCGAGGAAGCGATCGCCGCGGCGAACGACGCCAAGTCCTGAACCAGATTCGGAACCAGGCAACGGCCAGCTCCGCCAATCCTTTCGAGGCTCACCCACGATGACGAGCTTTGTACTGGTCCACGGAGGCTCGCACGGCGCATGGTGCTGGGAACGTCTGATACCTCATCTCCAGGCCGATTCCCGTGTCGAATCGGTGGTGGCCGTCGATCTGACCGGTCATGGCACGCGCCGCGGCGCGAAGTCTTCCGATGCGATCACTCTCGCCGACTATATCGACGATGTTGTCGGCGAGATCGAAACCCGAAATCTTCATGAAGTCGTGCTCGTCGGCCACTCGCTTGCCGGTATCACCCTCCCTCGAGCCGCGGAGCGGATCACCGGGCGGATCCGGCGGCTCATCTATCTCTCGACTTCGAATCCCCCGGCCGGCCAGTCGATCGCCGATCTCATGAGGCACCCCCTGTCACCGGTTTCGCGACGCCTCGACGCTCGGGGCATGTTCTGCAACGACCTGGATGACGATGCTGCGGCGTGGCTGCTCTCGAAGCTCGAACCCGAGCCGCCGGGTCCCATGCGCGAGCCTGTTCCCACCGTTGCCGCAGCCGTCGGCTTGAAATCGACCTACATTCTTCTGGAACGCGACGCTGCATTACCGCCTGCATACCAGCGCGAGCAGGCGCGAAACGCCGGTGTCGATGAAGTGGTGGCATTCGAGGCGGGACATGATGCCTTCATATCTCGGCCGCGCGAGCTGGCGGATATCTTGTTGCGCTACACGTAGACTCATCAGCTGGGTGATGCCGCCATTGGAAGCCTCCGTGAACATCAAGAATGTAATTATCTTCGGTGCCGCCGGACAACAGGGGCGGCCACAGGTGCGGGAAGCCTTGCGCCAGGGCTATCGAATCAGGGCAGTCAGCCGTCGTCTGGACGCCTTCAACGATCCTGAATACAAGGATGTCCAAACGCTCAGTGCCGATTACGATGTTCCTGCCTCGCTCGAGGCGGCGCTGGAAGGAATGGACGCGGTACTCGTCCAGCTGCCGTCCGGGGGAAATCTCGAACATACGCTCGGACAGTGTGCGAACCTGTCGAGCGCGATCAAAAAATCGACCGTCCGGCTCATCGTCTACAACACCAGCAACTGGGGACCGGATACGCCCTGCGGCGTGCCGATTTACGACTATGTTCTGAAGTTCGAGGAGACCTTCCGCGCCACAGGCGTACCGCTGGTCATATTCCGGCCGGGAATCTTCATGGATAACCTGGCAACGCCCTTCATGAAACCGATGTTCGTCAACGAAGGCGTTTATCGCTATCCGCACACGCTCGATGCCGCCTACGACTGGATTTGTCACGAGGATCTCGCGAAATTCATGATCGCGGCGTTGCAGCGACCGGACCTGGCGGGTCGTAAAATCCATCTCGGCGGGCGGGAGCGGCTGACCACCGCACAAGTAATCGCCATTCTTTCCGAGGCTATTGGACGGCCGATACGCTACGAGTACATCACTTCCCGCAAACTCGGCGAAGATCTTTACGATCTGACCGTGGCCGGACAAGGGACCGGGGGCGTGCTCGCAGGTGTGACACGCGATGAATACGCGGCCGACCTCGAAGCTTTCTATGACTTTGTCGACCACTCGCCGCTCAAGCCGTTCCAAGCCGACATGAAGAAGGTGCTGGCGCTGATCCCGATCCAAATGACCGATATGCGGACCTGGGCGGGAAGGCAGGACTGGAGCCGCACATGAAGGCGGCCATTCTGCAAAACGGCGCCATCCACGTCGCCGAGATACCCGTACGCGCGATCGTCGATCCCGCCTCACCCGTACGTACCGTCGTCGATTCCCGGCAGGGCGGCGTCAGAGCACCGCGCATGTCCTATTGCGGCCTCATCGGAGACAAATCAATTGTCGAGCTACAACTCATCTGGCGGCTCGGCTATGCGATGACGCCCGACTGGCAGGTGGAGGGCTATGTGATCGAGATCCAAGGCGAGCCCAGCGTCCGGGTAAGTTTTTATACCGAGAAGAGCAAGACCGGCAGCGGCACCACCACGGCGATGAATGCGGTTCACGCCATTCCCACGGTCTGTGCCGCCCATCCAGGCATCATAACCGCTGCGAAACCGCCGCCGATCACCGCCGCCTACTGCATCGAGATGAATTAGCCCCAGGAGAGCATCATGAAAGTCGCCTATATCGGGTTGGGAAGCATGGGCGCCCCCCAGGCACGCCTGATCGCTCGCGCCGGGCACCAACTCGCCGTCCACGATGCCTTCCCGGCTGCACGCGCGGCGTTTCGCAGCCTCGCCAGGATCGCCGACTCCGCCGCCGATGCCGCACAGGACGCTGAGATCGCCTGCGTATGTGTCCGGGATGATCGACAAGTCAATGAAGTCGTGCTGGGGGATGCCGGGCTCGTCCAAACGCTTGCCTCCGGCTCGCTGATACTCATCCACAGCACCGTGGAGATCGCCACCCTGCATGCGCTGCAGGCAAAGTTGGCGCCACGCGGGATTGCACTCGTCGATGCGCCGGTCTCACGTACCCGCAGCACCGATGAGGAAGCCTTCGTCTTCACCCTGCTAGGAGGCGATACCCGCGATGTGGAGCGAGCCCGCACGCTGGTCACAGCTTTTTCAACGGATGTCGAGCATCTCGGCCCCTTGGGCGCGGGCATGGCGGCCAAGATAGCCAACAATCTCGTCACCTGGACACACCTGGTCGTCGGCTCGCAGGCCGCCAACCTCGCTGCCTACCATGGCGTCACCTATGAAAAGCTTCGTCGCGTCATGACAGCGAACGGCAATCTGACTCCGACCGTCACCGCCATGCTCGATGGCAAACAGCAGTCTCCTCCCGGCACCAACCCGGTCCGCGATCAATTTCTGGCTAGCCAAGCCGGGATTGGCGAGAAAGACCTCGGATTGGCTATCGACTGCGGCAAAGCAGCTGGCCTGAGCGTCGCCATGATGTCCGCGACCCGCGAACTTGTACGCGGCATGATGACGGGGGCTTTGGTGCAACCTGCGCGATGATCGATCTCAACGAATGGAGGCACCGTGCGTTTCACTTATCTTGAAAGTCTTTGCGACATCAGCCACTTTCGTCCCCTCGCGGTGGCTGTCGAGAAGGCTGGTTTTTCTTCTTTTGCGCTACCCGACAGCATCATGTATCCCAAGGAAACCGATTCCAAGTATCCCTATTTGTCTTCGGGTGACCGGTCCTTCATCAATGCCCCGATGCTGGATCCGTTCATTCTCGCCACCCACATGGCGGCATACACCCAGACGCTGCAGTTCACTACCTTCGTCGCCAAACTAGCGGTTCGCAATCCGGTCCTGGTCGCCAAGACCGTATCCTCCCTCGCAGCGCTCAGCAACAACCGTTTCAGGTTCGGTGTCGGTCTCAGCCCCTGGCCGGAGGATTTCGCCGTGTGTGGTCAGCCTTGGGAAAAACGTGGCGATCGCATGAGCGAAATGATCGAGATCGTGCGCGGCCTGTGTGCCGGCGACTTCTTCGAATATCATGGAAAATTCTATGACTTCGGGCCGATCAAGCTCAACCCGACACCCACTAGACCGATGCCTATTTTGCTTGGCGGGCATGCCGAGGCGGCGCTGCGCCGCGCCGTGTCGATGGGCGACGGCTGGATGCATGCCGGAGGCGATAGGGATGACCTGAAATCGCTGCTCGATCGGCTGCAACAAATCCGGCGGGAACTCGGGGTCGCCGACAAGTCCTTCGAAATCCACGTGATTTCCGTCGACGCCTTCACCCCCGACGGGATCAGGCGACTGGAAGACATGGGAGTGACCGATGTCATCGTTGGTTTTCGTAATATCTATGATCCGCGATCGGCTGGTCAGCCATTGGCACAAAAGCTGATTGCGCTCGAGAAATATGCCGAACGCGTCATTCTAAAAGTCTGATCTATGCAGGAGAGACGACAGGTGAGCACCGATACCTTGGCCATCACGGCCCACAAGAACTCCATCGCCAATGCCATGGCGGGAAAAAAAGCACAGTGGCTGGAACTGTTCGATGAAAACGCCGTCGTGCACGACCCCGTAGGCACCTCACCGCATGACCCCAACGGGGTAGGCTTCCGCGGCAAAGAGGAAATCGCCAGATTCTGGGATCTGATGATCGGTAAGGGCAACCTCGTCATCGCTCCCGTCAAGCGCCTCCCTTGCGGAGAGAATATCGCTGCAGTCGCCATGACGGCGACCAATATCCTCGATGAATTGAAGACCTACATCGACATGGTGGGCATCTATGAAGTGAATGCGAGCGGCAAGATCATCAGCCTGAAGGTCTACTGGGATATTAATGCCCTGAGGCGGCAACTCGCCCAGGCAGGCGCAGCGTGACGCATATGAGCGAGCCTCGCGGATTAGGTGACAAGCAGGCAGAGGAGACTGGACGGAGCGATACTTCGATCCTGCCGCGCCGCTTATCGGAAATCACGCATTGGGATATCGTCACCGACGTGGCCATCGTCGGTTATGGCGGCGCGGGAGCCTGCGCCGCCATCGAAGCGAAGGATGCCGGCGCCGAAGTCATCATCTTCGAGACCGCCAGCGGCGGTGGCGGTTCCACTGCACTGTCCTGCGGCGAAATCTACTACGGCGGCAATGGCGGAACGCCCATCCAAAAGGCCACTGGCTTCGAGGACTCCTCGGAGAATATGTACAACTACCTGATGGCGTCGGGTGGGCCCAATGCCGATGAACGAAAGATCAGGGCGTACGTAGACGGCAGCCTCGATCATTATCATTGGATCGTCGACAAGGGTCTACGCTACAAGCCGTCTTTTGTAGCCACACGGGAAATCATCCAATTGACCGATGATTGCCTGATTTACTCCGGCAACGAAAAAGCCTGGCCTTATCGGGACAAGGCGCTTCCCTGCCCGCGCGGGCACAAAGGCCGGATCGAGGGGGATAACGGGGGCCCGCTGTTGTGGCAGGCACTCTCGGGTGCCGTCGAGCAGCGCGGGATCAAGGTTCAATACGATTCGCGCGTCCTGGCGTTGATTGCCGACGAACACAATGAAGTGTCCGGAGTCGCGATCAGGCACGACATGAAGGAATACAACGTCAGAGCCACGCGCGGCGTGGTGCTTTGCACCGGCGGCTTCGCCATGAACCAGAAAATGCTGAAGAAATTTGCGCCGACGCTGGCCAAGGGCAATGCACCGCTGGGTAACCCCAACGACAACGGTAGCGGCATCCGTATGGGGATGGCGCTCGGCGCCTCGGTCATCAACATGACGGAAGGCTTCATATCGATGGCATTCTACCCTCCGGGCAGGAACAGTTCGGGCATCTTCGTCAACGCCAACGGCCAACGCTACGTGAACGAAGACAGCTACCATACCCGGGTTGCCTATTATTCCATGCTACAACCGGACAGCCGCTGCTACCTGATCCTGCATGCAAGCGACGATTTCAAGCCACCTAAATTCTTCAATCCGCCCATTGCAGGAACGGGTTTCACCCTCGAAGAATTGGAGGCAGAGTTAAAAATACCTGCCGGAGCGCTTGCGCAGACGATGGAGTATTACAACCGGCACGCCGCCAAAGGTGAAGATCCTTTCTTTCATAAGGCATCCGAATGGCTCGAGCCGATCGAACCGCCCTACGTTGCGCTGGATTGCAGCCCCAGCGGCGGCGGGTACGTCACCTACTTCACGCTTGGCGGTCTTGAAACCGCACCGTCCGGGGAAGTTCTCAACGTTCGGGGTGAGGTGATTCCAGGGCTCTATACAGCGGGGCGCACAGCGAGTGGCGTTCCCTGTTCGACCGAGCATTACGCCAGCGGACTTTCGGTCGGCGATGCCACCTTTTCAGGTCGGATGGCGGGGATGGCGGCGGCGGGCCGGATACCTACGGAAGCTTCGAAGGGTTGTAGGATCGTTTAAGCCAGAAGCTCCCTGACCGCCTCTGCCGCAGTGCGCATGGCACCCTCGATATAGCCTACGCCCGTGCAATCGCCGATCGCCCTGACGTTGAAACCGGCACGGCGCAGGGTGTCGGCGAGTTGTGTATCGCCAGTGGCGCCTTTGGCGACGATGACCTGATCCGCGGAAATTTCCCGCGCTCCGCCGTCACTATCGGTGAAAAGAACGGCATGCCGGTCGATGCGGAGATTGGCAGCCGCCGGGAACATCTGTACACCATGCTCGCGCAGCTCCGTCAACAGACGTATCCGCCTGACATACGCGAGCCCCGCTCCCATGACCGGCGGTTCGTCCACGATCGATACCCGGCGCTTGCGCTCGCCGAGAAACTCCGCCAGTTCCAGCCCCACCAACTCGCCGCCGATGATCACAATATTTTTACCGAAAGGCATCCAGGTACGGGTGGTACGACGGATCAACCCGAGATTGCTTGTCAGCCCCAGCGCCGCTGCAAGTCTGACGGCGGCTGCCTTGCCGGCACCCAACCGCCGCTTCGTCATCGCTCCAGCCGATCCCAGCAGCAACCTGCGCATGTCATCACCGCTGAATACATGCGGCAGATCGCTTCCCGGGATCGGGGGCATCGAACGCACCGCGCCGGTGGCGACGATGACGGCGTCCGGCCGCAAGCGGGCAATCAAGTCAGGTGTGGCTGGAGTATCGAGACGGATCTGCACCCGCGAAGCCGCCAGCTGACGGGTCAGCCAATTCAGCAGCCGCTCATTGGCTGCATAGGCCAGCGAGGCAAGAAACAGCGTTCCACCCAGTCGATTGCCCTGCTCCAGCAACGTGACGCGATGTCCGGCCAGATCCAGGCGCCGAGCCGCCTCCATGCCGCCGGGTCCCCCTCCGATTACGACCATGTGCCTGGGACCGGTATTAGGTTCCGAAATCGAGGGATCGGGATCACGATACTCCAGTCCGGTGCGTGGATTGACGGCACAGCGCACCGACTGACGAAGATAGATGGCCGAGATGCAGGTGTAACAATAGATACAGGGCCGGATGTCCTCGGCGCGTCCCGCCGCCAGCTTGTTCGGCAACTCGGGATCGGCCAGCAGCTTGCGCCCCATGGCCAAAAAATCCAGCTTGCCGGCGGCGATCGCCGCGTCGCCGACTTCAGGCTCGACACGGCCGGAGGCAATGACGGGTATGCGCACTGCCGCCTTGATGGCGGCCGCGAACGGCAGGTTCACCGCCAGCTCGTGGGGGGTATGTGAAGCCGAATGAAGAATGCCACGGTCGGTATTGTGATAGGCGGTCACGGTGATGGCATCGGCACCCGCCTCCTGCGCCATGCGGGCGGTGACAAGCGCGTCCTCCAGGGTAATGCCTCCCGGCGATCCCACCTCGCGCGAATCCAGCTTGCACAGGATGGCCAGATCGTCACCCACGGCCGCCTTGACGGCCCGAATCGTTTCAAGCAGGAAGCGCGCCCGATTTTCCAGTGAACCGCCGTATTCGTCGGTTCGCTTATTTCTGTAGGCCGATAAAAAAGAGCCCAGCAGGTAGCCGTGCGCGCCGTGAATTTCAACGGCGTCGGCACCGGCTTTCCGGGCCCGCACCGCCGCAGCCGCAAAGAGAGCGACGACCTGACGGATATCGTCGATCGTCGGAATCTTGAAAGTGACTGCAGGCATCTTGCCCGTCGCTGGCGCCAGCTCGGCCAGTTCTTGCGGCAAAAACATGCTCTGTGCATCCGAGGCGCTCGCGGCCGGCAGCGACGGTGTCCAAAGAGGCCGCCCCTCGGCCATATCCACCACCGAATTCAAACCGGCATGCTGCAATTGCAGCGCAAGCCTGGCGCCATGGGCATGTACGGCTTGCACCAGGGCGGACAGACCGGCCAGGCAGCTATCATCGGAAATCGACGTTTGCCTGGGCAGGCAGGTTCCGGTCGGCAACGCGACACCGGTGGCGCCGGTGATGATCAGCGCTGCGCCGCCACGCGCCTGCTGCGCGTGGTAGGCGATCATTCGCTCGCCGCAGCTACCGTCTTGTTCCGCGAGATTGACCCCCATGGCGGTGACGACGATGCGATTGCGCAACGACAGGCGCCCGATCGTTCCCGGAGCGAGTAGATGACTCGATACGGATGCACTCATGGCCCTGCCCCTCCTACTTTCACAGCGGTGGCCTGCGTCCGCTGCGATCATTGCTCCTTCGCATCGCCCGGCGCTTTGACGAACCACTGGTTCTCTTCGCGAAGATTTCGGCTCTTCCAGCCTTCCGGGGTACGGACGAACCGATGGTGGTAGCGGCCGCCGCAATAGCTGAGTCCGGTGGCTCCCGGATAGATCATCGGATTGTAGAAGAGCGCGATGACCCGAGCCTCATCGCCATCGAGCTCGATCTCGATATTGGTGATGTAGTGCTGCGTCATCGAGAAGTGTTCGAGCGAGTCGCGCAGCCAATTGGCGATCTCGTCACGGCCGCCCACCGAACCTCCGGCACTGCGGTAATCGATATGTGCATCGGGCGTGAAGACCGTCTTCCACAACGCCCAATCTTTGTCGTCCACCGCCCGTGCGTAACGGGCCAGGGCCTCCTGGATCTCCAGCTTGTCGCTGAGCGCCTGCAAATCCATAACTCTCCTTCGTTATCAATCAAGGTAATGGCAGCTGCAGCTTCAAGGTTCTGGATCGTGACAGTACAGAGTTTACTCCCCAACCGTCATAACTTTCAGCACGAGGCTAAGGCACTCATCTTCCCATCATAGACTGTGCTGTGTATCGATGCTCGTCCACTCGGAGGTTCCAATTTCATCCAAGCGATACACTAGATTGTGGTGCATCCCTTGCGACGCAGAAACTCTCAGCTTAACGAAAGTCCGCCATCAACCACCAGGCACTCACCAGTAATGAAGCTCGCCGCAGGGCTGGCAAGAAACAGACAGGCCGAAGCGACTTCATCTGCATGACCGATACGGCCCATCGGAAAACGGCTCAAGTCCTTTGTTGGTCCGATATTGCTAGAAATCTTATGTTCCTCGATCGCTGCAGTCAGACCTGCGGTCCTTATCGTACCCGGCATCACCGCATTGGCACGAATATTTTTATCGGCATATTCTAACGCCACTGTCCGGACCAGCATATTAACTCCCGCCTTGCTGGAGCCATAGTGGGCGTGCCCAAAGATCATGCTTCTCTTGGCGGCAAGAGAAGAAACTGCAACGATGGCGCCGCCTTGGTCATCAATCAGCATTTTTCTGAGTGCCTCTCGGATACAGAGATAGGTACCTCGCGTATTAATCTCATGCACTCGATCCCACAATTCGACGCTACTCTGAAAGAAGGGCACGACAGGAAAGATGCCTGCGCAGTTGACAAGAATATCCACTCGACCATAGCGTGTAGCGACCTGATCAAAAAACGCTATGACCTGGGATTCCTGGGAGATGTCGGTTGGGACTCCAAAGACATCTTCGGTTTGTTTACCTTCGGTGTGCAGTCGAGCCACCGTTGCTTCCAACTTCTTCGGGGTAGTGGCGGTAAGCGCAAGCCGTGCTCCAGCAGCTAAAAAAAGACTTGCAACTGCAGTACCGATGCCGGATGAGGCTCCGGTGATGACTGCAGTCTTACCCGCCAAACCGAAAACTTTCCGAAGACGGTAATCATTCACCTCTGGCATCGGTTATATCTGAGTTCCAACGTGGGCGCCGCGGATCAAGGGTAGATCGAGGAAAGTTCTTATGCCTGGCTCAGCCTGGCATAAGGGTACGATCGAATTGACTGCATGCATGGCGGTAGCGATGACCGAGCACCGGGCATTTGAACGATCGAAATTGAACGTCACGCGCATCGGAGGATCTCCCTCTATGATGACGCTCCAGCCCTCGGGGGCCGTCGGCCAGCCTTTCGGTTTGATATGTCCGATAGTCCACAGAGTCTCGATCTCCACCACTGGCTTATCGTCATGCACACCTTGCCAGCGGTAGCGTTGGCCTGCTACGGTTCCGGTCTCGACCGTCCTATCTCCAACCTTGAAATCTCGCTCGGCTAGCTCAAAATCGAGCGAGGTCAGTGTGTCATCAAGGCGCAAACCAATGCCTTCGGCTACCATACGAACCGACTGCAGGAATAGATCACCCATGAACCGGGTGTATGGATGATCCCTTGCATCTTGTGGCGCATGACCAAAACGACACAGATCGAAGGTAATTTCCGGTGCTGACAACCCGTATTGAGACCAGTCTGCGTATTCGATGACTTTCACACGATCGATACGGCGACACAGTCCGCTCATAGCCAGTACCAGTTCATCTGCGATAAAGCCTGGATTGATACCTGTTCCATGCACCGATGAATTACCCTGCCGGCAGGCAGCTTCGAGCCGCTGCAGGCTATCGGTCTCCATCGACGCTGGATGAAAGAGAAAAGAAGTCGTAACAACATTCTTTCCAGACTCTAGTAAGCGGCAAACATCATCTAGATTGGGTTGCTGCGGCGTGTAGCATACGCAGTCCGCTTCCAACGCAAAGATGGCTTCCTTATCTCGGGTAGCGATCACATCAACCCGCGGCATATCGCAGAGCATTCCGGCATCTTTTCCATCCTTGGCCTCGCTATGGACTAGCAGTCCGGCGAGTTCCAGTCCTGGATGCTGCAGGATTCCACGCAGAGCCTCGATACCGACGCCACCGGTCGCCCATTGCACCACCTTGTAAGTCATATTCTGAATCCTTCCATTAGTAATCGCGTCAAGTTCGCAATAGCCGTCTCTGCTCAAACTGAAAAGCGAGTGAACGTCCAGCCTTTACGGCTTCGAACTCCGCTGGTGGCGCAAGCGGTTCAGCTGCTGGATCGATCATTACGTCCCAAGCGTAACGGGCGCCTCCAGGATCGTCTACCGCACGGCAGCTCGCTCGCGGATTGATCATACGCACCAGAGCATTCAGCGCCGGATGTGGCTCGTATGACATCTGAGCAAACCAGTTGAGTGAGTCACCCTCCTGTAGAGCTGGACAGTCATTGACCGAGATCCTGGCACGCTGATCACCGATCACTTCTACCCGTAGATCCAGGTAGGTACGTGGTTGAAAATCAGGGTGTAGCTGGACGATCTTAGCAATCGTTTGGATATCATCACCTTCGATACCAAGAAAGTTATGCAACCGATACGCGCCCATACAGGCGTGGCCGATCCACATGCTCCGACTCATCGCGGCGGCGCTTTCAGCTCCCTTGTGATTCATTTCGCTCAGAAGGTAGCCACGCACCAATAGCTGAATCTGAGCACCGAATTCTTGGCACAGTTTGACCAGAGCACTGTGAGAATAATCCTCCAGCTGGGCGTGTGGCTCGAACGGTCCGGAGTAATCTTGCCAACCACCTGGTTCCCGATCTTTCTTGGGCATGACGAGTGGAATCGATGCAATTTTCGCCTTCTGCACTACCGCAAGATTAGGATGTTGCTCGAAGGCATTAGTACCATCTGCAATCAATACCTTCCAGCGGCAGTGCGGATAGCGCCCTTCACCATTGCCATCTGAATTGCGTGGTGGACGATGAATCGCTCGCATCATCATGCTCGGATTAATTGCCGCGGCCGTTGCATCGAAAGTTGGATCCTCAATGTCATGGCACATCGTCTTGACTCGCTGAGGTCCGCCCAATTCAGCCTCCAACAACGATCCGCAATGCACCCAGAATTCTCCATAGTTGGGTGAATCGAGACGAAAATTGAAATCCATATATTGATGTGCTGCGCCGATATCCAGTTGCATATTCTTGAAAGCTGTACCGACGTCATCCCCTTCAAAATTCATTAATCGCTGCATACGCTTCGAATAGATAGGACTTGCTGCCATATAGGATTCGATTCCAAGGCGAGCATAACTGTCCTTAACCGCACCTGGTGGATGAGCAGTACGCCCCACCAGGATACCGAGCAACATGTACTCGCGTCCAAGATGACACAAGAAGTTTCGCGAAAAATCATCCAGGGTAAGGTCGGGATTGAAGGGACCGGAATAATCTTGGAGGACGGTCATGACAAATCTCCAAAAAGCGAGGTAAGTCTAGCGCACTATCATAAAGGTCATTCTGAGCGATCAAGACATCTTTGAGGATGAGGTTAGCTCAACCTATGAATACGACTCAATTCCGATTACTTAATTATAGATGTCGTAATATCGAGCTAACGACATCACAAACTCGATAGAGAGTTCTGTATAGAGTTTCTGGTGATACCTAGACCCAGTTCCCACTGGAACAGCAGGAGCTGGGCTCTCTCAGACTTTTCGCGCAGTGGCCAATAATCCTAATGAACATCAGGATTCAAGAATGACCTGAACGGTAACGCGATCAGGTTATTTCTTGTAATTTTCTTATCACTCTATGCCCATCTCGCTCGACTGATCCTTGTCCAAAGCGCCATTCTTTGACGACTTTATCCTCCATTTTCCTTGATAATATTTTCAAGAGCTAGATACAACGGTGACGTCGCTGGTGCACCCGCATAATT
The DNA here is from genome assembly GCF_001579945.1 of Steroidobacter denitrificans. NCBI lineage: Bacteria > Pseudomonadati > Pseudomonadota > Gammaproteobacteria > Steroidobacterales > Steroidobacteraceae > Steroidobacter > Steroidobacter denitrificans. The sequence continues at coordinate 878,612 of NZ_CP011971.1, read as the reverse complement.
CAGGAGTACCTTCATCGAGGCTCGAAGCTCATCGATCGTGAGTTCTCCGTTCTTCAACGCCGAACGTGCATGAATGGCGAACATATCAGGCGAACCGGCACGGCCACCCATCACACCGATGACGAGGAGGCGCTTGTCTCTGAAGCTCAGACGATCATCTCCCCAGACCTCGTGAAACAACTTCAGATTCAATTCGCCAAAGCTGTCGGGTGCAACCGACTCGGGTAGTGGAATGACTCCGTTATAGCATTTCTTGAACATCTTTCGACCATGTTCGATGATTTCCTGCTCATTCATCATTTTCTTTAATCCAACAATTATTAGTCAGCAAATATTATCTGGCACGCATCACATCCAAGCATCCGTGACAAATCGCTTTAACTCTTCTTCTAAATCTTCAGCTTCTGGAGACCCAAAAATAACTCCATGTGGCATCCCCTCGAATACATGCAACTCTACGGTAACAGCAGCTCTTCGAAGCGCCCGGTGCATACGTACAGCGTTGGATAGAAATAGATCACGCGTACCCGTTTGAAGAAACGTTGGGGGAAATCCCTTGGTAAAACTTCCGAATAAGGGAGAGACGTGTGGATGCCCTAAATCATATCCATTAGCGTAAAGCTGATTAGCCGGCATCAAGCTTCCACAAAGGATGACATCTGCAAAAACGTTGACCTCGAAGCTATCACCGGACTCTGTCAAATCTAATTCAGGCGTCAGTAGAACCAGAGATGCGGGCAGAGGCAATCCTTCATCTCGAGCACGAAGCATCAGTGCTGCAGCAAGATTGCCTCCAGCGGAGGCACCTCCGACTATTAGATTTTCAGCGCCAAATTGCCCAATCAAATTACGATATACAGCAAGGCAATCATCAAGTGGTGCTGGATAAGGATAAGTCGGAGGCATACGATAATCTACCGCATAGCATCGCACTCCATGAGTTTCCGCTATACGACGTGCACCCCACTTACAGAAATTTCCTGATCCGCTAATTAGTGCTCCACCATGAATATCAAGATAGATTTTTGTCCCTGAAATCAAATTTTTAGGGGTCGCTATATGTACTGTACAACCAGCTATTTCAGTTGTTTTTATTTCGGCTGTAAGGTTAGCAGAGTACCTCTGTACCATGTGATCTAGATTTACGTCGAGCGCTTTAATAAAGCATTGCCAGCCGACAAAATCATTATGATCAGGATAGTTTTTTTTATTAAGTGGTGTACCGTCTGGAGAAACACATTGCTCTAAGGCTATACGAGCAGATTGACTGATAGAACGAGAGAAAGGGAGTAGGCGATTTTCTACCTTGACACCAATGGAATTCATATCATATTCCTTTCCATCAAATACCAGCGCTAGGTTTAACGGAAGGCGACTAAGATCGACAAGCAGAAATCACTGGTCTTTACCCTGCTAGGATGGCAACCGAGTAAACAAAAACGTCGATATATTTACTTTTCTCGCATCGATACCAACAATACGATCGCTATAATCACGAACGTCGCGAGACAAAAGAAAGCAGTATTGTAGTTACCGCTACGATCGAATAGATATCCCACGAGAGGAACGATTACGGTAGCCATGACGCCTGTGACTGGTAGCATACGTCCCATCACCCTGCCGTAGTGTATCGGCCCGTACAGGTGAGCTAGCAGTGCAGTCCAACCGGGCATGAGGGCCCCAGAGACCATACCTAGGAGTACAGAACAAATAAGCATTGTTTTATATGTATCTGTTTGTGTCAGCGTGACGATAGGTGGCACCAGCAAAGCCATGGCGATCTGCAGTGACATCTTCAGATCAACACGGTCAGCGATAAGACTGAACAATAATTTACCGCCGATACCGCTGATGGCGTAAGCAGATATCAAGAGAGCAGCGTGTTGGGAAACAATGCCCTGTCCTTGAGCATATGGAACAATATTCACAAGTAAAGCCGCACTTACGGCAAACACTGCACCTATAGCAATGGCGAGTTGCCAGAATCGCTTACTCAGCAGTAGGCCGTCTACCGACGTAGGTTCAGATAGCGCCTGAGCGGCAACTTCTGTCGTTGTTACTGTACCATCAGGATATAGTCCGAGGTCTGCAGGTCGATTACGGACCAAGATGAAAACCAAGGGTAACAGAAGGACCGCGGTACCAGCCCCAAACCATGCACAGGCTGTACGCCAACCGAAAGTATCGATAAGAACTTGAAACAGATAAGGAATAAATAGTCCACCGATAGAGCTTCCTAGCGCGGTCAAGCTCAACGCACGGCCACGCTTGTTACGGAACCAGCGCGTCACCAACACGCTGGTTCCAAGCGTCCCGAGCAGCGCCATGGCGACGGCAGACAGCGCGGCAAAGGCAAACACAAACTCCCACAGCGTACTCGAAATTGAGATCCAAATAAAAGTAGAACTCAAGGCGAGAACACCGAGAGTCATCAGTAGACGAGCAGAGTAACGATCAAGTAATGTACCGAAGAACGGTGACACCAATATTGTCATCAGTGACAGGCCAGTCTTTCCCCACATCATCTCGAAACGATTCGCACCGAATTCAGTGCCGATCGGCATTACCAACAAGCCATAGGAGTAGATAACCAGCCCGGTTGTAATTGCCTGTGCCAGCAAAGCGACACCGACGATCCACCATCCATGGAATATGCCTGTCTGTCTTCGCAAACTAGAAGAATTTTGCATCGGATGCGAGTTATCAACGAGTCAAAAAACGATGTATCAGACCACTCAATATCGCACCGATAATTTCATTATGTAGCTCCTCCACCGACTGCTGAATACCCGGCTATCTCGGCGTTTATGTAATGAATACACTCTGAAATGCTTGTGCAATGTAGAAGTCTGTCTACCGGCTCAATCCATAGAGCTCTAGCACATGGATATCCACTCTGCCGTGCAGCCTGATCGGTGTCACGAGCATATGACTGGTGCATCTATATAGAAATAGAATTCACACAACGACTGATTACACCAGGACACAAGCCGTATATCACCGAAGACCTTAGGTTAGAGTTAGAGCGTTATCTACAACAATAGAATCATATCGGCTGGGCTTTGCAGCTGGCAAAGCTCATCTACTGGCCCACACTTCAAGAATCTCACCGCAAACGAGCACCCACGTTGTTGGGTCACTTGTGTGACTCACCTTACTGGGGATCCCTCCCCACAGCCATTATCTATACCTTGTAGATCGCCCAGTAGTTCCTAAAACTCCACATTTATATCTAACCCATAAGTTCGTGCATCTTGATAAATCACTGCAGTGGCAAAACCTAAATTCGTTGCTTGTATTACACTCTTGTCATCAAAAAGATTTTTACTCCAGAGTCCTAACTCGATCTTGGAGCCTTTAAAGTCGAGATCACGCAAAGCTAAACGTGAGTTTACCAACCACCGTGATGGTGCGGTGTCAGCACGTCGAAGCAAGGGATCTTCCATAGCATCAGGACCATTGCCAGGCGAGGTATCAAATGCCATTAGATGACTACTAATGAATCGCCCATCGATACGCGCAGACAGATAACCCCCACCTATGACTTCTGGACTGTCATACTGTGCAAAGAGATTACCGCTCCACTTGGGGCGATTGAACTCATTGTGACCGGGTACGCCACCGTTATACTTAAAGCCACTAAATATAGTGTTTTGATCGAACTTGAAACGCATGTAGCTGACATTAGCCCCCAAGAGCATACGATCTACCGGTACCAATGTGTTTTCCCATTCGATACCGTATGCAGTGGCATCAGCGCTCGGTACGATAGCTTGGCCAAAATCAGTAGCTGAAGGAATACCGGTAAGAGACCCAAGTGTTGCTTGTTGGATAGCACCATATTTGACGCGATATACAGCAACGTTACTGCGTAAGCGACGATCGAAAAGCTCTGTCTTCAGGCCGCCTTCAATAGACTTAGCGGTCTCCGGTGCAAAGGTGATCGTAGCGAGCTGTCCACCAGATATATAGCCAGTTGCATATTTGATGTAGGCCAGCATATCCTGCGTGGGCTTATAGTTCAGTCCTACAAGATAGGTACTGCGATCATCCTTATAACGAATAGGTGATGAACGCCCGAGGGAAGGTTCATATGGCTGCACCGAGCCAGGCACCACTTCTGTACCATTTTTCTTGTCTTTCGTAATGCGATAGCCAAGAACGAGATCGACCTTATCATGCAGATGAATTTCAGGCTGAACATATAAGGCCTGGGATTTCGCTTTTACATTCGGCAGGAAATATCCCGTGTTTGCAGGTACTACGAACGGACCAGGCGTGGCAGTACCTTGGCCGGTAATGGCAGCGCCTGCCAAGGTATTAAATTCGCCAGGAATACCAGCGGTTTCCTGATCGTTCTGAAAATAAATAATACCTGAGGTGAGATTGAAATGATTTGCTGTTAGATTGAGCTGCAGCTCGTTGCTCCATTGCTTCTCGGTAGCTCCGGCATTAGAGGCAACGAAGACAAACGGTATTCCGGCACCGGGGACCACCAACCCACCCAGCCCATCGAGCTGATTATTCGCGTAGAGATTTGTCTTTCGGTAAGCGAGAATATTTTTCAGTGCCAGATCATCGCTAAGCTGCCAATGAGCGGTCAGATTATGACCGTACGTCTTAGCGAAAGACTCTGTTGTATACCAATTATTTACTGCCTTTGGTCGCTTGTTCGTGATCGGTGTGAGTGGGTTTGGGCTGGCATTGTAAAAAGTATAAGGAACGCTCGAAGGCGGCACACCACCATAGCCTGCTGTTGCCGGTGTCGCTAAATATGCCGTTCCTACCGCGGTTGGTGTGTGATCTGTATCAGAGTGATCGAACTTGTACGACAGGTCAAAATCCGGATGCAGATCTAGATTGGCAGCAACGAATACACCTTTGACCTTTTTATCACCGAGGCGGTCTGGCGATCTTAGTAGTCCGTACGCGTTGCCACTTGCTGGACCATGATCCCAAACGGTACCCGCACCAAGATTGCGCGTATCGCCATCACGTTCAGAGTATAGATAGGATAGTGACAGACTGAGCGGCCCCATTTGCGAGAAGTCGATACGCGTTTTGGAACGAAACTGATTATAGTTGCCACCAGTGAGCTCCTGGCGGATACCAAATTCACCCGTTGGATTGCGCGTGATGATGCTGACGGCTCCACCCGTGGAGTTGCGACCGAAAAGCGTGCCTTGGGGGCCACGAAGCACTTCGATCCGCTCGATATCCGCAAGATCTACGAGTGATCCTGCTGCGTTCTGCACGTACACCCCATCGATATAAAGTGATATACCCTTATCGGTACCAACTGCAGATCCAAATGTATATATGCCACGCATCGAATACTGAGGAATCTGGCTGCCGCCAGCGCCTTGTCGTACGGTAAGACTTGGAACAAGCGCACTGAGATCGCTAACATTCTCGACACGATTGACGACAATTGCTTCAGAATCGATTGCAGTTACTGCAACAGGCACATCCTGTAGACTTTGCTCTCGCTTCTGAGCGGTGACTATAATTTCTTCGAGTACCGGACGCTGATCGACAGCCTGCGGCTGCGCCTGTGCCAGCGGCATGAGCGTAAGTACTGATACTCCCGCAAGAAGCGACGTACGCAAATCAAGATTTGATGCGTCATATACTCGATTATTCATTGATATCTTCCCCTATAAAATCGTCATCTGCAGTCCAGTAAGATTTATGTTTCTTTAGATGCATAATGGGTAGAACCTTCGACCTTGTCGTATGGCCCAATGGGTTAGAACATAGGATAAGTAGCAATGGTCTCTTTAGATTCAGCCAGCAGCCTTAATACTGATAAGTTCGATACTGACTAACGTTTCTACCTCAGGATCTGTCTGGGACCTGCGCGAACGAAGCAACCTATGGCTCAAATTACGAATAATTGATGGTTGCACGTATGAGTGTGGTTTACCAAACCACATCAACCCCACACTCTACCGATCGGATGACCGTTAAGCCGAGCCTCTGCCAGGACGGATTGACTATCACTACACAAATCAATTGAGCCTCTCAACGGAGATCTGCTAAAGAAGATAGCTCAGTCTTCGACAGAAATTCAATCTAAGCTAATTAGCTCCCGGCGTCATAATATCGAAGCAGCGACATGAATAATCGCACCTACATGTATGGGTCCTCACCGAGAGAAAACGACTATATGAACGAGCGGTATAACACGAAGATAACGATAAACGGCCAGTTATTTCTTTAGAATTTAAACACATTAATAGTCGGTGGTTTGGTAATTCCTCCCCCTTTCCGTAGGTCTGAGAAGTAGGACTATGCGGCCATGGCTAGCCGCTGCATAGGTGTGATGCCGCCGATCAAGGCACCACTGAAAGTCAGGCAGGAGCTGTACAGGTCCATCAATGAGCTGATCGAGGAGAATCCCTCATTCGGCTATCGTACTGTGGCTGGATTGCTCGAGATGAACAAGTACACGGTACAACGCATCTTTCAGATCAAGAGGGCAGGTACGCAAGCGTGTCGTAGGACGGCACTCCAGGGTCGGATCGTTGCCCCCAGTTGCACACGCTACGGATCTGGGCTGGGCGAGCGATCTGTGTCGGGTATGGGATGGTCGCGATGGTTGGTTAGCCCTGGCCTTGGTGATCGATTGTTATACGCGTGAGCTTCTGGATTGGTAACTATCACGCAGCGGGCAAGCAACGACGGCGATGGCAGCGCTCGAACAGACGCTATGGTACGCCGGGACGTGTGCCAGTACCGTTTTTGCTACGTTCTGACAACGCTCTGGTATTTACCAGAGCGGAACTACACCCGATTGGTTCGTAGCCATGGCTTGAAGCAGGAGCTCATCACGCCCCCAGCCCGCCGCAGAACGGCATGGTAGAGCGCATAATACTCACCCTGAAGGAGCAGTGCATTCACTGGCACCGGTTCGAGAGTCTGCAGCATGCAAGCCGCATGATTGCCGACTGGATTCAATTCTACAACGTTCAGTGTCTCCATCAGACGCTGGCGATGAAAACACCCGCACAAGCGTATACTTTGGCGCCCTGACCGGTGCAAGAAGTACTAGGTCATTACAAAAATATTATGAGATACCGATCACCAGGTCTGCCCCACTAATGATCCTGCTACAGTCCACAACCGATATTTTATTACTGATCCATGTAGTCATAATCAAGTTTGATACCAACTAGTTGTTGTATCAAATTTTCATCTACTGCCACTTCATACCGGGTCATCCGTGCCGGTGCCGATGAGATTCCACTTCAAACACCGCGCTGCCGACGGCGAAAATTCCCTGGGGTTTCGCCACTTTCTCGGCGGAATGCAGCCGAAAAACTCGCGGCATGTGCATAGCCAAGTTCATATGCAATTTGCTTGAGCGGCAGATCACTGCGCACAAGAAGCCGACGTGCCCGCACCAATTGCAGTGCTCTGATATGCTCGTAGACAGTCGTACCGGTAGTTGCCTGAAAGGCACGCATGAGCTGCCGCGATCCGATACCACACAAGTCCCCCAGATCTTCCAGGTTCGGTAGCCCTCCAGCAAGGTTCTCTAATCGTTCCTCGATACGCTGCATCTGCCAGTGCGCAAGTTTACCGACGCGCTCTGGCGTTGTATGCGCCCAGCCGTCGAGATGACGGGTGATATCGACCAGCAAGGTATTGATCAACCCCTCGATTAGTAATGCACTCGCCAGCCCGGGATTCACTATCTCTTCTGCGATACGCCGTAATGTCGACTGCACACTCAAAGCCGTGATATCGGCTGTCGCCATCAGTTGTCTTGCCGTCCAGCGCCCATCAAGCTGTATTAATTCCTCGAAGTAATTGGTGGGAATTCCGCAGCGTAATAGACAGTTCGAACCGCCGACGGAGCGGCCTACGAAGGGCAAGCCCGCCGGAAAGAACGCCACAGTGCCGTGAGCTACAAACTGATTCTTCGGCCAGACGCCCTCATAGTTGACTTCTGTCCTCTCGGGCATCGGTGTCACCGAATATACGATGACATGCTCATCCGGATAACATGTTCGACATTCCCAGGGACTGGGCCAGGGAACACTTTTCATCTCCAGTAGGACGCCGCGCCTGTCCGTCCAGATCTCATCACTATCAAGCGGAGGGATCAGCTCTTTAAAGCAGGCAACCGTATGCTGCAATAATGCCATGTCGCCACCTCCTGGTCTGACGTCGAACCGTCAAACCTGCTTGTTCATTACCACGAGCATTCGTGTCAAAGCTTCACTGCGTGAAACCTTACACGCTCCAACGACATCCGTATTATTTTTCCGGCTCCCCCCCGGAGCTCTGTGAGCCGGCATCATCCCGCAGCCTGAACTTCTGCACCTTGCCCATGGCATTGGTGGGCAACGTGTCCACGACTTCGACATAGCGCGGCACCTTGTAATTCGCCATGGCGTCGCGGCACCAGGCGATCACGCTTTGCGGCGTCACGACAGCCCCGGATCGGGGCACGACATAGGCCTTGCCGACTTCGCCCAGGCGATCGTCGGGTACCCCGACCACGGCTACATGCATGTAGTCCGGATTGCCGCACATGATGCGCTCGATTTCCGCCGGATAGCAGTTGAAGCCGCCGACGATGAACATGTCGTTCTTGCGATCGGTGATGCGCAGGTAGCCGTTCTCGTCCAGAACGCCGATGTCGTTGGTATGCAGCCAGCCCTGTGCATCGATGGCCTTGGCGGTGTTGTCCGGATCCTCGAAATAGCCGAGCATCACATTGTAGCCGCGTACCACCACCTCTCCCGCCTCGCCCACGGGAACCTCGCGATTCCGCTCATCCACGCAGCGCAGTTCGACGCCGGGAATCGCCTTGCCGCAGGAACGCACGATCAGCTCCGCGGGATCGCCGGCACTGGTCATGGTCACCGTGCCGCAGGCTTCCGTCAGGCCATAGCCGGTGATCACCGTGGCAATGTCGAGTTCGCTGCGCATACGCTCGATCATGGAGGGCGGCACCATGCTCGCGCCCGTGACCGAGGCGCGCAGGGAGCGCAGGCCGGCGCGGTCTGCCGGCGGTGTGCTGAGCAAGGTCTGGAACAGTGTCGGCGGTCCGGGAAGAAAACTGATCTTTTCCGCGGCCACCAGCTCGCAAAGCGGCTTCACCTCCAGCTGCGCGACCGGGTAGATGGTGGCGCCGCAGATGAAGGTCGCCAGCCAGCCGGCCTTGTAGCCGGCGCAGTGAAAGAAGGGATAGATGATGGCGAAGCGATCGTCCTCGCGCAGTCCGACGCTGTCCGACCAGGCGCGATACACCGCCACGTTCTGGCGATGCGTGGTCATCACTCCCTTGGGATTGCCGGTGGTGCCCGAAGTGAACATGATGTCGGAGAGTTCCTCGCCCGTCAGTCCCTCGAGGGCGGCTGCAGCTGCGGCGCTACCGGCTTGGGCATCCTCGAGCAGGCGATCCCAGTCACCGTCGCCTGCTTCCGAGGGCAGCAGCACACGATGTTCGAGATGAGGCAGATCGACACCTTCGAGCATCTGCGGATAGGAATGACCGAGGAAGACCTCGGTCATCACCAGGATGCGTGCCCGGCTCTGATTCAGGATGTACTGGACTTCGCCGCCCTTGAAGCGCGTATTGAGCGGCACGATACAGCCGCCGGCCGCCTGCGCGCCGAGAGCCGCGACGATCGTCTCCGCCTGGTTCGGCGCCCAGACTGCGACCCGATCGCCTTTTTGCAGCCCCAGCGCACGAAAGGCAGCGGCGGCTTGCAGCATCAGCTGCCGCAGCTGCCGATAGCTGATACGCCGTGCGCCATCGACGATCGCCGGTTTATCGCCATGGAGCTGCGCCGCTCGCAGTACGACGTGCGGGATGCTGCGCGGCAACTCCATCTCACTCATGGTCACTCGGCCTCCGCGGTGTTCGCCAGGAGCGTTTCACGAATCCAACGCCGCTCGCCGCCCAACCGGCCCAGCAAATGGGCACGCTTCAGGAAGACGTGTGCGTCACACTCGGCGGTGAAGCCGATGCCGCCATGGATCTGGATACCGGAACGCGCATTCGTCAATGCCGCCTCGGCGCTGATCAGCTTCGCCGCGGCAATCTGATAAGCCGTATCGGGCTGGAGGCTCGCCTGCGACAGGCCAGCGAAAAAAACCTGCGCATAGGCGGCCTCGACCCGTACCGCCATGTCGGCGCAGGCATGCTTGATCGCCTGGAACGAACCGATGACCTGCCCGAACTGCTCACGCACCTTGGCATAGTCCACGGTCAGCTGCAATGCAGCCTCGGCCACGCCAAGCAGCTGCGCGGAGTTGAGCAATGAAACCCGCTGCGCAATACCACCATCGGTCTCCTGCAACAACGCTCGCTCCCCCGGGGCCAGATGCGCACGCTCGAGGGTGACGGCATCGTCCAGGGAGATCACGGATCTGGCATCGTTGAAAACGGCTGCCTCGTAGAGCCGCGTCTGCATGCCGTCCAGCACCAGGAAATGATCGGCGCCGCAGGCATCGATCAAGTGATACTCGTCGCTGTCGGCGCATAAACGGTTGGCGAAGGCGACGCGTAGATCGCCGGCCATGAAACCCGTCAGGAGTTCACTGCCGGTGGCCGCGGCCAGATGTACCGCCGCGATCGTCGCGGCGATCGACGGCGACACCGCATAACGGCCTAGCTCGCGGGCCAGGAGCATTTCCGCGACCACGCTGTATCCGGCGCCGCCCTGAATTTCCGGCACACCCAGCGCGAACCATCCCAAGCCGGCGATATGGCGCCATCGCTCGGTGGAAATGCCGATATCGGCCGGCCGCTCACCGTCGGGACCCGGACGCAGCCGAGCCAGAGGCAACTCCTCTGTCAGGAAGGCGACGACGCTGTCGACGATCTGTTGCTGCTCTTCGGAAGGAAGGAGATCGATCATGGCAATTCTCGTGCTCAGCGCCCGCCGCGCGGCAGTCCCAGGAAGCGCTCGCCGATCACATTGCGACGAATCTCGGAGGTGCCCCCGGCGATGGTGTTCTTGAACGCATCCAGGTAGTCGGTGAGCCAATCCGGATTCTCGGCGTGCATCTCCAATCCCTCGTTACCCAACAACTCCACGGCAAAGGCGTAGACCCGCTTGGACAGTTCCGCGTAGCAGAGTGCAATGATACTACCCTCCGGACCGGGCACCGCCTGGCGCGCACCGCGCGAGACGCTGAGGTAGGTCATGGCGCGCAACGCAGCCACCTCGGCCCGCAGCTTCAGCAACTGCTCGGCCACGGCGCCATCCTCGATGGCGCGGCCGCGGCCATCCGGCCCACCGATCTTGTGAGCCAGCGCATACAGTTTCTCCAGGGTCGCCGCGAGATGAATCTGATGGGCGATGAAGGCTGTGCCGCGCTCGAAGCCCAGCGTGGTCATGGACACGTTCCAGCCGTCATTCACTTCCCCGACCACGTTGGCGAGGGGAATGTGTACCTCATCATAGAACACCTGGCACAAATTACCGGTGCCGGACATGGTGGGAATCTTTCGGATGGTGATGCCCGGAGCGTGCATATCGCAGATCACCCAGGTAAGGCCCTTGTGACGCTGCGCGCCCGGATCGGTGCGCACCAGCAGTTCCTGCCAATCGGCCATCGCCGCATACGAAGTCCAGATCTTGGAGCCGTTCACGACCAGGTGATCACCCTCGACTCTCCCCTGGGTCTTGAGACCGGCGAGATCCGAACCGGCATTCGGTTCTGAAAAACCCTGGCACCAGATCGCCTCGCCCTTCAGGATGCGCGGCAAATGAAAACGCTTTTGTTCCTCGGTACCGCGCACGATCAGCGTCGGGCCGGCGTGCGAAAGCGCCACGAAGGTCGAGCCGCCCACGGGCGCATGAGCAGCCGCACACTCCTCATACCAGATCACCTGCTGTGTGAGCGACAGTCCTCGTCCGCCGTATTCGGTGGGCCAGGAGATACCCGCCCAGCCGCCCTCGTATTGGCGGCGCTGCCAGGCGAGATCGTATTCACGCAGAGCAAGCCCTGTGCGCGGACGCTTGCCGCGCGGCACGTTCGCCCGCAGCCAGGCACGCACTTCATGACGAAATTGTTCTTCCTCAGGCGTATACGACAGCTGCATGGGTCTCTCGCAACCAGACGATCTTAGACGGCGGCATGACGGGCGAAGCGATCGAGATGCCAATCCGCATCGCCGTGGATCTTCTCGAAGGCGAATAAATGTTTGTAGTAGTGGCCGGCCGCGTACTCCGCCGTCATGGCGATGCTGCCATGCAGCTGGATCGCCTGACTGCCGACGATTCGCGCCGCATTCGCCGTGACGTATTTGGCGGCGGAAACCATGGCGCTGCGCTGTGCGGCTTCCGCGTCCACATGTGCCAGTCCGCAATACAGTATGGAGCGGGTCTCCTGCACCTCGACGAACATTTCCGCCAGACGGTGCTGCAGCGCCTGGAAACGCCCTATCGGTTGCCCGAACTGCACTCGCGATTGCAGATATTCCGCCGTCAGCTGCACTACGCTCTCCATGGCGCCCAGAGCCATGGCAACGCGTGCCAGCGTCGCACGATCCAGCGCTTCCTGCAAAAGCTCGTCCACGACGCTGCCCTCGGCCAGCTTGCACGAGGCGGATACCTGCACCGCCTCGAACCCGACATCCGCGGCCCGGGTGCCGTCGATGAGAGGGTAGGCATTCATGCGCAGGCCAGGAGCGGCGGCATCGATCAGGAACAGTGCCGGGTTCTCCTCGCCTTCGAGCCGCGCCGAGACGATCAAGTGATCCGCCGCCGGAGCATCGAGCACACCGCTCTTCCAGCCTTGCAGCACAAAGTCATCGCCGCTGCGCGTGGCGACGACGGAAATCGGCCGAGCATCGTAACGACCGCCCGGCTCTTGATGTGCCAGCGCCAAACGGACCTTCCCCTCCACCACCGCGGTGAGCATCGAGCGTCGTGCCTCGACATTGCCGCAGCGCTCAAGGATACGCGCGCACAGCACGGCGGTGGAAACATAGGGTTCGAGCGCCAGCGCACGGCCGAATTCCTCCATGAGAATCGCCGTTTCCACGAATGAGCATGTCCAGCCGCCGGCATCTTCGGGCTGGCCGAGCGCAAGCCAGCCGAGTTCGGCATAGCTGTTCCAGCATTCGACGGAAAAACCCGGTAGATGCGCCGATATTGCGCGGCGCTGCTCGAAGCCGTAATGCTCACGCAGGAATCGTCTCGCACCCTCGCGCAGCATCTCCTGTTCATCGGTGAGATTGAAATCCATCGTGCAACTCACAGTCCGAACGCGCGGCGGGCAATGATGTTTTTCTGCACTTCGCGCGTACCTCCATAAAGGGTCGCTGCGCGTGCGTACAGGAACTGGCCCAGGCGGCCCGGCACATACGATGGCCATAGCGGTGTGCCTTCGATCACCTCGGCACTGCGATCCTGCTGATCGAACACCCGCAGTGCACGCGGACCGAGCGCATCGAGCTGCAGTTCGGCGACACGCTGCTGCATTTCCGAGCCGCGGATCTTGAGCGCCGAGACCACGGCGTCCGCATCATGCAAGTTCTTCTCTCCGGCCAGGATGCGCAGCACCGACCATTCCAGCGCCAATAAATCGGCTTCCACGCGGGCAATCTTGCGGGCGAATTCCGGCGTGTCGATGAGCCGCATCCCCGCGGTGTGCTCGGCGCGGGCGATCTGTTTCGCCTTCTCCAGCTCGCGCTTGTTGCGATACAGATAGGCGCTGGCAGTGCGCTCCTTTTCCAGCAAATATTTGGCATAGGTCCAGCCTTTCCCCGGTTCACCGACCAGGTTCTCGCATGGCACGCGCACCCCGTCCAGAAACACTTCATTCAGATCGCGTCCGCCGTTCAGCGCCTCGATCGGACGAATGCGGATTCCTGCTGCGTTCATGGGCACGAGCAGCATCGAGATGCCGCGCTGCGGTTTGGCCTCCGGATCGGTGCGCACCAGAAAGAATCCCCAGTCCGCCTCCGATGCATCACTGGTCCAGATCTTTTGTCCGTGGATCACCCATTCATCGCCCACGAGTTCGGCGCGGGTGCGCAGGCTGGCGAGGTCCGAACCGGCATTCGGCTCCGAGAATCCCTGACACCAGATTTCCTCGCCCCGCAGCATGGGCGGTAGAAAGCGCTTTTTCTGCGCCTGCGAGCCGAAAGCGATCAGCACGGGGCCGATCATGTGCGTACCCTGCCAGCCATAGTCGATGGCATCGGCGCGATAGATTTCCTCCATGAAAATATGCCGCTGCATCGCCGTCCAGTCGGTGCCGCCGTACTCGAGCGGCCAATGCGGCGCACCCCAGCCACGATCGTGCAGGATGCCCTGCCAGCGCCGAAAGTCCTCGATATCCGGGGGCTGGGAACAGATATAGCTGCGGCGAGCCATGTCGGGGGGTAGATGCTGCCGAATGAATTCGCGCACTTCGGCACGAAAGGCACCGTCGCCGGAGTTGGGCTCGAAATGCATGCAGCTCCCTCTTACCGTCGGCCGCGTTGAAATCGCGGGCGTACCGGTTACAAAGGTATGCCACTGTATTTGAACGGCCGGCTGCGAAATCGTCTGATCGGACTATCCGCGAAGAACGCGGCAGAGGCGAACCCGAGCGACGCCGAAAAACAATGCCGGCTGAGAGCAGCGCCGGATCGGCCCAGCAGATGGGCGGACCGTCCGGCGTGCCCGTCGGCTCAGGCAGCCGACTTGTTGAGCGCCTCGACAACCCGGGCCACATCCCCGGAAGTCACCGGGCGCGGCTTCTCACCGGGCGCCAGCGGGTGTATGCCGCCGAAGGATACCGGCTCCGTATTCACATGCTTCGCCTGGGCACGCAGCGCACCCACCGTGCAGTTCTGCCGGCCGCCGAGCATGCCGACGGCATCGAACTTGAACACCTCGAGCGCATTCGCGTAAGTGATCCGGTCGATGGTGGCATCCGGCAGATGCTTGACGCTGTCGTACAGCCGTTCGGGTGTATGCGGCCATACCGAATCCGAATGCGGATAGTCGCATTCATAGGCGATGTTCTTCTCGCCGATGGCATCGATATTGCGCAGGCCGAAGTTATCCTCGATGAAGCAGGTGAGGAAATGCTCGCGAAAACGATCGCTCGGCAGGCGGCCGGGTCCGAAATCGGCATGCGTCCAGGCGCGATGGTGATTGTAGACGAAGTCCGCGCGCTCGATCAGCGCGGGTATCCAACCGATGCCCGCCTCGGCGAGCGAGATCTTGAGGTTGGGATAGCGATCGAGTGCGCTCAGAAACAGCCAGTCGGCCGCAGAATTCGCGATTGCCATGGGCATGCTGATGATCCAGCAGTCGATCGGCGATTCCATGGAGGCATGCGGTGCCCGCGCACCGGATGCGATATGAAGATTGATGACGATGTCGTGTTCGGCACAGGCGCGCCACAAAGGCTCCCAGTAGGCATTGTGAATGCTGGGACAGCCCTTCAATGATGGGTTATCGCACATGCTGATGGCGCGGCAGCCCTTGGCCGCCACTCGCTTGATCTCAGCCACGGCGGCATCCATATTCCAGAAAGGGATGATCGCCATCGGAATATTGCGGCCCGGGTAGCTTCCGCACCACTCATCGATATGCCAGTCGTTGTAGGCACGCAGCAGAACCAGGGCATTTTCCTGGTTGGGCAACGTCTGGAAGAATGAGCCGTCGAGATCCACGTAGGTGGGAAAATTCACTGCCGCCATGATGCCGTTGGCATTCATGTCCTCGATGCGGGCCTTGATATCCCAGCAACCGGGGCGCATCTGGTCCAGGCGCTCCGACTCGGAGCCCAATTCCTCGCGCACCCGCCCGGCCGCAGCGCACAGCCCGAAATTCTGCAGGATCCGCCCTTCCATCACCCAGTACTGCGAACCGTCGGCACGCTCCTTCCATTGCGGCTTGATACTGCGGTACTTGGCAGGCAGATGCTGATCCCACATCGTCGGCGGTTCGATGATGTGGTCATCGACGCTGACGATCACCATGTCGTTCATTTCCATTTCATGTCTCTCCGGTGGGTGCAATCAATTTAGATGAAGTCTAAGAAGCAACTCCAAGCAATGACAATAATCAAAACTGCGACAGTCTAATCGTGTTATTGCAACAATCCCGACGCGGCGACGCAATCCTTGCGCACGATGTGGAAGAAATCCTCAACTGATCGAGGCAACGCTGTTCAACAGCAGCCGCACCAGAGTGATCTGGCGCTTCACGCCCGCCTTGGAGAAAATCGAACGAAGATGCGCTCGCGCAGTATTCTTGCGGATCGCCATCTCCTCGGCCGCCTCGTCGAGCGAAAGCCCATCGGTGAGCAGCAGAGCGAGTTTCGCTTCCGCGGGAGTGAAGTGGAAAAGCCGCTGCACAAGCTCAAAGGAGGGATGAAGGTTTCTTTCCGGATCGCGGATAAAAACAGCGGCACTCGGGCGTTTCACCCCATCCAGACGCTCCGAAAGCGGTATGGGACGAACCAGCAGACTCAGCGCCGCGCGTCCCGAGGGGCGGGGAATAGAGAGCGCCTCGGCGACGGCCGGCTGCCCGGGCGGCATCTCCAGAGCCTGGCGGATCAGGCGCCGCAACTCCCGATTTTCGGTGCGATATCCGGCGATGAGGGTGTTCTGCACCAGAGTGAGGCCGTCGCGATCGGCGAGAATCGCCTGTGCAACGCTATTGGTGCGTAGCACCGTTCCCGTCTCGTCAAGAATGACCGAACCCACCAGCATGCTGCTCATGACATCGGCATAAAGACGCATCTCGGCTTCCACCTGTCCAAGCCGGGTGTGGAGATCCAATGCTCGCTTGAAGTGCGGGACGAGCACCTGCACGAACGCCTTGTCGCTTGCCGAGAAATCCTGCGCTTCCGGCGGACGTGTGAAGCGCAGCCGGAACTCTCGGCCCTGCCCTCCATGAATATCGGCAGCGAGAATGTAGCGCACCTGACGAGGTTCGACGTATTGCTTGAAAAATTCGCCCTTGACATAGGTCTCGTGATTGATGACCTCGTCGAGCGTCACCACCTGATCCGCCGGCAGACCAAGGAACGGATCCAGCGAGAAAATCGGAAACTGGGTATAAATATAGTTGTAAAGTTGCGAGCCATCATTCCCATCGCGCATGACCAGGCCCATCGCATCGGCTCCGGGCGGGCGCAGGACCAGAACGCTCTCGTTGGCCTGCAGCCAACTGCGCAGCTGCATCATGGCGCTACTGCAGGGGATGATCTCGGTCGGACCCTGATAGATAAGCTCCAGCAGCTCGCAGAATCGCTCGATGGACATTTGGCGCCCGGCAAGCAGCTGCGCCAGATCCTGACTCTCTACCTGCCCGGCATAGTGCGCAATACGCTCCAAACCTCCTGGTATCGTCATTTCGTCACCGCCGGTTGGCGCGGCACGACCCGCAACGGTCCGATTGTCCACTTTTTTCGGGTTGGCGGGTATGCAAATATCGAGCGGACCGAGTTGAAAACAGCAATCCGCATCGTTTAAAGAGTTTCTCTCTCTCAACCGCCTCCCGAGAGCACATGCTGCTCAAACAAGCGGAGATGCTCCCATGCAAGCTCCGGCGGAATCCCTCCCACCATCGGATGCAGCATGGTGAAGGCAGCTGCCCCAGCGGCGCGCAACTCCTCCTGGTAGTCCTGAGGAGTCAGGATGCGGTAGGTACCCATCTTGCGTAGCGCCGCGGCATCCGCCGCCTGCTGATGCAGGATTTCACCGCCTCGTGTGGCCTCCCAGGCGCCATAGGCGTTGGTCTCATGGAGAAAGTACGGCGCCAGTGTCTCCCAGGCCTCCTGAGGATTCAGGGACAAAATGGTGACGGCCGGCGTGGCCCGCCGCGGCGGACCCGGATCGGGCTTGCCGATCTTCAGACATTCATCTCGGTAAAAATCCCATAGCGTCGGCAGGCCGGGAGCAAAACCATCACCGATGCGCGCCGCCCGGCGAGCGGCGGCTTCACTGCTGCCGCCGAGCGTAATCGGCGGGCCGCCGCGGCGAAACGGCGCCGGGCGAATCAGCACCGTTCGGCCTCGATACTCGAATGGCTCCCCGCTCCATGCCTGCTTGAGGGTCTTGACGACCTCGGTCATACGCGCCGGCCTCTCGGACATCGGCACATCGAACATGGCGAACTCGCTGGGAACGTATCCGGCCACGAGATTCACATCGATGCGTCCCTTGCTGATCAGGTCGAGCAGCGCAAGATCCTCGGCCAGACGCAAAGGGTCATAGAAGGGGGCGGCCAGAAACAGCCGAATGACCGCTTGGCGCGTTTTGGCCGCAATCGCGGCACCCATGGTCAGCGGGCTGGGCAGATAGCCGTCCTCGGAACCATGATGCTCGGCAAGCACGATCTGGCGTGCGCCCAGCCGATCGGCCCATTCCGCCATTTCGAGTGCGGCCGCGACACGCTCGGCCATGGAGGTCCCGCTGAACGACGGGTTGCGCAGATCAAAGCGAATTCCAAAAAGCGACACGAATCCTCCTCATAATCAATCGTGCCCCGCTGCCGGCGCCGGCAGGGGGATGGCGCAAAGCTTGCGCGAGCGAAACTTCCAGACGCCGTCTTCCTTCACATACTGGTCCTGGTAGCAGCCGATATACGATACACCAAGCCCCTCCACGCATATCTGGAGCTCAATATATACGAAGCCCTGGGCACTGCCATTCCCCAGCATCTCGAAGTGGTGACTGTGGATGAAGGGGTAGGAGTCCATTCTCGGCAGGTCGGCGCGCAAGGTCTTGCGGATAGCCTCCAGGCCGGAACACGGACCTGCCTGCATGCTCATGTTCTCCGCCACATCGAGCGTCGCATCCTTCGCATACAGTCCGACGAGCGCATCGACGTCCTTGGTTCTGGCAAAACGAGCATAGGAAATCGGCAATTGACGGATGGCCTCACGGTCGAGCATTTCGGCAATCTGTTGTTTGAGTTCCGTCAACTCGATCTCGCCGTTGCCCGGCTCGTCCCAGGTCAAGGAAAGCGCATCCGGCGCGGCAGCGATCGGCCGATGGTTCTTCTCCATTGGATCTCCAGAACGGACTACCATGAGTCGCTGGGGCCACGCTCGTTTTCGCTTGCTGGACATCAAGAACCGCAAGTAAAGGCTTTGTCGAAAAGAGTAGGAGCCGCAGTCCGGCGGCCACATCGTCTGACCAGACTAAGTTGCCTGGCGGGCGTTCACGAATCCGCAGAGTCATCTAGACGGCTTGTCAAACCGTCCGACCTTGCAGTTCGGCGACCATCGACTGCAACTGCTCTTGCGGCACGGGCAGATGATAGGGCAGGCTCAGGGTTGTACACAGGCCGTCCCATTGTGCCTTGAGCTTGGGAACCAATTCATCGTAGGTGGCAACGATGGCGAACTCCTCGATCATGTCATCGGTGATCAACTCGCCCATCTTTTCCCAGTGATTGCCTTCGAGCGACATCTGGTGCAGGCGCAGACCGAGATCCTCCCATCCGTGGACTGCGAACACGCCATGATAGCTGCGGGTCGAGCCGAAGAAGGCGATGAATTCCCTCATGGTCTTTTTTTTCGCTTCGATCTCCGCTGCATCTTTTCCTGTCAAGGTGACGCCGCCGCCCACGAGATCGATATCGGCCAACGTTCGCCCGGCGCTCTTGCAACCCGATTCGATCGCCGGCAACAGCACCTGCTTGAAGTACTTCGCAGTGACCCAGCCGGGCGGACGAATACCGTCGGCGAGCTCGCCGGCAAGGCGAGCCATGTAAGGGTTGACTGCAGCGATATATATCGGAATATGCGGATGCTCGGACGGCCCATGATGGACATAGGGATTGAACATCGGCTGGAGCATCGTGAACTGATAATGTTCGCCTTCGAAAAACGTAGGCTTGTCCGCATTGAAACTCTGCAAGATGGCGCGCAGGCATAGTATGTATTCGCGCATGCGCGGACCCGGCGGTCCTGGCCAGGCGGTCGAATAGCGACGCACGTTGTTCGCCTTGACCTGGCTGCCGAGGCCCAGATGAAATCGGCCCGCCGAGAATTGCTGTAGATCCCAGGCAATCTGGGCTGTGACGAAGGGGCTGCGCGGAAAGGCGACAGCCACGTTGGGACAGAACGTCAGGCGCGTCGTATGCTCGATGCCGACCAGCAGCGGCAGGAAAGGATCGTGGCCGACTTCCGCCGCCGTGCACCCGTCGAATCCCGCCTCTTCGATGAACCGGGCGGTCCTCGCCAGATCGTCAAGTTTTCGATGGATCGGTCCACCCGCATCAAACGCGCCTTGCAGCGCGGTTTCTACCCGCATTCGCTTTCTTCCTCATATCCGCACTGCAGCCATGGCGACTCATGCGTACCGCATCAATCTCCTGGCTGCTGTATAGACCACTACCCGAAGTAGAAACGCACCCGGATAACACAGTACGCAAGATAGATCCTTCGCGAAGGGTTCTCCAATAAAGTAGAGATTATCTTAGGTAGCTGACTAGACCGCTGCCTCGATAGAAGAGCTTACGCTGAAGTATCGGTACCTAGGAACTGACCTATCTGCCGATCCCACGTACGGACATTCCGCCACTCCTCCCTGAGCTTTGTTTTTTGCACGCGCAACGTGGCTTCAGTACGGGGCAGTTGTTCGATAAACTCAAGGTAGCGTGGCACCATAAATCGCGGCATATGTTCGGCAAGTTCATCGAGTAGCGCCTTGGGATTCGGCAATACACCAGGACGCGGAACGATATAGACTTTGATCTCGTCTTCACCAAACTCAGACGGTACACCAATGACTGCGGACTGGAGTACATCTGAGTGTTCGTTAACCAGCGCCTCAACTTCGAAAGAAGAAATATTCTCACCACGTCGCCGTAACGCGTCCTTCATCCGGTCTACAAAGTAGAAATTCCCGTCAGCATCACGGCAAAATACATCTCCAGTATGAAACCAGCCATTGCGCCATGCCTTTGCTGTAACCTCAGGTCGGCCGAAATATCCGCACATGAGGCCCCAAGGAAGTTTGGAGCGCAGCACAAGTTCACCCGCATCCCCATCCGCCACATCGTAATCGTAGGCATCGACGATGCGTGCTTCATAGCTAGGTCCAATACGGCCGCAACTACGATAATTTCCAGTGACATCAGACGTAAATGGAGCAGTACCGATCGGCACGCCAGCCTCAGTCATACCAAAGTTTGTCTGTACCTGCACTCGAAAGCGTGTTTTGAACTCCTCAATCTTTGGAATGATCGGTACCATCCCGACACGCCGCAATGAACTCTTATCGTCTTCGGAGTGTGGCGGACGCGCAAGTAGCCATTCAGCCATCGCCGGAAGAAGTGCCGTGAAGGTGCACTCCCAGCGCTTAATATCTTCCCAAAACGCATCTGTACGAAAATGCTCGCGTAGTACTACGGAACCGCCGGATCTGATTGCTATCTGTGCTAGTGACTTGCCTCCACCGTGAAACATCGGAAACGGATCATAAGTTATATCTTGCTCATTCAGATGAGACCCCGTTGTCTCCTGTAAGTCCGCCCACAATCCCCAAGGGATAAGCACACCTTTCGACGGTCCGGTCGTTCCGGATGTATAAATCATAGTAGAAATATCGTGTCGCAATGGCGGTGTCAGGTCGGAGGCTGGCTCGACGTCGCGAAAGAAGTCTACGCCGCCCACAAGTGGGACGGACGGTACCCTGACCGGTTCAGTTAAATCTGGTACGACAATCGCGCACACCTCCTTTAAGTCTGCCGCTACCGCAGCAATTACTGGTAGGAATCGTTCGGCAGTCACGACAAAGGAAGCGGCAGCGTCATTGATGACATAAGTAAGCATCCTGCCATGGAACTGCAAATTAATAGGTGTCTCCACTGCCCTCAGCCACGCGAGACCAAGCCAGCAGGCGAGTGAATCGATCGGATCGGGCAGCATGACGGCTACCTTACATCCTTCTTTAACTCCCAAGCGTCTCAGCGCTGCCGCCCAGGTGAGAATAGTATCCTGGAAAGCAATACAACTCAGCGAGCGCCCCGAAATCTCATACAGTAAGGTCTTCTCCGGCGTGCGTTGTGCACGGTCGGCCACCACGGCAGGGAACGTATCCATCGGTCCATAGGCGACCAATGTGGCCTTTTTATCTCGTAGAACTCGGCTCATACTTCACCAACTACGCTAGCTTCGAGCACCGAGAATTCAGGATGCGATATGACTACGGATACCGAGAACATGACTATTAAATCACCTCAAAAGCATTACGGCGCAGTTGGCTAGATGCGCTATCAGCCAGCGTTCCTTACCAACGATAAGTGAAGGTTGCGCCGTAAGTACGCGGCTCTGGATAGTACGCCAGCGTATAGTCAGCGAAGAAACCAGGCCCAAAGTCAATGAAGTTTACGGGCTGGTCCTCATCCGCTGCATTACGTATCCATAGCGCTACTTCCGCCTGCCCGGATCCACCTAAAGGAATATCGGCAAGTACGAGACGTAGATTGAGTAGTCCACAGCTATCCACCTTCGTATTACCGGCTGTTGCTCTCGATGGATCGACGGTCACGATCTGATACGGATAAGCGTAAAAGGAAGCTGTGTAGCCATAATCTGCAGAACCGCGCAACTCTCCCCAGACAGTCTGTGCCAAACGCGCGTTCACGTTTACGTTAAAAGTGTGCTCAGGCGCATGTGGAAAGGAGCGGTTATACGCAACGTTAGTGATCGGTTGCCCTGGAGCTGCCGCCTCCATAAACTCGTCATACTCGCCTTTAAGATAGCCATAGCTTACTTGCAAACGTAGTGCCTCGCTCGGTACCCACATACCTTCGAGTTCGAAGCCCTTGGTGGTAGCCTGACCTGCATTCCGGATCACCGATACGCCGGGAATTCCGGTAAAGCGATTAACGTGCATATTCTCGATATTGTTGTGGAACACCGCCATATTCAACTGCAACCGTCCATTCTCGGAGGTAAACTTGGCGCCAACTTCGAAGGTTTTCTGATCCTCAGGATCATAGGGAATCACTGCTTCGTCTGCACTGCCTGCCTCACCCTGGAACCCACCGCTCTTGAAGCCTTCTGAATATTTCGCATAAATATTCAAGCGATCATTAACTTTATAGGCAATAGTTGCTAGTGGTGTCGTTGCTGCAAATGACGCTTCAGCGCTAACCCAAGGGATGGGGCCGAGTGACACTGGTGTTGCCGACTTGAATCGCCACGTCGTCTTGTCCTCTTTTGTGCGGCGGAGGCCAGCAGTAAGCGTTAAGGCGTCCGTTACACGCCAATCGATCTGACCATAGGCCGACTTTGCTTCAACACCAAAGCCATATTGCGAGTTGTCACTGCCAAAAAAGAATTCATGTGGATTGATCGTTTGACCGTCGTCTTCATAGTAATAAAGGCCCATTACGTAATCGAGTCTCTCCGTGCGTCCCACCCACTGAAGTTCCTGAGATTTTTGCTCCAAGTTCGAAATCCGTTTGGCTGTAGAAATGGTGATCGGAACGCCATCGAGATCTACCGAGTCATCATTTCGAAGAGTGCGCCGAGCAGAAATAGACTTTAGTTGGTTGCGCTCGTTTACGTCCCAGGTGAGGGTGAGGGCGTGTCCGTGGAGGTCCAGTTGTTCATAACTTGGCCAATTGGTACTCACCGTGCTGAGACGATCCCGAGAGGCATAGGCAGCGGCAGCAGTGAATAATGGCCCTTGGGGAGTGACATAGTAGAGCTGATTATGTGGCGGTGCCTGATCGATTTTCGTGTAGTCGAAGCGATAGTCGACTATAAAGTTATCACTAAAATCAAGGCCAAGAGCCGCGCGCGCGCCGAGTTTATTGCGACTGTCGAGCTCCCCTCCATCGGTGAGCTTTACCAATCCATCACGATCCTCCTTGCGTGCAGCAAGCGACAGGCGTGCGATACCCCAACGCGGCAAATCAAGCGATAGCTTCTCGACATGCCCGCCGTAGTTACCAAACTCTACGCTTGCGGAGCCACCGAATATACCCGATGGTTTACGTGTGACGAAATTTACGGCTCCTGCCATAGTATTACGCCCGTAGAGAGTACCCTGGGGACCTCGAAGCACCTCAATACGTTCCAGATCTACCACGTCAAAGACGGATCCCACCGCCTTGCCGAGATACACTCCATCGAGATACATTCCAGTGCTCGGCTCCCAGTACAATCCACCGTTGATAGTTACCCCACCGCGTAGCGAGACCTGAGAAACAACGTTACTATTCGGCATCAAACTCACGAGAAGATTCGGCGCGATCGACTTCAGATCAATTACATTACTAATACCGCGTGTTTCGATCTCTGCTCTGGAGAGCGCGGTGACAGCAATCGGTACATCTTGTAAGCGTTCTTCTCGCCTCTGCGCAGTCACGATTACTTCTTCCAGACCAGCTCGTACCGATGTGGTCGAGTTATCTTCTTGCGTACGATCACCTGTGTTATGGATGTGCTCGACCACTTGCTGCTCATCATTATTAGCGAGCTGCCAGGACCGCGGAGCGGGCAGGACAACCGAATCTGCATTCGCCCCTTCCGATACTACCGTAGCCATCATCAAAGCCGGTTCGCTACGAACTGCCGCACGACCACGGACAATGAGCGTACCAGTCTGATCCTGTAAAACATCAAGCCGAGTGCCGGCCAATAACAGTCGTGCGGCCGTATCGGGTGGCACTTTTGCGTTGACGGAGACGGATTGCAAACCGCGTACTGCTTCCGGCGAGAACAGCACGTTGACGCCCGTTTCCTGTGCGAGTTCGGTCAGCGCCAGAGCGACCGGTTTGGCTGGAATATTGACAGCTGTCAGCGGCTGTTGCGCCCTAGCTGGACTCCCAGCCAAAAGCACCACAAGAGCGATCCCCACTGTAACCGACATGTAGCGCGACATCATACGGTCGATTTTCATGAACCACCCTCTTTTTAATTATCGCACCCGAATGACCCTTCATAATAAAGATGACGAGTCAAGACTAACTTTCCTCAGCAGCACGAAGCACGATCTGCATTGGCGTGAGTTCCACTTGCGCCGGCAGCAGGATGGACACGGAGCGGGCGAAGGACTCGGGATCCCCAGTGCTGTAGACGCCACTGATACGGAAGGCCGCCAGCTGTTCATCGGCAATCACAATAGGCCGCCGACTGTAGCGATTCATCTCAGTCACTGCTTCAGCAAGCGTCTGATCGTCGAAGACTACACGGCCGCTCTGCCACGCAGTCACCTGCGCAAGATCGGGTTGATCCTTAATGATCTCACGAGCGCGATCAAAAACGATTCGTTCACCAGGTGACAACACTCGGGTCACCGGCTGCGGTGACAGCGTAATAGGTTGCACCGCCACACGGCCTTCCACGAGCACTACGGCCAATCGACTTTCCTCAAAAGCAACGTCAAAGGCCGTGCCGATGGCGATAACTTGTCTATCTCCTGCGCGCACAAGGAACGGTCGCAGCGGATCAGTTGCAACTTCAAAGTAGGCCCGACCTTCTATCAGTTCGATATCCCGGCGTGTCTTGGTGAATGCCACGCGGATGCGGGTGTTCGTATCGAGAATTACATAAGAGCCGTCGTCGAGAGCTATACGGCGTTGTTCACCGACCCCCGTAGCATACGCATCAGCAGCTACTATTCGCCATAGTCCGACGCCAGCGAACGATGCTAAGGCCACCGCGCCACCCAACGTCAACGCACGCCGACTCATCAGTTGTAGTCGTTGTGAGTGCCGATAGAGCCGTATAGGAACAACCAGTTCACCGGCTGTATCCCACGCCATCGTGACGAGTTCGAAGGCTTCCCGGTGACGAACATCTTCCGATAGCCATGCACGAAAGCTTACCTCGTCCTCGCGCCTGCGCTCTTCAGAGCGTAGACGTGCGAACCATACAGCTGCCTCGGCTTTAACAGCCGGAGAAATTCTTCTCGATTGTATGTTGCTCACCTCACCAACCCTCGATCCATTCGATCAGGAATAGTGCGGCTCGGGCAACGTGCTTCTCAACTGCGCTGACAGTAATACCAAGCTGTGCGGCAATCTCTCGGTATTTCAGCCCTTCGATCCGATGCATCAGAAAAATCTCACGGGTGCGCGGACTCAGCTCTGCAAGTCCGTCCTTCACTCTTTCCAGACGTTCTCGAGCGGCCAAAACCTCATCTTGGAGCGGTTGGTCGTCTGAAAGATCGACCAAATCGTGAATCGATTCAGGAGTCTCGGCGCGTATCCGCTCGTGCCGACGCTCATCAATGGCCATATTGACCGCCACCCGCACCAGAAAGGCCGCTGGATTCTCAACTGTATGACGCGAGCGGTACTCCTCGAGGCGTAAAAATGCCGAGTGCAGTAGATCTTCGGCTTGTCCTGGCCTACGGGTTGCCCACCCCACACGGCGCACTAGAGCGCGCCATCCCAGCCGATCCTCAGGCAGCCTCCCCTTGGACAAAACTCGCCTCTCCTCGTACCCGAGCCTTAGTCACTGGCAGGTTATACACACTAACCAGTGATTCGCCCCGATAGTATTTTTCTTCACCTAGAATAAAAGACGTTTGAATATGTAATAACCTCACTTGAGGCGGCATTGATAAAGTACGACGCCTGATCGCACAGCGATATAAGCGATACGATGTAGCACCCGTTCCTGTACGGAATTCGAATGTCATCCTGCCGATTGGCTAGTGCAACGTGCCACGAACTTCACGCGGCTCGTTGCAATGATCATCAGGTACCGCCGTGCCTGCCGGCAGAAGCGAAGCAGGGCCGTCCGTGAGTTCATTGCCCAGCCGCAGCGATGCCAGCCAGAAGAGCACGCTGGCAAATCCGCCGAGTACGCCAACCACCAGCATGGAATAGCGGATGGCTCCACTTCCATGCAGCGGGCCGAAGACATGATCGTTCAAAAATCCAACCAGCAAGGGCCCCAATCCAAGGCCGATCATATTGACAAGAAACATCAGGATCGCCGCGGCGGTCGCGCGCATGCGCAGTTCGACCAGTCCCTGGACCATGCTGAACATGGGCCCCACATACATCGCACCGAGTGCATAGAAAGGGATGAAGCACACAAGTGAAGCGGCCGGCTGCGACAGCAGCGCGAATCCGACCAGAAAGGGAATCGCGATCACCGACTGCAGCGCCGGCAGCCGCATGTACCAGCGCACATCGCGCCGGCCCATGCGATCGGCGAGCCACCCGCCGGTGAGCGCACCACCGCATCCTGCCACGCCGACGATCCAGCCCATGCTCATGCCGATCTCGGTCAGGGACAGGTCATGCACGCGTACCAGGAAGGTCGGTCCCCAGGTGATCACTCCATAGCCCGACAGCGACTGGATCGATGAACCGGCCGCGATGAGCACGAAAGCGCGTTGGCGCAGCAAGAACCGCAGCACCTCGCGCAGCGGCACGTGTGCGGCCTCCTCGACGGTGCGCTGCTCGGAAGCGCCGCGCGGGAGTTCCCGCACGGTGAGCGCCACGATGGCGGCGAGTGCGACGCCCGGTAGCCCCACGAGATAAAAGGCTGTGCGCCAGTCATAACGAGTCACCAGCCAGCCGCCGGCCAGGAAGGCCAGCGCCGAGCCCAGATACACCCCGCAGGCGTACACCGACAGCGCCGTGGCACGCTTCTGCGGCGGGAAATAGTCGGAGATCAGGGAATGCGCGGAAGGATTGCAGCCTGCCTCGCCGATGCCGACCATTACGCGGGTGATCGCCAGCTCGGCGAAGCTGCGTGCCAGGCCTGAAGCGGCCGTCATTGCACTCCAGATCGTGAGCGATGCAGCAATGATGAACTTGCGGGACGCCCGATCGGCCCAGCGCGCAATGGGAATACCGGCCAGCGTGTAGAAAAGCACGAAGGCAATGCCGGTGAGGAACCCCATCTCGGTGTCCGAGACACCGAACTCTTGTTTGATCGGCTCGATGAGCATCGCCAGGATCTGGCGATCGATGAAGCTGAACACGTATACCAGCGACAGCAGCGCCAGCACGTAGTTGGCATAGCGCCGTGTGACCGGTCGTGGGGATGTCGGAAGTCGCGAGCCAGCCGTCACTCGAAACTCAGGATGGGTTGATCCACGGTCAGACTGGCGCCCTCGCTGGCCAGGATCTCCTTGATCCTGCCGTCACGGCCGGCAACGAGAACATTCTCCATCTTCATCGCCTCGACCACCGCCAGGCGCTCTCCGGCCCGTACCGTCTGGCCCGGCTCAACCGCGACTTCCACCAGCAGACCCGGCATCGGGCTGAGCAGAAAACCGCTCATATCCGGCGGTGTCTTGAAGGGCATGACGCGCAACAGTTCGCTGGCGCGCGCCGACATCACCAGCACTTCGATGCGGCAGCCGTTGTGCGTGACATGGGACCACAGGCCGTTGCGCTCGATCTGTGCGGTGAATGGCCGGCCGTTGCAGCTGCCGCTGGTGCGAATGCTGCCGAAATTCCACTCCTGCGTGATCGCATAAGTCTTGCCGCGCACCTCGACCAGGGTCGCGCCCTCGACGCGCACGCGCACCGGCACATCCTCATGCGCGCCGCCCTCGTGCTTGATGGCGACCACGAAATCCTCGCCGATACGCATCTCGTAGCCGGGCAACTGACCGTTGATACGCGTCGCGCGCTCGCGGTAGCGGCGATAGGTGGCCGCAGCCAGTGCGACCAGGAAGTCAGGGTCATCGTGCGCCACATCCTCGGCCTTGAAACCGCCGCCGTAGTGCTGCGCTACAAATCCGGTATCGAAGTCACCGGCAATGAACCGCGGATGCGCCAGCAGCGCGGCCTGAAAGGCGATATTGCTGGCGACGCCGCGAATCACGAAGCCGTTCAAGGCCTCGCGCATGCGCTGTATCGCCTCATCGCGGTCGGACCCATGGACGATGAGCTTGGCGATCATCGAGTCGTAATACATCGGGATCTCGCCGCCTTCATAGACACCGGTATCGACGCGCACACCGCCGCCTTCGGGCACCGGCGCCGCGGCTTCCATCGTGGTCGCCGGCGGCAGATACCGGGCGAGCCGTCCGGTGCTGGGCAGAAAATTACGAAAAGGATCCTCGGCGTTGATGCGACACTCTATCGCCCAGCCGCGGCGCGGAATGCCGGCTTGCGTGAATGCCAGCTTCTCGCCCGCGGCGATGCGGATCATCTGCTCCACAAGATCGATGCCGGTAATGCACTCGGTGACCGGATGCTCGACCTGCAGCCGTGTGTTCATCTCCAGGAAATAAAAACCCTGGTCCTTGCCGACCACGAACTCGACCGTCCCGGCGCTCTGATATGCGACTGCCCTGGCCAGCGCCACCGCCTGCTCGCCCATTGCCTTGCGGGTCTGCTCGCTGATGAAAGGCGACGGCGCCTCCTCGATGACTTTCTGGTGCCGGCGCTGGATCGAACACTCGCGCTCGTTGAGGTAGACCACATTGCCGTGCGCATCGCCCAGCACCTGGATCTCGATGTGGCGCGGCTGCTCGACGAACTTCTCGATGAAGACCCGCTCATCACCGAAGCTCACCCTGGCCTCGTTACGGCAGGAGGTAAAACCGTCGAAGGCTTCCGCATCGTTCCAGGCGACGCGCAGGCCCTTGCCGCCGCCGCCGGCGCTGGCTTTGATCATCACCGGATAGCCGATCTTGCCAGCGATGCTCACTGCCGCCTCGGCGGACTCGATCGCGTCGTTCCAACCGGGAATGGTGTTGACGCCGGCCTGTTGAGCCAGCTTCTTGGAGGCGATCTTATCGCCCATCGCCGCGATGCTCGCGTGCTTGGGTCCGATGAAGACGATACCCTCGGCCTCGACCTGCCTGGCAAAGCCCTCGTTCTCGGACAAAAAGCCGTAGCCCGGGTGTACCGCCTCAGCGCCGGTCGCCCTGCATGCTGCAATGATCTTGTCGGCCGCGAGATAGCTCTCGCGGCTCGGCGGCGGGCCGAGCAGAACGGCTTCGTCGGCGAGCGACACATGCAGCGCGTCGGCGTCGGCCTCGGAATAAACAGCCACGGTCCGTATGCCCATGCGGCGCGCCGTTTTGATGACGCGGCAGGCGATCTCGCCCCGATTGGCGATAAGAATCTTCTTGAACATCGAGTCTTCTCCGTACCCCTGTCAGAGTGGAATGTTTCCGTGCTTGCGCCAGGGGTTCTCGAGTTTCTTGTCCTTGAGCATCGCAAGGCTGCGGCAGATGCGCTTGCGCGTCTCATGCGGCTGGATCACATCGTCGATGTAGCCGCGCGCGCCGGCGACAAAGGGATTGGCAAAGCGTGCCTTGTACTCGGCTTCGCGGGCGGCCAGTTTGGCCGGATCGCCCTTATAATCGCGGAAAATGATCTCGACCGCTCCCTTGGCGCCCATCACTGCGATCTCGGCGCTCGGCCAGGCGAAGTTGACGTCACCGCGCAGATGCTTGGAGCTCATCACATCATACGCCCCGCCATAGGCTTTGCGCGTAATGACCGTGACCTTCGGCACCGTGCACTCGGCATAGGCGTAGAGCAGTTTGGCGCCGTGCTTGATGATGCCGCCGTATTCCTGAGCGGTACCCGGCAGGAAGCCGGGCACATCGACGAAGGTGATCACCGGAATATTGAAGGCATCGCAGAAACGCACGAAGCGTGCCGCCTTGATGCTGCTCTTGATGTCCAGGCAGCCGGCCAGCACCATCGGATTGTTCGCCACCACGCCCACCGTCGCACCCTCCATGCGCGCGAAGCCGATGACGATGTTCGCAGCAAAGGTGGGCTGCAACTCGAAGAAGTCGCCGTCATCGACGACTTTCAGGATCAGCTCCTTCATATCGTAGGGCTTGTTCGGATTATCGGGCATGAGCGTATCCAGACTCATGTCCACCCGGTCGCGCTGATCGCTGCCCGGACGCACCGAAGGTTTATCCCGGTTGTTGAGCGGCAGGTAGTTGAAA
The DNA here is from genome assembly GCF_001579945.1 of Steroidobacter denitrificans. Classification (NCBI taxonomy): domain Bacteria; kingdom Pseudomonadati; phylum Pseudomonadota; class Gammaproteobacteria; order Steroidobacterales; family Steroidobacteraceae; genus Steroidobacter; species Steroidobacter denitrificans. Next base: position 847,774 of record NZ_CP011971.1, on the reverse strand, counting down.
AAACGCCTCAGCATGAGGATCGCTTCGACGTCGTTCTCGAATGCCAGATCCGCAACGCCGCTTCGGGTGCTGTGAGTACCGGCGCCGCCCAACTCCTCGGAGGTGACCTCCTCGTGCGTCACCGTCTTCACCACTTCCGGCCCGGTCACGAACATGTAGCTCGAGTCCTTCACCATGAAAATGAAGTCGGTCATCGCCGGGGAATACACCGCGCCGCCGGCACAAGGGCCCATGATCAGGCTGATTTGCGGAATGACGCCCGAGGCCAGCGCATTGCGCTGGAAGACCTCCGCATAGCCGCCCAGCGAGGCCACCCCCTCCTGGATGCGCGCGCCGCCTGAATCGTTGAGGCCGATCACCGGCGCCCCGACCTTCATGGCCTGATCCATGACCTTGCAAATCTTCTCCGCGTGCGCTTCCGAGAGCGCACCGCCGAAAACGGTGAAATCCTGGCTGAAGACGAATGCAAGTCGGCCATTGATCATCCCGTAGCCGGTCACCACCCCGTCGCCCGGAATCTTGTTGTCGGCCATGCCGAACTCCGCACAGCGATGCTCGACGAACATGTCCCATTCCTCGAACGTGCCGGGGTCCAGCAGCAGCTCCAGACGCTCGCGTGCGGTGAGTTTGCCCTTGGCATGCTGGGCATCGATACGCTTGGTGCCGCCGCCCAAACGTGCCGCAGCGCGTTTCTCCTCGAGCTGTTCGATGATGTCGTACATGGAGGGATTTCTCTTGCAATGGATTGCGGGTTCAAGTCACCAGGCCGAACAGCACACACAGGCACAGCCATACGGCTGCGTTTCATGAACGAGCTCGCGTGGCTGCCGCATCCAGGATGCACGACAGTGATGAACTGTAGTAGGACCGTACGGCATGCGCCGACACCGGAGCGGATCGCTGTTTGTTCGAACGCTTCCCGGTACCGGCACGCGGATCCCCGCCCAACGTGTTTACCCCGTACCGGCATTGAGCGTCGTCATGGGTAAACGCTTTAAAATAGCCGTCTCAATCCCTGATGTCCAGCTGACGGCGGCAATGCTTCCAGCCGATCAGGACGGCTGAGCGAGGCATGAATGGAATATGTGAAATTTCACATGCACCAGCGCCTGATTGACCCCCACGGAAACAGGCTTGCGCTTTTCCAGGAACGCCTTGATACCTTCGGCCGCATCGGCACTGCCGGCACGCCGTACGCTCCTTATGAGATGGAAGCATGTTGCCTTCATGTTGCCTTATGGAAACCTCGCAGAGCGCCTTGGCCGGTCACTGCGCCCTAACGGCTGCTCTCGCCACCCCTGCCGCGATCCGCAGCTTCGGCCATCATGTTCGCGCCACGCGCGATCAGCGCCTCGGGCGGTGCGGGCAAAGCGACGGCCCCCGCTTCGCGTGAGGGCAGCAGCACGGTAGCCGTACCCGGACTTGTGACCTCGCCGCGCTGATTGGTCGTCCGAACCTCGATTTCCACGAGGCGGCGCGGACCCTCGATGGACTTGGCCCGTACCACGCCCGAGCAGATCGTGGTGTCGCCGACAAAATTGAAGGAGCGCATCTCGGTCTTGAGACGCACCAGCCAGCCGTCATCCCCCATCCAGTTCGTCAGCAGATGCCCCAGCCAGTTGGTGCGCATCGTGCCATAGTCATAGGGTGCCGGCAGCCCGAGTTCCCGGGCTCGCGCCGGATCCCAGTGCAGCCGCTGCACGATATCCGGCACGCCGAACTCATCCGTGGTGTAGAACGCCGGTGTTCGCCGCCGTTGTTTCCAGCCATAGCGCAACGGCCCGGCTCCATACATCTGGCCGAATCCCCAGCCGATATGGAAACCCACGACATCGGTCACGCGCAGCGGTCCCTTCACCACCGGAGCAAGTTCATCGCCGACCTGCACATCTTCCCAATAGCGCTTGTTGCTACCGCGAACTTCCTCGGCCGCGTAGAGCGCATCGATCCGCTCGATGTCTTCGGGCGTGTAACGTGCCCGCTGGATGTCCTTGTTGCGTCCCTGCTTCTTCGATGCCTGGCGTTCGGCGTTGACGAAGCTCAACTCATGCGTCGCCACCGGTTCGCCGTTGGCGTTCACATAGAAGTACCGGTAACTGTCGATAACGGTCAATCCGCCGCTGAAACTCGAGTTCTCCTTTACCTGTACATCGGAGGTGGTGTACTCCCGATAGATCACCTCGCCAGGGCGGATCGGCCGGTACCATTCCCAGGTTGCGCCGGAGTAGTATTTGCCGACACCGCGAAACAAGCCGCGAAAAAGCTTCTTGAGTTCGGGAGTCGGGCGAGGCGTATCGTCCAGGCCGACGGTGGTAGCGTACAACGGCGATGCTATTTGACCGCGCCAGCGCGTCGTGCGGCCATAGTCCGGATCGTGCCAGAGAGGATTGTCGTCGCCGATCCCGAAGGCAAAGTGACTGATGGTGTCGCTGCCCGCTACCCGATTGAATACCGGGTTGCGCTCATACTGCGGTATCCCGATCTGCGCCTGCGCCCGCTCGATATCCTCCGCGGTGATCCTGCCTTCTGCGGAAACCGTCTCCTCGCCACTCATCTGCAACTCCTCCAGCATCAGGGCGTCGAAATATACCACTGTCGTTGCTGCGGGCTGACGACTCATCGGCCAAACAGACTATTTATCGCGGCAGCCGGAGTCCGACCACGCATCCGAACGCCTTGCCTGGGCTGCTCCTGTGCTCCAGAATGCCCTCAGGCGCCCTCCTCGTGGGTTCTGCGCTGCAAGCGATATCTCAAATCAACGCCGCGATGGATACCAAGAAAACTCAAGGAGCAGGAATCGACTTCAATGCTTTACGCATGTTCGTTGCCGTGGCGGATGCGGCAAGCTTCTCGGCGGCGGCCAGAAAGCTGAATCTGCCGAAATGGTCCGTGAGCCGACGCGTCTCGGAACTCGAAGCGGCCATGGGTGTGCCGCTTCTGCACCGTACCACGCGACGGGTCGTGCTCAGCCCGGCAGGCGCTGCGCTTCACAAGCGTGTCGCCACCTTGATCGCTTCTCTGGAGGAAGCAGCCGTTGAGTCTCCGGACCAGTTCGGCGAGCCGACCGGCGAACTGCGTATCTCGGCGCCGAACTACTTCGGTACCGCCTTCCTCGCCGATGCGGTCACGCAGTTCACCCAGCGCTATCCGCGCGTGCACTGCGATCTCTATCTAAACAGTCAGCCCATGGACTTCGCAATAGAGGGCTTCGATGTCGCCCTGCGTGCGGGGCCCGAACGAATGAAGGATTCATCGCTCATTGCACGGCCGGCCTGCCCCATCCACGCCAGACTTATGGCTTCCCCGGAGTATCTCCAGGCCAGCGGCGTACCGCGGCAGGCGGCCGACCTGGCCGGCCACAAATGGGTCATGCAACGCGGCCTGCCCTCCATCCGGCTGGAAAGCAAGAGAGGCTCAGCGACTTTTCGGCCGCAGGGCCCTATATGTTGCGACGATATTTTTTTTGTGCGGGAAGCTGTCCGTGCCGGGGCTGGAATCGGTGTCATCCCTACCTTCCTGGTCGACAAGGACCTGGCGAGAGGCCGCCTGGTCATTGTCCTGCCCCAGTATCACACGCTCGCATCCTATGTGTACATCATCCGGCCAGGCACGCGCGAGCTGCCTCGCCGCGTGCGGGCATTCAACGACTTTCTTCTTGAATATCTCGAGACCCACCCTCTTTCGACGTCCGTCGTTTGAGAATCGTCGAGTTCCGGATCCCATCGACCCATGAGAGGCTTTTCCGAATGACTAAACAGGTCGACAACGACGCGATCAGGGCGGCATTGACCGCTCCCGGCGCTCCCTTCGAAATGACGACCATCGAGATCGACGGGACGCCCTGCAGAATCTTTGGGAACTGTCCGCAAACGCTGCCCGAACTCTATCGGCAGGCCGAGCGCTTCGCGCAACGCGTATTCACGGTCGAGAACGACCAACATCACACCTTCGAGGAAGTCTTCAAGAAGGCACAGCAGCTCGCCCAAGCCTTGACGCGGCGGTTCGGGGTACACAAGGGTCAGCGGGTCGCGATCGTGATGCAAAACTCCACCGAGTGGATCATCGCCTTCCTCGCCGTCACCGCAGCGGGTGCCGTCGCCGTCCTGGTCAACAGCCGCGGCGCACCCACGGAACTGGATCGTGCGATCGGCGACACCGATTGCAGCCTGATCATCGCCGATGCCAAGCGGGCCCAGCGCCTGCAGGCAGCCGATGGCGCCAGTCAGCGATTGGCAAGGATCGTGCTGACCGACGATGCGCAGCAGCTGCGTTCCTCAAAGGACAGTTCCTTCGATGAGCTGATCCGCGGATGGGAGTCGGCGGGACGCCTCAGTTGCGCACCCGTGGATGGCGCGGACATCGCACTGATGATGTTCACCAGCGGAACGACGGGTTTCGCCAAGGGCGTCATGCTCACCCAGCGCAGCGTATTGGCAGGCCTGAGCGGCACCACGTTCGGCGCCGCGCTGTCGTTCGCCAAGTTTCAGGCGCTGGCAGGTCCGGAAGCCGCAACCGCATTCGCGACTCGCCAAGCGGTATCCCTGATAGTTGCGCCCATGTTTCATGTCTCCGGTTGCCACAATGGCGTGCTCGCCGCCTTGTCGTCCGGCGGCAAGCTGGTCATCCTGAATCGCTGGAATCCCGAAGATGCCTTGCGGCTGATCGGCGCCGAGGGTGTCCAATCCATATCCGCGGTGCCCTCGATGCTTTGGGATCTACTGCGCTCACCCGACTTTCACAAACACGACCTGTCCTCCCTGGCCGTGGTGGGAACCGGCGGTGCCTTCTTTCCGCCCAATCTCCTGCGCGATGTTCATAAGGTGTTGCCGCATGTGGTTTTCGCTACCGGTTATGGCATGACGGAAACCAATGGTTCCGTCTGCAGCGTCAGCGGTGAGGATTTTTTCGCGCGACCCGAGTCGGTGGGAAAAATACTGCCGATCGCCGACGTCAAGGTGATCGACGAGGATGGCCGGGATCTACCCGCCGGCGCCCAAGGCGAGATCGTGGTCCGCGGCGCTCTGTTGATGAGCGGCTATTTCGGACTGCCGGCCGACTCGGCGGCGACGTTCAAGCACGGTTGGATGCACACCGGGGATATCGGCAGGTTCGACGATCAGGGATATCTTTACATCACCGACCGCAAGAAGTTGATGATCATCAGCGGCGGTGAAAACATCTATTGTGCCGAGGTGGAACGCGCGCTGGTGGAACACCCGGGCGTGCGGGAAGTTCTGGCGATCGGTCTTCCTGATAGCCGCTTGGGCGAAGTGCCGATAGCCGTAGTGGTTCCCCAGCCCGGCCACGTCCTAGACGCCGACGAACTACGCGCCCATACCGAAAAACTTCTGGCTGCTTACAAGGTGCCGCAAGCGTTCTATTTTCGTCCTGAAGCGCTGCCGCGCACGCCTAGCGACAAAATCGATCGAGTCGGTGTGACCCGGGAGATCCTCGCAGAACACCGCGCGGCGGCACGCGATTCGATCGAGGCATGACGGTCAGGCATGATGGGCTTGGCCGCCGCCTGTAGCCCTACGTCACGACTTGCACGAACGCACAGGACGACATACCGGATACTTCTGGCAGTCGACAAGAAACGGCTTATTTGGCAGCCATCTCCTTGCGGGCAGCGATCATCTCGACGGCGGCCAACCCCTCCAGGGCGAGGCCGTAGCCGATATTTTCGTCCATCAGACGCTTTAAACGCTGGATCAAGGCCGTACGCGCGTAGCGCCGTGTGAGCGGCGGCAAGGCGGCGAGCTGGCGCGCCAGTTCCAGGGCACGCGGCATCAGGCGCTGCCTCGGCAGCACCTCGTTCACCACACCCCAGTCAAGCGCCTGGCGCGCATCGAGCACCTGCCCGGTGAGCAGGAAATAGCGGCCGCGATTCGTTCCCAGCAGCTCCTGCCAAACGATGTGCACGCCATCGCCCGGCACGGTGTGGAAGGGAATATGCGGTTTGTCCTGGAAGGTGGCCTCCTCGGCCGCCAGCGTGATATCGGACAGACACGCCAGCTCGGCGTGGATGGTGGCCGGGCCATTCACCGCGCCGATCACCGGCACCTCGATATCGAGCAGGTTGCGCATCAGACGCTTGCCCTCGGCATGGACGTCCTCCCATTGGAGCGGACGGGCGGCGTCCTTGTCCCAGGCGATGTCATCGATAAAAGTATCGCCGGTGCCGGTGATGATGACGACGGCATTATCGCGATCGACACCGACGTCGTAGAAGGCGCCGGTCCAATCGGCATGATGCTGCGGCGTGTAGACCACCGGACCGTTGTCCGAGTGCAGCCGCATCACCAGGATGCCCTGTGCGTCCCGCTCGAAGGCGATGGTGGCATATTTGTCGAAGTAGGTCGGCCTGGACATCTTGACCTCGCGAACGGCTGTCTTGTGAATCTAGACCGGTAGCGAGGATCGCAGCGCGTCACGCAGTGAACGGCGCGGTGTGCTCATCGTCAATCGCTCGCCTGCTCAAGCGCCTGGCGCATCTTGGTCATACATCCACCACTACGCCAGATATAGCAGGAATCCGGAAAGCCGCCGATACCCGCCCCCTTCTCGAGGCTCAGACGGCCGCCTCTGCGCGCCTCCAGCTCGATCATGCGCGTAACACGCGCAGACAGACTCTGTACCAGACTTGGAGCGACGTTGATCAGGGCGGCGAGCAACGGCTCGCGAGAGGTATCGGCGGCGTAGCGGTGCAGCAGTGCCGGCGCAAGTCCCTGCATCACCGGGTGCCCATCGAGCCAGCTGAGTTCCTCGTGCCGATTCTGCCAGCCCGCGGTGCCGAGATCGGTGCGCGTCCGCATGCGCTCCGCCGCATCGAAGGCGCTGATCGTCATCGCGGCGGCATCGACCCGGATGATCGCGCGCACCTCATGTTGGGCGCCGAATCGATCCAGCGGCCCGGTCATGGCTGCAAACGGCAGTGTATGCACATCCGTCAGCTGGATCGCCGCCTCCTGATTTCCGTCGCCGTATTCGAATCCATCGATGACGATGATGCGCTTGGCAATACGCTCGCCCCGTTCGCGGCAATGCTGCCGCGCGGTTGCCTCCCGCCTTTCGCGTTCGATCACCTCGGGCAGGAAGGACACCACCAGTTGCGCAAGCGTGAGCAGATGGCTGCACCCGAGAGGTCCGCCGAAAATCTCGCGCAACCGCCGCGTATTGCCGGTTGCAAGCGTCTCGCCGACCATGCCGCGCAGCAGATGGATCGGATCGCGGCAACTGTCGCCCGCGGTTCGTTCGCTTGCCTCGAAGGCAACCACCTGCTGGCCCGGCTCGAAGCGTTCGATGCGCCCGCTGACCGTATCCACGAGCACGTCCAGCAACATGTGATGAATGATGCCCGCCGTCTGCAGTTCGCCTCCCGTCGGTAGCCAGCCCTGCTTGCGCAGATCGAGAATCGTTGCCAATGCACGCACGCGGCCGGATTCACCCTGAACAGACTCGTCCTGAAACACCTCGACGATGAGTGTGCGGCAATGGATGGGATAACCGCCCGTCTCGAACGGATCGAGACAAATGGGCGTTACGGACGTCGTGCTCACCGCGGTCTCAGCGAGCCACCCGGCTTCAGCACCCGCGAAACACGGGCGAGCGCTTCTCGCGCAGGGCCGCGACCGCCTCGCGATGATCCTCGGTGCGTACCGACAGCGATTCGTAGGCCATCGAGGCCTCCATCACCGGATGAACGATCGCCTTCAGACCGACATTGACCGAGAGCTTGGTCCATTGGATGGCCTTCGCGGCGCCGGCCGCCAGGCGCTCCGCGAAGGACTGGACAGCGCCATCGAGTTCCTCGGCCGGAAGCGCATAGTTGATCAGGCCGATCTTTTCCGCCTCCACCGCCGTCAGGAGTTTACCGGTGAACAGGAATTCCTTGGCCTTGGCGTAGCCGATCAGCTGCGGCCAGATGGCCGCGCCGCCGTCTCCGGCCACGTAGCCGACGAGCACGTGCGGATCGCCGATTTTGGCGTGATTCGCGGCAAACACGATATCGCTGAAGAGTGCCAGCGTGGCGCCGAAACCGACGGCATGTCCATTCACCTTGGCAATGATGGGCTTGGGACAGTCGAGCATCGAGAAAACGATGCGCTTGGCCTCCACCGCCAGCCGATCGAAGCGTGCCGGGTTGTCGATGGACAGCTGCATCGCGTTGTAATCCCCGCCCGCGGAGAACGCCTTGCCTGCTCCGGTCAAAATCACCACGTCGGTGTCGCGATCGTCGGCGCAGTCGCTGAAGACTCGCGCGATCGAGCTGTGCATCCCCTCATCGGCGGCGTTGAGCTGCTCCGGCCGATCGAGGGTCACCGTAAGGATGCGTCCGGAGCGCGTCAGGCTGAGCCCCGGGTAGGAGGTAATATCCATGGAATTCCTCAAGCAAATAGCGCCAGCACATCCGGGCGGCTGATTTTCATCGATACCGTGCGCGGCAAGGCCGCGACGAGTTTGAAACGAACGGGAATCTGATAAGGACTGAGATGTTGGTGCGCATGTGCGCGCAGTTCTTCCTCGGTTGGCGCCGCCACTCCCTGACGCAGCTCGACGGCCGCCACGGGTATTTGACCGAGCCGCTCATCGGAAAGACCGACCACGGCAGCATCCTTCACCCCCGGATGCTGCATCAGCACGGCGGCAACGGCGGTGGTATCGACCTTGAAGCCGCCGCGAATGATGGTGTCGTCCACGCGGCCGTGGATATAAAGGAATCCATCGGCATCGAGCGAGGCGAGATCGCTGGTACGGGTCCATGACGCATCGGCGCCCAGACGCTGGCGCGGCAGCACCTCGAGAACGCCGATCTCGCCAACCGGCAGCTCACGGCCGCTGTCGGCGTCCACCACCCGCAGCCGCACATCGCCACGCGCCCGGCCGACGCTGCCTAGCTTGGTGGCAATATGCTTGCGATGATCCTCGAGCGTCCAGCCGGCAAGACCGCCCATCCACTCGGTCGCCCCGTACTGCACGAGCACCGGGATGCCATAGGTGGCTTCGAAGCGGCGCTGCGTCTCCGGCGGCAGCGGCGCAGTGCCTGCCCGCACGGCAATGAGGCTGGCGAGATCCTCGCGTGGCACATCCGCTTCCAGCACCATGCTCATCGGCGTCGGCGGAAGACTGGAAAAACGCACACGATGCTGCTTGATGGCCGCCACCCATTGTTCGACCGAGAATTTCTCCAGCAGCACGATCGGACGGCCCTCATAGATCGAGAGCAGCGCACCGAACATGCCGCTGACGTGCATCAACGGCGCAAACATCACGCTGGGAGTCGTCTTGAGCGAAGGCGCCGCGGACTGGCCGCCGCTCCTGGTCCCATCCAGGATCGCATCGGCCATCGTCGCCCGGCCGATGCGGATACGCTTGGGTTTTCCCGTGGTACCGCTGGTAAGAATCTCGAGCGCAGTACCGGCAAGTTCCCTACCCCGCCGGCTCTCGGATCGGCCGAGATGCCCCACCCGCTGCAGCGGTCCAAGTCTCCCATCGGGCAGGCACAGGCCGACGATACCGGCCTCCCGGGCAGCTCGCACCGTGCCGTCCTTCCAATCCTGGGCGTCGGCGATCACGGCATCGGGACGAAGCTCACGCAGCTCCTTCTGCAAATCGCCCTCGGGCTGGAAGGGACTCAGACTGACGATGCAACGATCCGAGAGCAGCAGTGCCAGAAGCGCCGCAAGCATGCCGGGGCGGTTGCGCAACAGCACACCGACGGCGGCTGCCGGCCCGATACCAGCCTCGGCAAGCATCTCGTCGATGGTCGTCACGGCCGAACGCAGCTCGCCCCAAGTAAACGTCTGTCCGCCGAATTCGATGGCTCTCGCCTCGGGATCCAGCGTCCAGATCGTCTCGATGTGGCGAAAAAAAGACTCGACTCCAGACTGTGTGGGACTCATGCTCATAGGATGACCGACCGCGGCTTGCGGCGGGCGCAACAGTAGCGCCGCCGAGGTCTCACGGTCGTAGTCCGCTCGGACGATGCAATAAACAATGTCGCTTCCTAGACTTGGCTTAATTGCGACATTAAATAACAGATCGCTACATTAATCGTTGCTAATACACAACACGTCACAACCTGCCTGCAAGGCTGAAGGAAATAAATTCATGCACTCCTCTCCTTCCTTGATGAATCTGACGCTCGCTGCGGCCCTGACAACTGTTGTCGCACTACCTGCCGTAGCACAGAACCAGCATACCAGCGCCGGCGTTGAAGAAGTCATCGTCACGGCCCAGAAGCGCGAAGAATCGCTCCAGGATACGCCGATCTCCATCCTCGCGTTTTCCACCAAAGCCCTGGAGAACCGCGGTATCAAGGCGGTCACGGATCTGCAAACCGATGTACCCGGACTGATCATCAACGAACACCCGAACAGCGCCTCGACCGGACGCCTGATCATGCGCGGCATCGGCCAGGCCAACGACCAGATCACCTACGATCCGAAGGTGTCGATCTATGTCGACGGTGTCTACATGGCCCGCTTCCAGGGATTATCCGCCGAAACGGCGGATCTGGAGCGCATCGAAGTATTGCGTGGTCCTCAGGGTGCGCTCTACGGCCGTAACTCGACCGGTGGTGCGATCAATTTCATCACCAAGGCCCCGCAGCTGGGCAGCTTCAACTTTCGCCAGGATCTCACGGTCGGCAACCGCGATCGCAAGTATTCACGGACCCGTCTCAATATTCCGCTGGGGGATACGGCAGCGGCAGAACTGTCGTACCTGCGGCTGACCGAGGACGGCTACATCAACAATATCGGCAGCGGCGCCGATCGTTTCGGCGACAAGGATCGGCGCGGCTGGCGGGCCGCATTGCTGTGGCAGCCGAACGATCGCCTGGATCTGCGCTACAGCTTCGATCGCTCCGAGATAGAAGACACCCCGGTCTGGATGGGACAGGTGCCGCTTTATCCGGTGACAGCGCACCGGCCCAAGACAGGCTCGGCGTCCGTAAAGGATCTGATTCCCAATGACATCACCGGTCAGGGCCACAACCTCACGGCAACTTTCGACATCAACGATTCGCTGCAGCTGAAATCGATCACCGGCTATCGCGAACTCGACAATTTCACTTATATGCCCTACCACCCTGGGGTGCTTGGACCAGACCCGGTGCTCGTCAACATCATCGACACCCATCAGCGGCAGTTTTCACAGGAGCTGCAACTGATCGGTACAGCCCTGGACTCGCGCCTGCAGTATGTCGGCGGCCTGTTTTATTTTGACGAAAGCGCCACCAGCTACGATATCAATCAGATACCGATGTCGAATATGTACATCGATCGCGACACCTCGGCGGACAACACCGCCTATGCCGTCTACGGCCAGGCCACCTATACGCCGGCAGCGTTCTCCCAGCGTCTGCACCTGACGGTCGGGGCGCGCTACTCCTGGGACGAGCGCAAGGCTACCCGGCAAGTGACGACCACAGTCTCGGGCGCAGCGACACCGGCTCCACGTGAGTTCGGCGATCGCGACTTCAGCGAATTCAGCCCGAACGGTGTCATCGCCTACGATCTCACCGATGACATGAATGTCTATCTCAAGGCGACCAAGGGCTATCAGACCGGCGGTTTCAACCTGACTGCGACCACTCCGCAACGCTTTTCCGCGGGCTTCAAGCCGGAATTCGCTGAAAGCTATGAACTCGGCCTCAAGTCCACCTGGCTGGACAACCGGCTGCGGGTGAACGCCGCGCTGTTCACCACCGACCGCAAGGACATGCAGGTGTCGGTGATGGATCCGGTGACCCCCAGCCTCACGGATATGCTCAATGCCGGCAAAGCGACGGTGAATGGCGCCGAGGTCGATATCACGGCCCGACCCATCCCGGCACTCAATCTGTCCCTGTCCTATGCCTGGCTGGATGCACATTTCGACAGCATTCGAAACAGCGTGGGCGATGATGTAAAGAGTCAATTCGTTTACGATCAGGCGCCCAGGCACAAGGCGTCGGCCACCGCCGGATACGAATGGCCGCATACCAGCTTCGGTACGCCCACGGCCTCGGTGACCTACAACTATCTACACAAGATGGTGGCCTCGTATCAACGCGGTCTCTATATCGATACCTACGGACTGCTGGATGCGCGTCTCAGTCTGACGGATATCCCCGTCAACGGCGGCAATCTGCGTTTCTCGCTCTGGGGTAAGAACCTGACCGACGAAAACTACTATACCTTCCACTTCAGCTACATCGTGCCCACTGCCATGTTCGGTGCGCCGCGCAGCTACGGCCTGGACGTATCGTTGGATTTCTGATCGCGACCGACTGGACGACATCCGGCGCTGGATTTCCGGCGCCGGATGTCATTAAAACCTCCGGCAGCCCCCTGGTGCCAAATACTGTTACAGGCCCGGTGCGGTACGATCCGCTCCGAGCCCCAACCGTCCAAGTTTCATGATGATCCGACGGCCCGATTCTGGCGGCCTCGGAGGGCCCAGGCATCGCATGGGCCTGGCAATAACGCTTACCTTGCAACCCAGCGCGCGCGGATCGCCGCGACGACTCGCGTCAATACCGCATCCTGGTCGACATCGTCGGGTAGCGGCAGCGTGATACGACAGGCCAGATCGGCGAAGCGCCCGGCCAGCGCCTCGGGTAAGTCTTCGTATGTCGCGCACACCAGAAACTCATCGAGCAGGGCTTCCGGCAGCGCAGCGGCCATGTCCTGCCAGCGCCCCTCGCGCGTCAGCTGCTGCAGGTCAGGTCCCACATCCTGCCAGCCGAACAGTGCAAGACTGGGCCAGTAGGCCGGCGTGGAAAAAAGAAAGGCGAGCAGCCCGCGCAGACGTTGGCGCTCGGCAGCCACCGCTCCTGCGTCCGGCCCCATGGCCGTCAACTGCAAAACGCTGATCTTGGGCGGCGCGAGCGCCGCGTCTCGATCGAACGCACCCGCCGCCACCCCAGGCAGGATGACTTCGCGCAAATAGCGCGGCGAGGTGTTGGTCGGATGGGTGTATAGACCATCGGCCACGTTTCCTGCCAAGCGCAGCATCTTCGGCCCCACGGCGCCCAGGGCAATCGGTATGTCGGGCGCCTCGATGGGACCGGGATTGAAAAAGGGCTGTAGACGTGTGAAGCGGTAGTACTCTCCAATGAAGTTCAGCGGTTCACGCGGATTGCGGAAGCTGCGAAAGATAGCCCGCAGTGCGCCGATGTAATCCTTCATGCCGGCGGCCGGCGGCCGCCAGCGCGCAGAATAGCGCTCCTCGATATTCTGCCGGATCTGGCTACCCAGCCCGAGTTCGAATCGCCCACCCGACATCTTCTGCAAATCCCAGGCGGCAAGCGCAACGTTCATCGGGCTGCGTGGAAAAGCCACCAGCACCGAGATGGCAACCTTCAAGCGCGTCGTGGCCGCCAGCGCCTGGCAGGCGAGCAGCAGACCGTCATGAATTGCATCGGCAACAAAGATGCCGTTGTAGCCAAGCCTCTCTGCGCGCCGCGCGAAGTCACCGATGGCCTCGATGCCGCAGTGCTCCGGGGTGGAAGCAAAAATTTCCATGGCGATGATGTCTCTCAGTCGGTGTGCACGCCGGCATTTACACCAGCGGCCGGCGCCACGGCCGGCACCTCCCAGGCGAAGCGGGCAAACTGATCTGCCAGCTCAGAGCGAATACGGGCATCGTCCAGGCCGAATTCGCTCAGGCTGTAGGTATGGCTGGTTTTATGCTTCTTCGCCTGGCTCTGTTCCTCGATGAGAGTCGCTGCAAAAGCCGGCGTCACGGGCAGATCGAGTTGCGCATAGAGTTGCTCGACGGTACGTTTGGGTTCGGCGACAAGATCGTGATAATCGACCACTACCTGCCGCGTCTCGGGATGGCGGGCGAGCACCTCGAGCGGGTAACGAATCATGTGAAACGATTTCGCAGCGAGGTTATCGAGATTGCGCTGGATGCGTGCCTCGTCCCAGCCGCGGTACTTCCAGGCGTTCTTCATCAACTTCAGACTGCTCGGCAGGGTTTCGTAGGGATGACGCATGGCGACGACGATGCGGGCATCGGGAAAAGCTTCCAGCAGGCTCTCGATACGCCCGCAAAACACCGGGTTCTTGCTCAGGTGCGTGCGGCCCGCACCGTTCAAATAAAGCTGGCGCTTGACGCATTCGCGGTAATGAGCCATCAGCCGCCGCCGGCGGGCCGGCGGCGGCTCGTCGATGTAATAAAAATCCATTTCATCGAGGTAGGGCAACATCACCATCCACCACCCTGAGGCGCAGGAGGGTGTGAGCACGAAATCATCCTCCTCCGGCAGTGTCAGGCCCATCGTGTGCATGCCCTGAGTAGCCTTGAACTTGCGCGCCTCCCAAGCACGGATGCGTCGGGCAAGCGGATCTCCCAGGCGCTCGTCCAGACGCGCAATGAACCGGATAGTTTTTTTCTGAATCAACGAGGGAAACCACAGCTCGTAGAGCATGAAGTAGCTGAAGCGCTCGTGGTCCCCGCACATCAGGCGATGCAGCAGCGTGGTGCCGCTGCGGGGATGGCCGACGATGAACACCGGCGCGCGCACCTCCAGCCGGTGCAGGCGCGGAAAGAAAATGCCGTCGAGGAAGAAGCACACGGCATGGAACAGCGCCACCAGCGGCACGCGGATAAGCAAGCGGCGCAGCAGGCGCCGCCGCGTTCGGCCCTGCTCGCGCAGCGCCAGCCGCAGCAAGGTGAAATAGTTGGCAAAATCGAAGTAGAAAAACATGTCTTCAACCCCTGAAACGCCGCCACACCGCCTGGCGGCGTCTGCGCAGCGTTTCGGCGCGCGCCTGCGCATCGATCCTCGGTGTGCCGGCGGGAAGATGCTGGAATATCTCGGTGAGCTTGACCAGCCGGGTGACCGGTTCCGGCCCGGTTTCGCTCAGAAGGTAGCGGATGGTCTGCAGACCCTCGATGTGTCCCATCAGATCGATCCAGTTGTGCACGCGAGGATCGCTATGGGCCAGTACGAGGCGATACTTGGCGTCGGCATCCGGGCGTGCCTGATGACCGTTGAGGCTGGATTGTCGGTAGGTGTAGTCCCAACTTGCCTGCCACCAGTTGTACACCTGGAAACCCCAGTAATGCGCATCGGCCGGCGGTGTAAGCTCGACGATCAAAGCCTCGTCCTCGGCAACTCGATACCAGCCGAAACCATAATGCTGCTCCGGATCGGTCACTGAGCGTCCACGCTCGATCATCGGCACCTGATTGACCGGCTGCGCGTATAGCCCGCGCGATGTCCGATCCCAATACTGGGCGCCGGGGCTGATGAATTTCATGGCGCCGCGCAGGCGTTTGTCGAACTGTTCTGCCGTCATCCGCGGCGGCGGATACTCGGCGCCGACGCGCTCGATTTCCAGATACCACGGCCGTTCGTGGTCCCAATCGTAGAAGAATTGGCGCACACCGAGACCGTCCGCCCTGGCGTCGATGCGCAACCAGTTACCCTCGTGCGGCTCGGGACTGACGATGACTTCGAAAGAGCCGTCCGGTTCGTAGGCGAGATTCAGATTGGTGATCTTGCCGCAGGAGCCGCCCGGATGCTTGTCCTCGGCCGTCTCGTCGCCGAAACTACCGTGGGTTGCCACCAGACTGAGATAGTGAGCACTGCCGCCACTGCCGCGAATCCGATAGGTCGCATCGCCGCGTATGGAGCACTTCGAGTACAGACAATCGGTGTTGTCCTGTCCCCACTTGATCGATGTATCCATGAAGCGGCCGAACTCGGGATAGTCCTTGTCGGCGAACTCGACATGCATGATCAACGCGGCATTGATCAGATTGGTCAAATATCGGTAGCCCTCGGCGCGATCGTACGGTGAATCAGGCGCATGCGGCAGCGTGACGACTTCGCCCGCCCGCCGGATGGCCTCGGCGAAAGCCGACCAGATCTCGCCGCTGACGACCGGTTTGCCAAGCTCGCCCAGCAATTCGCGATAACTCATCCTGCTCACTTCATATCTCCTTGCAGATGTTGCCGCTCATCGAGCCAAGGCTCGATGGCGATGCACATGGGTTCCTCTACGGGCGACTCGCCGGCCAACGTGCGTATCGCCGTCTCCGCCTCACGCAGGGGAAAGCGATGCGTCATCAAGCGGTGCAAAGGATATTTTCCGGAGGCGATGATGCTGATGGCTTGCCGGTATTCACGATGCCCCACACCCACCACGCCGCGCAGGGTGATGTCTTTCCACATCAGGGTATCGGTCGGTATGGCGACCGTGCGGGCACCCTTCGAGCCCGCCAGCACGACGGTGCCGCCGGGCCTGACGATCTCGATGGCGTCCAGCACCGGTTGGGTCGCTTCCGGGGTCAGATCGAGCACCACGTCGGCGAGCCGTCCCGCCGTCTCCTCCTTGACACGTTCGAGCAGATTTTCACGCTGGAAATTGATGGTGACGTCCGCTCCCAGTTCGCGGGCCAGGGCCATTTTGTAGCTGTCCTTGCGACCGGCAACGATGATCTTGCCGGCGCCCGCCTCCCGCGCGGCAATGACGCTGGTCAGACCGCGCTGGCCGGGGGTCATGATGACAATGGTGTCCCCGATGCCGAGTTTCGGTACCGTCACCGCCCAACGGATGCCGCCGCCCAGGGTATTGAACAGCACCGCCTGATTGGCGGCGACGCCCGCAGGGAATTTATACAGGCGGGCGTTGCGATGCAGGTAGAGATATTGGCTATAGCCACCCCACAGCCCCGGTGCGTACTCAGTACCGATGAAGCCGTAAGACTGTTGCTTATCGCCCCAGTTGTTGGTGCAGTTGATATAACGACCGCTCATGCAGGTATCGCAGCAACCGCAGGCCAGGAAAGGATCGACCGTCACGAGATCGCCTTCCTGAACATTCCATCGTCGCGCCGCATGGCGACCGAGCTGATCGATCCGCCCGACGATTTCGTGGCCGGGGATAACGGGGTAACCATGCCCCCACGCAAGTTCACCGCGAAACTGCGCAATGTCACTGCCGCAGATACCGCAAGCCTCGATACGCAACAAACCGTCGTCATCGCCTATGGGCGGCAGCGGCAACTCTCGCAGTTCGAGCGTCTCCTTGTCGTTCAGGACTGCCGCCAATGCAGGGTTCGTCATATTGCACCGCCCTTCTCGTCGGCCTCGCGATGTCGCATAGCCAAATCAGCGCCTCACGCCTCTCTCGGCCAGGAATTCCGTCTTCCTGGTAATGGGCGGGTGGAGACCCAGGGCGCGGCGCGGATCCCACCAGCCGGCCCGGAAGATGGTGCGAGCATGGCTGAATTCGAGAAAGCCCTCGCGCCCCCCGTAGTGCCCCATGCCCGAGGCGGCATTGGCGCCTCCCACGAAAGTTGCCTGTGACTGCTGCAGGCTTCATTCTTTCATCGAGCATAGTGCGCCCGATCCGAACGGCTCAAGCAGGATCGCCTGACAAATACGACATGACTTTAGAGAGACCGACATGGCACGACCACACGAAGGGCGTGAGAAGGAAATCAGGTCAGTGATGACAGGCAGAATTTTTCGCGCAAGCTGTACCGCCCACTCTGTCGGGAATGCCGTCATCGAGATCGGCCATGCCGAGTGGCCCAAGCGCCAGGACATTCGCATCTTTCATCCAGAAAGACATGTCCTGTCCTTCTCGCTGACCGCGCCCAGGCAACCTTCGCACATCAGCTATGAAGGTATCTGGCCGCAGGGTCAATTTGCCACTGTCGGCAAGGTGGCACTCTTTCCCTCGGGAATGCCCTTCGTTGGACGCTACGCCGGCGGCCCACAATCCCTCCTCTGCTGCCACATCCCGAAAAAACACTTCGATGGGCTTACCGGTCACCTCCAAGGAGACTGGTCGGCACGACAACTGCTGGCCGCGACTGATCTGTCGTCGAATCCCTCCATCCGAGTCAACCTACAACGTCTGGCGGAAGAAATGCAGGCACCGGGACTTGCCAGCGAAGCATTGATCGAAGCGCTACTCGCCACGGTGCTGATCGATGTGATACGCCATATCGAGCGTCACGGCATCACTGAGAATAGGACGGGCCAGCTGGCCGCCTGGCAGTTACGACGGATCGAGGAACGCCTGGCCGATCTCGCTGCCGGCGTCCCCAGTCTGACCGAACTGGCCTCGTCATGTGGCATCGGTACGCGCCAGTTGATGCGTACTTTCAAAGCCACCACCGGCAAGACGGTACATGAGCATGTGACGGCACAACAATTGGCACAGGCGCGTGTGTTTCTGGCAAAAACGGATCTGCCCCTCAAACGCATCGCCTTGCAGCTGGGTTACCGTCACCCTGCCAGTTTCTCGGTCGCCTTTCGTCGTGCCTACGGTGAGACGCCGAGCAACTTCCGCAACCGCCAGCGTCAATGACGCCCTTTCGGGACGAATCTCTAATCCGTCTCGTCCTTGCTCAGCATGCGGCCACGCGCCTGTACGCTCGTCCGCCGCGTCGCAATCACGGCCGGCGAGACAGTGCGCGCGTAAGCCAGCGCCAGTGATCTTTCGTAGCCCATGGCCTCCGCCAGCGGCATTCCATAGCCATCATCGATCAACTTCTTGTAAGCCTTGAGCAGCTCCGGCACGGTGGAAGCCATCTCGGCGGCCAATGAGCGGCATACGGGCAGCAAGTCGGCGGCGGCCACTACACGATTCACGAGACCCCACTCACAGGCGCGTTCAGCCGTAAGGAAGTTGCCGGTGAAGCTGAGCTCCTTGGCGCGGGCGATACCGATCAGGCGTGGCAGTCGCTGGCTCAGGCCCCAGCCGGGCAGCATCCCGACGCGGACATGGGTGTCAGCGAACATCGCCTCGCTCGAGGCGATGATGAGATCGCAGCCAAGTGCCAGTTCGAATCCTGCCGTGATGGCAGGTCCGTTGATGGCGCCGATGATCGGACCTTCAAAGGCTGCCATGGCATCCATCATGTCCCAACCGGAGGCCGCATCCCCATCGCCCGTTTGATTCATTCCACCGGCCAGCTCCTTCAAATCCATACCGCCGCAAAACGCACGTCCGGCGCCGGTGAGAATCGCCACGCGTATCAGCGGATCTGCCTGAATATCGCGAAATACCTGGCTGAAGGCGCAGCGCAGCCCGATGCTCAGTGCGTTCATGGCATCCGGGCGATTCAGCGTGAGGATGGCAACAGCACCACTTTTCTCGACGAGCAGCACGGGCGATGACATCTCTTTCTCCTTGCCTGCACCCAGGCAGAAGGGCGGATCGACGCACAAACGAACCTCAACCGGGCGGTGTACCGGGCAGCGCGATCACCTTGGTCTCCAGATGTTCCTCGAAGCCCTGCTCGCCGTTCTCACGGCCGATACCGCTTTGTCGATAACCCCCAAAGGGTGCATCGACCTGAAACCACTGTCCGCCGTTCACCGAGATGGTGCCCGTACGGATGCGGCGCGCGACCTGCAGCGCACGCGCCTCATCCGGCGAATATACCGCTCCCGAAAGCCCGTAGACGGAATCGTTGGCGATGCGCACGGCCTGTTCATCACCGTCATAAGGGATCACGCAGCAGACCGGGCCGAAGATTTCTTCCTGCGCGATCGTCGCGCGCGGATCGACATCCACGAACAAGGTCGGCTCGACAAAAAAACCGCGGCGTGTCGGGCGCCCGCCGCCCACGAGGAGCCGAGCTCCCTCGGCGCGGCCGCGCTCGATGTAGCCGAGTACACGCTCCTGTTGACGTCTCGATATCTGCGGACCTTGAAGATTGACGGGATCTTCCGGATCGCCGTACTTCCATGCCTGGAATGCCGTGCGCAGGATCTCGATGCTCTCGGCGTAGCGGCTGCGCGGCACCAGCCAGCGCGTTGTGAGAGCACAGCCCTGGCCGGCGTGGATGCAAGTGGCCGCGGCACCCGGCAGCACGCTCGCAAGATCGGCATCATCGAGCACAATGGCGGCACTCTTGCCGCCAAGTTCCAGAAAGACTTTCTTGAGATTGCCGGCACTGCATTCCATCACGCGCCGGCCGGTCGCCGTGGAGCCCGTGAAGGACACCATGTCGACGCGCGGATCGCGCACCAGCGCCTCACCCACGAGCGAATCGGCGGAGGCAACGATATTGAGCACCCCCGCGGGGAGTTCGGTATGTTCGCTTGCGATTCGCCCCAGGTGCGTCGCCGACCAGGGCGTATCGGGAGCCGGCTTCAGCACGACCGTACAGCCGGCGGCGAGTGCATGACCGATCTTGGTCAGATTCAGCAGCAGCGGCACATTCCAGGGCGTGATCGCACCGACCACGCCCATGGCCTCGCGGCGCAGCAGGCGTCGTACCCGCTGGCCGAGGAAGGATCCCTCCGGCATGGCGCGCTCGTAAACATAGCGCTCGGCCTTCTCCGCCCACCAGGAGAGCATGTCGATAGGGCCGTCCACATGCATGAAGGTCGTGAGTGATATGGGCGCGCCGGCCTCGCGCACCACGATCGCGCGCAGTTGCTCCTTTTCCGCGAGCAGCCCGGCGTGGAGCTGGCGCAGGCAGCGCGCACGCAAGGCCGGATCGCTCGCCCAGCCCGTTTCATCGAACGCACGCCGCGCCGCGGCAACCGCTGCCCGCATATCCGCCGCCGTACCGTCGGCCGTCGTGCCGAGCACTTGCCCGGTGGCTGGATTGAGGTTCTCAAAGCGAGCACCGGTGGAGGATTCGACCAACCGGCCGTCGATGAAGAGTCGGGTTTCAGGAGCAAGGTCGGGAAGCATCACGGAGCACCTCTTGGAGATGAAACAGGTTTTTCACCGTATCGCTTCAAACATCGCAGATACGCATGCGTGCGACAGCCATTCCGGGGAACTCGAAGCTCTTTTCGCACCCGCCAAAGTATAATGATCTCGCTCGAAGCTCTTGGAACGCATTTCATGCCGAAGAGAAAGCGCCCCGTCTCTCGCCCGCGCCAAAAATCGCCGCGCCGCACGCAGGCCGAACGTCGCGCCACCTCCGAGCAGAAAATCATCGATGCAGCCATGCGCGTCATCAGCCGCAAGGGTACCGATCGGCTGACGCTATCCGAGGTGGGGGCCGAGGCCGGCTACAGCCGCGGCCTGCCCGCTCATCTGTTCGGCAACAAGCAAGGCCTCTTGCTCCACGTCGTGGAACGCTATATGCGCTACGTCGTCGGCAACACTCACTTCGCGCTACCGGATTGGGAGCCGGGACAGGGCATGCAGCGACTGCGCGCGACCATTCGGATCTGGATGGAAACGGGGGTGCGCTTTCCCGAGTATTTCCGGACGTATCTGATCCTCTCGGGCGAGGCCGTGCGCGAGGAGTCCACGACCATGAGCGCAGCACTGCGAACCCGGATCTATAAAATAAACAGCCGAACCCGCGAGCAGCTGGGACGCTACCTCAAGCAGGGCAAGAAACACGGCGAGGTGGCAGCCGACGCCGATCCGGATCATGAGGCGATGCTGATGATGAGCACCTTGTTGGGCTTGTTGGCATTCTGGATGCTCGATCCCGATAGCTTCGATCTTCGCAAGGCCGCGGACCGCTGCCTCGATGATCTGCTTGCGCGATTGGAATTGAAAAAGCCAAGGACTCGCAAAACCGGTTGACACTCAACCGCAGCCGCGACTGCCGCAACCGATGAGACCTGCCCGACTCATCGCCAGCCGCATCCCCAGGCTGCCCTCTATGCCCCCCGCAGCCGCTCGCCGATGACACTGCCCGCCTTGAGAGCCTCGAACTCTTCCGGGGTCACTCCCAGCAGGCCCGTCAGCACTTCCTGGTTGTGCTGGCCGAGCATGGGAGCAGGCCGGCGCTGCTCGCAGATCGCCTCCGAAAAACGGATCGGGAATCCCGGATAGCGATGTGTACCGACCAGCGGCCGCGCCAGCGGCTGATGCATGTTCCTGGCCTCGAACTGCGGATCATCCAGGAGTTCCATCGGCTTCAGCACCGCACCCGAAATGATGCCAAGGTCCTGGAGGCGCTCCATCACCGCGCGCTTGTCCTGACTCCGGGTCCACTGACCGATCGCTTCATCGAGCGCATGTTCGTTGTGTTTGCGGGCGGCGGCAGTCGCGTATCGCTCATCCTGAATCCATTCCGGCCTGCCCATGACTGTCGCCAGCGCCGCCCACTGCGGCGCAGACTCCACGGAAATGCTCACCCATTCATCCTCGCCACGACAGGGATATACATTGTGCGGCGCAAAGACCGGATCATGGTTGCCCATGCGCGGCTGCAACTTTCCCGTCAGCTGATATTCGATGATATCCGGTCCGAGCAGGAAGGCGAGCGACTCGACCTGCGACATGTCGATGTGCTGTCCCCGGCCTGTGCGTTCCCGCTCCTCGAGCGCCAGCAATACCGAGTACACGGCCATGAAACCGGAAGTCACATCGGAGGCCGCCATCATGTGCGTCGGCGGACCGCCTTCATAACCCGAAGCGGCGGCGGCTCCGCCGATCTGATCGAATACGTAACCGAAGCCGACGAAATCCCGCCATGGACCGGTTTGCCCGAAGCAGGACATCGAGACCAGGATGATGCGAGGATTGATCTCCTTGAGCCGCTGGTAATCGAAGCCGAGATTGCCCATGACACGGGGCGAAAAATTCTCGATGACCACATCGCTCTGTTCGATGAGCTTCGTAAAGAGCTCCTTGCCCCGCGGTGAAGTCAGATCGAGCGTGATGCCGCGCTTGTTGGTATTGCTGGCATTGAAATACGAGCCCAATTCATAAAAAAGCGGATCGGTCGGATTCGAGGTGTTGTAGAAGCGAAAACCGTCGGGTCTTTGTACCGACTCGATCTTGATCACGTCGGCGCCCAAACCGCCCAGCAGCGAGGTGCCCGTGGGTCCCGAACGATAGTGCGTCAGATCGGCGATACGCAGACCGGCAAGCAGTTCCTTGGCGGCACCGATACGGCCGGGGGACTGCTGCGGCTGCGGCATCGGTCCAAGGTTCTGCAGCGCTTCCTGATCGTGTTCGCCGCGCCGCGGTGCCGGTTGCAGATCGCCGCGCAGCGAGATGGACCGAAACGGCGCGCCCGGCTGCAAAAATTCACCCAGTCCGGGCTGAATGCTGCGAACCATGAAATCCCGGGCCTGGAATTGATCGCAGGCGATGAGTTCCTTCGGCGTGAAGGGAATACCGGCGGGAATCTGCAGCTCCTGTGCGGCGTAGAAAGCCTCCATCTGAGTCTTGTCTTTGGCCCACTCCCGCGCCGCCGCCATGAACTCCGGTACGATCGCCCGTTTTTTCTGCATGTCATAGAGCAAAGTGGGATCTTCGGCCAGATGAAACAGGCCGAGGATGGCGCAGGTATT
Source organism: Steroidobacter denitrificans (assembly GCF_001579945.1). Taxonomy (NCBI): domain Bacteria; kingdom Pseudomonadati; phylum Pseudomonadota; class Gammaproteobacteria; order Steroidobacterales; family Steroidobacteraceae; genus Steroidobacter; species Steroidobacter denitrificans. Next base: position 824,532 of record NZ_CP011971.1, on the reverse strand, counting down.
GTCCCACTGGCTGGCGGACAAATGATTGAGTGCAACCCAGCCATCTCGAGCCTCAACGTAGAACATCTGCAGCGCCGCGGAAAAACTCCTGTGCAGCGGCGGGCAGCCGAACTGCTCCAGCACCTGCGGGTAAGAAAGCATGCTCAGGCACGCCTCCAGTGAAGAGACATCCACGTGCTGGCCTCGCCCATCCACACGCCGGCCGCGCAGGGCGGCCAGCGCGCCGATGGCTCCATGGATGCCCGCCATGTAGTACATCACGGGAAAGCCTACCTGCAGTGGTTCGCGATCCGCCTCACCGAAGGTATAGGCCCAACCGCCGAGCGCCGAAATCGACAAATGATCCGCCCGGTAGTGACGATAGGGTCCGGATTGACCGAAGTCCGTGATGGAGACCAGGATGATCCCCGGATTGATCGCCGCCAACTCACCATAGCCCAGACCGAGGGCTTCCATGGTTCCAGGACGCGATGATTCGATAATGATGTCCGCGGTGGCGGCCAGGCGCAAAAAAATCTCTCGCTCGCCGGTGTCGGCCGGATTCAGCGCAAGACCCCGCTTGTTCTGATTGAGAAAGACCTCGAGCGTGCTCGCCCGAGCAAGTTCACCTTCAGCGGATGAGTCCACCCTGAAGACTTGGGCACCGCCATCGGCGAGCAATCGCGCGCAGAAAGGTCCGGCGATACCGTCGCTGATATCGATGACTCGTAGTCCTTCCAACCCGGCCATCGTGTCCTCCTGCCGTCTTTCCTCCTGCTGTCGGAACCGGCTGCTCGTACTGTTGGAACCGGCTATTCGGCCACCCGGAATCGCAACAAAGTCACTTGCTCGTCGATATCTTCGAAGCCAGCCTCGACCGCCAAACCCTCGCGCAGTTCCTCGAGGCGGCAGTCGATGCTCCCGACCACACGGAAACCTTCCTCCATCTCGACCACGACGACCGGATAGGGAACCTTGTCCGCGAACCAGGGATGCGATGGCCGGCGCACGACGATCCAGCTATAGACCTTGCCACGTCCGGAGGACTTACGCCAGCCTCGCTCGAGGCAACGGCAGTGGGGACAGGTCGGCTGGGGTGGAAAAATGAGCGCGCTGCAGCGCGGGCATTCCTGCACGAGCACCTCGTGGCGCCGCAGACCCGCCCACCATTCCTGATGATCCGGATCGATCTGTGGCATCGGGCGCGGGAACTTCGATATCTGCTGTGTCACTTGAAGTTCACCTCGAAAAAATCACGGCGCTCGTGGGTGCTCCCCAGCAACTCGTGACGAGTGAGAATTCCACATCCTCGACCTGTGCGGTGGAGGTGCCGCGAATCTGGCGCACGCCTTCGAGAATAAGATTCCAGCCATGGATGTAGCCTTCGGACAAAAGTCCCCCGGCGGTATTGAGCGGTAGTTCACCGCCGAGGCCGACCCGTCCGTCACCGACGAAAGCGGCCGCATCACCCTTGCGGCAAAAGCCGAAGTCCTCGAGCGTGGTGAGCACCAGCGGCGCGAAGTGATCGTAGATCTGCGCCACATCGATATTGTCCGGTGCCAGGCCGCTATCCTTCCAGAGATGTTCAGCGGTAGCCACCGTCTCGATGCCTGCGGTAAAGGACTCTCGATACCAGTTCGTCTGATACCACACCGGAAAACCGGTCGCCTGCACGGCCGCATGGATATAGGCGGGGACGGACTTCAGTCCGCGGGCCCGCTCGGCCGAGGTCACGATATAGGCCACGGCACCGTCCGTTTCGAGACAGTAATCGTAGCGGCACAGCGGCTCGGCGAGCATCGGTGCGTTGAGATAATCCTCGCGCGTCAGCGTCTTCTTGTACTGCATCGCCAGCGGATTGCGGTTGGCATGGGCACGAAAGGTCACCGGTACACTCGACCATTGCTCGCGCGTATCTCCAAACTCGATCATTCGCCGGCGCGCATGCATGGCCGTCCATTCACCCGGCACGATCAGACCATAAGGCGCATGCAGTCCGTACACCCAGGGGAAGGTCGGCACGGCATCCGAGCTACCGTAACGGTGTCCGGAGCGTTCATTGAGCGAGCGATAGGCAACGACGGCATTGCATACACCGGAGGCCACCATCATGGCCGCCTGCGCCACGGTGCCGCAGGGAGAGCCGCCGCCGTGGGGAATGGTGGCGTAGGAGCGTATGTTACGCAGCCCCACCGAATTGATGACATCGATCTGGTTGGTGTCATCGTAATCCGAGTTCACGATGCCATCGATATCGTCCGGTTCCAGGCCGGCATCCTCCAAGGCTGCCAGGACTGCCTCCGCCGACAGGCGCCGCTCGCTGCGGCCCGAATTCGCGGAAAACTCGGTCGCGCCGATACCGACGACGGCCGTCTTGCCTCTAAGCGGACTACTCACGTGAGTTCTCCATCAGGCGGCAGGCTTGTAGCCCGCTCCCGTACCGAATTTATAGCGAAAGATCGTCCGGCTGTCGGTGATACAAAGCTCGCCCCGCTGATTACGAAAGAAGGCCTTGACGGTCACCTGATGCCCAACGCCGACCCGAAAGGTCTTGGGCACGATCGACATCAATTGCTCGCTCTTGGACACCCGATCGCCCGGACGCAGCGGCTGGAAACATTCCACTTCATAGTCGGTCGCCAGCAAGCGGTTGCCGGGCAGCGGAACGGTCATGAACAAGGTCGGCGTCTCCTTGGGAGCTTCCAGCCACTCGGGCCGCCAGACATTGTGCTCCCCGGTCAGCACGATCACGCCCCATGGAGCAATACGCCCGCCCCATCGAGTCTGCTTGCCGAACTCTTCGCTCCAGTAGAGCGGATTCGGATCCTGAATCCCCTCCACGAAGTGTTCGATGTGCTCGATATCGATCGGATAGGGCTGCTCGACCGGTTCGGTCTCGCGGCCGATCCACTGCATGCCTTCCTCTTCGGTGCCGATACGATAGACATACCCGGCAGGGTCGGTTTCGAGCACTACGTTGTTCTCTTTGGCACTCTCTTTGGCACTCTCTTTGCCGCTCACTTCACATCTCCCTTGGCCGCCTCTCCTGGTGCAGGCAGAACGACCGTGGCGCTGCCCGTCGTGACCTTTTCCGCATCCTGCTTGTCGAGCCAGATATCGAGATCGATGAGATGTTCGCCGTTCTCGATTCTTTTCCCGGTCACCACGCCCTTGCCCGTGACCGTGTCGTAGCGCACGACCGGGCGGCCCATGCGATATTTGATCTTTCTCGGAATGCTGTTTGGCCCCGCCCAGCCGCACACCAGCCGCTGCAGCAGACCATGCTGCCAGGTCGCGTTCATGAAAATATCCGGCAGCCCCTGCGCACGCGCATATTCCACGTCATGGTGTCCCGGATACCAGTCGTGGTGAGACGAGGCAATGAACAAAAACTGTGTATGACTCAGCGGGCCGATGCTGATCGAGGGAATCTCCTCGCCGACCTTCACATCGTCATAACAAATATCTTTTACGGGCGGCAATTGCATCGCAATCTCCTATATGTAGGCGAGCGAGTATTTCTCGTCGAATCCTGTCGGATCCTTGTCGAGGATTTCCGCCGCAACGATCGTCTCGTGATACTGGCTATTGCCCAGCGTCTGCTGCAACTGCTTGGCCCAGCGCAGGAACGGTGTCGTACGCGCATCGGCCGTCGCGCCCAGTCCACCGTGCAGTTGGGTCGCCAGCTGCGTGGACTCCACGGCTGAATAGCCGACAAAGGCCTTCGCCGTGGATACCGCCTCGCGGCTCGGGATACCCTGATCGATGAGCCAGGCGGCGTAATAGCCGAGATACTCACCCATGGCATTCTTTGCCCAGGCCGTGGCCAGATAGTTCTGTATTGCCTGGAAGGCTCCGATTGGCTGGCCGTACTGCACTCGTTCCTTGGAGTAACTCACCGCCAGTTCATGCGCGCCTTCCGCGATGCCGGTCATATAGCCGCAAAGGATGACCGTGGCGGCCTGGATCACGGGGTCGAGCACGGACCAGGCGTGATCTACCCGGCCGACCACATTGCCGGCGTCGACCGATACGTTGTTCAGCAAGACCTTTGCCTGGGGCTGCAAGGCCAGCGTCTGCAGCGGGACATACTCGATGCCGGGCGTGCGGGCATCGATCAGGAACATCGTCAAGCCCTGCTCGGGATCGCCGCTGTCGCGGGTCCGCGCCACGACGAGCATTTTCTCGGCCTGCTCGGCGAATTCCACATAGTGCTTGATACCGTTCAGCACGTAACGCCCTTGTTCGAGCCGTGCCGTCGTCTTGACCGTCGCAGCATCGGGCCGTGCGCTGGCCTCGCCGAAGGCAAAGGACATCAACAGCTCCCCTGCTGCGATCCTGGGCAGGAGAGTGCGTTTCTGTTCCTCGGAACCGCCTTCGAGAACCGCACGGCCGGCGAGCAGCACCGTGGACAGGATCGGGCTCGGCAAGGCCACCCGCCCCATCTCCCGCATCAGCAGCGCCATGTCGAGATTCGCCAGGCCCATACCGCCGCAATCCTCCGGATAAATGGCCCCGGTCCAGCCCATCCCGGCCATCTGCATCCAGAGTTCGTGGGGATAGCGATCGGGAAGCTTCTCCCAGTCGCGTATGGTGGCGAGCGGACACGAATCCCGCAGGAACTCCCGGGCGCTGTCCACCATCATCTGTTGTTCATCGGTCAGATTGACGTTCATGGGTATCGCTCACCAGTCGTTCAATACTCGTTCAGCACTCGCTCAATTCGATCGCTCAATTCGACCATCGCGGCAGGCCGAGTCCCTGCTGGGCGATGATTTTTCGATTAAGATCCATGCCGCCCGCACCGGAAAGTTCATGACCCGCCCAGCCGTATTCGGCTGCCCACCAGCCATCGAGCGGCGCGTCCGGGCTGCCCTCCGTCAGGAGTCCGTTGGAACGCATGATGTCGAGGGCGAGATTGGCCTTCTCCCAACTCAGCATGGCGCGGTACATCTTGCAGGCCGAGGCCTCGAGCGTCGGAATGTAGTTCTTGTCGGCGGTGCGCGCCCCGGCGATGAGTTGCATCATTTTGCCGCCGGCGATTTTCACATGCATGTTCGCCAGCGACTGCCTGACCACCGGATCCGCAGCCAGGCGCTGACCGTCGATCTCGGCGCCGCGCACCCATTGCGTGAAGCGTTCGAACGGCTCGCTTACGGCCTTGAAATTGATCATGGTCATACGCTCGCGGGCCAGCGCCTCCATCAGGTGCTCCCAGCCGCGGCCGCGCTCGCCGACCAGGTAGCGTTTCGGCACCCGCACCTCGTCCATGTAGACCTCGCAGGTCTGGATACCATTCATCATTTCGAATACCTGGATGGTGACTCCAGGCAGGTTGGAACGCATCAGGACGATGCTCAGGCCCTTGTGCCGTACCGATCCCGCCTCCGTACGCACCAGCGTCCACAAATAATCGGACGTGTCGGCGCAGGTGATGAAGCGCTTTTGACCGGTGATGAGAAAGTCGTCGCCATCGTCGACCGCACGCGTGCGGATACTGGCGATGTCGTTACCGGAATCGGGCTCGCTGTAGTTGATGGCGAAGCGCAGTTCCGCGGCAAGCATGCGCGGCAGAAACTCCTGCTTGAGCTCCTCGGAAGCAATCTGCAACAGGGTGTTACCGATAATGCCCACGATGTAGGTGAGGGTCACCGCGACGCCCTCAAGATCCGCATGATGCAATTCGTCGATCAGAATATATTCGACCATGGGCATCCGTTCCCCGCCCAGGCCGCCGTACTCCTTGGGAAATGCGGCGCCCAGCCAGCCCTTGTCCGCCATTTTCTTCAGGAAGGCCATCTCGAGATGCACATGCTCGGCGTGGATCTCATGAAAGCCTTTGAGTTCGGGTGGACAGTGCTCCGCGATGAATTTGCGAACTTCCAGGCGAAATTCCTGCTCATCAGGGGTATAGCGGAAATCCATATGATCGCTTCTCCACGTGGTATATGGACCGGGTGGTCCATACCGGTATCCAAAGGCACTCAACCGCAGCGGACTTCGCCCTGGAACCCGGGTTGCATACGAATCTTGCACTCGAGTTTGGTGGAATCGTATCGGCCCGGTCATCGTCTCTTTGGACGACGCGAGCACTCCCCGCGGTGACTACTCATAGCACCCTGAACTGCAACCACACTGCGCCCACGAAGGGGATCGACTCTTGAAGACAAGGACCGAGAACTACGCAGACATACGCGATGCCGTGCGGGATCTCTGCACGGCATTCCCGGACGAGTATTTCCGCCGGAAGGAGGCCGAGCAGGCCTATCCCGAGGAATTCGTCCAGGCGCTGACCAAGGCGGGATGGCTGGCGGCGCTGATTCCCCAGCAGTACGGGGGTTCCGGCCTCGGCCTTGCCGAAGCCTCGGTCATCATGGAAGAAATCAACCGCTGCGGCGGCAACTCTGCCGCCTGCCATGGGCAGATGTACAACATGGGGACACTGCTGCGCCACGGCTCGGAGGAACAGAAGCAGCGCTACCTGCCGAAGATCGCCTCGGGTGAACTGCGGCTGCAGGCGATGGGGGTCACCGAACCCACGAGCGGCACCGACACCACCCGCATCAGGACGACCGCCGTCAAGAAGGGTGACCGCTATCTCGTCAACGGTCAAAAAGTTTTCATCTCGCGCGTACGACATTCGGATCTCATGATCCTGCTGGCGCGCACCACGCCGCTCGCCGAGGTCGCCAAGAAGTCCGAAGGCATGTCGATCTTCGTCGTGGATCTGCGCGAGGCGATGCGCCGCGGTCTCACCGTGAAACCCATTCCCAACATGCTCAATCAAGATACCAACGAGCTGTTCTTCGACGATCTGGAGATCTCCGCCGAGAACCTCATCGGTCAGGAGGGCAAGGGCTTCAAGTACATCCTCGACGGGCTGAACGCCGAGCGCACGCTGATCGCCGCCGAGTGCATCGGCGACGGCCATTGGTTCGTTGACCGGGTCACCGCCTATGCCAACCGGCGCGTCGTCTTCGGCCGCCCGATCGGCCAGAATCAGGGCGTGCAATTCCCGATCGCCGAAGCCTACATCGAGATCGAGGCGGCCAATCTGATGCGCTTCGAGGCCTGCCGTCTGTTCGATGCCGGCCAACCCTGCGGCGCTCAGGCGAACATGGCCAAGCACCTCGCGGCCAAAGCCTCCTGGGAAGCCGCCAACGCCTGCCTGCAGTTCCACGGCGGCTTCGGTTTCGCCAACGAATATGATGTGGAGCGCAAGTTCCGCGAAACACGTCTCTATCAGGTGGCACCGATCTCGACCAACCTGATCCTCGCCTACGTCGCCGAGCACCTGCTCGGCCTGCCGCGCTCCTACTGAGCGCTCGGAGTTGCCTCGATGATCCGGGATCAGGATGCACTGAGATCGCTGCTGGAGACCGTTTCGCGCTTCGTGCGTGAGCGCCTGGTGCAGGCGGAGCGAATCGTCGATGAAACCGACGAAATCCCCGCCGACATCGTCGCGGAAATGAAGGCGATGGGCCTTTTCGGCCTGACCATCCCCGAGGAATACGGGGGTCTCGGCCTCACCATGGAGGAAGAGGTTCTGGCCATGTTCGTCATGGGTCAGACCTCGCCCGCCTTCCGCTCGCTGTTCGGCACGACCGTCGGCATCGGCTCGCAGGGGATTCTCATGGACGGCACGCCCGAACAAAAGGCGCGCTACCTGCCGCGTCTCGCCACCGGGGAACTCATCGCCTCCTTCGCGCTCACCGAGCCGGAAGCAGGCTCGGACGCCGCCTCGCTGCGCACCTCGGCGACGCTCAGCGGTGACAGTTATGTTCTCAACGGCACCAAGCGCTTCATCACCAATGCGCCGCTGGCCGGCATGTTCACCGTCATGGCGCGCACGGATCCCGGCAGCAAGGGAGCCGGTGGGGTCTCGGCCTTCATCGTCGAGGCCGGAACCCCGGGACTGCGGCTCGGCAAGCGCGATCGCAAGATGGGGCAGCGCGGCGCCTGGACCTGTGACGTGATCTTCGAGGACTGCCGCGTGCCGGCCGCGAATATCATCGGCGGACGGCCCGGACTTGGATTCAAGACCGCCATGAAGGTCCTGGAGAAGGGCCGCATCCACATCGCCGCCATCTGCGTCGGCGTCGCCGAACGCATGCTGGGGGATGCCCTGCGCTATGCGAGAGAGCGCAAGCAGTTCGGGCAGGCGATCGGCGAGTTCCAACTGGTGCAGGCGATGCTCGCCGACAGCAAGGCGGAACTCTACGCCGCACGCTGCATGACCCTCGATGCGGCCCAGCGCCGCGATCGCGGCGAGAACGTGAGCACCGAAGCGTCCTGCGCCAAGCTGTTCGCATCCGAAATGTGCGGGCGAGTCGCCGACCGGGCGGTGCAGATCCTGGGCGGAGCCGGCTACATGGCCGAGTATGGCATCGAGCGTTTCTACCGGGATGTCAGGTTGTTCCGGATCTTCGAAGGCACGACGCAGATTCAGCAGCTCGTCATCGCACGAAATATGATGAAGAGCGATTCCTGAGGAGATGGGACAATGACAGATTCCAGAATGGTGGCAGGCAAAGTGGTGGTGGTGACCGGTTCCGGCGGCGGTATCGGTCGGGAGATTGCGCTGCTGATGGCCCGTCATGGGGCAAAGGTGGTGGTCAACGATATCGGCGCTTCGCTGTCCGGCGACGGCAAGGACGCGGGCCCTGCCGAACAAGTGGTGAACGAGATACGCGCATTCGGCGGCGAGGCGGCCGCCAATACGGACAGCGTCGCGGATCCGGCCGCTGCCGAGCGCCTGATCGGCACGGCACTGGACACCTTCGGACGCATCGATTGTATCGTGAACAATGCCGGTATCCTGCGCGACCGCATCTTCCACAAGATGAGTGTGGACGACTGGGACTCCGTGCTGAAGGTCCATCTTTACGGCGCCTTCTATGTCAGCCGGGCAGCGGCACTGCACTTCAAGGAACAAGCCTCCGGCAGCATGATCCACATGACCTCCACCTCGGCGCTCATCGGCAATTTCGGGCAAGCCAATTATTCCGCGGCGAAATTGGGCGTTGCGGCGCTCTCCAAGTCCATCGCGCTCGACATGCAAAGGTTCAACGTGCGCTCGAACAGCATTGCGCCCTTCGCCTGGAGCCGCATGACCAGCAATATCCCCGCGGACACACCCGAGGAGCAGGCGCGTGTCGAGCGGCTGAAACAAATGACGGCGGCCAAGATCGCGCCGCTCGCCGTATACCTCGCCAGCGATGCAGCCAACGGCGTGAACGGCCAGATCTTCGCCGTGCGCAGCAACGAGATCTTTCTGATGAGCCAGCCGCGGCCGATACGCTCGGTCCATCGCGCCGAGGGCTGGACGCCCGAGAGCGTCGCGCAGCACGCGATACCCGCTCTGCAGGGGTCGTTCTTTGATCTGGAACGATCCGGCGAAGTATTCTGCTGGGATCCGCTATGACCATGAAATTCTGGCAATCGCTTGCCTTTTGTGAGCTCGACCAGGCCGTCGAACTGGCGAAATTCGCCGAGGAGCTGGGCTTCTACGGCGTTTCGTTCGGCGATCATCTCGTCACCACGAAGACCCAGGTCGACGAATACTTCTACACCAAGAGCGGACAGGTATTTTGGCACCCGGAAACCCATTGGCCGGATCCCTGGGTAATGTCCGCGGCATTGGCGCGCGAGACCCGGACGCTGCGCTTTCTGACCACCGTGTACGTGCTGCCGATGCGCGACACCTTCAACGCAGCCAAAGCGGTCTCCACTGCTGCCTACCTGGCCGACGACCGCGTCATCCTGGGTGTCGGGATCGGCTGGCAAAAGACGGAATTCGTGCTGACCGGCCAGGATTTCCATACGCGCGGCAAACGTGTCGACGAGCAGCTCGAAGTGATGCGCAAGCTGATGAGCGGCGAGATGGTCGAATATCACGGCCGATTCCACGATTTCGCCCCCCTGCAGATGTCCCCCGGCACCCGTCGGCAGGTGCCTATTTTCATCGGCGGCACCAGCGACGCCGCACTGCGCCGGGCGGCCCGCTATGACGGCTGGCTGGGTCTGCGCCACACGGAGGAGGAACTCCCCGACATGCTGGCGAAACTCAGGCAGGCACGGGAGCAGGCGGGCACCCTGGATCGCCCCTTCGAGGTCTGGACGGGAATCGACAGCCCGAAGCCCGGCGCGTTCGAGCGGGCCGAGGCGCTCGGCGTCACCATGACGAACGGCACACATTTTCTGGTCGACGGCAAGGCGCAACCCTCGGACATCAGCTTCAAGAAGCGCCGGATGGAAGAGTTCGCACGGCGTCACATTCACGCAGGTTCCGCATGACGCTCGATTATCAGCGGCTCAAATCCTGGCCTTTCGGGACGATCGAGCAGACCTACACCGAGAAGGACACGATTCTTTACGCGCTCGGCCTCGGGGTGGGCATGGATCCGCTCGATGAGCGCCAGCTGCGCTTCGTCTACGAGGAGAATCTGCTGGCGCTGCCGACCCAGGCGGTCGTATTGGGATTTCCGGGCTTCTGGGCCCGGCACCCGGATTCCACCATCGACTGGGTGCGTCTGGTACTCGGCCAGCACAGCCTGCGCATCCACAAACCCCTGCCGCCGCGCGGCACCGTCGTTGCGCACAATGCCGTCACCCGCATCGTCGACAAGGGTCCCGGCAGGGGCGCGCTCGTCGTGACCGAACGACGCCTGCTGGAAAAAAGCGGCGGCGAATTGCTGGCAACCCTCGAGCAGCTGAGCTTCTGTCGCGGCGATGGCGGCTATAGCGCGCCGAGCGCGGCACATCCCGCCGGCCAGCCGAGCGATCCGCCGCCGTCCGATCCTCCCGTCCTGCCCGATACCGCGCCCGAACGAATCTGCGATCTGGCCACCCGGCCGGAAACCGCGCTCATCTATCGATTATCCGGCGATCTCAATCCTCTGCACGCCGATCCAGGCGTGGCCGCCGCCGCCGGCTTCCCGCGCCCCATCCTGCACGGACTGGCCACCTACGGAGTCGCGGGCCGCGCCATTCTTTCGAGTTGCTGTGACAATCGCCCCGAGCGCCTGACGGCGCTGAGCGCCCGCTTTTCCGCGCCGGTATTTCCGGGAGAAACGCTGCGCACGGAAATCTGGCCTCGCGCCGATCATGCGTTATTTCGTGTCCGCGTCATCGAACGCGACGTCGTGGTGCTCGGCAACGGCCGGGCGGAGTTCGCTTTCCCCTCATGAACAAACACGCTCATGGCATCGAGTCCTTGCTGAACCCGCGCGCCGTCGCCGTGGTCGGCGCCTCGGATAACGCGGACAAGGTCGGCGGCCGGCCGCTGCGCCATCTGATCTCCCACGGCTTCGCCGGCAACCTCTATCCGGTTACCCGGCACGGCACTCCGGTGCAGGGGCTGCCATCCTACACCAGCCTGGCCGCCCTGCCGGAGGTGCCCGACGTCGCCATTTTATGCGTGCCGGCCGATCGAGCCGGCGCCGAAATCGAAGCCTGCGCCGGCCTCGGCATACCTCACGTACTGCTGTTTTCCTCGGGCTTCGCCGAGATCGGCGCCGCCGGCAGCGCCCGGCAGGCGGCGCTCATGGAGACTTGCCGCCGGACAGGTATCCGGCTGCTCGGCCCCAATACGCTCGGCATCGCCAACTTCTCCAACGGAGCGATCCTGTCCTTCGCCTCCGTCTACCTCGACTGCCCGCACCAGGACGGTCCGGTAGCCATCGTCTCGCAAAGCGGCGGCTTCGGAGCTGCGGCCTATGCGCTGCTGCGCGCCAACGGGATCGGCGTGCGCTATGTCTGCACCACGGGCAATCAGGCCGATCTCGACGTGACGCAGTTCATCGCGCAACTCGCCAACGATGAATCGCTGCGTGTCCTGCTCATCTATCAGGAAGAAGTGAAGGATGCGGCCGCCATGCGCGCGGCGCTCGAGGCGGCGCGCAGCCGCGGTATCGCGATCATCGCCATGCTGGGCGGTGTGTCGTCCCAGGGCGCCCGCTCGGCCATACTGCACACCGGCTCGACGGGTTTCGACGGCTTGAGCGGCCAGGACATCGCCGCTCTCTTTCGTGAGCACGGCTGCCGCCTCGCGGATGGACTACCGGATCTTTGTGAAAGCATACCCCTCTATCTCGGTCCGGGCGCCGGCGCGCCGGCCGGCGGCATCGCCCTCATCAGTAATTCCGGCGCATCCTGCGTCATTGCCGCCGACGCCGCGGCCGCGCTCGAGCTGCCGCTGGCGGCGCTCTCACCGGCAACCTGTGCCGCTCTCGACAGCACCCTTCCGGAATTTTCGCTGAATCGCAACCCTCTCGATCTGACCGCGATGCTGCTCGCCGACCCCGGTCTCCTGGGACGGGCGATGAATATCGCCCTCGCCGATCCTGCGGTGTCAGCCGCCGTCCTGGGTCTGGTCGCCATCGGTGGCCCGAGCTACGATCTGCCGCGCTTCGTGCGCGAGACTGCGGATGCCGTGCGGACCAGTCGCAAGCCCTGTGTCGTTCACGCGCCCGACCCGCGAGTACGCCAGGCCTTCGCTCAGGCCGGACTGCCGGTCTATGTATCGGAACGGGCAGCGCTCGAAGCCCTGCGCAATTGGCAAAGCCATCTCGCCGTCATGGCCGCAGACTCACCTGCCCAGGCAGCCCGGCATGCATAAGAATCATGCTTGAGCACACCACGGCGGACCTCGATTTCGCCGCCTGGGTGCGTCCCGGCGACCGGGTGCTCTGGGGTCAGGCGGCGGCTGAACCCCTGCCGCTGGTGGCGGCGCTGCTCGAGCAGCGCCATCGCATCGGCGGACGTTTCCAGGTCTTCCTGGGTATCCCTGCCGCGGGCGGCAAGCTCGCCGCCGAGCACGCGGACTGCATCGACTTCGTCGGCTATTGCGGCAGCGGCACCAACAGGGCGCTCGCAGCCGCCGGCAAGCTCGATATCCTGCCCTGTCATTATTCGCAATTTCCCGATCTGCTCACGACCGGCTCGCTCGCCAGCGACGTGCTGCTTCTGCAGGTGGCGCCGCCGGACGAACAGGGTCGATACAGTCTCGGTCTCGCTCACGAATATCTTGTGCCGATCATCGACAGCGCTCGCACCGTGATCGCCGAAGTCAACCGCCAGGCGCCATGGACTCATGGTGAGCGCTTCCTCACCGATGAGGACTTCGATGTCGTCGTGCACACCGACCGACCGTTACCCGAGATCGCGCATCCGGCACCGGGCTCCGTGGAGCGCGCCATCGCCGCTCACGTGAGCGGGCTCATCGAGGATGGCGCGACGCTCCAGGCCGGTCTGGGCGCGATCCCCGAAGCCATCCTCGAGCGTCTGGGCGATCGGCGCGATCTGGGCATGCATTCGGGCGCAATCGGCGATGCCGTCGTCCGCCTGATGACCTGCGGAGCCCTGACGAATGCGCGCAAGACGCGCGATCGCGGTATCACGGTGGCCGGTCTTGCCTTGGGCGGCCGTGTGACTCACGAATTCATTCACCGCAACCCCGCCATACAGTTCCGCTCCACGCGCTACACCCATGATGCGGATGTACTCGCGAGCATCGACCGCTTCGTCGCCCTGAATTCAGCGGTCGAAGTGGATCTCACCGGACAGATCAACGCCGAGCAGGCCGCGGGCAGCTATGTCGGCGCAGTCGGCGGCGCCATCGATTTTTTACGCGGCGCGGCCCGATCCCGCGGCGGCCTGCCGATCGTCGCGCTGCCCTCCACCGCCGGTCGGCACAGCCGTATCGTGTCGCGCCTGAGCGGACCGGTCAGTACCTCGCGTGCGGACGCCGGACTGATCGTCACCGAGCACGGCATCGCCGATTTACGCGGCCAGCCGATATCGGAGCGTATCCGCCGCATGATTGCCATTGCCGAGCCGCGCCACCGAGATACACTCGAGCGTACGGCCAAAGAGGTTAACCCATGAGACGAGCAGCCATCGTAAGCCCCGTACGCACGGGTGTCGGCACCTTCGGCGGCAGCCTGCGTCCGGTCCCTGTCGAGGAGTTGGCGGCGAGTGTGATTCGCGCCGTCCTCGCCCGCACCGGTCTGGATCCGGCGCGCATCGACGATGTGGTGATGGCGCAATCCTATGCCAATAGCGAGACGCCCTGTATCGGCCGCTGGGCGGCGCTGCAGGCGGGGCTGCCCATCGAAGTGCCGGGCATGCAGCTCGATCGCCGCTGCGGCGGCGGGCTGCAGGCGGTCATCGCCGCGGCGATGATGGTGCAGACCGGCGCCGCCGACGTGGTGCTGGTCGGCGGCGTGGAGAGCATGAGCAATATCGAGTACTACACCACCGACATGCGCTGGGGTGCCCGCGCCGGCTCGGTCAAGCTGCACGATCGGCTCGATCGCGGCCGCGAACGCTCGCAGCCCGTGGAACGCTTCGGCCCCATCTCCGGCATGATCGAAACCGCGGAAAATCTGGCTCGCGAGCATGGCATCAGCCGCGAAGAGGCGGACGCCTACGCGGCCCGCAGCCACCATCGCGCCCGCGACGCCTGGGCCGCGGGACGATTCGATGCCGAGGTCATACCGGTATCCGTGCCGCAAAAAAAAGGTGCGACGCTTGCCTTTGCGCGCGACGAAGGCATACGGCCCGACACCAGCCGCGAGTCCCTCGCTGCGCTGCGTCCGCTGATCAAGGGCGGCACCGTCACCGCCGGCAACTCCAGCCAGCAGAACGACGCTGCGGCCGCCTGCCTGGTGGTGGCCGAGGAAAAACTCTCCAGTCTCCGGCTGGAACCCATGGGATTCCTCATCGACTGGGCAGCCGCCGGTTGCGATCCGGCGACCATGGGCTATGGCCCAGTGCCGGCGGTGGCAAAGCTTTTGCGCAGAACCGGGCTGTCGCTCGATCACATGGATCTCGTCGAACTCAACGAAGCCTTCGCCTGCCAGGTTCTCGCCGTGCTCAAGGGCTGGGGCTGGAACGATCCGGACCGGCTCAACGTCAACGGCTCGGGAATATCCCTCGGTCATCCCATCGGCGCGACCGGCGTGCGCATCCTCGCCACCCTGCTGCACGAACTGGCGCGTCGCGGCGGACGCTACGGTCTGGAGACCATGTGCATTGGCGGCGGCCAGGGTCTTGCGGCAATATTCGAGCGAGCCGGCCAGGCGGCGGGTTAGACTGGCCCGAACCAGGCTGATTCATGCTTCAGAAGCAGATTGATCTATGACTAGCGGCGCAATCTGCGCAAGCTGAGTAAACTGAGCAAGCTGCGCAACCCGAGCAACCCGAGAAGAGAAATCATGACTACCAACATCCTGATCGAACGCGACGTCATGGTGGAAATGCGCGACGGCGTACGCGTGGCTACCGACGTCTATCGCCCCGATGACGGCAAACGCCATCCGGTGCTCGTCAATGGACATGTCTACAACAACGATCAATTCCTGGTCGTGCACGAACTCATCTTCAGTCCCCTGATCGCGGCCCAGCGCGGCTATGCAGTGGTGGTCCAGGAAGTTCGCGGACGGGCGGGTTCCGAAGGTACGTGGCGTCCTTACACCCAGATCCGCGAAGACGCCTACGACACGGTCGAGTGGGCCGCCGCACAGCCCTGGTCCAACGGGGACGTGGGACTCTATGGAGCATGCGCGCTCGGCACCATGGCCGTGCAGGGTGCCGTCGCCGCACCGCCGCACTTGAAGGCGGTCTTCGCCTACGAGACGGCCATCGACTATCTTTCGGGCTGGACCTATTCGAACGGCGCGCTGGAACTCGGCTTCCAGATGTCCTGGATCTGGACGGCGCTCGCCACCGACACCATTCGACGTATGGGGTTGGCGCCCGCCGCCGAGCAGGAAATGCTGAACAAGCTCGCGACCGCCTCGCGCGATATGAACGGCTCGGCGAGCTTCCTGCCCCTCATCGACTTCCCACCCTTCCAGAACGGCGCGGCGCCCTACTGGCGTGAATGGCTATCGCATCCGAGCTACGATGAATTCTGGCAGGAAGCGGACGCGGTGGCGCGAGCCGGAAATGTGAATGTGCCCGTGCTGCACATGACCTCCTGGTACGACACCTGCTTGCGCGGCCATCTCGACATGGCAAAGGCGCTTGCGGAGCGCAGCGATCCAAGCGTGCGCGACAAGCATCGCCTGATTCTCGGCCCCTGGGACCACAGCGCCTATTACAACAAGCGGCCGACCTGTGCGGGCCAGCGCGATTTCGGCGCGGATGTGTTCACCGGTCCGGAACTGCTCGGCGGGCTGGCGCTGGGCTGGTTCGATCATTGGCTGCGCGGCCAGCCCCTGAAAGTTTTGCCCGAAAACGGTGTGCGCTACTATCAGATGGGCGAGAACGTCTGGAAGGAGGCTCCGTCCTGGCCGCCTGCGCATACGCCGGTGCGCTACTACCTGCACAGCGCCGGGCATGCGAACAGCCGCATGGGGGACGGCACGCTCGACACCCGGCCGGCGGATGCCGAGCCCCGCGACAGCTATGTATATGATCCTCTCGACCCGGTGCCGACCTGCGGCGGCCGCAGCATGGTCGGCGTTCCGACGGGGGTCGAGGACCAGGCCGAAGTGGAAAAGCGCCAGGATGTTCTGGTCTACACCACGCCGCGGCTGGCGGAAGCCCTCGCGATTGCCGGTCCGATCACGGTCACGCTTCACGCCAGTTCGAGCGCCGAGGATACGGACTTCACGGCCAAGCTCGTCGACGTGGAGCCCAGCGGCTACTGCGCCAACATTGCCGAGGGCATCGTGCGGGCGCGCTATCGCAACAGCCGCGAGCACGCCGAGTTCCTCGAACCAGGCAAGATCACGGAATTCACCATCGATCTATGGGATGTCGCGCATACCTTTCAGGCCAACCATTGCATCCGGCTCGAAATCTCCAGCAGCAACTTCCCGCGCTTCGACCGCAATCTCAACTCGAAGGTGACACCGGCGCTGGGTAGTGCCGCCGATGCGCAAAAAGCGGTACAGCAGATCTTCCACGACACCCGGTATCCCTCCTGCCTGACGCTGCCGGTGGTGAAGGCCTGAGGTTGCAGGCGATCCCAGGAGAGTCGTTCGCAAGGCAGCACACGCCAGGAGCCGGCCTCTCGTCTAGAAGCCGGCTCTTGGCGATCTCTCCTCACGGCTGCATCTCCCCGCCCCGGCAAAACCAGCGTGCTCTCGGGACTAGCGCTCTCTATAGATGCGCGCGATGAAACGCTCCTGCAACCCCAGCGGCAGTCGTGCGAAACAGGCCGCGGCGATCGAGTCGGTACCGATATAATATTGACGACGTGCCCGTGGGGCGCTCACGGCGCGTGCCAGAACGGCCCCGGCCTGCTCGGCGCTACTACCGCGCCGGCGGGCGCTGTACCGGCCGAAGCAGGCCAGCAGCGGCGCATAGGCCGTCAGGGCCGACCGAGGCATGCGCGCAAGCACCGATCCCGTGGCCGAGCGCGTCGTTTCGCTCATCCGTGTGCGCACGAAACCCGGATTCACCATTCCGACATCGATCGAATCGCCGCGTAGCGCCAGCTCCTGACGCAGACTGCGGCAAAGCGCCTCGAGACCCCATTTGCATGCCATATAGGCGCCCAGGAACGGATAGACGGGTGAGGGGACGCCGGCACCTGTGCCGACAAAGTAGATGCGTCCGCGCCGGGATGCGTTCGCGCCCGTGACACCTGCGCGGATCAGCGGCAGAAAGCGGCGCGCGACGGCGAGATGACCGACCAGGTTCGTCTCCAGCTGACTACGCAGCACATCCTCATATAGAAATTCCACCGGGCCCATCATGCCGGCACCCGCATTGCTCACCAGGCCGACCAGCGCCAGATTCGACTCGGACAGCCGTGCATCGATCCGCTCCACGGCGGCATCGATGCTCGTTGCGTCCGTGACGTCCATGCGCACCGCGGTGATGCGCCCCGCGCTTTCGGCGAACAGCGCCGCCGATTCCTCCGGTCGCCGTACGGCGGCGAAGACATGATAGCCATGCGCCGCCAGCGCTACTGCGCCCGCATGTCCGATGCCCGATGAGGCACCCGTCACCACGACGGCCAGGCTGGCGGTTTCTTGCGTTCGATTGCGCAGCTTGGCCATCGTGATACGTGCCTGCGTTATTCGATCGTTGCGTACCAATCGAATTCGGTGCGCCGCAGCCAGCCCGGCATTTTCGAACCCCGGCGAACGCGTTCCTGCATGATCTCGTTCAACTTACCGTCCTTCTGCATCTCCATGAAGATCGCGCCCGCATTCGCATGGTCGAAGAAATCTCGCTGCCAGCTCCACTGGTAATTTCCGGCGTAGCGAAACCACGAGCCACCGGTGCCGGCGATCTCGTAGTGGCTGCCGTCGGCGCGTGTCTCGCCCGCGATCTGGCGCCAGAAACCGATCACCTGCCCCTGTTGCTCGTCGATCAATACCTTCACGTAGGGATATTTCCATGAGTCGAGACCCTCCATCTCGGTCCCCAGCGCCCAGTCGGCGATCTGCTTGCGGCCGCGTGCAACGAACTCGGTGCGCGGACCGTTGTTCCAGCTGTAGATGGCATCCGGCGTGTAAAGCTCGGTCATCGCCGTCCAGTCGCCGATCTCCTCCGCCTTGGCGTTGGCGGCGATCCAGCGACGCATCATTTCTTCCAGCTCAGCCCGGGGAAACGACGTCATTTTCTCCTCCTTCGAGCGCCTGGATGGCGCAGATTTAAAGATGGCGTAACAACATAAGTAATCATGGATCCGGTGCGGCGGCGTCGGGATGCGACGCTCTGGCACGCTCCCGCAAGTAATGACGCAGAGCTTCCAGATCCTCATCGCTCAACTCGCCAAAGACCGGCATGCCGCGCTCGAGCAGCGCGCCGCCGCGCACGACACGTTCGAAAGCCTCCTTGGAGAGCGGCACGGTCGAGGCACGCAGATCCGGTATATAACCGCCGGCCACCGCACCCATGCCATGGCAAAGGGCACAGGCGCGATAGAGGGCGGCGCCGTCGCGAGCCTTGGCGGCGTCGATGACGAAATCAGGATCGTCCACCGGCAAGGGCGGTGCCGGTGGTGGTGAGGCAGGCAGTTGCGCCCTGCCATCGAGAACAAAAGTCAGCAGACGGCGCGGGTAGGCACGCCCGACCCAACCATGCTGAGCGCTGAGGGAACCGAGCAGCACCGTTCCACCAGTCCACCCGGCAAGTATCGAGATATATTGCCGGCCGTCCACTGCATAGCTGATCGGCGGCGCAATCGTGCCCACGCCTAGGCTGTAGGACCACAGCTCGCGGCCGTCGCGCGCATCATAGGCCACGAGCTTGCCGCCGGCATGGCCTTGAAAGACCAGATTACCCGCCGTCGTCAGCACTCCGCCGTTCCACAGGCCCGGTGTCGGCACGCGCCAGGCTTCCCTCTGGCGCAGCGGATCCCAGGCGAGCAGAAAGCTGTGACCGGCATCGATCGGAATATCGCTGCTGGAGATATTGATGCCGTTGGTGTTGCGCGAACCCGGACCATTGCTGTAAGTGGCGGGATCGATACCCTTGTCATTGTAATATCCCGGCATATCGCGCACCGGGATGTAGACAAGGCCGGCTGCCGGGTTATAAGCCATGGGCTGCCAGTTGTGGGCTCCGAAGGGACCGGGCCAGATCAGCGCCTCGCCATTCTCGTAACGGACGCCAGCCGCTTCCACCGGGCGGCCGCTCGCCAGGTCGATACGCTCGGCCCACGTCGCCTTGACGATTTTTTCAGCGGAGATCAGCTTGCCGTTATCGCGATCGATGACATAGAAGAAGCCGTTCTTCGGTGCGTGCAGCAGCACCCTGCGCGGCCGGCCGTCGATGGACAGGGTGGCGAGCACCATGTCCATTGTCGAGTTGAAGTCCCAACTCTCGCCCGGATTGGTCTGGTAATGCCAGAGATATGCGCCGGTCTCGGCATCGAGCGCGACGATCGAGCAAAGGAAAAGATTGTCGCCGCCGCCGGGACTGCGCAGCTTGTGGTTCCAGGGCGCGCCGTTGCCGGTGCCGAGATAGACACGCTTGAGCTCGGGATCGTAGCTCATGGCGTTCCACACCGTGCCGCCGCCGCCGAATTTCCACCATTGTCCCGTCCAGGTCTTTGCCGCCATCTCCATGGCCGGGCTCTCGAAGCCGTCGGCGGGATTGCCGGGCACGGTATGGAAGCGCCACAGCTGGCGACCGCTCTCGGCATCGTAGGCGGTGACATAGCCGCGCACCGGACCGAAATCGGCACCGCCGTGGCCGATGATGACCTTGCCGTCGAAAACACGCGGCGCCCCGGTGATGTAGCGCCGATCGTTCTTGTCAACCGTCATGACACTCCACACCAGCGCGCCGCTGTTCGCGTCGACGGCGATCAGACGGCCGTCCTGGGTGCCGGAGTAAACCTTGCCGTTCCAGAAGGCGATGCCGCGTATACCCCACGCAAGCCGCAGCTTGGCGCCGGCCGCCTTGGCCGTCTCCGGATCGTAGCGCCACAACAGCTTGCCGGTCCTGGCATCCACCGCGTGGATCACACTGAGGCCGACACCGAAATAGATTACGCCATCCACTTCCAGAGGAGCGGTGGCGACATTGCCGGGCGTCTCCAGTTCGAGACTCCAGGCCAGGCCGAGGCGCCGGATGTTTTGTGTATCGATCTGTCGGAGGGGACTGTGGCGCTGCTCGCTGAACGTGCGGCCGTAGCCGGCCCAGTCCCGGCCATTGTCCTCATCGGCAAGGATCCGGTCGTCCACCACTACGGTGCCGGCCCCAGCGACGGAGGCGATGATACCGAGCGCCAGGAGCACGGCGGCGCACCGCAATCTGCCTTCGAGCATCATAGTTCCACACGGCTTCCATGGGGTGATCAACCATCATCACTGTCGTATTGACGGTTGCTTGGAATACAGGCGGTTGCTTTGCAATGCAGGATCCAGTGCACCATCGTCCGGCTCATCGTCCGTCCGGACGATGCACCGGGAGTAGTGATACTCTTTGCTACCCTGGCACGCAGTTGCGAAGTCCATACCCGGCGTGCGCCGCCGGAACCGGCGGATCATATTACGATGAAGAGGTGTTGAAAAATGACTGAGCTGGACGATTATAGCGGACCATTCAAACCAGATCTCCAGTTCTCGGATCTTTCCAAGGAGGCATTGGTCCGGCTCATCGAGAATTATCAGAGAACATTCCAAGGTTTGTGCGTGGTTGCCTTGCAGGTTCTGCAGGAAGAGCAGGGCAAGGACGAGGGGCAGCGCCAGTTCAACGAAATCTATCGGCGCGTCATGACACGCTTCGCTGTACCGCTCGTGCGCAAGGCCCTGAACATCCAGAATGATGATGTGATCTCCATGTTCAAGTACTTCCAAGTCGCGCCCGACGGCTGCCGCGGCGGCGGCATGTATGACTTCGATTTCGACGTCACCAACAACGACAATGTCGGCTACAGCGGAAAGTTCTGCCAGAACGCAAACTTCTACGAGAAGCACGGCGATACAGACGGACTGAACCGGCTTTGCGCCATGGGACCCGGCAGTCTCGAGCATAGTGCCTACGAGGCGATCTGCAAGGCGTTCAATCCGGATATGAAGATGGAATGGCCGCTGCTGCCGCCCCGTGCCGACAAGAATGGGCCGTTTTGCCGGTGGCGATTCTGGATCGACAGAGAACCGCAATCATCCTCAGCGCCGTCATCGTGAACCACGATCCCGCCGATACCGATGCCGTGGCGGAGTTGCAAAAACTGCTGCAGCTCCAGCAAGGCGCCTGTCGTGCCGAAGGCGCGGTCAGCGCGGCGATCCGCAAAGACCGGCTGCGGCGCGCCATCGCGATGCTGGTCCGGCATCGCGATGCCTTGAGCGAGGCGCTCGACGCAGACTTCGGCAATCGCCCCCGCGTCGTCAGCCTGATGATGGACGTGATGGGTGCCATCACCTCTCTCAAGTTTGCCAGGAAACATGTCGGGCGATGGATGAAGCCGCGCAGCTGCAAGAAGGTGATGCCGTTCGGTCTGTTCGGAGCCACCGGCCGGGTGGAATACCAGCCGAAGGGCGTCGTGGGCATTCTGGGCACCTGGAACTATCCCATCTACACGACGATCGCTCCACTGGCCTATGTGCTCGCGGCAGGCAATCGCGCCATCATCAAACCCTCGGAGCTCAACCCGCATACGGCTGGCCTGCTCGCGCAGGTGGTGCGTGAATTCTTCGATCCGGCCGAAGTAGCGGCCATTACCGGCGGCGTGGAATTGGGACGAGCATTCTCCGCCCTGCCCTTCGATCATTTGATGCTCACCGGCGGCACGACGGTGGCGAAGGCCGTCATGCGCAGCGCTGCGGAAAACCTGGTGCCGCTGACACTGGAGCTCGGCGGGAAATCGCCGGTGATCGTCGGCCGCAGCGCGGATATACAAATGACCGCCAAGCGCATCATGCTTGCCAAATGCACCAACAGCGGCCAACTCTGTATCAATGCCGACTATGTCTGCGTGCCGCGGGAGAGGCTCGAATCCCTCATCACGGCCATGAGCGCAGCTCACGCACGGCTGTATCCCGGCAGCTACACCGACAATCCGGACTGGGTCTCGATCATCGATGCGCGGCATTGCTCACGCGTCGATGGCTATGTCGCCGAAGCCGCCGCGCGCGGTGTGCGTGTGGAAACCCTCGGCGGCCCCTTCGAAGGTCCCCGCGACAAGCGTCTGCCGCTACGGCTGGTCATCGATCCACCCGAAGATCTCGACATCATGCGCTACGAGATCTTCGGGCCGGCGCTGGTGGTGCTTTCCTACGACCGCCTCGAGGAGGTCGTGGCCGGCATCAACGCCAGGCCGCGGCCGCTCGCACTCTATTATTTCGGCAAGGATGCGACCGAGGAACGTTACGTGCTCGATCACACGATCTCGGGCGGCGTATCGATCAACGACGTGGCGATGCATCCCGCGCTGGAAGATGCTCCCTTCGGCGGAATCGGCAATTCAGGCATGGGCCGCTATCACGGCTACGAAGGATTCCTGGAATTCAGTCACGCACGCACCGTGTTCAAGGCCGGCTGGTTCGATCCACGCAAGCTCATCGGCATGCTGCCGCCGTATGGCGACGGCAAGCTGGAGCGAATGATCGATCGAGTCATCCGCTCCAGCATGCCATCCTGAGCCAGGCTTCGATCTTCCTGCCGAGATCTCTCCGCAGACTGCCGTCACTGCGGAAGGATTTGCGGGATGCCGTATCTCACATGTACATGATTATCATGTCGTTGATGGCGCAAGGACGATCATCCTGACCAACCACGTGAACGTTGATCTCCATCATCAGCTTGACGCCGCTCTTGACCTGCTCGACCGACTTGACGCGCGAGCGTGCATGAATACGGCAACCCGCAGGCACGGGCACCGGAAAGCGCAAGCGATCCGATCCGTAGTTCACCATGTTGTTGAAGCCGGTGATCTCATAATCCTGCGGAATCCTGAGCCGGCCCAGCAGCACCTGGATCAGCATTCCATGAGCGATGGTGCCGCCGAAAGGACTTTCCTTGCGGCTGCGCTCAGGATCCGTATGGATCCAGTAGTCATCCCCGGACAATGCCGCAAACTCGTTGATCAACTCCTGTGTGACCGCCAACTCCGGCGACCATGCCGAGAAGGAGTCGGATACCAGGGCACGGACCGCATCGATATTCTTGATGTCGATCTTGCGGACCGCCACAGCGGGCACGGTTTCCGCAGCGGGCATGACCTTCGCGTCGGCCGCGTCATCGATCACACCTGGATGTGCCGACTCCACCGGCGTGTAGCGCAGCAAGGTGGCCGTGCCGGGGCGATCATCGAACACCGGGCGTACACGCTGGCCCACCTTGAGCGTCGCAGGATCGGCGCCGACGATGGTCGTATTGATGTGCGGACCCTCGTCGAATTTCACCACGGCGAGGATTTGCGGCATTTCATCGGTGAATTCTGGCATCGTGGGTATACGAGCCACCGTGAAGGTATACAGCGTCCCCTCACCGGAAATCTTGCGCCACGCCAGTTCACGGCTGGCGCAGACGGGACAATGAATACGCGGAAAGAACACCCAGTGGCCTTGGTCGCACTGCTGGATGCGCACTTCGTGGGCCTTCAGACCTTCCCAGTATGGAGCCGAAGTCGGCGTGGGTTGCGGCAGCGGTTTGTTCCAGGTCATGGCGTTCATGCCCCCTGTAAGATCAGAGCGCCCTGCTCGCTCATTACGCCGCCGGTGCCGGAGACATAGGCCAGATCGTGCCTGGCCAGCTGCCGCTCTCCCGCCCGCCCTTGAATCTGCTGCATCGCTTCGATCACCTGCGACATGCCTCCGGCGAGGCCGGCCTGCCCGAAGCTGAGTTGGCCACCATGCGTGTTCATCGGAAAATTTCCCTTGAAAGTCAGATCATGCTCGCGCAGAAAGCGCATGCCCTCGCCCTTGGGACAAAAGCCGGCATCCTCCAGCGTCAGAAGTACGGTGATGGTGTAGCAATCGTAGATCTGCGCCATATGCATGTCGGCAGGCTTGAAGCCCGACATCTCGAAAGCGCGTCGGGAAGCCGGTCCGATCGGCGTCGCCAGCATATCCTGAGCATAGGTCGGGGACTTGCTTTGCACATGCTCGCCGCAGCCGATGATCTTGACCGCGCGATGACGGATACTTCGAGTCCGGTCGGCGCGGGTGATCACCATTGCACCGCCGCCCGCCACCGGCATGACGATTTCCAGTACGCGCAATGGTTCCGCCACCATGCGCGAGGCCAGCACATCCTCGACCGTGATCGGCTGGCCGTGGAAGATCGCCTCCGGATTATGGCAGGCATTGAAACGCTGGGCGACGGCGATGCGCGCCAGCGCGGCGGGATCATAGTCATAGGTGGCCGCATAGCGCTGTGCGATCAGCGCATAACCGGTATTTTGCGCCATATGCCCATAGGGCAAGTCCAATTCCGCTTCGGGGGCGCCATACCGCGTACTGTGGCCTCCATAGCGGCTCGCGCGCATGAATTCAGACATGTCCTCGTCAGGCGCGAAGGGCGCCATGCGTTGCGGAATGGCACACACCACCGTGTTGCACATGCCCATCTCGATCGCCGCCGCCGCGCGCCATGCCATGGCGACCGAACTGGCGCCGCCCAGATCCACGACCTCGGCGTAATTCAGAGCCACCCCCAGATACTCTCCGGCCATCGCCGGAACGAACATGGTGGCTTCATGAAATTGCGGCGCCGGCACGATCAGGCCGTCCACCTCCGCCAGCTCGAGACCCGCATCGGCCAATGCCCGCACCGTCAGATCCGCAACCTGTTCCAGATGAAACATCTGCGGCGCGGTACTGTATTTTTCCGGCCTGTACTGCGCCGCCCCCACGAGCGCCGCCTGTCCACTCAATCCCATTGTAAATCCCCTGCCGCGCCTCGGCCGTTGAAATCCTGGATGATAGTGAATCTCGTATCCACATCGAGATTTACTTGCTATCCGACAAATAAAATTATCATGCGGATCCGTGACCGTGCAACAGCTCGGCGGCCGGCTTCTGTACCAAGCACGGTTACGCTCGACCAAAGCTTTCCTGCGGCAGGGTCATAGGCACACTGGATGTCCCGCTCATGGTCCCTGTCTGTCGTGAATCCAAAGGCACGACAGACAGGGACCATGAGCGGGATCGCCGCAACTCGTCATTGCGATGCCGCCGTCTGCAGTGGCGGTCGACCGCCGCCACGACGGTCGCTCGCCACGCTCGAGAGCGCCTGTTCATCACGGTCGATCCGTAGTCCGGTCGGACGATGTTACAACGATACACATTCCCTAGTGTCATTTCTCAATGCCATTAAAAATCCGATTTTATGCGGAGATACGAGCATCAAAAGCTCATGAACAAGAAACAGGAATTGTAGTAATTTCGCAACAACGGCATGGGGCATGTGTTCGATCAATAGGGTAAAGACAATGATCGCTATTCCTAAGGCATATAAATTCGTTGCCGGCGCTTGCGGTGCGGTAGTCGCGGCCGGCGCCATGGCGCAATCACCAAGCGCCGGTCCCGCCACGGAGATCCAGGAAACCATCACCGAGGTGGTCGTCACCGCCCAGCGTCGGGCCGAGCGGCTCCAGGACGTGCCGATCGCGATCACGGTTCAATCCGGAGAGCAGCTCGAAAAGGCCGGGGTGACCAACCTGCGTGATCTAACGACGGTGGCTCCGGGGCTCACCCTCGCCGGCACCGGGGCGAATCTGCAGCCGATCATACGTGGTGTAGGGTCGCAGCAGACCGATCCGGGCAACGATCCCAATGTGGCTCTTTATCTGGACGGCGTCTACCAGGCCAACCAGATCGCCAACAGCTTCGATCTCCCCGATATACTGCAGATCGAAGCGCTGAAAGGCCCGCAGGGCACATTGTTCGGACGCAATGCCACCGGTGGGGCGATCCGTATCTTCACGCTCGAACCCGGCTTTACGCCGAGTGGCCGCCTGAGTCTGGACTACGGGCGCTTCGATACCGTAACCGCCAAGGGCTTCATCAGCGGTCCGCTGGTCGGCGACACGCTGGCAGGCAGCCTATCGGCGTATCGCGAGGACAGCGACGGCTATCACCGCGATATCGTCACAGGCCGTAACAATGTCGGCGGCGTCGAGAGCACGGTGGTACGCGGCAAGCTGCTCGCCCAACCCAGCGACGAGGTGACATTGCTGCTCAGCCTCGGCTATATGGACCGTCGCGATGAAGACACCCAGAACTACTCGGCGATTGGCGGTAATGCCCTGGCGCGAAATATTCCCGGTGCTGAATTTGCCGAGCGGCCCTACGAGTTCGCCGCGTCCCGCACCCCTTTCGCAGACAGCACCGTCTATCTTGCCAGCCTGAAGGCGGATTTCGATTTCGCGGCCGGAACGCTTTCCTCGATGACCGCCTACAACAAGGTCGACGCGCTCTACGTGATGGATCCTGATGGCTCCAGTTATGACGGACTTTGGTATAACCTCAATGAACTCCAGAAAGACTACTCGCAGGAATTCATTTTCTCCAGCCGTCCGGAGGAGCGCCTGCGTGCCGTGGGCGGACTGTTCTATTATCACAGCGACGGGCGCTACGATCCGCTCGATCTGCTCGGCGATTTCATCACTGTCGAGGGAATCCCCACGCCGATGTTCGTCTGGTCGCGGCAGGTGACTGAAGCCTACGCCATCTTCGGCGAGTTAAGCTACGATCTGACCGACCGGCTGACCCTGGTCGGTGGGGCGCGCTACAGCGATGAGAAGCGCACCGCCTACGGCACCTTCCAGTTCGGCTATGGACCCGAGCCTGAGATGCCCCGGCTGGGCTCGAAGAGCTGGGACAGCTTCACGCCGCGGGTGTCGCTGCGCTATCGCTTCCTGGAGGACGACACCCTCTACATCACCTATTCAGAGGGCTTCAAGAGCGGCGGCTTCAATATCGCCGCGGCCGATCCGATCCCCTTCAACCCGGAGGAAATAAAGGCGATCGAGGTGGGGGTGAAGACCTCGCCGAATCGGCGGCTGAGCGCCAACCTCGCCGCCTTCTATTACGATTACTCGGACCAGCAGGTGATGACGGTCACCGACAATTTGAATACCACGGCGAATGCCGCCTCCTCGGAAATCTACGGGCTCGATGCCGACCTGACCTTTCGGGTGACGAATGACTTCACGCTCACGGCCGGGCTGGCACTGCTGCAGGCGGAGTTCGATCGCTATCCCAATGCCGTGGTCCTCGTGCCCACCGGCGGGCCGGATTGCCTCTGTGGCAATGAGAACGCCATCATCGACGCCAGCGGTTTCAAGACGCCGAAATCGCCGGAATGGACGGCGGGATTGACCGCCAACTATGCGCACGAATTCGACTTCGGCGCCGTGGAACTCTCGGCCGTGGTGTTTCACTCGGATGAATTCTACTGGGATGCCCAAGAGCGCGTGCGCCAGCCGTCCTACACCACTCTATCGGCCCGGGCTGCCTGGCAACCGCGCGATTCCCGCTTCAAGCTGAATCTCTGGGGCAAGAATCTGACGAACGAGAAATATATGAAGGCGACCTTCCTGGTCGATCTATATGACGGCGCAACCTACGAAAAACCGAGGACTTACGGCGTAGGTGTCGAGTATGCGTTCTGACGCCGTCAGCTGCTGATGGCGGCGACGCTGTTCAGCAGCAGCCTCACCAGAGTGGTCTGACGCGTCACGCCGGTCTTGGAAAAGATGGCACGTAGGTGGGCGCGTGCCGTATTTTTGCTGATTCCCAGCGCCTCGGCCGCCTCGTCGAGACTGAGCCCATCGGTGAGCAGCAGGGCGAGCTTCGCCTCGGCAGGCGTAAAGTGAAATAGCCTTTGCACGAGTTCGACCGGGGGCTGGGTCCGATGGTCCGGATCGCGGATGAACACCACGACACTGGGCCGGTTCGGCCCCTCGGAGCATTCGCTCAGGGGTATCGGCCGAATCAGCAGGTTCAGGCTCGCCCGCCCGGAGGGGCGGGTGACCGATAGCGCTTCGGCCATGGACGGCTGCCCTGGAGGCACCGCCAAAATCTGGCGAATGAGCCGCTGCAGTTCGCGGTTCTCGTTGCGATACTCCGTCGAAAGGCCACCCGCAGTCACCAGCAAGCCATCTTTCTCCGTCAAGATTGCTTGCGCAACATTGTTGGCACGTAGAATCGCCCCTGATCCATCCAGAATGATCGATCCTACGAGCATGCTGCTCATGACATTGGCATAGAGCTGCATTTCCGTTTCCACCTGCCCCAGGCGGCCGTAGAAATTGAGCGCCCGCTTGAAGTGCGGGACGAGCGCCTCCACGAGCGCCTTGTCCATGCTCGAAAACTCCATGCTATTCGCCGGACGCGTAAAACGCAGGCGAAACTCCCGGCCATCATCCC
The DNA here is from genome assembly GCF_001579945.1 of Steroidobacter denitrificans. NCBI lineage: Bacteria > Pseudomonadati > Pseudomonadota > Gammaproteobacteria > Steroidobacterales > Steroidobacteraceae > Steroidobacter > Steroidobacter denitrificans. The sequence continues at coordinate 795,763 of NZ_CP011971.1, read as the reverse complement.
CGTGGATATCGACGCCGAGAATGTAGCGAACCTGGCGCGGCTCGACGTATTGCTTGAAGAACGCGCTCTGGGCCAATTTCTCCTGATCGACGATCTCATCGATCGTCACCGCCCGATCGGCCGGCAAGCCGACGAAGGGATCGAGGGAAAAAATCGAAAACTGCGTATACACGGAGGTAGAGAGCTTGGGTCCGCGGCCTCGATCCTGGATGACGACCGCCAGCGTATTGGCGCGAGCGGGACGCAGAACCAGAATGCTGCCATTGGCCTGCAGCCAGTTACGCAATTCCAGCATGGCACTGCTGCAGGGGGTGGCCTCGAGGGGCCCCTGATAGATCAATTCCAGCAGTTCGCAAAAGCGCTCGAGAGGCATCCCGAATGCTTCGAGCAGCCCCGCAAGACCGGTGCCGATGCCTGGGCTGACGGCGGCGCCTGGGCCCAGGCCTACGCCAGTACCTGTGCCCGGGCCTGGGCCTGGGCCTGCGTCCCTGCCGGGACGCCCGTTCAAGTGTTCCTCCTTGTCTACCGCCATTCTCATTGCTAGTACCTATAGGGAGGCGTTTAATAGCACAAGGAAATCAAGAGATCGAGCAGAACGCTCACTCGCCGGAACGCCGTACTCGAAGCGCTGAATATGGCTACTGATACGGCCGGCTTACCCCGATCGGGGCACAGCGCGGAAACATCTACCTGATTTCCCGGCATTAGCCGGAGTTGGCCTGCAGCCATGGCAGGCGACTTTCGGGCGTACGATTCCTGATCGTACGATCCCAGGGCGTACGCCGGGCACCGATGAAAGCACTACTACGTTAAGCCGACAGAGCCACGGCTGCCTGCCCCAAGACTCAAAGTGCACTTATGCACATTCAATCATCACCGTCGTTTCAGGCGCTCGTTGCCGTCAGGTGACGTGCTGCAATATAGCCAAACGTGGTTGCAGGCCCCAGAGTCGATCCCGGACCCGGATAAGTACCGGCAATCGCCGAGGCCGAGCAGTTGCCGACCGCATAGAAGCCGGGAATCACCTCATTTTGTTCCGTCATGACCTGGGCATGGACATTCGTCTTCAAGCCGCCGGTCGTACCGAGATCGCCGGGATAGATGGACATGGCGTAGAACGGCGGAGTTTCGATCGGTCCGAGTGTGGAATTCGGTTGGACGAACGGATCGCCGTAGAAGCGCTCATAGGCGCCTTCGCCGCGGTGGAAATCGAGATCGACACCCGTACGGGCGTACTGATTCACCTTGGCCACCGTATCCTTCAAGCCAGCCAGGTTTATACCGGTGAGTCGTGCAAGTTCCTCGAGCGAGTTCGCCTTCTTCATGAAGCTTCGCTGCTGTCGGGATATCATCCAGTCAGGCTGTACGCTGGCAGGCATCAGCGGTCCGAAAGGGTATTTCTTCCTGAAAGTCGCGTCGCAGATCAGCCAGGATGGCACCGTTGGCGCATCGGGGCGATTGTTCGCATAGATTGCCTCGACGGTATCGATGTAAGGCAGCGCCTCATTGACGAATCTTGCACCGCCCTGGCTGACGATATAGCCCCCGGGCAGGGCTCGTTCGAACAGAATCCCGACCGGACTTTCCCAACCGGGTACCGGACTGATGGGCATCCAACAACAGGTGGCCATGAGATCGATCTTGGCACCGATGGACTGGCCGAGTTGGAGCGCATCTCCCGTGTTGTACACATTACCGACCGTCCAGGCGGCATCGGTCGGCGCCGGCAGATAACGCTCACGCAATGCTTGATTCGACTCGAACCCGCCGGCAGCCAGAATGACGCCTCGGTTTGCGCCAATCCGTACGGTACGGCCATCGCGTTCCGCCACGACGCCTGTCACCCGGCCGTTTTCGTACACTAATTCGCGTGCCGGAGTACTCAGCCACAAAGGAATGTTACGATCCATGAGCGAGGCTCGTAGTGACGCCACCAGCGCAGCGCCCGCGGCCAGATCCCGACAGCGCCGCGACCTGAAGCGCCAGGGTAGATCCAGCCAATATCTTCCGAGCACCCGAAGCATGCGCCCTGCCCAGCCAGGCTTGCGGCAGAGCATGTCGTGCGTATCCTTGAGCGTGACATTGTAGCGGCCCATCATCGCGGTGCCTGGATAGGCCACCATGCGCTCGAATTCCTCGCCGAGCACCCGGGCATCGAAGTACGCCGACTCGATGCCCCGGCCGCCGCCGCGCCAGCCGGGCCGGCCGGGATAATAGTCCGGATACGTCGGCATGCACTGCGGCTTGAAACGCGTGCGTTCGGCGAGATAGCGCAGCATTTCCGGCGCGGTCATCACGAAGGTCTGCAGCCGTTCCTCAGGTTCGCGGCCCTGGGTCACCACCCTGAGATAATCCATGGCGGCATCCGGGCTATCCTCCAGACCCGCTGCCTGCATCAGGTGATTATTCGGAATCCAGAGACCGCCGCCGGACTTCGCCGAGGAGCCACCATAGAGCGGGCTCTTTTCGATGAGCAGTGTCGAGGCGCCTCGGTCATGCGCCGTCAAGGCGGCTACCATGGCTCCGGCTCCGGATCCGATCACCAGCACATCGACGGCATGGTTCCAGCTCGCGGTCATGGTCTACCTCTCTCAGGCAAGTCGTGAGGGCGGCATGCCGAGCCCGCCCAGCGCAATCATATCCTTGAGAACTTCATTGGCTCCCCCGCCAAAGGTCAGCAATCGCATCGCGGCAAAATCGCGCTGGAAAATACCTTTTGCGGGCGAGATGTCCGACGGCGGCTGCAGCCCCCCGATCAGTCCCATCATGTCCATGCATGTACCCGCCACACTCTGAAAGAGCTCCGAGCCGAATACCTTGGTCATGGCCGCTTCCGCGAAAGGTTCGATGCCCTGGCTGATCTGGCTCGCCGCGCGGAAATTGAACAGCCGTAGTACTTCGGTCTTTGTAGTGAGATCGGCCAGTCTTTCCCGTACCCAGGACTCATCGAAGACACGTCTGCCGTCGATCGTCGTATTTTTCGCCCAGGCAATCATGTCCTCGAGCACCCGCCGCATTCGCGAGTGCGGTACCAACCCGATTCGTTCCATCGCGAGCTGGGAGTTGATGTAGCTCCAGCCCTTGTTTTCCTCGCCGATCAGGCAGGACTTCGGTACTCGCACATTGTCGTAGAAAGTTACATTGGTGCGAAAGCCGCCCATGGTTCGCAGGGGATTGATCGTGATGCCGGGCAGTCGGGTATCCACCATGAAGATCGAAATACCCTTGTGTTTCTTTACGGTGGGATCGGTTCGTGCCGCCAGCCAGATGTAGTCGCAGAAATGCGCCAGGCTGGTAAATACCTTTTGCCCATTGATGACATAATCATCGCCGTCGCGCACCGCTTTGGTCTTGAGCGAGGCCAGATCGCTGCCCGCGCCAGGCTCCGTGTAGCCGACGGCGATGTTCAGTTCACCGCGCAGAAGCGGCGGCAGGAAACGATCTTTCTGTTCCTCGGTGCCCGCGCGCATGATGGTGGGGCCGATGGCGTTGATCGCCAGGAACGGAATCGGAATTCGATAATAGCCGCTGATGGTGTCGAAGAAGATGTATTGGTCGATGGCGTCCCTTTCCTGACCGCCGTATTGTTTCGGCCATGCCAGTCCGAGCCAGCCATCGCGCCCCAGTTGCCGCATGAATCGGCTGTAATGCGGATGCGTATCCGGTCCACCGCCTTCCTGCTGAGCTAGAAGTTCGGCTTCCAGCTCAGGCGTGATGTGCCCTTGCAAATAGGCGACAAGTTCCCGTTGCAGCTGCTGCTGTGCTTCGGTCAGTTGGAAATCCATGCTCGCTCCCGCTGCGTGAGCCGGTCCAGATTAAAGCTGCTCGCCCAGACGCCTGAGCTGCACCGGCGTCGGGCCGAATTTCAGCTCCATCGCCTTGGCACGGCGGAAGTAGAACTGCAGATCGTTCGCCATATCGACACCCACACCACCGTGGAGTTGCTGCGCCAGCGCGGCCACCCGTTGGCAGGCATCGCTCGAGAACGCCTTGGCGATGGTGATCTCCCGCTCTGCCGTCCTATTGCGGCTCAACTGCTCGATCGCCTGATAGGTGGTCCAGCGCGACCCCTGCACCAGCGTGAACATGTCGGCCAGATGATGTTGTACGGCCTGGAACGACCCGAGAGGCCGATCGAATTGGGTCCGCTGCTTGACATACTCGGCGGTGACGGCGAGTTGGTACTCCGCGCCACCCAGCATTTCCGCACAGACCAGGGCCGTACATTGCCGATATACATCTTTCAGGATTCGCAGCGCGGCACCTGCCTCGCCCAGCACGGCATCCGCCGGAACCACTACGTCGCCGAAGTCGACCTGGAACTGCCGGTCCGGTGCGATGCTCTCGAGCCGTGTCAGCTCGATACCTGGAGCCCCGCGATCCACCAGAAACAGGCTGCAACCATCTTCATCACCGATCGCACCCGCCGTTCTCGCCAGCACCAATAGCTGGTTCGCGATGCTGGCATACGGCACGAACATCTTGCGGCCGCTGAGGATGAAACCATCGGCCGCACGTACCGCACGAGTTGTCACGAAGCGGGGTTCATAGGCAACGCCCAGCTCTTCGATGGCCGGTGACACGATCACGTTGCCGTCGGCGATACCGGGCAAAAGCCGTTGCTTCTGGGCATCGCTGCCGCCGCCCTGTATCGCCAACGTTGCCATGAGGTTGGCAAAAAACGGGCTGTCAAAGGCGGCTCTGCCGATTTCCTCGAGTAATACCCCAAGCTCGAGCAGGCCGAGATCCGAGCCGCCGTGGGCCTCTGCGATCGCGATCCCGGTCCAACCCTGTGCGGCGATCTGTTCCCAAAGCGCCGCCGAGAAACCCGTGTCGCTGTTTTCCAGCTCTCTCAGGAGCGTCGAGTGACATCGTTCCTGAAGAAATTTGCGAACCGAATCCCGGAACAGCTCCTGTTCGTCACTCAGCGAGAAATCCATGAGTGTCCTTGCCGCTCAGCCGCCGACTTTCTTGAACATGGGAAGCGCCCACTCCTTGGTGACCTCCCTGAAGCAGACCTCGACCGGCATGTCGAAAGAGATCTCTTCGGGGGTACAGTCGACCATGTTGGAAATAAGGCGTACGCCGGGCTCGTTTTCCATTTCGACGAGCACGATTTCAAAGGGGACCCGGAAGGCCGGATGCACTTCCTGCCGTGCCACGGTCCAGCTGTAGATACGGCCCTTGCCGCTGGATTCGACCCACTCCCAACCCTCGCCCTTGCACTTCGGGCAGCGAACCCGGGGAGGATGGCTGAACGTGCCGCACCCGGAGCATTTCTGGAACTTCAACTTGCGTTGCTTGATGCCCTGCCAGAACCCGTCTTCGAAATTCTCCCAGACGGGGTCATAGAAGTGCTTCATGTACTTCGGGTTGTATTCAATGGACATCGGCTCGACTCCCGTATGCGAAACTCGTCAATTACCTTGGGTGAGGATGAGCGCCGTCGTCGGCACGCCGAGCCCACCGGTGACGAGCACGTTCTGTGCGTCCTTCACCTGCGATGTCGAGGTGCCGCGTACCTGCCGCACTCCTTCGGCGATCATGTTCATGCCGTGAATATAAGCTTCCGCCAGCATGCCACCCGAGGTATTGATCGGTAACTCGCCGCCGAGGCGGATGCGATCGCCCCCCTGACAGAAGGCGCCGCCTTCCCCGTACTTGCAAAAACCATAGGTCTCCAGCTGCATGGGCACGGTCGCGGTGAATGCGTCATAGAGCTGCGCGACGTCGATATCCTTCTGCGTGAGCTCAGCCATCCGGAAAACTTCACGCGCCGCTTCGGTGCATTCCGGCAGACCGATCGAGTCGCGATAAAAAGACGTCATGCTGTGCGAATCGTAAGAAGTACCGAAGCCGACACCGGCGATGAAAGCGGGCTTTTGTTTCAGATCCCGGGCGCGTTCCGGCGTCGTGACGATCAGCGCCACGGCGCCGTCGTTTTCCAGGCAGGTGTCGTGCAGCGTGAAGGGATCCGAGGACATCGGAGAATGCAGATACTCCTCCATGGTCAGCGGCCTGCCGTAGAACATCGCCCGCGGATTACGCAAGGCATTCTCGCGACTCACCAGCGCCACGTAGCCGAGCTGCTCGCGCGTCGCCCCGGTTTCGTGCATCCAGCGCTTGGCCATTGTCGCCACCCACATCGTCGGGCTGGCGAAGCCATACGGCATGTAATAGCTGTAGCGGTATTCGGCCGGAATGGCCGTCGGCCGGCCATAGCGGACCGTACCGCTGGCCGGCTTCAGCGACCGGTAACACACCACGTAGTTGGCCACGCCGGAGGCGACGGCCATGGCCGCATGGGCAACCACTCCGCAGCTGGCGCCGCCGCCCCAGGGCGTCTGTCCGAAGTAGCGCAGATTGGGAATGCCCAGGCTGCGCGCCACATCGATATCGGGCGCCAATTCCGCCGCATAGATGCCGGCGGTGCCGTAGCTCGACATTCCGTCGATCTGATCGATCTCCAGGCCGGCATCCACACAAGCGGCCGTGACCGCATCCACGGCGAGATGAATCTCGCTGCGGCCGGCATTGCGGGTGAATTCCGTCGAACCGATACCGACGATGCACGCCTTGTTTTTCAAGGACATCGTCTTACCCTCGCGTCGGCAGAGAGATGACTGCGGTACCGCTGGCATGCGGCCCCATCTGGTTGTCGCCGCTGAAGGCAACCTCGATCAGATGCTCGCCCTTCTCTTCCCACTTGCGGGTGACGCGGGCATTCATATCCATCTTGTCCCGCGGAAAATTCGGCACCGACAGCTTGATGGAGATGTCCTTGATCACTGCCTGCGGACCGGCCCATTGCTCGAGGTAGGTCATCATCAGGCCATTCGAGGTGAGAATGTTCATGAAAATATCGGGTGCGCCCTTGGACTGCGCGAAGTCCCGGTCATGGTGCACCGGCATGAAGTCATGCGTGGCCCAGGTCGCGCCCATCGCGATCAGCGTCGTGTCGATAACCCGGCTCTTCTCCGGGAGATCCTGTTTGACCTGCACGTCTTCCCAATAGACATTGTTGATCTCGCGCGACATTGCCTGATTCCTCTTCGTAAGCGATTCTTGGATGCGTTCAGCCCGCGTACAGCCGACGAGTGCTCATCGGCGCCCGGTAGACGAGCACGTCGAAGGACTGGTTGCACAGCAACTCGTCATTCTGGTTATAGAACTGATACAGGATCTGATACTTTCGGCCGACCCCCTGGCGCGTCAGATGATCGTAATCCGAAAGACGTAAAATACCGATGGTCCAGTGGATCTCGTCGCCCACCCGGATTCGCTTGAAGTGCTGCTGGCGCTGCGCGGTCGCCATGACGCCGGTATAGCCCTCCTGCTCGACCACGACATTCAGCTTGACGTTCGGATCGTCCGGAAATTCGCACTGGCCGTGCACGAATTGATCGATGGCGGCCTTCATCGTCCCCAGGGCGAACACATGGACCATGCCCGAGGGCGCGAGCAACCCGCCGTGGGGGCTCTTTTTCGCGTATTCCTCGTCCGTATAAAGGGGATTGGTGTCGCGCATCACCTGGCACCAGCGATCCACATCCTCTACCGTCACCCGGTCGTGCGGCAGATGCTTCGGACTCTGTACGCCGATCAGCGGAGCGACCTTCGAGTAGTCCATGGTCGGCTCGACCGGACTGTTGAACGGCAGAACACCGAACTTGTTAGCCATGAATCCCTTACCTCCGATTCGGTCTCAATGCTTCGCCGGCACCGTTATCCGGGCCACCTGCGCACGGCGGCACAGCTGCTCACTGACGACATCGCCGTCCTGATTCTGGAAGGTATAGAGCAGATCCAGCTGATAACCGCGCCCGATACCGGTTTCGACTTCGCCCGACGACACGCCGGACAATTTCACCCGGTAGCTCAACCGCTCCCCGACCTTCAGAGGCCGCAGGAATTTCTGTTCCAATGCCACTGCCAAACCGGTGCCGTAGCCCGCGTCTTCCAGCAGCTTGATTGCACGTTCGTGGGGCTCGGTGGCCGCCGCCGATTCCGGGGACCATAGCGGCGGCATCGTCCAGACCATCAGCAGGGCGGCCGGCGCATGTACGGTGTTCTTTTCGAACTCCTTGTAGCTCCGGTTGTCTTGCTGGATCACTTCGCACCAGTGGCGGATGTCCGGAATATTCGCTGCATGCCGGGCCGCCCTCAGGGCGGATTCCTTGCCGACGAGCGCATTCACCTCGGCGATATCCAAAGCCATCTTTTCGATCTCCATGGGAAGCGATGCCAAATCAAGCTTCGGTATAGAGGCTAACAATGGGGTTTGCCCCCCAACATCGTCCACTTGGAGGGTTCAGCCCCTCCGACGGTACGCTATCCAGTGCTGGTGTACGCTACCCGGCGTGGCCAGCGCCGGCATGGATCTGGCCGCGGACAGACCCGGCACTGAAATCCCGCGACGAACTCATGGACAATATTTTGGAATTTTCCGCCGAGAAATCCTGCACTTCGACACCATGTCCGGCATCGGGCGCTGTGTGCGCCGATCGTGTCCGGCCATGAGTTCGCGGCTGGAGTGGTCGCGAGGGGTGGGAATGTGGAGCGCCGGGGTGAGGGCGATCGGGCACTGAACCTTTATCGCGGGTTCAGTGCCCGGCCGGCGATCTGGCTGAATACGGTGCCATCGCCATGCGGCACCGGGCAGCCCACGGAGCGGCAGAGGTTAACGCTGCAGCTTGAAGTCGCTTTTCAGACGGTCCCAGGTGGACGCCGACAATCCCTTGGCGCGCAGCTTGTACTTCTCGAGTTTCTGGGTGGGCGTATAAGGCAACTCATCGACGAAGTCGATATAACGCGGCACACAAAAGTAGGGTGCGCGCTCGTTGATATAGCCTGCCAGTTCTTCGGGGCGCAGCTGCTGCCCGGGCTTCAGGATCACATCGAGCTTGATCTCATGTTCCGACTCCAGGGTATCCGAGGGCAGACCATAGACCGCCGCCGCCTGGACGGCGGGATGGCTGGCGGCGATGCCCTCGACCTGAAGCGAGGAGATATTCCGGCCCTTGTAGCGAATATAATCCTTCTTGCGGTCGACGAAAAAGTAGTCTCCCTCCGCATCCCTCATGCCGAGATCGCCCGTACCGTACCACTCGCCGCGAAATGCCTTTTTGGTGGCCTCCGGATCGTCGAAATAACCGCTGAAAATGATGTGCGGAGCCAGCGGTCGAATCGTAAACTCGCCGGGTTCACCCGGCCCGGCTTCCTGGCCATCATCGCGAAGCAGCTTCAGTTCCATATCTTCGAACAACTTTCCCAGCGCATTCGGCTTGAATTGCTTCTCGGCCGATTCCGCCTTGGTGAGGATAGGCATCACTTCGCTCTGCCCGAAACCCTGAACGATGGCTTCCAGGCCAAAGCGCTCACAAAAGGGCGCGATCAGCTTATGCGGCATGGGTACCATGCTCGCCACCCGCAGCGGGTTGTCCGCATCGTCGGCCTTGCGCGGCTCATTCCACAGGAACATGTGCATCGCGCCGAGCGTCATCGTCTGCGTGGCGCCGTAAAACCGGATGCGATCCCAAAACTTCGAGACCGAGAACTGTTCATCGAGGGCACAGGGAATACCGGTCGTCAAGGCCCGGTAGATGTTGGCTACCCAGGCCGCCGAATTGTAGAGCGGCAGGCAGTTGTAAGTGATATCGCCGGGCCGAGTGCCGTAGAGCCGATCGTTGTTCACGGCGGCACGGATCCAGACATTATGACTCTGAAGCACACCCTTCGGCTTGCCGGTGGTACCCGAGGTCCACAGCACGGCCGCCGCATCGCCATAGCCTATATGTTTCGTCTCAGGTTCAGCCTCGGAATTATCTGCCAGTTCGTCCAGGGAAACGATGCCGCGCTGGGCGAATTCCCCGCCGGCAGCCTCCGCTCCACCGCGCAGGACCAACCGCTCGTAACGAAGCTCCCGCTCCACGGGCCGGAGTTTTTCGAGCAAGTCCGTATCCGTGACCAGTACGGCGCCTTTACTTGCATTGATGGTGTCGCTCAACCATTCGCCGCGGTAGTCGGTATTGACCGGCACCCACAGCGCACCCAGCTTGTTGGCCGCCAGACTGAGCAGCACGAACTCCACACAGCTGTGCATATAGAGCATCAGCCGGTCGCCGGCCTGAAGGCCCAGCCGGCGCAGACCGTGCGCATAGGCGTTTACCACGGCGTTCGCCTGACCGTAACTGTAGCTTCGCTCATCGCTGAGCAGAAACGGCGAGTCGCCGATCGCATCGGCATGCAGGCGCAGCAGCCTGAAAGGTATTCGATTACGTTCGTTCTTCAGGTCGACATTGTTCATCGTACAGCGGGTTCAGGCATAGCACATGGATTCAGACATTGAACGGTTCAAGTATTGCGCGGTTCAAGTATTGCGCATGAAGTGAGTCGCGAAGTCGATGAGAACGATCGCGAGTACGCCTGCCGCCAGGGCTTCGAACACGATCTTGCTCACCGGCCAGCGATCACCGGGCTTTTCCTCCAGCCTGAAGACCATCGGAAAGCTCGGCAGAAAATAGCAGGCATAGAATAACGAGCCATACTTCAGCATCCAGCCGAGGTCCTTGTACCAAAAGTACGGCTTGTTGGCATCGGTGGCGACCAGCCGGGTTTCAAGGAAGGCCATGAGATAGGCGACCCCGACCACGGTCACGACCGTCAACACCGGTTTCAACGCTCCGGAATCGATGGTGCGAATGCGCCGCATCATCAATACGGCAATCGTATGATATACCACGAAGAAGGCCGGCGCGTTGAAATACATGCCGAGCGGGATGACTTGCTGACCGCTGCCCATCAACGCCGAATCCAGCGACAGCGTGACCTGCGGGAAGTAATACACCATGCCCAGCACATCGAAGAAATACTCGCAGCCGAAATAGGTGCCGATGAAGTTGTAGACGAACATCCACAGCACCATCTTGACGGCATAGTTGTCCCACCATGCCCGCCCGGTGACGGCCGGCCTCAGGACAGCCGGGATGATGATCAGCGGCAGCAACAGCGCCAGATTCTGGGTCATGTGCCAGAACGTGTTGACGTTCATCCAGCCCATGAGCTGCTTGGCGTAATTCAGCGCGAAGAAGTACGGCAGATAGGCAAGAAAAAACTTCTCGCCCCAGGCCTTGTCTGGATTGGTCGAAAACCAATGCCCCCGCTGACGACCTTCATCTGTTGCCAGGACAGTGCTTGTTACGGAAACGGTCTGCTCGATTACGGTCTGGGTCATATAACACCTTGGCCAGCAGTCCTGGAAGGATCGATCCGAATAATCTTTTAAAATCTACGTGACGGTTTCGCCTCGCTCCTCGTCTGCTTGGACGATGAGTTTCGGCGATGCAACCATCACCGCGGCCCGGAGAACGGATCCCCGGGATGGCAAACCAAGCTGCCTTTCGCGCGGCGTTGGCCGGCGGCGTCCTGACCCCTCAGGCCGGGCGTTTCGCTCTTTTTGTCGGGTCGATCCCCAGAAGTTTCGCCATGTTCAGGCCGAAGATCTTGGCGCGGTCTTCCTCGGTGATGTAGGGATAACCCCAACCCCGATGGCCTTCCTCATCGATCTGGAAGGTGAGGAATGGATCCACGCAGTCTTTCATGCCGGAGCCATTGGTATCGCTGCCCCAGACGATCTTGTCGGAGGTGGCGTAGAGCATGGCCTCTCCGATCAGCTCCTGAAAGAATTTCGGCCGCCAGGTCGCCGCCGCATTCAGGAAGCTCACGCTGATGTACAGATTCGGGAACGTCGCCGCCAGGCAGTTTAATTCACGATGATGGGGCCAGCCGAAATGAAAGGCGACGATACGCAGATCGTAGAAATCATAAAGAACGTCTTCGAGAAGACCGGGATGACAGTATTTGTTACGGGCGCCGTAAACATAGCCCGTTCCGGTATGTACCTGCATCACCAGGTTCAACTCCTGCGCCTTCTCATAGAAAGGCCAGAGCCGCTTGTCATTGATATAGGTATCTTCGGGACAATAGAACTTGAAAATCTTGACACCGAATTCCTTCACCATGAATTCCATTTCACGGATGGCTTCCGGCACGCCGCGCTGGATGATCGGGCCGAAATTCGGACACATGATGAAACGATCGGGATACTTCTGCACCCCGGTCAGCATCCAGGCATTGGTTGAAATCGGCGTCGGTCCTTCGGTGCAAAAAAGAAAACCTTCCGGGATGACGCAGGCCAGATCCGTCCCGGAGGCATCCATGTTGGTGATCATTTTTTCGAAAGGTCCAGCATCGCCGCTCTCCAGGGAGGGGAACTCCTGGATGACCGGCCGGATGCAACCTTGCAGAGAGTTCATGAAGCGCTGCGTACCCGGATACGGAGCCAGTTGATGCCATATCGAACCGTCGATGGGATGCGTCTCGGTATCGATGATGAAATAATCGTTTTTCGCCATGTCTTACTCCTGGGGTTGCCGGGCCGCTTGCAGCAGTTTCCAGATGCGATGTGGTGAGGCAGGTACTTCACGTGCCATGACTCCGATGGACGCCAGTGCATCGTTGACGGCACACATGACCGCTGCCGGAGTGGTGTGCAACGACCCCTCTCCGCAACCTTTGGCGCCAAGCGGAGCGATCGGTGAAGGCGTAACCAATGCGAATTTCTCGGTCATGGGCACTTCGTTCATCGTCGGCAGCAGATAGTCCACGAAGGTCGTCGCCTGTGGCTGTCCATCCGTCGTGTAGGGATACTCCTCGAGCAGGGCCGCAGCGACGCCCTGGGCCACGCCGCCTTGCGTCATGCCCTCCACGGTTGCCGGATTGAGGCGCGTACCGCAGTCATCCACCACCACATACTTCAATATCTTGACGCGGCCCGTGCCGCGATCGATTTCGACCATGACGATGTGGCAGGCGTTGGCCGCCGTCAGGTAGCTCTTGGCACGGCCCTGATCGTCGATCGGATTGCGGCCATGGGCCGTCCAGATGCCGGTCGCCTCGAGGCCCATCTCCATTCCGGGCGGCAACAGATCACTGCGGCCATGTGCAACCCCGGCAATATCCGTGAGATTCACCTTGGCTTCGGGCATGCCGATGATTTGTACCCTGCCGTCGATGAACTCCAACTTTTCCGCCGGCGTCTGCAGCAGCACCGCGGCAATTTCGATGATCTTTTTCTTGAGCTTGCCGGCTGCCTTCATGGTGGCGCCGGCGGTGGCGACACCCAGCCGGCTGCCGCCGGGTCCGAAGGACGGCGGCGCACCCAGCGTGTTCAGCGGCGTCACGGTGATATCGGTCATCTCCGTACCGAAATAATCGGCGAGCAGTTGCGCGATCAGCGTGTACTGGCCCTGTCCCTCGCTGGTGAAGCCGACTCGTGCCGTGATACGGCCGAAGGCATCGATCGAAACGGTGATGCCCTCCGGAATGCCGATGGCCTGCATACCGACGATGGCATAGGCATTCCAGTCGAATACACCCGGCTCGACAGTGTTGGCGACACCGATACCGACGATACGCCCCTCGGCCCTGGCGCGCTCCTGTTCCTTGCGCAACTCCCGATAGCTCGAGATTTCCATCGCCTTGTCGAGCGCCGCCTCGTACTCGCCGCTGTCATACTCATTACCGCTCGGGATGATGTATGGAAATTGTTCCGGGCGGATGTAATTCCGACGACGGATCTCGGCCGGATCCAGCCCGAGGCCGCGCGCCGCAAGATCCATCATCTGTTCCAGCACAAAGAAATGCGGCGGCGGTCCCATGCCGCGATAGGCGGTGGTCGGCACCTTGTTGCTGAGCACCAGGGTCAAATCATAGGACGCTGTCGGTATCGCATAACAGCCGGTGAAGGCGCTGAGCGGCTTGCCGGCCCCCATCGCCCCGTAACCCTCGCCGCTGGCACCGATATCCTCGATCAGCTTGACGTGAAATCCGGTGACCGTACCGTCCTTTTTAACGGCAAGACGGGCCTCATAATACCGATCCCAGGCCTGGCTGCTGCCGCTGGTCAGATATTCCATGCGGTCCTCGATCCACTTGACCGGACGGCCGCCGGCCTTGCGCGACAGCAGGCTGGTGATGGCGATACCGCGGGCATTGCCCTTGCCGCCGAAACTGCCGCCGCGCTGAGTGCTGGTCAAATTGACCTTGTTGGTGGGTATGCCGAGCGTGGCAGCAGCGCCCGCGGCATACATCAGCGGTGACTGGGTGCTGCCGCGGATATTGAGCATTCCGGTCACCGGATCCCATTGGGAGATGCACCCGAAGGTTTCCATGGGATTGGCGCCCATACGATGCCAGCGGAAGCGATCCTCGAAGACCTGATCGGCCTGTGCAAAGGCTTCGGACACCTCTCCCCAGATGAATTGCCGTTGCAGTGCAATATTGCTGCCTAATTCCTCGATGACGAGCGGGCTGCCGGGCTTCATGGCCTCGAGCGTGTCGACCGCCGGCGCCAGCGGCTCGAGCTCGACTTCGATCAGCTCGACCGCATCCTCGGCGACCTGGCGGCTGACGGCCGCCACGGCGGCGATGGGCTCGCCTACATAGTGCGCCTTGTCGGTCGCCATGCAGAAAGAACCTGTGCCCTCGGGAAAGCCGCCGGAGAGATTGGTCGACTTACGAACGTCTTCCCCGGTAACGATGGCGAAGACACCCGGCAGTTGCTCTGCCTTGGAGATATCGATCTGCCGTATACGCGCATGCGCGATGCTGCTGTACTTGATCGCGCAGTGCAGCATACCCGGCACCGAAATATTGTCGATGAACTCAACGCTGCCCGAGACCAGGGCCACATCGTCGATGCGCTGCACGTCCTTGCCCAGGAAACGTAGCGAGCTGGCGGGGATATCCTCGAGGCGAGGTTCTCTGTGTACCATGGGCATCAGCCTCTCACGACCCGAATCGTCACGCTTTTGGAAAGGAAGCTCGAAAGAGCTGGCTTCAGGATCAGCGGCATCATCGAGCTTGGAGTCATCGAACTGTTCGGTTACGGTTCATCGCCTCAGGTCCGCGTCTCAAGTCCGATACAGGGGAATGATCTCCTGCGAGAACCATCTCACCCAGTCGAGGCACTCCTCGTAGGAGTCCGTCTTGGGCAAGTGGACGACCATTCCGGTGGCGCCGGCGTCCTTCAGCTGGCCGATCAAGTCGACCGTCTCGTCCTTGTACCGCGGATAATGCATCTTGTCGAAGTTGAGCCGATCCTCCTCGGGGACCTCGGCCAGCAGCGTAAAGACTTCGAAGGGCCGGGTACGCGCCTGCACTTCCGGCTGATCGTGGATATAGGCGATCGCATCCTTCATTTCGCGGCGCGTGGTCTGCCAGGGCAGCCAGCCGTCGCCGAATTTTGCGGCGCGGCGCAGCGCCGGTTTTGCATCCCCGCCGATGAGCAGCGGCGGATGCGGCGACTGACAGGGCTTGGGCTCGAAGATCATGTTGCTGAAGTTGACGAACTCTCCGTGAAACTCCGGCCGGTCGCTGGTCCACAGCTCTTTCATCGCCTGCAGATATTCATCGCAGATCGCCCCTCGTTTCTCGAAGGACACGCCGATGGCCTCGAATTCACGCCGCAGGTGCCCGGCGGCGAGTCCGAGCGCAAGCCGGCCGCCGGAGAGATGATCCACCGAAGCAATCGCCTTGGCCCAGACCAACGGGTTGTGATACGGAATGGGGCAGATGTAGGTCAACAGGTGGATGCGCTGCGTAGCGCCCAACAGAAAGCCTGCGGCCGATACCGCTTCGTAGAATTTCGCGCCCATGGCGGGCACGAGCTTGGGATGCTGCACGATATGCTCAGCCACCCAGAGATAATCGTAGGCCAGCTCATCGACCGCCTTGGCGAAATGCACCGACTTCTCAGGCGGCAGCGTTGCTTCCCAGGGGCTGGTAAGCGCCTTGTAAAGGATATTGGCGGGCAAACGGATCGCAAATCGCATGAATTTCTCCGCCCACTCAAGCCGGTTGCCACATCGGCGTCTTGACCCAACCTTCCTCGAGAGGCGTGTAGTACTTGAACTCGACGGCGATGGCGGCAATTTTCCATTGTCCCTGCACTCGCACATATCGATCGCGGTACTTGCCCATCGCCAGGAGCGCCCTGCCGTTTACGGTCGTATGCGCAGTGAAGTACCACGAAGCATCGGCGCCGTCGCCTTCGAGCTCGATGATCGGATTGTGCAGCATATGCGCATTGAAAGTAGAGGCGCTGGCCACCAGGGTGCGGAAGAAATCGTTCATGATGGCCTGCCGCCCCAGAAAGCGGCCGAAGAAGCCGTAATCGCAGACGGCGTCCTCCGTCCAGAGATTCTCCAGCTCATCCCACTGAGCATCATCGACGAGGTAGCAATATCGTGCCTTCAGCTGCTTGACGGCCTCTATGTCGACCAAGCGTGCGACTGCGGCATCCATCGTTTTTGTAGCGGACATGCGGATTCTCCGGATCATGGCGGGCCGTCTTTTCCTGCACCCGCGTTGCAAGCCGCTGTTAGAGCGGCAAAAAATGCTAAGCGGGGCACTGAAAACCTCGCATCGTCCACATGGATGATGCTATCGGTGATGCAGCCGACGATGCTGCCTGCCTGAAGGACTTATCGCAAGAGCCGGCCGCGGTGCGAATAGCCCGGAGACGTTTCCGAAATGTCCCGGCTTAGTTCAAAACGACGCGAGCCTGGCGGGCGGGAGCATCGCAGGCCAAGTCGACCGAATCAAATTCGAGTTCGAGAATGAAGTCAGTTGCGTTCGATTATCTCACCCCGAGCACGCTCGGCGAAGCCGTGGCGCTGCTCGAGCGCCTCGAAAACGAAGGCAAGGACACCAAAATCCTTGCCGGCGGCCAGAGCCTGATGCCGATGCTCGCCATGCGGGTCGCGCGTCCCGAAATATTGATCGACTTGAAAGATATCGCCGAACTGCGGGGTCTGCGCGAGGAAAAGGGCTGGATCGTCATCGGCGCCATGACGAGCAAGCGCGAGGCTGAGGACTCGGATCTGATCCGCACCCGACAGCCCTTGTTCCACGCTGCCACGCAGCTCGTTGCCCACCTCACGATTCGCAACCGCGGCTCGGTCGGCGGTTCCTTCGCGCACGGCGATCCAGCCTCGGAATATCCAGCCGTGGCGCTGGTGCTCGACATGGAAATGAAAGCCGTCGGCCCCACCGGCGAGCGCATCATTCCGGCAGCCGACTTCTTCGTGACCTACATGACCACCAGCCTGGAATCGAATGAAATCCTGACCGAGGTACGCATGCCGATCATGCCCGCAGGCACAGGCTGGGCCATTCAGGAATTTGCGCGTCGTCGGGGTGATCTCGCGCTCGCCGGCGTTGCCGTCACCCTGCGTCTGCAGAACGGCGTTTGCCAGGACACGCGCATGGCGGCTTTCGGTGTCAATCCGGCGACGGTACGTCTGAGCGCCGGGGAAGCAGCGCTTAATGGGCACCCCCCTGATCCAGCAACGCTGGCGCGCGCTGCGGCAGCAGCAGCCGCGGCACTGGAAGAACCCATGACCTGCGCTCATGCATCCAGTGAATACCGCCGCGACCTGATAAAGACGCTGGCCGAACGCTGCCTGGCACAAGCGGTCGAGCGCGCCGGTCGGAGAGCGGCATGAGCATGCAACGACATATTCGCGTAACGGTGAACGGCACAACATATGAGCGCGACGTCGAGCCTCGGCTGACGCTTGCCGATTTTCTGCGCCACGAGCTTGGCCTGGGCGGCACTCACGTCGGCTGCGAACACGGCATCTGTGGCGCCTGCACCATTCAACTCGACGGGCGTACGGCCCGCTCCTGCCTGACACTGGCGGCGCAGGTCGATGGCGCGGACATCAAGACGGTCGAAGGACTGCGCGAACCCGAGACCGGACAGCTGCATCCGATCCAACAGGCCTTCATCGAGGCTCATGGCCTGCAGTGCGGCTTCTGTACTCCAGGTTTCATGATGACCACCCTGGAGCTGCTGCGCGACAATCCCTCGCCCACGGACGAGGAAATCCAACACACCCTGAGCGGCAATCTTTGTCGCTGCACCGGCTACCAGAATATCATTGCCGCGGTGCGCCTTGCCGCAAAACGGTTGCAGGCCGGCGGCGGGGATACCTGATCCCGGCTGTTCCAGGTCGAACAGTCAGCCGCATCCAAGCCGCTTGATCCATGACGCCCGGGGTTAACGATACCCCGGGATAGTCCGTAAACGATCTCTCCGGTACGGACCATCTCCCCGAGCCTGGATCCGGGCGGCGATCGCCTCGAGGTCGGCCGCAGCGACCTCCACGCCGCCAGCTCGCTCGGTCTCATATTGAACCTTGAGCTGGGTGAGGTCGGCATCCGTGGCGGACGCCAGCTTACGCAATCCGGATCGAGGTCATTTCCATGGGGCAACGGGTCTCCGTTCCGGGAAATCCCGGGGAGAACAGATGTGTCGCTACTCATGTTCATCCCCCACGCAATTACGAATGTATACGGTCGTTGATATGCGTATACAATCGTATGCAATACGATCCATGAATACGCTGATCCGCACCGCTGAATTCGATGCGTGGCTGAAGAAGCTTCGCGACGCCAAGGCGGTGGCTCGAATCATCGAGCGCCTGCGCTCGGCGCAGCTCGGCAATTTCAGTGACTGCGAGTCCGTCGGCGGCGGCGTGAGTGAAATGCGTGTCCACGCCGGCCCTGGGGTACCGTGTGTACTTCACCCGGCACGGCAGCGTGACCTATGTGCTGCTGATGGGCGGCGATAAATCCACACAGAAGCGGGACATCAAGAGCGCCATCAAGATGGCCAGACAATTGAAGGAGTGACCCATGAAATCCAGCAAAGCACCTCGCAAGGCGAAAGCGAAATCCAGAGCGAAGGCGAAACCGCTCGAACTCGCGCCCTTCGATGCGGCCGAGTACCTCGACAACGAGGAGGTCATCGCGGAATATCTTGCAGCGGCGCTTGAGAACCCCAATCCCGATGTGTTCCTAGCTGCAGTGGCGGACGTTGCCAAGGCGCGCGGTATTTCGGCTCTCGCCAGGGAGAGCGGCTTGACGCGCGCGGGCATCTATCGCGGCCTGTCGGCAGGCTCCACGCCGAGCTTCGCCACGGTGATGAAAATCACGCGGGCGCTGGGCGTGAAGCTCGTGCCGCAAAAGGCGGCGTAAACACACGGCCGCGCGGGGAAGACCGACATGTCCGACGATTGCGATCCTTATGCTCATTTTGTGGCTCTCGAGGACTTGTTGCAGCTCTCGAGGACTTGCTGGTCATCACCATGGCAGCAGTCATCGCTCATCGAGCACGATATCCGCGGCAACATCCATTTAATAGCACAGCGGGGCGTTGTGGCGCATGTAAGTCGTTTGAAAAGTGGTGCCGGCTGAGGGACTCGAACCCCCGACCCCCTGATTACAAATCAGGTGCACTACCAACTGTGCTAAGCCGGCATGGATAGCGATCCATGTCATAAACTTCAGCGAATCATCCCTCCTCGCTGCCGGCGATTCTACCCCAGAGCCATGCATCCAGAGCAATACACGCCAGGCCGGATTGAAGCTGGAGTACGCATCGATTGCGTCTGATCGGCCAGGATCAGCTCCGGATGCAAAATGGCGCCGGAATCAATCCTGGGCCGAATCATCCGACCTCGCCAGCGGTGCCGATTCCTGAGCCAATACAGCCAGTCCACGCAATACCAGGTCGGCAACGATACGGTGAGGTCGGTCGAGCAGGCCGGCCAACGGCCCGCAACCCCCTCCGGTAAGCAGCAATATCGGCGGCCGGCCGATCATGCGCTCCATGACTCCGACTGATCGCTCGATCAGCGCAGCCAAAGCATGCATGGCGCCTTGCTCGATCGCGCCGCGAGTATTGTCGGCGAACAAGCTGCCGATAGCCTGCCCCTGACGATAGCGTTGCGCCAGATCGCTGGTGTTTTGGTGCAAGCTGTCCACCATCAGATACGGTCCCGGCACGATCACCCCGCCCAGGTGCCGGCCTTCAGCCGTGACGCCGTCGATCGTCATCGCCGTACCGACATCGACGATGCAGGATGCGCCTGGCGCCATGGCATGCGCGCCAATGATGGCAAGCCAGCGGTCGACCCCGAGTTGCGCCGGATCGGCGTATCCGCTGGTCACACCCCCTGCCCCAGCACTGGCCTGTACGAACTCGGTATCGATGGACCAGGCCTGTCTCACCACCGAGCATAGACGTTCACCGATACCATTTCCGCCGACGTTGCCGGCGAGCACTCGATCCGGCTGCCCGTCCCCGGCTGAGATCGCTGCGATGAACGCCTCCGGCGTCCAGGCCGCATGCATCAGCGCACCCTGCTCACCCAGTTCGCCCTTGTCCAGGTACGCCCACTTGATGCGCGTATTGCCGATATCGACCAGAAGAATCATTGCAGCACCATTGATCTGCGGATCATCGCTCGCCGCCGCGGCAAGCCCTGGAAATATCCGCCGCTGTGCTTTTCAATCGGCCGCACGCAGGCTCACCTCGCCGGAGATGAAGCGACGCAGTTCGCCGTCCACCTCCACCAACAGACCGCCGTCGGAGTCGACGCCCCGTGCGATGCCGGCGATGGTCTGTGCGCCGCTGAGCACCTTGACCGGCGCCCCCGCCAAGGTATCGAACTGTCCCCACGCGGGGGCGAACGCTGAAAAACCCTGCATTGCAAATGCATCGAGCATGACGAACGATTCATCGATCAGGGCCGCGATCAGCTGGTTACGCGAGGGAGTGCGCTCTGGCGCAATCTCGTGCAGATCGCAGACCAGCATGGCCTGCTGTTCCGCCAGTCCCAGCCGAGTCGATGCCGGCATACGCATGTTGAGGCCGATACCGATGACCACGTATGCGGGTCCAGTGGACTCCCCACGCATCTCGATCAAGATGCCGCCTAATTTGCGATGCCGCCAGACCAGATCGTTAGGCCATTTC
The DNA here is from genome assembly GCF_001579945.1 of Steroidobacter denitrificans. Taxonomy (NCBI): domain Bacteria; kingdom Pseudomonadati; phylum Pseudomonadota; class Gammaproteobacteria; order Steroidobacterales; family Steroidobacteraceae; genus Steroidobacter; species Steroidobacter denitrificans. The sequence goes on along the minus strand of NZ_CP011971.1, from coordinate 774,876 downwards.
AAGCCCACGCCCTCGATGCCCAGGCGCCGAAAAGCGCGTACAGCCGCCACACCAACCGCCAGCCCCAGTGCCGAAAAGCCCGGCGGCACCTCGACAAACTGCCATCCCATGGACAGGCAGATGCCACTGCCGAACGGCGCCAGCCAGCTACGCCCGCGACGTCCCCGGCCGGCGGTCTGCAACTCGGCGGTGCACACCCGCATCCGTCCCGCCGCGGCCGGTGCCTGATCGGCGAGGTGACGATTCGTGGAGTCTACTTGCAGCAACACCTCCAGGTGCTCCATCTGTGCCCGGGTCTGCGGCATCAGCGCCTGCTCGATGATCTCTCGATCCAGCAGATTCACTTCGGCAGGCAATCGGTAGCCCTGGCGAGGCACCGATTCCAACTCGATGCCGAGCGCACGCAACGAGCGCATCAGCTTCCAGATGCCGCTGCGCGAGATACGCAGGCGCTTCGCCAATTGTTCCCCCGAATGAAACTCGCCATCCGACAGCATCGCCAGCAGGCGCTTACGGCGAATCTCGGTGCGAAATTTCGCTGTCGCAGCCATGAGTGGATCTCAGCGTGGCCGGAACAGCCATAAGCGATGCGCTCGATTCTCCGTACCGGCGCGCATGCGCTCGATGTTGGAACGGTGCGTGTAGCACACGAATACCAGCATGGTGATACCGAATGCCAGCAAGGCACCCGAAGCCTCGCCGCCGATCACCCCGACATATATACAAAACGACGCCACCGCCAGCATCGTCGCCAAACCCACGAAGCCGGATACGATCAGGATCAGCAGCCAGGTCAGCACAGCCGGAATCAATGCCACCGGCTTCAATCCCATTACCACGCCGACCAGGGTCGCTGCGCCTTTACCGCCGCGAAATTCATACCAGAGCGGATAGACATGCCCCACCACGACGGCGCTGGCGCAGGCAACGGCCAGCCACTGGCGCCCGATCGTCGGATCGATGCCGATGAGCGGCAGTGATAAAGACGGCAGCACGCCCGCGGCGAGCCAACCCTTGCCGACATCGATGATCATGACCTGGATCGCAAAGCCTGCGCCCTGGGTGCGCAGCGCGTTTGTACCGCCGGCATTGCCGCTGCCCATAGTGCGAATATCGACGCCGCCCCGCAGGCGGCCGATCAGCAGGCTGCCGATCACTGATCCCAGCAGATAGGCCAGTAGTGTCTTGATACCGAGTTCGAGCATGACAAACGGAATTGTCCTTCAGTCAGTTCTTTCTCGGCAAATGAATCTCCGCCAGCATGCATCTGACACTGCCGCCGCCCAGTGCCTCGATCGTCGGGACGGCGCAGGCGACGATAGAACCGCCATGCGTTTCCAACATGGCGCGCTGTTCGGCCGAGAGCGAACCCAGAGCTCGCTGGGACATCGCCACGATCGATTCACCCCGGCTCGTACTGAGCGCAAGCATATTGCCGGGAAACTCGGTAAGCTGCTCGATGCTCAGATCCAGAATCTCGTGACCCGTCGCGCGCAAGGTATCAAGTACCGCCGCGCGCTCATCCTCGCGGATGCTCGCGGCACAAATCGCCGCCACCCTGCTGCCCACGGACATCATCACGTTCGTATGATAGACGGGCATCCCATGGGCGTCGCGAGCCTCGAAAGCAACGATTTCATAGTCAAGTTGCTGGGCGAAATCGCCCAATACATCCAGATTGGTGCGCGCAGACAGGCAGGCATAAGCAATGCGATGCACCCGGTCGAGCACCAGGCTGCCGGTACCTTCCAGGAACCTGCCCTGGCGCTCGTGATGAGTCAGATCCACGATGCGCTCGACCCTGAAACCCTGCTGGGCGCTCAGGGATTCCAGTACATCCTGGCGCCGCTCGAGGCGACGGTTCTCGGCCAGCATCGGATACAACACCACCGTGCCGTCGGCATGAAAACTCACCCAATTGTTCGGAAAGATCGAATCCGGCGTATGCGGCTGAGCCGTGTCGTCGAATACATGCACACGCACGCCTGCCAAGCGTAAGGCGGCAGCTAAAGCATCGAATTCGAAGCACGCTGCGGCCTGCACCCGCTTCTGCTGCGATTCCACCTCGAGGAGCCGGGTCGTGGCAGCCTCGCCGGAATGAATCGGACCGTCCCGGCGCGGATCCCCCTGGTCATGGGACAGCGGAACCTGGAATCGGTTGGAAGCCGCGGTCTGCGGATTGGCGGCATAGCGGACCGGCCTGATCATCAGGACGTCGGCGGCGCACTGACGTTCTTCGATGCTCATCGGCCGGCTGGGTGAGACCCCTTGGGAGCGAAAGATGCAAGATCGGGCTCCGGCCACGTGCCGGAGCCCGATCATTACCGTACCAGATTTATCTCGAGCCTGTGGCAGGCTACGGCGTTTCGATCTTCACGTCGCCGGGATTGTCCAGCACGAGCATATCGACCCGGCGATTTTCCGCACGGCCCTCCGCTGTCGCGTTATTCGCCGTCGGCTGGCTCTCGCCATAACCCTTGGCGGTCAACTGCTGCGGGCTCACTCCTTCGGCGATCAGGAACTCGCGCACCGACTGGGCACGCTGCTCCGACAGCCGCAGATTGTAAGCATCGTTGCCGACGCTGTCCGTATGCCCCTGCAGTTCCAGCTTCAGCTTGGGATAGCGCTTCACGTCGGCGGCGACTGCCGCCAGCACCGGACGCGACTCACTGGTGAGGGTGGCCGAATCGAACTCGAAGGTGATGCCATGCAGAGTCACCGAACCCTGCCGCGGACAGCCATGCTCATCGACAGCGACGCCGCGGGGTGTGTCGGGGCAGCGATCCTGCGGATCGAGCACCCCGTCGCCGTCACTGTCCCGTGGCGCCGGCGGCGGCGCGGGCGGTGCGGGCGGCGGAGCCGGTTCCGGCTCGGGTGCCGCTACCACAGGCGCCGGGCCAAATGCGAACTGGAAACCCAGACCCGCAGAATAGTCCAGGAACTTGTCCTGGGGATCATTGTGACGGGGCAGATCCCAACGAGCCTTCACCTCCGGACGCAGCGAAAAACGCAGGGTGCCGTCGCGCTTCTCCGCCAGTTGGATCATCAAGCCCACCCCGGCCTGCGCCAACAAGTTCGTATCGCTGCTCTGGCCGGTGTACTTGCTATGCAAGGCTCCGGCCCCCAGGCTGATGTAGGGCGACACCACCGAGTTACGGGCGAAAACCCGCAGGACGTCGAGCGAATAGGTGGTAATGTCCAGTTCGCTGCTGGTGTTGCCAGGCAAATCGAACTCACCGCTGGTGATGCCCAGCTCCAGACTCCAGGCGTCGTTCAGATGCTTACCGACGGCCAAGCCCAGGAACATGTCGTCCCTGGCGATTCGGTCGTTGTCCAACCAAGTGTAACCCGCCTGAGGAACCAGGTACCAATCGCCCACGCGCTGTTCTGCGCCGGCGGTGGCAGTGATGCTTCCCAGGGCAAGCGTGGCTGCAGCACGAATCTTCCAGCTCATTCAGTATCCTCCAATAGATGTGACGATATGGAACGATGTTGCGCACAAACCACGCCATCGTAGCACGGATGATAATATGTGTTGCCTTAAGGAAAAAACAAGGGAAAACCGCTTGATAATTTTAAATTTAAGCGTTGCTGATTAGCAACATTTCATAAATTTAAAACTACCAGGCCTGGCAGATGCCGTCTCGAACCGCAATCCGGATCGATATCCCAAAACGCAAAAAGCCCCACCGGGGTTCCGGTGGGGCTTTGCATGATTAAAAGCCTGGCAGTGACCTACTCTTGCATGCCCGAAGGGCACACTACCATCGGCGCACAGCGTTTTCACTTCCGAGTTCGATATGGGATCGGGTGGTTCCCGCTTGCTATTGCCGCCAGGCAAACTGGCTCACGTCAGTATAAAGGGGACAGATCTAATTTCTCTGAATTTCTCTGCACTTCGATTCCGCACTGAACCCCAGGCGAAATTAGATCTGTCCCCTTTACACACTGCGAATTCGGAGTTGTTTCGACGCACTTGTCGCATTGAGTAATCTTCAACATCACCTTGCCTTTCCACTTTACCAGTGGACAAGCGCATTGGGTGTTATATGGTCAAGCCTCACGGGCAATTAGTACTGGTTAGCTCAATACATTACTGCACTTACACACCCAGCCTATCAACGTCGTAGTCTTCGACAGCCCTTCAGGGGAATCGAGTTCCCAGGGAAACCTAATCTTGGGGGGGGCTTCCCGCTTAGATGCTTTCAGCGGTTATCCCGTCCGTATATAGCTACCCGGCAGTGCCACTGGCGTGACAACCGGAACACCAGAGATACGTCCATCCCGGTCCTCTCGTACTAAGGACAGCTCACCCTCAAGTTTCCAACGCCCACGGCAGATAGGGACCGAACTGTCTCACGACGTTCTGAACCCAGCTCGCGTACCACTTTAAATGGCGAACAGCCATACCCTTGGGACCTGCTACAGCCCCAGGATGTGATGAGCCGACATCGAGGTGCCAAACTCCTCCGTCGATGTGGACTCTTGGGAGGAATAAGCCTGTTATCCCCGGAGTACCTTTTATCCGTTGAGCGATGGCCCTTCCATACAGAACCACCGGATCACTAAGACCTACTTTCGTACCTGCTCGACCTGTCCGTCTCGCAGTTAAGCACGCTTATGCCTTTGCACTCTAGAGCGCGATGACCGACCGCGCTGAGCGTACCTTTGCACTCCTCCGTTACTCTTTGGGAGGAGACCGCCCCAGTCAAACTACCCACCATACACGGTCCCCGATCCGGATGACGGACCTAGGTTAGAACTCCAAACATTTCAGGGTGGTATTTCAAGGTTGGCTCCATCCGAACTAGCGTCCGAATTTCATAGCCTCCCACCTATCCTACACAAAAAGGTTCAAAGTTCAGTGTAAAGCTGT